>CBDUGP010000001.1:0-389310 GCA_965366625.1 uncultured bacterium
GCGGAGAGACCGTAAACCACATCACCACCTTGGACGCGGCCGTGGTCGAAGCGCAAATGCGCGCCGGCCACCAAGGTCTCGCCACCGATCTCGTCGGCGCCGAGCTGCGCGCCGACGAAGACATGCTCGAAGTCGACGTCACCGCCGGCCGCGACCCGGCCTCCGATATGCGTGTGGTCCTGCGTCACGTCACCGACGACGAAGGCGTTGAAGCCTCCGGCAGCGCCCAGGGCGTCGACGCCGCAAGCCTCTGACGGTCCACAGCTCTCCCCCTCGATTTCGGAGGTGCCGAAGACGACCGGAGCGAGGCCGGCCGGAATCGAGGCGCCGAAGAGCTCGATCGTCCACACGCCGGCTTCGGGGCAATCGAGGGTAAACGACGCGAAAGTCGAGCCGGCGGTGTAGACCAAGTCCGGCGCGTCGACCGTGGGGTCGATCACGCGGCCCGAGGGCGCGATCAAGGTCATTTCGATGTCCGCCGTGCCCGCCCAGGCGATCGAGAAGGTGGCCTTCTCGGCGTCCGTGACTTCGCGCTCGAAGGTCACGGTTTGGCCCTGGCCGATCTGGGTCTCGGTGCACGGCGCGGGCTCGTCACCGGCGATCACCGCGCGCAGCTGCAACATACGGCACAGCACCTCCTCGGCGCTGCCGACGATATCCGCGGTGCTTCCCGGCGTGGTGTCCGCGATGATGGCGTCGAGCTGCGATTGGACGGCGCCGCCGAAGCCGAGCACGTGCAGCGTCCAGCCGTTGTTCGGGGCGACGGCCTTGTTGGGAACGACACCGCCGGAGACGATACCGTTCGATGCGCTGCCGAGGAAGATCACCTCGTCGTAGAGGAAGCACTCCTTTTCTTCGTCGGTCACCGAGTCCTGGCCGTCGGTGAGCACGATCGCCGCCTTCAGCGGATTCTGCGCCGTCGGCCGATTGAGGATCTCGCACGCGCGGGCGACCGCGGTGCCGATGTTGGTGCCTCCGCTCGAGTCGACGGAGTTGATCACCGACACCACCTGGCTCCGCTGATCGGGATCGCTCACGTCGAGCACGTCGGGGTTGTAGGCGCGCACCGCGCTGTCGAAATCGATCGCGGCAACTCGGTCGTCGCCCGGCAGGGTGTCGAGATAGAGCTTAGCCGCGTTCTTGCGCTGATTCTGCGGATCGTTCCAACCCATGCTGCCCGAGCTGTCGAGCACCACGACCGTGTCGGCCGGATCGGCGCTCGCCTGATCGCCCCCGGCCACCGGCAGCTCGAAGTGCATGGGGTCGCAGCTTTCAGGCAAACCGGGCTCGTCTCCGACGGAGGATGTCAAGAAGCGTCCACCCCATGTAAAGCCACAACCTTCCATGATCGAGACGAATCTGGGAGGAAGCGTCAGCTGGGCGGGCCGGCCGCCGTTGCTCGCGCCGACTGTGCCGCTGTTCCACTGACCAATTGACAACCCATTGTTCAGGTCCATTGCACGACCTTGTTGATGGGCATTCAAGTCGGTCTCCCCATTCGAGTTTTGCCACAGACGTCCGATGCGGAAGCAGAAATCCCTCAGCTCCTGTTCGGAACTCGACAGATACTGTGTGCCGCACTCCTCGTACGCATTGTCACACTCGCGTGGATCGTCTGATCCATCGAGCTGAGGGACAGGGCAGCGCGCAGCGTCGAGCGAATACTCTCCTGTATTCCGATCGTAGGAGAAGCTGGGGTCAATGTTTGGGAGAACACACTCGACGACCGCTTTAAATTGTCGGCAAATGTTTGTTTGATATTGCGCGTAGCCGATAGACCAGACTGGATAGCCCAGGAGGGGTCTTCCCGAGAACCTCATGGCGTTGGCGAGTGGAAGATATTTGTTCTTGTCGTCGCTCGAACATTCCCATTGGATCGGATCGGCTGGAATGTTCAGCGCGTAGCCTCCGCCGACCGGTACTTGGTCAGTGCAGTAGGTGCGTCGGCCCAGCACGGTTTCGGTACTTCCGTCAGTCCTCGAAGCGTTCTCGAGAATTTCTTCGAGGTCCAGCTCGTGTCGATTGCAGTCGACGTCGAGCGGTTCGTGGCAGCTTGCTTCGATCACCTGCCGGCAGTTCGCCGCAGGGCAGTCCTCTTCAGTGAGTTGAGCTGTCGGAGATTCGGGATTCAGGCAGAGTTGCCGCGACTGTTCGAGAACCGCACAGGTGAGCGTGCCATATCGACCTCCGGGAGTCTCGTTGACTGGGCGGATCACCGCGTCGAGGTACGGCTGCCGGAGATCGGTGTCCAGGACATCGATTTCTGCTCCGTCAGAGCCGTAGACGCAGCTGCCGTCTTGCTATCGGATGAGCCCGATCTCTCCCATGGCGGTGAATGTCTCGCAGATGTCGGCGGCGGCGGGCCAAGGAACAAGGGCTGCCATACAGAGTGTGAGAAGAAAACGGTTAACTTGTCGGATCACGGATATCTCCTGAGAGCTTCAATCGTTGAGTTGCAATATCGTTGAGTTGCAATAAGGTAGCGAGCTGTCCAGCACGACCAAGAACCCTTCCGGAGAGAGTCTCTGGAAGGGTTCTTGACGCTCATCAAACGTCCGATCAGGGCTGCGGCAGGCAGCCCTCGAACGGCACGTGGTCGAGCTTGCCGTCGCCGTAGAGCGCGGCGCCGACGAGGGTGCCGTCGACGCGGCCGTGGGCGAAGTCGACCAGGGCGCGCGGCGCCAGCACGGCGCCCGGCAGGCTGACGCCGTTGACGGCGATCAGCAGGTCGAGGGCGTCGGGCAGGGACCAGGCGATACGCGCCGCGTCGGCGCCGCCGCGCAGTTTGACGATCAGGTCGTCGAGCACCACCGACGCGCCGTCGACCACGACCACCGCGGTCGAGGTCGAGGGTACGTTGATCAGCACGATCTTGGCGTCGGCGAGCTGCTCGGCGCCGACGTGGAAGACGTTGCGCTGCTCGTCGAGGCCGATCAGGGTGATGTTGCCCTTGCGGTCGATCTGCGGGTCAGCGGTGGCCGGCAGGGCGCTGACCCGCGCGGCAAGGGCGACGAGCCGCGAGCCGGCGGCGGCGAAGCCGATGGGTGTGCCCTGGCGGACCACGCCGTCGACGATCGCCGTCGGCGCGCTGACGTCGGCGGAGAGACCGTAAACCACATCACCACCTTGGACGCGGCCGTGGTCGAAGCGCAGATGCGCGCCCGCGACCAGCGCCTCGCCGCCGAGCTCGCCGGCACCGAGCTGGGCGCCCACGAAGACGTGCTCGAAGTCCACATTGCCGCCGGCCGCGACGCGGCCGCCGATGTGGGTGTGGTCCTGCGCCACGTCACCGACGACGAAGGCGTTGAAGCCGCCCGCGGCGCCCAGGGCGTCGACGCCGCAGGCCTCGACCGCGGCGCACGAGCCGCCTTCGATCTCAGAGGTGCCGAAGACCACCGGCTCGACGGCGGCCGGGATGTCGGCGCCGTAGAGCTCAATCGTCCACACGCCGTCTTCCGGGCAGTCGATGGTGTACGACTCGAAGGTCGGGCCGACGGCGTGGACCACGTCCGGCGCGTCGACGTCGCGTCCGATGACCCGCCCCGAAGGCGTGATCAGCGTCATCACCACGTCGCTGCCCGGCCAGGCGATCGAGAAGGTGACGCGCGACAGGCCGTCGATGGTCTGCTCGAGCACAAGGGTCTCGCCCTGGCGGATCTCGAGCTCGGCGCAGGGCTGCGCCTGGCGGCCCTCGAGCTCGGCGCGTAGCTGCAGCATGCGGCACAGGACCGCCTCGGCGCTGCCGACGATGTCGGCGGTGCTGCGCGGGCTGGTGCCGGCGATGATCGCGTTGAGCTGCGCCTGGCTCGCGCCGCCGAAACCGAGCGCGTGGAGGCTCCAATCGTTGCCGTCCTCGTCGTCTGGGTCGTAGAGGAAGCAGTCCTTCTGGGTGTTGCTCACCGAGCCTTGGCCGTCGGTGAGCAGGATCGCCGCCTTCACCGGATTCTCGGCGCTGTCACGATTCAGGATGTCGCAGGCGGTGTCGATGGCGAGGCCGATATTGGTCGAGCCGCTCGAGTTGACGCCGTTGATCACGCGCAGAATCTCGGCACGCTCCTCGGTGACGTAGGGATCCTTGACGTCCTCGTTCTGATCCTGGATCACGCCGTCGAAGTCGATCGCGGCGACCTTGTCGCCCTGGGGCACCACGTTCAAGAAGAGCTTGGCGGCGCTCTTGCGCTGGTCGTTCGGATCGTTGCCGCGCATGCTGCCCGAGCTGTCGAGGATCAGCACCGAATCAGCGTTGCTCGACGCCACGTCGGCCGGACGAGCCCAAACCTGCACGTTGTCGAGCCGGCTGCGGACACCGGCGCCGACGCGGATGGGTTGACCGCCGGACGCGATCTGCAGCGTCACCCCCGCGGCCTCGGCGCGCTTGGCGCCGTCGAGGTAGAGCTCGGCCGTTGCGGTCTCGGTGTCGTAGACTGCGGCGACGTGCAGCCACTGTCGATAGCCGAAGTCCGACACGCAGCGCGCCCGCGCCGGCTCGTGCAAGGTCGCTGCGTCGCAGGTCCCGTCGCAGGTGAACTCGGCATCGGTGTCGTCGTCGCAGCGGGTGTCGTATTCGGAGTCGCGAGCGAGGCACTCCGGGTCGTCGAGCTCAACGGCCAGCTCAAGATCGACACCGTTCGCCTGACGGACCGTGAAACGCAGGGTGCCCTTGAGCTCACCGGCCACCGTCTCGGTGGTGATCGCGAGCTTCCACTGCCGGTCGCCGAGGCTGTCGTCGCTCTCGGGCCACTGGCCGGCGAGCACCTGCTCACCGTCCTCGGTGAAGGTGTCGAGCAGCATCTCGAGCTCGACGGCGACGCCGCCGTGTACGTTCACATCCTCGTCGAGCTCGAGCTCGACGTGGCCGGAATCGTCGAATCGGCCGACCAGGTCACAGATGTCGTTGCCGTCCGGTTGGTCGAGCAGCGCGTCGTAGGGCACGGTCAGGGCGACTTCGTCGATCACGGTGCCGTCGGCGTCGTCAGCGGCGTGGTTGATCAGGCTGCCGAGCGTGCAGGTGCAGTTTGAGAGCGCGGCCTGCTCGGCCGACTGCGCGGTGCCGGTGCAGCCTAGGACGGCATCGACATCGCAGCCGCTACCGGTGCAGGTTCGCTCGTTGGACGGCTCGAAGCGGTAGTCGATCACCAGCGGGCGGTCCTCGTCGTCGATCGACGGTGGCGTCCACTCGCGGCCGACGCGCCAAGCCTCGCCGATGCGCAGGATCGAACCGTAGCCCTCCTCGACGTAGCCGCCGGTCCAGACCTCGTCCTCGTCCCCGTCTCCGTCCACATCGTCCGACGGCAGCTGATACCAGCCGATCTCGATATCCTCGTCGATGTCGAGATCACCATCCGCGTCATCCAGGGTCGCCGCGACGGCCTGCGACAGCGTCGGCACACCGGGATCGAAGGAGCGCCCGTCAATGATGTTGTTGTCGAGGATCATCGGCGAGGTCCGGAGGCGATCGTTGGCCTGGTCGCCGACGATCCACGCCGGCGAGTCCGGCCGATAGCCGAAATACATGTCGACCGGGTCCATGAAACCCCAGGTCTCGAGATTCGACGCTGTGTTCGGCGTTACCAGGCTGTAGCCGTTGCCCGCGCAGCTGCGGTTGCCGCTTGCCGTGTAGTCGAGGGACCCGCAGCTGCCGCCCGAGGGGCAGGTTCCCACCTGTAGCGTCTCGCGGACTTCCACGTGTACGTGGTCGTTGCTGCAGGTGCCGTACGGGTAGTCCATGATGCGGCCGAGCGGCTGACCGCGCCGCACCGGCTGGTTCTCGACCACCCAGACCTCCTGGAGATGCCCGTATTGGGTGTAGACGGTGGTGCCGTCGTCGAGCGCGTGCTCGAGGATCACCATCTCGCCCTCGCTCGAGTAGGACGCCGTGCCGGCGACGCGACCGTCGGCCATGGCGAATACCGGGTCATAGAGGCTCTCGTTGGCGTCGGTGCGATGGATGTCGAGGCCGGCGTGCCAGCAGTGATAGGTCGTGTTGCAGCGCGTTCCGGCAGCCCAGTTGCCCGGTCCGCGCAGATTGTCGAACTCCTGCTGAATCTTGTAATTCTGGCTGAGCACGCGCTTGCCGTCGACGCACTGGCCCACAGGCCAGTCGAAGTGAGTCTCGGTCGGACTCTGGGCGGCGACCGGGTGGCCGTAGAGTGCGAGCAAAAAGCCGAAGGCGAGAGCGAGGCGGAGGGCGGACGCGCGCGATGGACGCGGGCGGAGCGGGCGCGGTATCGCCGCACGACACAAAATATCGAGAGTCATGGTCTCTCCTCGGAGAAGGTGCATGGGCAGCACGATCTGGCGACGCGAAGGATCTGGAAACGTCGGCGGGAACGAGCTGGATTATCTTTTTGGCGCTTGGCGGCAGAGAGTATGCCGCTAAAAGGCCGACGTCAAGAGACACAGGCGTAGGACCTGCGCACTGGGAAAGCCGGCGGGACGCCGGCGCTCCCAGCCGATATCCAAGTGCCGATATCCAAGTGCCACGTTGATGTCCTGGGACCGATCTGATCCAGGTGCCACGTTGATGTCCAGGGACCTTTGGTCCTGCCCAAAATCCGGCCGGCCCCCCATAAGCCACCAACAGACCCAGGCCTGAACTTTCTACGATCCAGAAGACGCCCTCCTAAGTGAAGACCATGTCAGAACCGCAGATTTATCTGCGGCCTGGGGAAAGGAGGGATCCGATGAAGGTAGAGACCCAAGCTCGTGCCGGGGGCATCCCCTGGATCGACTGAGCCCTTCCGTCACACCGATTCAAGCCTCCGAAAAAGAACGTCGGAGAAACCAAGAAAGGAGAGCTAGATGAACACTAAGACACAGCTCAAAGCGGGCGCCAATCCGTGGCTCGACGGTGACTGAGCCCGGATCACCCCTAAACAGCCGACCCACTGCGAAAGGAGACATTCCATGAACGCCAAGACACTGCTACACGCCGGCGCCAACCCTTGGATTGACGGCGATTGAAAATCGGAATGCGAATGCGCTTGCGCCTCCGATCGGAGGCGCAAGTGTTTGAGGGTTAGCCGGCTTCATTCCTGGTGCCAGGTAGATGACTGACCTGACCGGTGCCGGGTAGATGACCCGGCACTGCCAGATTGATGCCTAGACCCCTTCGACGGAACGACCCACTCGACGCGCAATGATCGCCGCGACCGACTGTGCGTCGCGCACCATTCCATGCAGGAATTGACCGTCGGCGCCGAAGGCACAAGGGACGCCCAGGAAGAAAAGATTGGGCATCTCTGCTATCTCCGACCTCTTCACTCTCGGATATCCCGGTTTGGCCCGCGGGCTCGAGTAGGTCAGGAAGGGTGTTTCAAATCGATATCCGGTCGCGAGGACGACCAGGTCGGGGTGCCAGACGGTTGGCGCGTCTGTTGGCGGGGCTAGGAAGGTCGCGACGCCATCTTCGAGGCTCGCCAGGGGACCGCGAATCGTGATTCGCCCATCATGGACCCAACTGCTGAAGCCGTCGTCGATCCCGGGAAAGCGCCAGCCCGAGTCGCAGAGTTTTTGAACCAGAAATCGCGGTGTCCAACGAAGCACGGGAAAGGTCACATGCCGCAGATCCAAACCGAGAATTTTGCGGGGAAAAGCTCGGACCATTCCCCGTCGGGTGCTCATCACCACCCGTACGCCGGCTCGGGCGCACTCTTCGGCAATTTCCACCGCACGCATGCCGCTGCCGACGATCAGCGCTCGCTCAGCGGAATGTTCTTGAATTCCCCTCCACTCCCGCGAATGCAAGATTCTAGGATTCAGGTTTTTGCCTGAGCTGGAATCTCTATCGGTGTCGGAGGTGATCCGGATTCCCTTGGGAATCACCGGAGTGTCGCTCATGCCCGTGGCCACGATCACGAAGCGGTAAGAACGAGGCGTGGATCCGTAATCCAGCGTGACCTCATAACCTGCTTCGCTCGGCTCCAACCGCGTGACTTTCCGAGCCTCGACCTTCAACCCAAAGTGACGGGCATATGCCTCGAGGTACGAACCGTACTGCCCCGCCTCCAAATACGGCTCGGACGAGCGAATCGGAAATCCAGGAAGGCCCAAATATCGAGTGGGTGAGGAAAGCCGAAGAGGCGCGTACATTCGGGCATACGCACCCCCCGCGGTGCCGAATCGATCGATCAAATCGACGCCAAATCCAAGCTGCTTCAAGCTCGCAGCCGCCGCCAATCCCGACGGACCGGCTCCGATGACCAGGATCTCGTGATTCGACCGAGAACGCGACTCCGTGGCGAACGACTCCACCACGGGCCCACAGGCGTCCAGCCACATCGTCCCGGCTACCTTCCCACCGCTGCGGGAAGTCGGTAAGCAGCCATCTGCTCGCTATTTCGAATGAGTAGCAGGTCGTCGACCCGAACGGGATGGTTCCAGGTCTTGCCCTGGATCCCTTGGAACCGCGCGAACTCCTTGAAGCCGTCGACCTTGGCCTCCACCAAAGCCAGGTCGCCTTGCTCGGAGAGCACCAACAAGAGGTCTTGATCCGCCAGCAGGATCAATTGACCGCTGCCGTAGCGGCCGCCTTTCCATTTGCGCTGCCCATCTTTGAGATCGATGCACGACAGAATACGACCGTCGAATCCGAAAGCATGTCCTTTGTGAACCACAAAGTCGTTGAAGTAGGGCTTCAAACCCATGGACCGCCACACTTCGTCGACGGTCCAACCGTCGGCCCCTCGACGGATCGCCAAACGCCGGATGCCGCTGCCTTCGCTGGCGCTGGCCAACACATCCCCGTTGGCAGCCTGGGCCGGCTGCACCATGGGATAGCCGGCCCACTCGTATTGCCACAGCAGCCTGCCGTCTGCGGGGTCGAGGCTGGTGACCCCTTCGCCGTGCACCAAAACCACGTGAGCAGCGCCGTCGAAGCTCATGGGATGGGGCGAGCTGTAGCTGATGCCACCTTCCGGGCCGGTCCACCGCAGATCCCCGGTTTCGACGTCGTAAGCGACCAGGGTGCCCGACGCCGCCGCGATCACCAGGTCGTCGGTCACCCACGGCGAACTCGAAAACGCCCATTCCGGAATGTCCATCTGGGTGTCGGTCGCCACATTGCGCGACCACACGAGCGACCCGTCGAGGGCATCTAGGGTGTTGAGAATTCCCGTCGCACCGAGGGTGTAGACCCGACCTCCGCTGAGGGTCGGAGTGCCACGGGGGCCAGCTCCGCCGTTCGACTCAAAGAAACGGGCCGGATCGCGGTGTAACCAAACCGCTTCACCCGTATCGATGCGGTAACAAGCGACCACCTCGTCGTCGCCGCGTTGCTCTTGGGTGTAGAAGAAATTACCGTGAACGGCAAAGGACGACCAGGCCGGACCGACCGGTCGGCTCCACAGCTCCACCGGGGGCGAGGCCGACCAATCCGTTGCGATGCCCCGACCGGAAGCGCTGATGCCGTCGCGGCTCGGGCCGCGAAATCCAGGCCACGCAGGGGCTTCCGTGGCCGGCAAGGACGCCGAGAGGCCTACCGACCCGCCGCCCTGCTCCGCCAACAACTTTTGCTCCACGGTTTCGGTCCAGCGCCAGGCGTAGATGCCGTCGTGGTCACCATCGATACCGTCGGTTCGTACCAACGCCCAAGCGGCGCAAACCAGGAGCACCGTGGCCGCGACCACCCATCGTCGTTGCACCAGCGGCAGACGACGGCTTGCGACCAAAGAGCCGACGAACGCCAAGAACAGCACCGGCACTGCGTAACCGACCAACCAATGGGGGCCCATGGACTCGTGTTTGAGTCCCCAAGCGACCGCCAACGAGCCGGCGAGCAGCGCCAACCCTGCGAATCGATCGAGCCACGACGCCCGACTGAAGAACAACCACCACAAAACGATCACCAGCCCCAGGGCCATGGACCCCATCATTGCGCGGCTGAATCCCTCGAAACCGGGCATCACCATCTTGGCGCCGAAACGCACGACCCACAATAAAACCACGGCCACCACGCCGGGCCATAATCGCAGATCTCTGGGTCGGGCTGATTCATCGGTCTTTTTCATGAACATCTCAATACTCGTCTTGATTAGGAAAATTCGCGATCCACCCAATCCGCCAAGCGGCTCTCGCCCGGCGGACCCATCGTTGCAAAGCTTTTTAGGACGCAGCTCCTATGGCCATGCAAAGGCAAATAAAACTGAGAATAATGATCCATGGAATCAGACACAGCAAATAATGATAAAACATTCGATCCGTATCGGGCTCGCGCACCACCACGGTTTTGGCAACGATGTCGAAGGCTCTCTGCTTTTTCTCGGTAAAGGGCGCAAAGATTCCGTCGAGCCAGATCAGCTCGAAGTAGAAAGGTAAACGACGAATCACCGCTGCCCCGAGGCTCACAGGACCCCCTTGCTCGGAAACGACCCGGATCTTCATCAGCTTCTTGCCGAGTGTCCAACCGAAGAAGTGCTCGAGGATCGGAAAATAAAGCAAAAAGACCCCGAACGTCGCTAGGCAAAAGAAGGCGAAGACACAAAACAGAATGAACGAATAAAAGGGTGCCGCATCGTTGTTGACCGCGCTCGAGAGGGCATAACCGAAGGTCACGGCCGGAATGGCAACAAGACTGCAGAAGCCGACGTCGGCACAAAGCGCTACAAAGCGCGGCCAAATGCCGGCAAATCGTAGCTCGACCCCCTCCATAAAAGAAGCTGCCACTTCCTCCGGCTCACCCAACCTTTGAATCACTTCCTCAACCGGCTCCCGGCCTTCCTCCGCCGCGGCAAAATGCTCCCGCAAATCTGCCCGCAAGTCATCTTTTCGAGCTGAAGGGAGGACAACTCGTCGGAGCACGTCCTCAATATAACGATCCGCTTTATTGTTCACCGCTTTATTGTTCATCGTCGCTCTCCGTTTCCGTACTGACTTTCGGCATGACTGATCCCGTCGACACTGGCACTTCAGGCACTGGCACTTCAGGCACTGGCACTTCAGGCACTGGCGCTCTTGGCGCGATCGCGCCTTCCACCCAACGGATGTAGGCCTTCCACTCCCGCTGAAGCTCCTGGAGCCTGGAACGGCCCCCTTCCGTCAGCTGGTAATACTTGCGCGGCACCCCGCGCGATCGCGCCTGCCATTCCGGAGCCACCAGACCTCGCTCTTCGAGCCGGTAAAGCACCGGATACACCGTGCCTTCTTTGATCTGGATCTCATCCCCGGACTGGAGCTCGCGCACCAGCTCATAGCCGTATTTTGGTCGCTCATCCAGAAGATGAAGCAGGATGAGCTCAAGGGTGCCCCGCTTGAGCTCGGTCGCAAATCCTTTTGAATCCTTGGTCGCCATTCCCACTACTACGGATGGCCGCATACTTTGTTACACCAAGTATTCTAATTTCTTGAACGCTCAAGCACAGCAAAGCCCGAGCCCAAGGCGGGCTCGGGCTCTTTCGGGCCTGGTTGGGGTAGATCTGGGTCCAGGAACGGTATTTCGCACTGAGGAAGTAGGGACCGTCCAAGAGACCGCCAATTCGATATCGACCCTCGGCGTCGGACTCGATCGTGCCGGCCAGGCGCCCCTGGTCGTCGTAGGCGGACACCGTGACTTCCGGCAACGGCTCGCCCGCCAATCGGACCGTTCCTTCAATGCCCCCACCGCGGTGCAGCTGAAAATCCGCACCCATCACCTCGTCGTCGGGATGCTGCGAGACGTGACCACTGACGAGACGGGCTTTTATCGCCAATTCTCGATATCCAGCCCGGTCCACCTGCTCGCCACGGCCGAGGATTTTGTGCCTCAGGCTTACGCAGATCTGCGGTGTCCGCCCCAGGATTGTGATCCGACCCAGGGGGAGGCCATCGAAGCCCCGCCGACATGGATCGAGATCACTGACACAGCAAACTATGCCACGAGAGCATATACTTATCTAGACCTCTCGTCCTTCCAGACCCGTCGACCATCAGACATCGATACGGTAGCTCAGCTGCACCTCATCACCATGGTGCCCTCTGAACCCCCAATTGCAAGCGGGGCTCTCCAGAATGCAGATCTCGATATCTTGATGTTGAATGCCAACTTTATCCCTGATGTTGTCGAAGAGCAGACGAATCAATTTCTTCCGCGCTTCCACGGAGCGCCCTTCAATCATGAGAATTTCAATAATCGTGTAGGCATCCGTGCGGCCGGCCGGCAGCAGCATGTCTTGCTTATCCATCAAAAAGAAACGGTGCGCTCTTTTGTCGGCCGGGAATTCGAGGGCTTCCACAACGCACTCGTGAATCACCTCCGACAAAAGTTCTCTGGCCGGACCCAATTCCTCTTTGATTCCGTAAATCTTAACTTGGCCCATCTACTTCCACCTCGATCTCGTGCCTTTTAATTCAAGGGATCGGCGCCTGCTCTCTGGCTTCAAGGATTTTCAACAGCCAGATCGGACAGCGGTCCGACGGTCCTTGCTCAAAATAACTAACCGTATGGCGCGCGCCTGAATTGATGAGATCACATTTCTGCCGGCGGGTGATGTCAAAGTCGGTGGTTGAGATTCCCAGGGGATCAATGAACACGGTCCTCCGCACATCTTCCCGCCGCCCGCCGTTGCACAGGGCATCGACCTGAACCTCCAGCAGGGTGGAGATCAGGTTCTTGCTGTAGTCAACCAGGTTGTTGATGGGGTAGCGCTCCGTGGGGATCGAGCCCAAATGGAAGCCCAGCGTCGGGTGCTCCGCCGATGCAGCCAGGAGGTTGAGGGGATAGTTCCACAGCACGCCGCCGTCGACGAAAATGTCGGGTTGACCATTGATCTCAGCCTCACGGGCGGCAAAGAAGAGGGGAATCGACATGGAAATGCGGACGGCATCGGCGATCGGCATGTCCGGATGGGTGGCGGCACTGAAAACCTCGGAGGTATTGGTGTTGAGATTGGTGCCGACCACGAAGAGCCGGCGAAAGTGGGGATCGTCCGGTCCGCGATTGGCGGCTCGGTCTGCCAGATGTTTGAATGTAGCCTCGGGATCGCCTAAGTGACGACCGATCAAACATTCGAGAAAACATAGAAAAAAGTCGCCTTTATACCAACCGTAGCGTTCGACGAGCCGCGCCGCGTTTCTGAGCGAGCAAGATCCATCCTCGAATTTTCGAAAGTCGACCGAGTCGAGAGCCAATCGCCGAATCTCGTCAGGCTCAATGCCCAAAGCCACCATCAAAGCCGTGATCGCACCGGCCGACGTGCCCACGACTTTATCCACCGAGCCGAGCATCTCGGACTTGCCCAAGACTTGGATGGCACCTACATAGGCCGTGCCTTTGACGCCCCCGCCTTGAAATACCAAGTGACTGAATCGCCGATCGGTTTCAACCCTCGGAATGGGCACCGAGCAAGCGTCGATCACCGGTGGATTCGACGGTGGCTCGAGCGCTATAGGAGGATCGAGAATCGGGCCGCATTTAGGACAACTCGGGCTGCTGTTGAACGGGCCAGAGGCACAACCCGCAAACAGCAACATCGTTGACAAAAGGCACGATGACAAAAAGCACCGGGACGCGAGCACGCGACAACAAACCTGACCGAGGGGTCTCGACAGCATAAGAAATCTCCTTAGGTAGCTACTAAGAAACATTCCCATGCCTCGATCCTGCTGTCAAACGTTGCTCTTCCCCCTGCGGGTCTCGGCGAGCTCATCCAAGAAGCTACGTCCTACGAATTCTTTAATATGAACGCAAGAACCCAAGCCATTGTCAGTCTCCTTGTTTTCCTAGCCCTCGCCTTTTCGGCCGCCGCCTTCGGCGCTTTCTTTACGCCGGGAGCATGGTACGCCGGGCTCAACAAACCGAGCTGGAACCCACCCAGCTGGCTATTCGGTCCAGTTTGGACCGTGCTCTATGTGATGATCGCCACGGCCGGTTGGCGCATCTGGCAACGATTCGGCCGCGAAGCCAAACCTGCCCTCACCCTGTGGGCTATTCAAATGCTGCTCAACGCCCTTTGGTCGTGGCTCTTCTTCGGCCTCCAACGCCCGGCCCTCGCCTTCGCCGAAATTGCGGCGCTTTGGCTGGCAATCGTCGCGACGATCGTGCTCTTCTGGCGGCGAGACCGAGGGGCGGGCCTGCTGATGACGCCTTATCTGATCTGGGTGAGCTTTGCGGCGCTGCTCAATTTCACCCTATGGCAAATGAATCCCTGAGTCGACGGAAGCACGGCTCCGGCGCTATCTTAGGGCTTCGCGTTCGATAGGTTATCTTCCGAACTCTGAAGAAAGATTCCTCGCGCAAGCTCTTGTGAGAGCAAATTTCTTTCGTTTCTCACGTTTCTGGCTGGAATCCAAGAATAAGCCGCGCGTCGAGTGGACGGGCCACGAGCGAGATCCCCCTGGTCTGACAGATTACATGTTGGCCCGGACCTACCCTGCACTACTAAATTAAACGCTTGACTTAATCATTCGTTTAATTAAAAATGGCCTTATGACGAGCGAAGACCCAACTTCCCAAACCACGGATACCCGCGGCGCATCCACCCGTGCCGACCTGATTGAGGCCGGCATCGAGCTTTTCGGCACCTTGGGCTACCACGCTGCCGGCAGCCGGGCGTTGGCCGAGGCCGCGGGTGTCAACCAAGCTCTGATCGGATATCACTTCGGCGGCAAGCGCGGCCTCTATTTGGCCGTTTTCGAGCATATTGCCGACGGTTTCACCCTTCGGATGGGGCCTACTGCGGCCGAGCTCTTGCGGCGTCTCGAAGATCCTGAGCTGGGCGAGCAACCCGAAGCCTTGATCGAATCCGTGACGCTGCTGGTGGAACGGGCGGCGGTGCTCTTTGCGTCGCCCGAAACGGCCCCTTGGGCCATGCTCATTGTGCGTGAACAACAGAATCCGAGCGAAGCCTTTGACCTCGTATGGAGCCGCATCATGTCGCGGGTGACCGGCTTGCTGTGCCGGATTCTCGAAGCGCTGCGCGGCCATCCGGTGGAGGGTTCCCAAGAACATACCGACATCCGCCTGCTGGCGCTGACGTTGATCGGCCAACCGCTGGTATTTCGCATGGCTCGTGAGACGGCGTTGCGCACCCTCGGCTGGACCGACATCGGCCAACAAGAATTAGAAGCTATCCAGCGCCGGTTGCGACGCAACGTCCGCAGCCTGCTCATCCAGGAGATCGCATCATGACTCTCAAGCTCGGCTCACCTAATCTTTCGGTGCTCTTGGTGCTCTCGGTGGCGTTGCTGGCGGCGGCTTACGGCTGCTCCGGCGACGCCCGAGGACTCTTATTCACCGACCACGACGGCGACAAGACCTTGACGCTCTACGGCACGGTCGACGTGCGCGAGGTGGCGTTGGCATTCCGGCTCCCGGGTCGTCTCGTCGGCCTGGCTGTGGAAGAGGGCGACGAGGTGGCGGCGGGCGACGTGATCGCCGACCTGGAAAAGGAGACCTTCACCGAGGATCTGGCTGTGGCCGAAGCTCGGGTCGAAGTCGCCCGGGCTCATCTCTCGCGCATCGAAATAGGCTCACGTCCCCAGGAAATTCAGCAAGCACGAGCCGCGGTCGACGAAGCCGAAGCACGAGCGACGGCAGCGCGGCAGGAACTCGACCGAAAAATCGGTCTGTTGGCACCGGGCGCCGCCAGCGAGCGCGAGGTGGAGGCCGCCCGAGAGCGACACGATGCGGCCGCCGCCCGTCTCAACGCGACGCGCGAGGCCCTGGACTTGGCACGCGAAGGCGCTCGTGCGGAAGACGTGACCGCCGTCCGCGCCGAGCTGCGGTTGGCGGAGGCCGAACTCGAGCGAGCGCAAACGGCGCTCGACGACACACGCCTGCTCGCACCCTCGAGCGGCACCGTGACCACCAGGGTTCGCGAGCCCGGCTCGATGGTGCCGGCGGGCGCGCCGGTCGCCGTGCTGACCTTGCACCACCCGCTGGTCGTGCGCGCTTACGTGCCCGAGCCCCAATTGGGTCGGGTAGCACCCGGCACCCGGGTCCAGGTCGTTGGAGACTCGTCGAGCGAGATCTTCAACGGCACCATCGGTTTCGTTTCACCGCGCGCTGAATTCACCCCAAAAACCGTAGAAACCCCGGATCTGCGCACGGATCTCGTCTACCGCTTGCGCATCGTCATCGACGACCCCGAGGGGGAATTACACCTCAAGCTACGCCAAGGCATGCCGGTGACGGTGAACCTCGCCGAGACCGCTGAGACTTCCGAGACTTCCGAGACTTCCGAGACCCGGCCTGAGTCCGATTCCCAAAGGAACGGCTAATGCCCCGAGCCAACCCCGATCCAGCTGCGCCCAAGGACCGAGCCGCGGTAGAAATCCGAGGCCTGGCCAAGCACTTCGGCGAAACGGAAGCCCTTCAACCCTTTGACGCCGACGTGTGGTCCGGCGAGCTGACCGGCCTCGTAGGCCCCGACGGTGCGGGAAAAACGACCCTGATGCGATTGATGGCAGCGCTCATGCGCCCATCCCGAGGCACGATTCGAGTCGCCGGGCTCGATGTGGTCCAGGACGCCGATCGCATCCACGGGATCACCGGTTATATGCCCCAGCGCTTTGGGCTCTACGAAGATCTATCTGTGGCGGAGAACCTGCGTCTCTACGCCACCCTACGCAATCTGCACGGTCCCCAACGACGAGAGGTCTTCGAACGCTTGCTGCACTTCACCCGCCTCGAACCGTTCACCGAACGTCTTGCGGGACGTCTCTCGGGCGGCATGAAACAGAAGCTGGGCCTGGCCTGCGCGCTCATGGCTCGGCCCCAGGTGCTGCTGCTCGACGAACCCAGCGTGGGCGTGGACCCGGTGAGTCGACGGGAGCTTTGGCACATGGTGGAGGAGCTGACCGACGGCGGCATGGCGGTGGTGTGGTCGACCGCCTATCTGGACGAAGCGGAGCGCTGTGATCGCGTGCTGTTGCTCGACCACGGCAAGCTCGAGCACGCCGGGCCCCCGTCCGAGTTGACCCAACGGTTAAAGGGACGGAGCTTACGGGTCTCCGGCTTCCGCACGCCTGGAGATGCGGTCGACGGGACGGTCGACGGGACGGTCGACGGGACGGTCGACGGGACGGATCGTCGCGAATTTCTGGCGCAAGCCCTTCAGTCGCCGGCCGTGCGCGACGGTGTCATCCAGGGCGCGGGGGTTCGCCTGGTGCTGTCGCAGCCCGATGCGTCGAATCCGGAGCCGAGGCGAGCGGTCGAGGCGCTGGCAGATCGCCAAGGTGCTCGAGTCACCGACGTCGAGCCGCGATTCGAAGACGCCTTCATCGACTTGCTCGGCGGCGGACCCGGGGGTCGCTCGGCAATCGCGGAGGCGCTCGGGCCGGTGGAACTCCAAGTGGAAACCCCGGTCTCCTGTCGTCATCTGACCAAACGCTTCGGCAGCTTCACCGCCACCGACGACGTCAGCTTCGACGTGCACCGGGGCGAAATCTTCGGCCTGCTGGGTCCCAACGGCGCCGGCAAATCGACCACTTTCAAAATGCTCTGCGGTCTCTTGCGACCCACGGCCGGCGAGGCTCGGGTCGCCGGTCACGATTTACGAACCGCCGGCAGCCAGGCCAAACTCAATTTGGGTTATATGGCGCAAAAATTCTCGCTCTACGGCCTGCTCTCGGTGGAACAAAACCTCGATTTCTTCTCCGGTGTGTACGGGCTGTCGGGACGAACACGCCGCGAGCGCAAGCAACAGATGATCGACACTTTTGAACTCGATCGTTTTCTTGCAACCTCGCCCGACCAGCTGCCCCTCGGTTTCAAACAGCGGCTCGCCCTGGCCTGTGCCCTCATGCACCGCCCTCCGGTGCTCTTTCTCGACGAGCCCACCTCGGGTGTCGACCCGATCACCCGGCGCGAGTTTTGGACCCACATCAATGGCCTGGTCCGCAACGGTGTCACGGTGATGGTGACCACCCACTTCATGGACGAAGCCGAATATTGCGACCGCGTCGGTTTGATCCATCAGGGTCGGCTGATCGCCCTCGACTCCCCCGACGCCCTCAAACAAGACGCCGCGTCCACCCAAACGCCGGAGCCCACCATGGAGGAGGCGTTCATCGCCCTCATCGAGCGACAAAGCGAAGCCGATGCGGGTCAAGCCACGGGTGAAGACGCAGGGAAAGCAGTGGTAGCGGCATGAACGAAACCTCCCCCCGACCGGCCTATTCCGAGCCGCCCCGCTTCGACCTGCGACGTCTGGCCGCATTGGTGCGCAAAGAGTCTCTTCAGATCCTGCGCGATCCGTCGGCCCTGGTGATTGCCTTTGTGCTGCCCGTGGTGTTGCTCTTCCTCTTCGCCTACGCCGTTTCCCTCGACGTGGAAAACGTTCGTCTCGGCGTGGTGTTGGAAGCCGACGGCTTAGCCTCCCGCGAGCTGGCGTCGGCCTTTGCAGCCACGCGATTCTTCGACGCCACCCCGGCCTACGACCGGCGCCAAGTGGCCGACCGGGTGGTGGCCGGCAGCTTGCGTGGTTTTGTCGTCATCCCGCGGGATTTCGACCGAGCCTTGGCCGCCGGTCAGAGCCCGCGCATTCAGGTGATCACGGACGGCTCCCAACCGAATACCGCGAAGTTCGTCGCGGGTTACGCCGAGGGCGTCTTGGGTCGATGGCTGAGCTCCCAGGCGGTGGCCCGCCCACCGCGCATCACCCTGGAAGAGCGGATCTGGTTCAATCCCGAACTCGAGAGCCGTCGCTTCTTGGTGCCGGGCGCCATTGCCATCGTCATGACCATGATCGGCACCCTGCTCACCGCGCTGGTGCTCGCTCGCGAGTGGGAACGGGGCACCATGGAGGCCATCTTCTCCACTCCCGCCGGCATCTTCGAGATCCTGGTGGGCAAGCTGCTGCCCTACTTTGCCCTCGGCCTGATCGCCACCCTGGGCTGCACGGCTCTGGCGGTCTGGGTCATGGGGGTTCCGCTGCGCGGCTCTCTCGGAGCCCTGCTGCTGCTGTCGAGCGCGTTTCTGGTGCCCGCTCTCGGGCAAGGCCTGCTGATCTCCGCCGTGGCGCGCAATCAATTCGTGGCCTCGCAGCTGGCCTTGTTGTCGGGATTCTTGCCCGCCTTTTTGCTCTCCGGATTCCTCTTCACCATCGAATCGATGCCCGGCTGGATCCAGGCGATCACCCACTTGATTCCGGCCCGTTATTTCGTTTCGAGCTTGCAAACGGTTTTCCTAGCCGGCGACGTGTGGCCGATCTTTGGCCGGAACATTGCGGCCATGTTGGTCTTGGGTTTCGTCTTCTGCGGCCTGACCGCCCTCACCACCCGCAAGAGGCTCGACTGATGGACTTTGCAAAACTCGCTTCCAAGCTGCGCGCCGCCCGCACCCGGCTGCACGCGCAAATCGTCAAAGAGCTGCTTTCGACCCTGCGCGACCCGCGCGCCCGCTTCGTGCTCATCGGCCCGCCGCTCCTCCAGCTGGTGGTCTTTTCGTACGCCGCGACTCTCGACGTGCGCAATGTCGACGTGGCCGTCTTCGACCAGGATCGAGGCAGCGTCTCCAGGGAGCTGATCCAGCGCATCGAGTCGGCGTCGTTTGTCGACCAGCTGACCCAGGTCTCGAACCTCGGGCAGCTGCATCGGCAGATCAACGAGCAAGACGCCTTGATCGCCGTGCACTTTGCGCCCGGTTTCTCCGCCGACGTGGCCGGCACGGGTGCCACGGGTACCGTCCAAGTGATCCTCGACGGTCGGCGCGGCAACGCCGCCCAAATCGCCCTCGGATATTTGGGCACCATCACCCGCGAGCTGTCCGTGGAGTTGACGACCGGAGGACCTACGATGGCGTCCGGCGTCGA
Organism: uncultured bacterium; assembly: GCA_965366625.1. Lineage (GTDB taxonomy): Bacteria > Acidobacteriota > Thermoanaerobaculia > Multivoradales > J023 > JAUIJL01. Next base: position 19,725 of record CBDUGP010000001.1, read on the forward strand.
AGTCCGCCATGGGTTCAACCCCAATCTGGTCTACGTTTGGTTCATCGTGCCCAGCCTGAGCGGCATCTTGGCGATGTTCATCTCGCTCATCGTCACCTCCCTTTCCATCGCCCGCGAACGCGAACTCGGAACCTTCGACCAACTCTTGGTCTCGCCGGCGACGTCGCTCGAAATCATCATCGGCAAAACGGTGCCGACCCTGCTGGTGGGCAGCTTCCTAGCCATGATCATGGTCGCTGCCGGAATCTGGATCTTCGGCATCCCTTTCACCGGCTCGCTCACCTTATTGGTGCTGTGTCTGCTGCTGTTCATCGTTTCGGTCGTCGGCATCGGTCTGATGCTGTCGGCCATTTCCCAGACCCAACAACAAGCAATTCTCGGCACGTTTTCGATCGGCATCCCGATCGTTCTCATTTCCGGCTTCGCCACCCCGGTGGAAAACATGCCCGTCTGGTTGCAGGTAATCGCCCAAGCCAGCCCGCTCAAACACTTTCTCGTCATCGTCCAGGGCAGCTTCGTCAAGGCGCTTCCGCCGTCGGAAGTTTTTGCCAATGCCTGGCCCATGGCGCTCATCGCCTGCGTCACCTTTTCCATGGCGCTCGTTTTTACCCAGCGGAGACTGCAATGACCCCCCATCGACCCATCCGCCGGCCACCCATCCGCCAGCGTCCTATCCACCAGCGGCCCATCGCCCTGTTCGTCTTGCCGGTGCTGACCTCCTTGGCCTTCACTTCCTGCACCGCAGGACCCGACTACGTGTCGCCCTTTGAGGCGTCGCAGCAAGCAAAGCAGGACGACGGTCGATGGTCCGACGATTGGGCCGGAGATTCGACCGGAGCTGAGCCCGCCCCAGAATCTTCGGTAGAAGCTTCTGTTGAGCCGCAGCTCGATCGCTGGTGGCAGCGATTCGGGGATGAGACGCTCAGCTCCTGGGTGGAGCAAGCCCTGGCGAAGAACCCGAGCCTGGGTGAAGCCACGGCCCGGGTGGCCGAGGCGCGCGCCTTGCGCGACCATGTGGCGGGCCGCGAGCTGCCGAGGGTCGCGGCGCGGGGCGGTGTCACCGAGCTGCGACAAAGCGAGAACGGCAGCCTGCCCATCGACCGCATTCCCGGTCTCGACCGCGACCAAACCCTTTTCGACATCGGCTTTGACGCCTCGTGGGAAATCGATCTCGCCGGGCGTACACGCCGCAGCCTCGAAGCGGCCGACGCACGCCTGGCCGGGGCAAGCTCGGAGCGATACGCCGCCCACTTGAGGATAGCCGCCGAAGTGGTGAGAGCCTACGTGGCGCTGCGCGAAGGTCAGCGGCGCTTGGAAGCTTTGGAACGTCAAGTCGCGTCGGTCGGACACATCCGAGATTTGGTGGCCTTGCGGGTCGAGGCGGGTGAGGATCCGCGGCTCGATCTGGCCCGAGCCGAGGCCGAGCTGAGCCTGCTTCAGACCCGTCTGCCGCTTTTGAATGGGGAGCTGCGGGCGGCGGCCTTAGCCCTTGGGGTGCTGAGCGGATCTGTGCCCGAGTCCGGCCTAGCTTTGCTCGATTCGCCCCCCGGCCCCATCGACCTGGCACCGTTCCCCCTGGGTGCCCGCGCCGACGTCTTGCGTCGCCGACCCGACGTGCGCGCCGCCGAGCGAAAGCTGGCCGCCGCCACCGCGGACCTAGGTGTCGCCACCGCGGAACTCTATCCGCGTCTCTCGATCGGCGCCCGGGGCGGCTTCCAGTCCATGGACGTCGGTGAGCTCTTCGAGTCGTCGAGCGCGACGTGGTCGCTGATGCCGTCCATCACCTGGCGGATCTTCGACGGCGGCAGGGTGCGCGCCGAAATTCACTTGGCAGAGGCCCGCGCCGAGGCAGCGGCCTACGGCTTTGAAGCGTCCGTGCTGGCAGCCCTGGCAGATGCCGAGCAAGCACTGGCTCGGTATCGAGCCGGGCTCGACGCCCTTCACCTGACCGAAAACGCGGTCAACGCTGCACGCAAGGTCCGCGACCTGGAACAACTACGCCACGGGGCAGGCGAAACCACCCTTTTGCCATTGCTCCACGCCGAGACTCGTCTCGACGAGGCGTTATCCGCCCAAGCCGAGACCCGCCGAGCCACTGCGACGGAGCTGGTGGCGCTTTACAAAGCCTTGGGTGGTGGCTGGGACCCGTCGCCGACACCAATGGGCCTGCGTCACAGATGTGGGGAAAGAAATCAAAGGGAATCAGTCGAGATTAGAGATTCTCCTTAAATCATTCATTTTAAATGCCTTAATGTAGGGGCGGGGCTTGCCCCCGCCCAGGTGAGGCAAAGCCGAGCCTCTTCCCGGCGGTAAACCGCCGGGCGGGAGGGGGCAAGCCCCTCCCCTACATAAATTACCTAGAATCAAGCATTTGTGTAGATTTCTTGACGTGGACTTAGGAGGCTTCGCCCCCGACCCTGTGCGTTGTAGACTCTGGGCTACACATCGACCTTCAATATCCAAGCTGAGAGCTGTCGCCCCACATCTGGGACCCGCCGCCGACACCAACCGTCGAGGCAAGGCTTACAGAACCCCTGTAAATCCTGCCGGCCGCCCCCAACTTATTTCGAACCCAGCTCGAAGCTCAGGCCGACGAGACCTCAGTACTGGGGTGATTGCTGCTCAACATCATCGGCATGTTCTTTGCTTTCCAATATCTGAACCAGAAAATCACCACCCGCTCCCAACGGGTGTGTCCAACCCAAGGAGATACCGATGGCACCAAACACTGCCTCAAAGAACAATCCCTGGCGAGCTGCCGGCCTGCTCCTAGGGCTGTGGCTAATGGCCCTGGCACCATCAGCTTTGGCACCATCAGCTTTGCTCGCCCAGCCCAACCCCTCGGACTCGGACTCGCAGCCCGCTGCCGCCGAGGAAACTGCTGCAGTGCAGGACACCGTGCCGCTCGAGGTGGATCCCAAGGAGCGCCTCGCCGAGACGTTTGATCACGCCTCAGATCGGCTCATGTTTCTAGTTTCTTACCTTCCCTTGGTCGGTGTCAGCCTCGGGCTGCTGGCCATCTTTTTCTTGCTTTCCCGATGGATAGGTCGCCGTGAAATTCTTTTTGCCAAACTCGGCCACAACCGTTTTGCCAGAGATCTCAGCCGACAGGCCGTTCAAATCGCCATCTTCCTGGTCGGCGTGCTGGTCGCGCTCGAAATCTTAGACGCGACGGCGCTGGTCAGTGCGGTGCTCGGAACCGCCGGTGTTTTCGGTTTGGCCGTGGGTTTTGCGTTTCGCGACTTGGTTGAGAACTATATTTCGAGCGTGTTGCTGAGTTTGCGCCAACCGTTTGCCCCCAACGATCACGTCCGCATCGGTGATTTTGAAGGCAAAGTTCTTCGCTTGACCTCACGGGCCACCATCTTGATGACTCTGGACGGCAATCATTTGCGCATCCCCAATGCCCAAGTGTTCAAGGGTGTGATTTTGAACTTCACCCGCAACCCGAAACGTCGCTTTGACTTCGGCGTGGGCGTCGGTGTCGGCGAGGACTTAAACGAGGCCCGGGAACTCGGCCTCACAGCCCTGGAACGTATGCCCGGCGTGCTCGACGAACCGGCCCCCATGGCTCTGATCGAAGAACTCGGGGACTCCAATGTCCTGATCCGCTTTTACGGTTGGGTGGACCAACAAGAGGTCAGCTTCTCGAAGGTCAAGGGGGAAGCCATTCGGCTCGTCAAGACCGAACTCGAGGAAGCCGGAATGGATCTACCGGAGCCGATTTATCGGGTTCATATGGTTCAAGGGGAAGCCAAGGTTCAAGGAGAGATCCAGGCCCCGGCCCAAGGCAAGGCCGACACCCAAGAAAAAACAGCGAAAACCGCCGAGGCGTCGCGACACGAAACCGCGCCCGAGCCGGAAAAACCAACCGACATTCGCCCAGACGACTCCCTCGACCAGCAGATCGCCGAGGATCGCAGCAAAACGGACGAGGACTTGCTCGACAGCTCGGCCGAGACGGAGTGATCGACCCCGGCCTCCCCAAGAAATTGGGGAGACCATGACCCGAACACGCCGCCCATTCCGCCCTGAAGGTTAATGGGAGCAAGCTCCCGGAACCAGCTCCCGCGCGGGAGCACCGAGCATCATTAGGTTGAAAGGAAAGGCGCTATGAAAGTCACCAGCCACATTAAAGCCGGACCCGGTAGCAATTTCTGCCCGTCCTGTCCCCCGGACCCAACGCCTTGAAGCCACCGCTCCGAGCCCTGAGCCCTGCGTTCAAGGTTTCGGGGCGAGGCATAGTCTTACCAGGCTGCCTCATTTCGACCGGAAAAATTTTCGACCGGCAAAAGGCAGGTATAATCGGCTGAACCGCTCAATCCACCCAACTCCTTGACTCCACTGACCTCCAGCACAGCGTCAACGTGGCTCCAGCGTCAACCTGATGCCAAGGGTCTTAGGCCATCTCTTTTCGAAATGACGTATTCGCAAGATCTCGCGACCACAATGCATCCCTTTGGACCTGTTGAGCGAAGACAGCGGATATAAAGACGATGGCGAAAATCTCACACCACGGAAAAGCAATTGGGTTTTGCTGGCTAATCTTGGCCGCATTGATTGGCCTGGGCATTGAACTCTTCAGACCGGGTCACCATGTCCACATCGGGTCGGGCGAGCGCCTTCACCATCATCATTTCTTCCTCGGTAGCCACACCCACGACAAGCCCTCAAAGCCGGCCGGTTCACCCGCCACCGTTCCCACCCACACCCACACCGCTTCTGAGCACGACCGACACTCTCACGCACACCGGTCTCCCGCCGACCATCAGCCCGGCAGCCGGCACCCCAGTCCTGCTCGCGAGCCCGAAGAACCCCACGAACCCGCCCAGGACCCAGAGTCGAGCCGCGGCCTGATCACCACCTTCGCGCTCGACATGCCGAACCCGGTCTTCAGCCTACAAGTCGGCATGGCTATCGAGACCCCCGCTCTTCGCATATCTTTCTGCCCAGACTTCGTCAGCCCGGTTTTCTTGCCCAGTGGTGCCCGCGCGCCGCCGGCCCCCTCTCTCGTCTGAACGTTAGTTTTTCCGGTACGGCACCTGGCTCACCCCACTTGCGGAGGTGAGTCGTTTGCTGCAAAACCGAGACATGTCGAACCGCGGCGAACACTTTCACCGCGGTCGCTGTTGTAGTTCCTGCTATCAGAAAAAACGCTTTCAGAAAGAAACGGCCACCCTTCGGAGGCCGATTAGAGAGGCCCTATATCGTGCTGTCCATTTCTAGTTACGTGCTCCTGCTGCACCTGACCGCCGCAGCCACGGCAAGCTCGGAAACACTACTACCGGCCGAAACCGTCGACGACCCACCCCCGTCGGCGAGCACAGCGGAAATAGAAAAAACCGAAGACCCCGAAGCGGAGGGAAAAGTCGACGAAAACGATTCCGACGCCTTGCAAATCTATGACGAATTGGAGGTACGCGGGCGCGCCGCCAACTTGACCGGCATCGCCCTCTCCGCCACAGAAGGTTTCACCGGTCGAGTCGACCTCGCCAAACGACCGATCCTGCGCCCCGGCGAGCTGATCGAAACCACACCCGGCGTCATGGCGACCCAACATTCGGGCGGCGGTAAGGCCAATCAATATTTCGTGCGTGGTTTCAATCTCGACCATGGCACCGACTTCAGCTTGAGCGTCGCCGGAGTGCCGGTCAACATGCCGACCCACGGTCACGGCCAAGGCTACGCCGACCTCTCCTTCTTAATCCCCGAGGTGGTCGACTATGTGCGCTATCGCAAAGGCCCTTATTACGCCGATGTCGGCGACTTTTCCGCGGCCGGCACTGTTTCCATGGGGCTGGTGCGCCGGCTTCCTGAGAGCCTCTTGACCCTAACCGGAGGCTCCAACGATTACGCGCGAGCCCTGTGGGCGGACAGCTTTGAGATGGCAGGCGGTGATGTGGTGACCGCCATCGACGGCTTTCACGAGGACGGCCCTTGGACCCGCGGCCAGCGTTACCAAGGCCTCAAGGCCTTGGCGCGTTACAGCACGGGTGACGCACATCGCGGGTACTCGCTGACTTTCATGGGTTATTCCGCCGACTGGCTGTCGACCGACCAAATCCCCCGCCGCGCGCTCGAGTCGGGTCAAATCGGCCGTTTCGATTTGATCGACCCGGGCCCACGTGGCGAGACCCAGCGATTCAGCCTGTCCGGCGAGTGGCAGAGGGGCGACGACCGTTCCCTGACCCAGGGCAGCGCCTACGTGCTGTTCTACGACTTCGATCTCGTGTCGAATTTCACCTATCTGCTCGAAGATCCGCAAAACGGAGATCAATTCGAGCAGCAAGACCGCAGGTGGGCAACCGGCCTTGACCTGCATCGTTCTTGGCTCCACTCCTGGACGGGGCGCAAAGTCGAGTCGAGGATGGGTATCGACGGGCGCTTTGACGAGATCGAAAACGGGCTCTTCCGCACCCGCAGCTTGACTCGAATAGCCACCGTGCGCACGGATTCCGTCTCCCAACTTCGCGCCGGCCTTTGGGCCGACACGACCCTTCATTGGCACGATAAGGTACGGACCAAGCTCGGCCTGCGCGGCGATCTCTTCGCAGCGGATGTCGAGAGCGACCTCGCCGCCAATTCCGGCTCGGAATCCGACTTGTTGTTGAGCCCGAAGCTGAGCTTGTTGCTCGGACCTTGGAGGTCCACCGAGATCTACGTCAACTTCGGCTATGGCTACCACTCCAACGATGCCCGGGGTTCAGTCATCACCATCGATCCGGTGTCCGGCGAGCCGGCCGTGCCCGTCGAGCCCTTGGTGCGCGCCAAAGGGTTGGACCTGGGCCTGCGAACCACCTTCGTCCAGGGGCTACACACCACGGTATCGCTCTTCGCCTTGGAGCTGGACTCCGAGCTGGTTTTCGTCGGTGACGGTGGCGCCACCGAGGCCAGCCGTCCGAGCCGACGGGTCGGTGTGGAGTGGACCAACTTCTACCAACTGAGCCCAAAACTTACGGTGGATATCGACCTGACCTGGACCGACGCCACCTTCACCGACGAAGCACCCGAGGGAGATGAAATTCCGGGCGCCATCGGCACCACAATCGCCGCCGGACTTTCCTTCGACGATCTGGGCTCGTTCTTCGGAGCTTTGCGCTGGCGCTACTTCAGCGATGTGCCATTGATCGAAGACGGCTCCCAAACCTGGGGGTCCACCTCTCTGCTCAATGCCCGAATCGGCTATCGATTCAAAAACGGCCTCGACGTAACCCTCGATGTCTTCAATGTGCTCGACTCCAAAGATTCAGACATCGAGTACTTCTATGCCTCTCGCCTGCCGGGGGAGCCGGCAGAAGGCATCGAAGACGTCCACTTCCATCCCATGGAAAGCCGATCGGCTCGCTTGGCCGTCACTTGGCGCCGCTAGAGCCCCGCCCAGGGTTCCCCTGGACCATGCCTTGAAAACCACCGTTCTGAGCCCTGAGCCCTGAGTCCTGAGTCCGACGGGCAGGGTTCGGGGCGGGCTCAGCCCCTCGGATCCGTGGGTCCTGTCGGCCATTTTAGCCACCCTGGGATCTCTTGCCGGCCGCGAGGTGAGAGGTCGTAGACCCCGCGCGACACCCTGTCGAACCATCCATATACGTCCCTGTATAGGATGTCGCGGGCCTTGAGGTCCTTGAGCGCGCGGGAAATCTGTGAGGCTTTGGTCGGCCCCTCGACCTTGAGGAATTCGGCAATGGCCAAGGCTTGCTGCCGATAAGCGGTCATGACCCCCCGCCTCTTTTCAGCTCCCCCGAGGTTTGGGTCACCCACCCGCTTTGCAAACTCACCCAACAAACGCTCCTGGCGAAACTTCGACTTTCGAGGTTTATATTCGCCGGGATCCTGAACCACTACAACTCCGTCAACTCCGCCGACCTCACGGTCCAAATCGATCACCATCAGACCCAGCCCGAGCATCCTCAGCAATTTAATGACTTGCTTTCGTCGCCTGCCCAAAGATTTACATTGCTTCGGGACAGCCATATAAACTTTCGGAGTCAACGAGAGTCGATCCACGGCCTGCAGAACCACATTGAGATTGAGAGAGAGCTTGAGTTCCACAACCACAGGTGCTTCGTTGCCCCGCACGGCCACCACATCGCAATCCTGGACTTCTCCTTTGACTTCGTATCCCTGGGCTTGCAGAAAATGCTTCAGGGGTGGATAGAGATCTGATTCTTTCATTCAGATTTTCTCGAGCCCAGAATTACGCAACCCGTCCATTGCATCCCGTCCATCGCAATCCGTCCATTGCAACCCGTCCATTCAAAACAATTCCTGGTCCGGCATCAATCATCAACCAACATCTTGTCCATCAGCTCGAAACCCGACCGTTCTTCAAAGCCGTGTCGATGATAAAACCGACGAGCCCCGTCGTTCCCACAGGCCACTTGAAGTGAAATATTGGTGCAACCCAAACGCTTGAACTCGGATTCGGCCGCCTTGAGCAGCTCGCTACCAACACCCGAGTTGCGCCCTCCTGGAGCCACGAAGAATTCGTCGATTTCGGCCGTCAAGCCTAGATGCTCAAGGCTAAATACGTAAACCACCAGTACATAACCAACCGCCTCACCGTCGGCTTCGGCCATCCAACCGGCACCGAGCTTGGGCTCGGAAAGCAGGTGTTTGAGCTGCAGCTCCACCCGCCGGCTATGGAAATGGGTCATACCTTCTAGCTCCCAATAGGCCTCTATCAGAGACAGCACTCTTGGAACGTCGTCGGCCGTGACCCGCCGTATTCTCGTCATCTTCTCGCTCTGCTTTTCGTCGGATGCCCCGTCGGATGCCCCGTTGGATGCCCCACAGGGATCCCGTTCTCAGCTCTAATGCCGTTCGAGCCTACAGTCCCGGCCACCCTTGGGCAACGTGCTCGAAATCTTAGACGCGGCGGCATTGGTCAGGGCGGTGCTCGGGAAGTTCAAGCGAGCCGGCATCAGGCCCAGAGATCACAGATAAGGTAAGAAGCACAGCTAAAATCTTTCTTTGAATCTTTTGTAAAGCTTTGTAGCGGTCAAATGTCAAACTTTTTGACTCTTTGCAAAGATATAGATATATTGTTCAGACACAGCGGTAGTCTTCGCAAGAATCTTCAGAAGACAGGAGCCAGAATACCCGGCTCCCGTGCCGCCCCCTGGCGCTCCTTGCTATTTGAGGAAACATCGGATCCAGCTCGGGACGCTTGGGGATCCCCATCCTCTGAAAGGAGTCTTCAGTGTCCCGTAGAATTTTCTTTATTCTCCTGTTGGTCGTCTTGGCCGCCGCTTCTCAAGTGCCGGCCCAAGATCGCGTCGTCACAACTGCAATCAGCATCGAGCAAGATCAACTCGCTGCCGGGGCCTATACCACCGACGAGGTGCTTCAGGCCGGTCGCCAGTTTTTCGCCGCTCCCTACCTGCCCGCCGACGGTCACGGCGAAGGTCCGACCGGACCGCGTGCAACTCAGCGCAGCACTTTTTTCAGCGATTCCATCGAGCCGAATCCGCTCGTCATGCCGTTCCTGCGCGTGAACGGTATCGACTCCCAAGCCTGCTTCGGCTGTCACAACTCGGCCGGTGACCATGTGCCTCAGGGCCAGACGGGTCGTACCCAAAAGCCCGGCGGCGTGGGTGGCGCGGCCGACTTTGCGTCGGTTCTCTTCGCCAATCCCGAAGCGCTCGATCAAAGGCTCACCTACATCATTCGTGTGCCGCCCAAGTCGTTCGGCACCGGTTACCTCCAAGAGCTGGCTCTCGAGATGACCCGGACGCTCCACAAGCTCGAGGCGCTCGCTGTTTATCAGGCGTCCAAGGCTCCGGGTAGTCCCGCCACGGTCAATCTGGTGGCCAAGGGGGTGTCCTTCGGCCAGATCACGATCACCTGTCCCAACTCGGCCTGCACCAATCCAACGCGCGATACCAGCGGTGTCGAGGGTGTGTCGCCGGATCTGATCGTGCGCCCGCTTCAGCACAAGGGGGTCGCAGCGACGCTCCGAAGCTTCTCGAAATCAGCGCTCGACTTCCACTTCAGCATGCAACCGGTGGAGGTGGTGGGCATCAATACGGACTGTGACAAAGACAGTCTGATCAACGAGATGGCAGTCGACGTCATCAACCCCGTGCTGTCGAGCGCGAGCCTGCCGGTCCAGCAATCTCTCGGCAACGTGGCGGCGCTCGCCGCTTTCGCAGGCATGTTGCGTCCGCCGGTCTCCAACAATTTCGTGTCGGATGACGCCGAGGTTGGGCGAGGCAAACGCATCTTCGCCGATATCGGCTGCACCAACTGCCATGTGCCCACCCTCACCACCCGGCCGAACCCCATGTTCCGAATTCAACTGGCCGAACCCGCGACGAGCTGCCCCAATTCTGGATATGGGTCACAGTTGGGTAGCTTTGCCGAAGCCAACGCCGCCCAGCATCCGGCGATTCTGGCGTCCAACGCACAGGAATCGGCGGAGCAGTCGGAAGGACCGGCCGGGCCGAGCGTCAGCATCTGCCCGAACGGTTTCTACTGCATCAACCTGACCAATCCCGGTCCGGTGGGAGACGAGTTCCTGCCACGTTTGCCGGCCAACCTCAACGGCACGGTGGACGTGCCTCTCTACAGCGATCTGAAGCGGCACGACCTCGGAACCTTCCTGGCGCAGAGCGATCCGCCCCAGGCCGACGACGCCGGCAACTTGATCCCCAATCGCGAATATCTGACGTCGAAGCTCTGGGGCGTGGCCGACAACGGCCCGTGGCTCCACGACGGTCGAGCGCGGACTCTGAACGAAGCCATCATCATGCACGACGGCTATGACGGCAACGGCCCCCACGGCGAGGCAGAGTCCGAGGTGGACGCCTACCAAGCCCTTTCGGCCAACGACCAGAAAGCCCTGCTCGCCTTCCTCGGGTCGCTCAGGGTGCCGATTCCTTAACAGGCTGTTAAAGACTAATTTCAGCGTCCTCAATCGTTGCCGGGTTCCTCTCCAGGGAGCCCGGCTTTTTCGTCTTCGTGCCACATGGCAAGCCCTCGTCGAACTCACTCTTGGAGTGATGGCGGGCCAACTTCTGCGGCAGCAAAGGGTTCACCTTCGGCTCCTCGCCATCTTCTCGATGGCCTCCCGCAGAGCCGGTTGACGTTCGAGGAAGAGCTCGAATTGCCGACGCTGAAGCGATAGGAGCAGGGTCGACGAGAGGGTGCGCACCGAGGCGCTGCGCGGTTTGGCGTCGAGCAGGGCCAGTTCGCCGAAGAAATCACCGTCTTCGAGGATGACTCGACGTTGCTCTTCGCCGTCGATCAGCACTTCCACCCGGCCTTTGACCAGAATGTAGAAGGCCTCACCGACATCGCCCTGGTGGAATACAAAACGTCCTTTCGGCAAGAGCTGGGAAGCAAATTGGTCGGCGATCGACTGCAAGGGTCCCTCGCCCAGGCCCGAGAGCAATGGAATATGCGACAGCCGCGCACCGGTGACCTGGGCCTGAACACCGTCGTCGCTGATTTCGAATCCGCTCTGCTTGCGCCAAAGCTGGTGGTAGGTGCCTCGACGATCGAGCAAATCTTGATGCCGCCCTTCCTCCACCAGACGCCCTTTTTCGAGCACCAAAATCCGATCGGCGTCCACCACCGAGGTGAGGCGATGGGTGGCTGCAACGACTGTCCGTCCTCGGCCGACCTTGGCGAGGGTTTGGTGGATGGCCGCTTCGGCGGCGGGGTCGAGGGCGGAGGTCGCTTCGTCGAGCACCAGCAGCGCCGGATCTCGGAGGATCGCCCGCGCGATGGCGATGCGCTGTCGCTGACCCACGGACAGATGGCGACCCGCCTCACCGACCGGGGTTTGATAACCGAGCGGTTTCTCCATGATCGCCTCGTGGATATTCGCCAGCTCAGCGGCTTCGATGATCTCTTGCTCGGAGGCGTCGAGCCGGCCGAGGCGAATATTCTCCGCAAAGCTCGTTTTGAGCAGCACGGTCTCTTGCAGCACGATGCCGATCTGATCCCGCAGGGACTTCTCATCTATTCTTTGTAGGTCGACACCGTCGAAGCGAATCGTGCCGCCGCTCGATTGGCGAAGGCGCAGCAGCAGATTGAGCACGGTGCTCTTGCCGGAGCCGGACGGCCCCACGAGGGCCACGGATTCACCCGCCCGGACCCGGAAACACAAACCATCGAGCAGGACTTTGTCGTCGTCGTAAGCGAAGCTCACCGAGTCGAAAACAATGTCTTGGGAGAGTCGCCCGATCGGCAAGACGTCAACAGGCTCCGTGCTCGCCGGCTCTTCGGCCAGGAGCTCCTGCACCCGCCGAACGCCGCCCGAGGCGCGCAGAAGATCCGGCGCCACGGCCGCGAGATGGGTCGAGGCGTTGGAGACGTTTTGCAGCAACGCGGCAAAACCGATCAAAGCGCCGACGGAGAGCGCGCCCTCGATCGCCAGCCAGCCGCCGAGCCCCATGATGAGAATCTGGACGAAAAACACGCTCTGACCCGCCGTTCGCCCCACCAACGCCGCCGACACTTGAGCGGCCACGGACTTGGCGGCCAGGATGTCCAACAACGCCCTGAAATTCGTTAAAACATAGTCTCGAAGGTCGAACGCCCGCACCATGGAGTGGGCGCCGATGCTCTCCTGAACCGCTGCGGACACCTGCGCCTCGGAAGCTTTGCGCTCATAGGCTCGATCCCGGGCCCGGGGGCTCAACAAGCTGGGAAATAGGTAAGTCACGACCAAGGTGCCGAGGGTCAGAGCGGCGAGGCGCCATTCCACCACAAAGAGCAAAACGAGACTACCCGCGAGATTGAGCGAGCTGAAAAACGCCGTGTAGATCCCTTGGGCCAACGCTTGCTCGATCACCGCCAGGTCATTCGAAAAACGGGACATGAGGTCACCCGAATCCACCCGAGCGTAGTAGGCGTCGGAAAGGCGCTGTAGTTGCCGAAACATACGCTCCCGCAGATCGTTCATGGCACGGCTGCTGATCCAAGCGGAGAGGTAGTCCTGCCCCAGGCCCGCAAAACCGTGGAGCACCCAACCGGCCATCAATACGGCCAAAATCGTGCCCAGAAGCTTTTGATCGTCGCCGGCGATGGCACCATCGAAAACCCTTTGGTAACCCATGGGCACCAACACCCGAAAAGCGACCTGCACCAGAATCGCCAGCGCGGCCAGCAGACATGGCAACCAATACGGTGCCAGGCACCGGATCAGCCAGACGAGAAAACCCGTTTCGGTCTCAGACGACGAGCTTCGATGGGGTCTATTCTTCAAACGTAATCCCTTCCTAGAAACCTGCGGCTCCGGCGCGTCGGTCTGGCCCTTCCCCACGCCGGGACTCAGAGGCGCGCGGCGGTTCGGCCTCCCTCGTCGTATAGATTCTTGGCGCTGGATCGGCCCCTGCAAAGACGAGCCAAATCCCGTGCGCCGGCCCCGTCCCGGCTCTGGAAGGCCCGTCCCTCCTCTGTCTTCCGGTTTCTTGGCGCGAAGGGGCGCCGTCAGGCGTAATCCCTAGACGACAACCAACGGCTGAGGACGAATCCATCGTTTCACCTAAGTAAGACATCACAAACACATCGACGGCTGATCTTACATCCCGCCCGGCCTGACAAGCGTGTGGGACCGTGGTTTTGACACGGATTCAGTGATCGTATATTTTCCAATAAACCGAACGACCGCTCTGTTTTAAAAAGCCCTGCGAAACCGGCGGATGGATCCAGCCCATGGGTCCAGCCCGTCGGGTCCAGCCAACAAGGAGCCCTGCCATGCGATTCACCCCGCGAATTTCCCTGATCGCGTCCGTTGCCCTCTGCTTTCTCTGCGCCATGGGCGCCCACGCCGGAACGTTCAGCCAAGAATCCTATGGCGGCCGTACTTACTGGCTCTACGTGCCTACGGGTTACCAAGCCGGCACGCCCGCACCTCTCGTTGTGATGCTGCACGGCTGCACCCAAACCGGTGATGGGTTCGCGACCAGCACGGGCATGAACGCCCTGGCCGACCAAGAAAATTTCCTGGTGATTTATCCGCAGCAGCCCAGCTCAGCCAACAGCTCCCAATGTTGGAATTGGTTTCAAACCGCTCACCAAAGCCGTGGCAGCGGCGAACCCGCCTTGCTCACCGGCATGGTCGGCGACGTGGAGTCGAGTTATTCCGTGGATGGATCACAAATCTTCGTCAGCGGCTTTTCCGCCGGCGCCGCCATGTCGGTGATCCTGGGCGCCACCTATCCAGACGTTTTCGCCGCGATCGCCGTGCATTCCGGCCTCGAATACAAAGCAGCCACCAGCACCAACAGCGCCTTCACCGCCATGTTCAGCGGCGGCCCCCCTGCGGACCCTCAAGGGCAAGCGGCCTACAACGCCATGGGATCGAGGGCTCGCGTGGTTCCGGTGATGGTCTTTCACGGCACGTCCGACTTCACGGTCGCCACGGTCAACGGTGATTTGGCGCTCAGCCAATGGGCGCAAACCAACGACCTGGCGTCGGACGGCAGCGACAACAACGATATCGACGACACCGCCGAGCTGATCGAAGGTGGACAGGTCCCCGGCGGCCGCAGCTACACCCGATACGTTTATGAGGACTCGAGCGGCAATGTGGTGATGGAAAAATACATGGTCGACAGCATGGGCCACAATTGGTCCGGCGGTGTGCTCGGCGGCACCTACACCGACCCCGACGGTCCCAACGCGAGCCAAATCATGATCGATTTCTTCCTCGGCGCGGCCCCGCCCGTGGACACCACGCCGCCGATCACCACGGCCTCGCCCGCGGGCGGCACCTACGGCAGCACGGTCAACGTCACCCTCTCCGTCAACGAGGCGGCCACCACCTACTACACCACCGATGGCTCCACACCCAACACAGGGTCTTCCGCTTACGCCGGGCCGATCGCCATCAGCGCCGATGCCACCCTGAAATTCTTCAGTGTCGACACCGCCGCCAACCAAGAATCCGTGCGCACGGAAACCTACGTGATCGACGCCGGCAGCGATACCACGCCGCCGGTCACCAGCGCCTCGCCGGCGGGCGGCAGCTACTCGTCGGCGGTGAGCGTGGCGCTCTCGGTCAACGAGTCGGCCACCACCTACTACACCACCGACGGCTCCACTCCCAACACCGGATCCTCCGTTTACTCCGGGGCGATCGCCATCAGCGCCGACACCACTCTGAAGTTCTTCAGCATCGACACCTCCGCCAACCAAGAATCCGTGCAAAGTGAGACCTACACCTTCACGTCTGCGAGCACCATGACCTTCACCTCCATCGACGGCGAGGACGGTTTCGTAGGTGCCCTCTGGGCCGACGGATTGAGCAGCAGCCAGCATAAGGTCGGCGATAAGGGCATGTTCAACGAAGACACCTATCGACTCTTCCTATCGTTCGATACCAGCGGATTGCCCGGCGGCGCCACCGTTACCGGTGCCACCCTCACCCTCTACCGCGCCTCACTCCAAGGAACCGTCAACCAGCTCACGGTGGATGTGGCAGACACGGCGTTCGGCTCCGGCAACGGCCTAGCCCAAAGCGACTACTCCGCGGCGTCTAGCTCCTACGGCGCTTTCACCGTCGCGGTGCCGTCGAGCAACGGGGCTTCATCGTCCACGGCCTTACCGTCGTCGGTCCTGGGAATGATTCCGGGCAGCCGATTCCAGTTGCGGATTCGAGCGAGCACGCCGATCAACTTCGCCTCCGACGTGCTGACGATCCACGGCGGCGGGGCCGGTGCCCAAGCCCCGACCTTGGAGGTCACCTACGAATAGGCTGCTGAACGCCAATCCACCCACCCTGCCACCGGGTCGTGCTCGACCCGGCAGCCAAGGTATGCTGCCGATCCCAAACGGGGCTGTGGGACATCGAGGCCCCTAAATAGACCTTAGGCGAGCAAGGGTGGAAACAAAAAACGTACTCAGCTTGGTGGCCGTCACCATCGTGGTGGGCTTGGGGTTAGACGCCTGGGTCCCGGTGTATGGCCAGACCTTGACCAACGTCGGCGTTTTTGCCGTCTACGGCTTCTTGTTGTTGAAAAGCTCGCGGCAAGAAGCCCAAACCCTGGTGATTTGCGCGCTGCTCGGCCTCATGGGAGAGCTCATCCTGTGTTTCGGCTGGGGGCTCTACACCTATCGTTTAGAAAATCTGCCCCTCTTCGTTCCACCCGGCCACGCGCTCCTTTTCTTTGCCGGTTTTCGGGCCCGGGCCTCAATGCCGGCCTGGTTCCCGAAGATAGTGCTCGTGACCTCCTCGGTTGTCGTGCTGGCTTTGGTGGCGATTTGGGGCTTCACCGCCGAGCTGCTGTGGTTCGGCCTCTTCTTGTCGGTGCTGTTCTTTGGCAAAGATAAGCAGCTCTACTCGGTGATGCTGGTGATGGCTCTAATGCTGGAGCTGCTCGGCACCTATCTCGGGGCCTGGCGATGGGCTGCCGAGGTCCCCTACCTCGGCTTGCACAGCAGCAACCCACCTTTGGCGGCAGGGGCCTTCTACTGCTGCTTGGATCTCCTGGTGCTGGCGTCTGCCAGTCTCTTGGCCAAGGTCAAAGCGATCTTCCTGCCGGCACAAACCGCCTTGTAGAAAGCTCCGACCCGCCGGGCTCACCATCGAACCTTCCGTCCTGGTCGCCCGAGGGGACTTTCTCACCGACTGTGCCGGGTCCATCAGGGTGGGTGGATCAGCTCGACCGTAGGGAAGTAGGTTCGAAATCTGCGAACGTCACGGGTGGCCAGCCGATACCCTTGGGTGGCCGCGTGGGCTCCAATATAGAAATCTGGCAGAGGTGAGGTCTTGGTGCCACCGCTGCGGCGATATTGTAGATAACACTTAGCTGCCAAGAAGGCCGCCTCCCAGGGAAGCGCTTCCCTTTGAAAGATATCGCCGGGAATGATCTTTTCGAGATCCTCGATTCGATCGAAAGCCACCGAAACCTCTGCGTAGATCAACGGATTCACCATAAGGGCAGTCTGATCTGCCAGGGCTACGACTGTGTCTTCCGACCAAGCGCACCAATGTGGATCATTCGTGAGGATGTCCAGCAAAACATTGCTGTCGACCAGAACCGGAGTCATCCGTCCTCACCGCGAGTCAAGGCCATGATCTCGTCGGTCGTCATGTTTACGGTTGCACGACCTCTCATGCTCCGGATCAATGTTTGTCGACGGCTTTCTTGGCCGTCTTCGGCTTTTCTTAGACGCACGGAATCGCCGTCGATCTCGAAGACGACCCTGGTGTGAGGGAGCAAGCCGAGCTTTTCCCGGATTGAGATTGGGATTGTGACTTGGCCCTTCGAAGTAATTTGCATAGGAACCTCATGCTTTGGAGTATTACTTTTAGAATTCTTACCAGCCGCATAGAGATTGTCAAGCTTGATTTGAGACCACCATCAACGTGGTGTCGGTGAACCCTGAACCGGTGCCTGAACCGGTGCCAGGTTGAGGTTTCGGCACCTATCTCGGGGCCTGGCGCTGGGCTTCCGAGGTTCCCTACCTCGGCCTGCACAGCAGCAACCCACCTTTGTCGGCAGGGGCCTTCCACTGCTGCTCGGATCTTTTGGTGCCGGCGTCTGCGAGCCTCTTGGCCCAGGTCAAAACGGTCTTCCTGCCGACACAAACCGCCCTGTAGAAAGCTCCGACCCGACGAGTTCACTTTGGTCCGTTATGTCGTGATCTGGAATCGAGGAAATCGCGTAGGGCAGGTATCCTCTTTTCGAACCCCCTTTCGCGTTTGACCGGAGAGAGCCCACCCGACAGTCAAGGAGCCGGCATGTACCGACCCATCTACTCCCTAATCCTCATCGCCCTCATCGCGGCAGCCCCGTCTTCGGCCGACGACTTGAAACCGCCAGACTATCGAGACCTTCCGAAGGCCCTGGTCGCAGGATGGGATTTTCTCACCGATCAAGACATCTACGCCATCCGCCCCGATGCCATCGACGTGCCTCTCAGGGTCGGTGATGCCGCGCAGCCGCTTCATGACAAATTCCCAGCCCGCGGACCCTATCCGCTAGCTTCGACCTTCGGCGATCTCATCTATACCGAAGAATATGGGGGTGGTTACTACAGCATCTCTTCGGGCGAAAACGGCCTTGTTTTCACCATTCCCGGCTGGCTCGAGCCCTCGCCGCGACAAGAGTTGCGAGTACAAGTCGCTTTTCAGGGCGAACCACCCATGATTGCTGTGAAGGGTCTTCTGGGCATCCCGGGAAATACGCTCGAAGTCCAAGAGCTCCCGATCATGCGGGTACCCCTTCCCGAACCGTTTCTGCCCCCGGGCAGCTCATTCATTTATGAAGATTGGCTGCTCAGCCCAAGCCCCACTTGGCAACAAGTTTTTATATTCCTGCCAACCGAAACCTTTTTACTCTCCGTCACCATCGACACCCTGACGGGAACCCACCCGCTCTTTGAAAACGGCTACGAGGACGGCGAATAGCGCGAAGCTGAAGTTTTTACCTCAGGCAAAGCAGTCGCCGGCACCCAAACCCTGGTCGACACCGCCTCCCGAAACATCGAGGCCTGCCCGAGACCACAAAACCATGGGGTCCCTGCTTGCTGACGATACGGTTTTTCGGGACTTAACGGCAGAGACCCTTGGTCCGGATCTCGGCACCTCCACGGTCAAGAGCCGATACGCGATCACGGATTGGTTTCAGTAGGCCCGCACCCACGCCGAGGACTCAGCCTCGAAGTGGTCGATCGCTTCTTCTCCTTCTCCTCCCACCACGCAGTGTTCATCCCCGAGCCCGGGCGCGCTTGAAGGTCGAAGGCTCGAAGCCCGACGAGTTCCCGGTTTCGGAAAGCCCGCGGGTCGTTATTTTGAAAATCTGCGACGGCCAGATCATCCAACACCACGATTGTTGGGATTCCGCGGACTACCTCTAAAGCTGCCAGCGGGCAGGGTCGTCAAGCTTCGCGTCCCCTAGGGCCTATTTTGGAATGCGCCTTGAGGGTTGGCGCACGGTAGCTCACCTCCTGCCGGAGGGTGGGAGACGTCCGGCTCGTTCTTGATCTTCGGGTCGCAGACGAAGTACTGCCCGTCCTCTTCCCACTCGATGAGATAGACATAGGTATCGTCATTGGTGACCCAGTCTTTAATTCTAAAAGTTGAGAGGCGCTGCTCGCGAGTAGGACCGGGTCCATCGAAAGAAAACTCTAAGTCCTCTCGACTTGAGCCATCGGGTTCTGGAACGAACCACTGACCCACCAGGTCTGGACGCGTATTCATGTAACGAATGCCGGTGAACAAGGTACCTTCAGAACTCATGTTGAATGAAATGGTACCGCTTTCAACCATTTCTTCTGGATCGGGTAAAACCCTGACCGCTTTCATCTTTCCCTGGTCACTTGGTTTGGAAGGGTCGATCGCATCGGTTGCTGTGTAACAAACGATAGTCGGGTTTGCGAAAGCCTGTGTATCTGTAATAAGAATCAGATTCTTCGTCGGGGTCACCCAATTGCCGTCGGGGTCGGGTCCCCAGCAAATACAATACACATACACGTCGCCTTGATCCACTTCCTTTGGCGTAACTGTCATCTCTTGGTTTTCGGTGTCCACACACAAGTCGAACTCTTCGCTGGGCGCCCTCTTCCACTGGAACGTCTCGCCGGCATCAACATCAATGTTCAGCTTCATATAGGCAAAACCCCTGAGGTAAGAGTCATTCGTGGCATTGGGCCCGCCCCTGCCGGCTGTGATCGAACCTGTCTTTTCGACTCTCAGCAGGCACTCGATGGAAGCGGGAGGAGGATCTGATGGGGGTGGTACTGGCCCGTCGATATTGTTGACCCTTCTTGAGTTCCAGCTCGTACCGGGGAAGATCGGATTACCTTCCGAGTCTACGGGGGTGGGCTCACTTTGGTGAATGTCGATCGAGATGGTTGCCATGGAGTGTCTCCCTATGTATTCGGGCGGACGAAATGTCTACCCGATGAACCTCCGATGAGATTCCAAGGTCAGCAGAGGCCAAAACCAAATCGGGCGTTAACCGATGACCACCCGAACACTTATTGGACCTTTGACAGATAAGTGGAACCTTTCGCCGGTTGGTTGTGAGACGCGCAACGTCTCTTTCCCCATAAAGCGCATTCGGGCCGAAAAAGGGGACATAAATTCTTAAAAATTCTTCTGGACGTTGACCATGCCACTGGAGAATCGCCAGGCAAGCCTCTCCAGATATTTCAGGTGGCGGAATGTCTAACCGACGGGGCTTTGGTCGTGTTCCAAAATCCGCTCTGGCCATGGCCAAATGGGGCGGTAGCCAGCGGTCGTCAGAACCTCTATGGTCGTCGCGGACTCGGCCTGGCGCCCGACTCGGCTCAGCACTCGAGCCCAGGGGTCGAGAAGCTGGGGGAAGTCCGATTCGCCAACCGGCTCGCTCAGGATCTCAAGCGCTCGGTTCCACGAGCTCCTGGCCGCGACAGTGTCACCGACCGCCTGCAGCAGGTCCCCCGCCAGCACCAGCGTGGTCGCCAGCTCGCCGAGCAGCCCACGTTCCAAGGGCGCCTCGGCGTGAAGCTCCTCCGCCAGCTCGACGGCCCGAGCGATTGCTTCGACAGCCGATCCCACATCCCCGTCAAGGCCATCAAGCCGGGCTGCCTCCCGGTAGGCAGATGCGAGAGTGCGCCGGGATCGTCGATCACCAGGTTCTTCCTGGACCAACTTCTCTAGCACTTCGGTCGCTGTAGACAGCTGTGCTCTGGCGCGGGAAACATCGCCGCCGGCAGCGATCGGCTCCGCCTGCGCCGTGACCGCCGTCACCAGGGAGCGGAGCCACTGACGATTCGCCGGGTCACTGGCCACGAGCTCTTCGAGAACGGAGATAGCACGGTCGTATTTCTCCATGCTCTCTTCCAAGCGGCCCCGAATCACTGCGACCTCGGCCTCGAAGACCATGGCCTGAGCCCACCAAAAGCGCCAGACAGCGTGGCCGGGCTCGGCTTCGACCAACGCCGCACGCAACGCAGCGCTCTCGCCGAAGAATTCAGAAGCCGATTCGAGAAACCCTCGCTGTCCCGCGGTCCTACCTAGCCACGAAAACGCGTCGGCCAGGTCCTCGACCAAGCTCGAATCCCCAGGATCAAGCTCGATTAGGCGGCGCAAGACCTCGACCTCGTTGCCGAAGCCCCCCTCAGCCTCTTCGAGACGGCCGAATTCGAGCGCCAACACGGCTAGGTTGTGGTGAGCATAGGCGACTTCGAGAACCCAATCGGGTCGGGTGCTGTCAAGCCCAACAAGCTCCAAACTGGTATCCCGATAGCGCTCCATCCAATCCTGCGCCCGCTCGCCCTCAAGCCGCCTCCAATGCACGTAACCGACCCAATACTCCGACTGCCCGCGGTCGAATAGGACGTCTCCATCCTCCGGTTTGCGTAAGGCCAACGCGGCGCTGTGGCGGTAGGCTTCCTTGAACGAGGCCAGCGCCTCGTCGTAACGATTTTGGGAGAGTCGCACCTCACCGATCTGGGTCAGCGCCTTAGCGCGGCTGAGCAGCTCGTCGTCAGAGAGCTCGGCCTCGGGTACCGAGGCGAAATAGTCGAGTGCTTTGTCGCCCACGTCGTCGAGGATGTCGAGCCGACCCAACGGATCGAGCTTCGTCCTCAAATCGCCCAACATAAAACCGATCAAGCCTTCCGCCTGCGAGCGCCGCTGGTCGGCGACCGTTCGCTCTCGCCGCAGGTCGAAGGTGTATTTGAGACCTCCAAACGCGAAGAGGGTGATCAGCGCCACGGCCGCCACCCGTCGTAGGCGCCGTTTGGGTTTGTCCCGAATCCACCGCAGCCGATCGGCGACCGCCGCCGCGGTCGGTCGGTCTCGAGGCAGCTCGGCCGTCAACGAGACGATGAGGGCCGCTAGATGACGATCGACACCCAACACCGGTCGCGTAGCAGCGTGGCGCACGGCCTCCACGAGCTCGATCAGATTCAGACCAGGCTCATAGGGCGGCTCGCCGGTGAAGAGCTCTTGCGCCAGCAGACCGAACGAATACATGTCGCTGGCGGCCGAGGCCGGCCGGCCCTTGATCTGCTCCGGGCTCATCGCCGACGGGGTGCCGGCCATCAGTCCGGCGGCGGTTTGGAATTGAGTGGTGCGCTCGGAGTCGGCGGTCTCTGGCGCCGATGTTGCGAGGCGCCCTACCGCTCCCGGACTATCCTCTACCTCTTCAACTTCCTCGGGCTCCATCGGACGCGCCAGGCCGAAGTCGAGGATCTTCGCCGTGCCGTCGTCCGTCAGCATGACGTTCGACAGCTTGAGGTCTCGATGGACGACGCCCGCAGCGTGGGCTGTGGCTAGCCCGTCGGCGACTTGCTCGGCAATCGACAGAGCTTCCGAGCTCGACACCCCTTCCGACACCACTTTTCGAAGGCTTCGACCTTGGATCAGCTCCAGGACCAGAATATCCTCGTCCTCACCCCGCAGGTAATCGTAGATGCGGCAGATGTTGGGATGGTCGAGACTCGACAGCATCTGCGCCTCGCGCAGGAAGCGCCGGCGCGCCGTCTCGCTCATCCTTTGGTCGTGGTGGATCGCCTTGAGCGCCACCTTGCGACGCAGGACCGTGTCGACGCCGACATAGACCTCACCCATGCCGCCGAAGCCGATCCGATCCCCGACTTCGAATTGAGCGATCCGGGTGCCGCTCAACGAGCGGTTTGTCTCTGAAACCGGCAGGTCGAGCCCGGGCAGCTTTCCCGCGAACGTCCGTGGATCGAGACGCCCCGAGCCTTGACGCTCGGCCTCCAGCAGTCTTTGCACCTCGCGACCAATTTCGGCGTCTACGGTGGACAACCTCGCCAGAACCTCATCACGGGCTTCCGAGGGCAAATCGCAGACCTCCGCAAAGGCCTCCATCACCCGACGAAAACGTTCAGCGTCCATCGGCCCCCATCACCGTACGTGGGTCTCACTGGACGGCCCGAGCTCGGCCAGCAACCAGGCACGAGCCGAGCGCCAATCCCGTTTGACGGTCCGCGAGGAGACCCCGAGGACCTCGGCCACCTCTTCTCCACCTAAACCAACGAAATAACGCAGCTCGACCACCTGGAGCAGGCGTTCGTCAAAAGTGCCCAATCGGGTGAGCGCCTCGTCGAGGGCCAAGGCTTCGACGTCGATACCGGGGATCGCAACGGTCTCCTCGAACAGCTGGTTTTTCTGCCCGGAGCCCCGCTTCGCAGTGCCGACGCCACGCCCATGATCGATCAGGATGTGGCGCATGGCGCGCGCGGCAAAACGGAAGAAATGGGAACGATCGGTAAAGCTCACCGGCTCACCATGGGTTAGACGCAGAAAGGCCTCGTTCACCAGGGCCGTGGGCTGCAACGTGTGGTCCTTACGCTCCCGACGCATATGGCTGGCCGCCAGTTTTCGCAGCTCAGCATGGACCAGCCCGAAAAGCTCGTCACGAGCCGTGGAATCACCGTCGGCCCAGCGGGAGAGAAGGACCGTTAGCTCTGCGGAAGACTCTGACATGGTTCGCCCGCCATCTTTCTCAATCAACTGTTGAATCGTTCTGGGCTCACTTTAACGCCACCACAAGCACCGAGCAACAGATGGATCGCTTCATGGCCTCAGGCCGTGATCCGCTGGCCTGAGGCCTACTCGCGAAAAATCTCAGGACCTCATGTCCCCTTTTTCGCTGGAGCACGCTCTTAGGGGCACGAGGCGAACAGAGCCTCACAACCAACAAACTTTGGAGGCACACTATGTCATGGACATTCTTTCTCAGGATCAATAACCAGACCGACAGAGAGCTGACAACAGACGGCAAGAACTACTCCCTGAAAAACGGCATCTGGTATCGCGACCGCAAAGACAACCGCAAACCAACCTCTGTAGGTCCCGGAAAGAACAAACAAGCTCTGGGCATAAGGGCCGCGAACGGCACATGGACGGGTTACGAGTGCCAATGCACTTGGTTCGACTCGACCGAAGGTTCCGGCAACCTCGGCAGCATCGAACTCCAGATAAATGTACCGTTTTCCGGCGACAACTCTTCCACCTTCGAAGCTAACGGGCTTTATGAGTTGGACGGCTGGAAAAAAATCCCAAAAAGCGGCAATAGCTGGACCAAGACCGTGACAGTCCTGCAGATTGGTGGCGAATTGGTTGCAGTGGAAGACAATGAGTCAGAAGAAACCAAGGAAGTCAGAATCTCCCATGACCACTACGAGATGCTTCTGTCTCAAAGTACCGAGCTTATTGCCAACTGGCCTGACCTAGAAAATGAAGTTCCAGAAGGTGCAATCGACCCTGATCGGAGTATGCCGAATGAATACCTTTATCCGCCACCGGAATTCGTCTTGTGCCGGTCAAAGGCGACGCCCATTCCAAAAGAATTATGGGCTGGGTTGAGCGATCGGACATTTCAGAGCCTATATAGCAAGACCCAACTCGTGGATGAGTATTTTCATGTCAGAGTCTCATTTATGAATACGAATCCGCGAGAATGGGTGGTGATTCCTGAAGGCAAAAAAGTAACGACGTTCAAGTCCACGACAATCGAATCTTCTATCAAGACGACGCTCGAGACGAGTTTTTCTATCAAAACCTCTCTCGAAACCAAGTCGGGAGATCCCTTGAAGGGGCGCGAGATCGCGGCAAAGATCGAGGCTGAATATTCTCAGAAGAACGTGCTGGAGGAGTCAACTAGTCGCATTGACACCGAGTCCGTGACTGTGGAAATTGAGCCGAGAGACTACACTCGCACCTATGTACCCTGGGTGTTTTCCAATGCGGTAGCAATCTACCGGAAGACCAAGAAGGGGAACTATGGCCTGGTTGCGGTATCGGAGTGGGCGGATTTTCAGAATTATCGAACGTTTAGACAAGATAGTCACTGATCGCGGTTGATTAGCGGGCCGGTCGCCGACGGGGTGGCCGGCCCAATTCCTTAGGCAAAAATCTTTCTCGCGATTCAGCCTAATCCCTATCAGCAGCCCGCGAAGAACCGGCAAATATCTCACCTCGAGCGCTGCCCGGTTTCAAATCGGAGGAGTATCTTATGAAAAAGCGAATGGTTCAAAGCAGTAAGAAAAATTGCCAAGACACGAGCATGGGAGTGTCGGGACTACAGAGTTGGTTTCTCTGTTCTACCATAACCCTTCTCTTGCTCAGCATCATGGGCTGCGCCACGAGTGGCGCAAGAATCGATAAAGCCAGTGATGAAGGAAGTGGCCTCGTGGTCTATGCGCACATGGCCAATACAACAGCCGCCGTTCAATGGGCTTTGGGTGCTGGTGTGAACGCGGTGGAGATGGATCTACAATTCCAAAGTGACGGTTCCCCACAGGAGTTTCGCCACGGCGGCGTCTGCGACTGTTCGTGTACAGACGGCTGTATTATTAAGCCGACGTGTGAAAGCGGCAATGTTTGCTACATTCTTTGGGAATCGGGAAGCAGCTGCAACGCAAGTGTTGATGCGGACACGATGACCAAGTTCCTAGGGAGTTACCCCAACCAGCATCACCCCAACAAGCTTGCGGTCATTTACATCGACAGCAAAGTCGACAGCGGCTCCATAGATTTGGCTGCGGCAGGCAAGGCGGTGATTGATTTGCTCGATACGAATACCTTTGGCGGGGGATTTAAGGGCCAGGTCGTCATCAGCACACCTGCAACAGAGCAGATCGCCTATACAAAAGCGGCGATTAACGCAGCGAAAGCTTCCACCAACCGGGAACAATACTATTTTACCATAGACAACGAGGGCGATAACTTCCTGGCAGTTGCGAAAGCTCTTGTGCCTTTGACGGAAAATCGTGGATTTTCTACCGGAATCACGGCTTGTGCGCCCGTAACCTATTATGAAGCTATTGAGCTGTCGGCTCTGAACGAAAAGAACGGGGTTATGTCCTTTACCGGCATCTGGACCTTGAATGATGAATCCTCGATGTCGACGTATCTCGATGACGGCGCGAATGGATTGATGACGAACATCCCGAGTCACGCCCTGGCGGCTCTGGAGGCCAAGGGATTAAAGCTGGCAGAACCTGGGGCAGCATTTGCACCCTCAACGTCGAACAGGATCGTCACACATCTGCCTGACTAGCCGGCTGTGGCAGAAGTCTGCCGCTCGCAGCGCGTGAGACTTTTGCCACAGCCAGCTAGGCTTCCGCTTGATCGAAGCCCAGGCACGTTGGCCAAACCCTCGGCATCCAACAGGCCCGACCGAATCGGAACGAACCCGGCTTTTTCAGGCCGGGTTCCATTTCTTCGAAAAAATATCCCGATCCTCGGCGGTGAGCACTTGGCCATACCGCACAGCGCTCATCTGGATGAGCTTTTGGGGTTTCTTCGCCGCATCTCTCCGGCTCCTGATCGGAAGTCTTGAAAAAAGCATCAGTAGACCTGACCACTGGTCTGGTCTACAATTTAGATATGACACAAGTTAACGTACAGCAAGCCAAGACGCAGCTTTCAAAGCTCCTAGGACTCGTGGAAGCCGGAGAAGTCGTGGTGATCTCTCGATACGGCAAGCCGGTGGCGAAGTTGGTGCATATCGACCCGCCGACGGCCAATCGTACCCCCGGAACCTGGAAGGACGCGATTCAACTCGCCGAAGACTTTGACGATGAGATGCCCGAAGAATGGATGGAGGATCTCGAACCTTGAGGTTTTTGGTCGATACCCATATCGCACTCTGGTGGCTACGGGACGATTCGCGCCTTTCCTCCAATGCCAGGAAGCTGATGGCTGATGGGCGGAACCAACCGATTTGGAGCTTGGCGAGCTCCTGGGAAATCGCGGTCAAGATCAGTATTCGCAAGCTGGAGCTGGGCAGGCCGCTGCACCGATTTTATGCGCACCTAATGGGCGAGCAGCAAATGGAGCTGCTGCTTATTGGACATGATCACTGTGTGCAAGTCGCGTCTTTGCCTTTACTTCATCGAGACCCCTTCGACCGAATGTTGGTGGCCCAAGCGCAGCTTGAGAAAATTCCCATCTTGACGGCGGATGCCAAAATTTCACTCTATGAAGTGGAGACGTTGGGCTAGCGAGAGATCTCGGCAAGACTTGGTTTCATCAGGTCAGGATGAGCTTCGACAGCTGATCATTTCGGGCCAACCCGCCGATCGGGCTCTGAAAACCCCACGAAAAAATCCCGAGCACAGCCCGGGATTTTTCCAACTACCTATACAGACCCAAAGAACCCGATCAGGGAAGGAACGGTGTGTTCTCCGCGAAGTATTCGTGGCTGTCGGCGTTGGTGATCGCGTCGTTGGGGTTGTTGTCGGCCAGGGCGCGGCACGAGTTCTGGCCATAGGTCACGTCGTCGGTGCCGGCGACCACGTTGAAGTGGCTGACCTCATGCACGATGGTGCCGGCTTTGGAGTCGGTGCCGGTCAACGGGGCGGTCCAGAAGTATTTGCAGAGATATACTTTATAAGGCTCGTTCGGATAAACGTAAGCGTAATACGGTTGCTTGCACTTGCAGTCGAATTCGATGTCGGCATTGTCGAGGGCATCGCTGATGGCTTGAAAATTGCTTTCTACCGTATTCCAGCGGCCTGAGGAGAACGCGCCGAACCATTCCGTGTACCGCGCGCTGCTGGAGTTTTGGGGTCCGGAAAGGTAGCTGTAGGAATCTCCGGCAATGCCTTGGGCGGCGGCCAGGGCGCTAGCAAGCGTCGCCTTTTGCGAGTTACTGCACGACTCGCGGACCGGCTTGGCTTTCTGCGTTGAAATGGGATTCTGGATGGCGAGAATGGGAGCTTCCGGGCCTTCGATCCAAATCACTTCACGATTAGAGCTCAGGTCGAGACGCTGGGAGACGTGAGCGCCCTTGACGGGCAGGTGGTTAAAGCTGACGTTACGAAAACGGATCACATACTCACCACCGTATTGCATCTCATAAACGGACGACAGCTCGATTTGGGTCGAGACGGATTCTCCGGCATGGAGGACCATGAAGTCACCGGCACCGGGCACACCGCGCTTATATTCACGACCCAAATACGGCACCAACTCGCCGTTGCGGGCCACCTCGAAAAGGTCACCCTCGATGCCGTCAAAAGGCGTGTTCCAGCGCAGCACGCGCACTGGGCGGTCGCTGACGTTGGTCATCGTGAACAACATGTCCACGTTTTCCGTTCCCTTCAAGAACGGAGACAGGGCGGAGATCTCAGTCGAGATTGGACCCGCCGCAAAAACAGGAGCCACTGCCACGAGGGCGAGAAGCACGAATACCATCACACGAGAATTCGAAAACATTTCAGATACCTCTTCAGACAAAGGTTGAGGACACACCGACTCTCACACTGTCTAAAGAGATTACAAAACTTCAGAAAAAATATAGTTAGAGCGAAAATTCACCTATTTTCCCACCTCGGCATCAGCTCTCGGTACCTGCTCCTCGATACTTGGCCGAGCCGGCCGGGTAGGTCAACGCCGCCAAAAAAATCCCGGGCAGAGCCCGGGATTTTCTCAACTAGCTGAGGCGAGACGCCCGCTACTGATCTCCGTTTTCCGGCCAACACGTGGCGCACGGAGCTTCGCGAGCGGCCAGGCTGATCGCCAAGCCTTCGGCCATTTGCGGATTGCCCATCAATTGGACGTCGAAGACGCACTCCCCGAAGAGATCTTCCTGCTGCCTAAACATGGAACACGCCTCTTGGGCCAAAGACAAGGATAAGGGCTCGACCGCCTCGGCCGGACCACAACCGGGGAATTGCTTGACCTGCCACGAGTCGCAGGGGGTGCCGTTCGGCGGTGGCCAGCTCCGGTCGGTGAAGTCCGCGGTTGAAGTGCCCGGAGCGTACTCAAAGAGACTGGCAGAGTTGGTGATCCGCCAGTCGTCGGCAAAGGTCATGTTCAACTGAAAATCGCGCGTCGGCAGACCGGCCGGCATCGGGCCGTAGGACGATCCGTCAGGGGCTCGCGGTAGCCAGTCGTTACCGACAATCGTGCCCATGGTGCCTTCCCGAGCCGGCGTGTCGAGCACTTCCACGTTGAGGTAAGAATAGCCTTGAGACGCCCAATAATGGTCGGTGATCAGCACGCGAGTGCCGTCGCTCGCCCGGATCTCATAACCGTCGGTGATGTTGGCAATGCGGTTACCGTTGCCGAGGTCGATTCCGCCGGACGGAACCACCGTTTCCACGCCGTCGAGGTAGAGCACGATCCTTTGGCGTTTGCAGTCGAAGCCGGTCACACTCGGCTGCACGCTGACACGATGCTCGCCGAGCCTGACGGCGGCTGCCGTATTGAGGCTGGCACAGCTGGAGAGGCCGGTGTAAGCGTTTGGACCGGGGTTAAAGGTAGTCGTCACCGCGGTCTGGCGTGTTTGAAGCTCGAAACCGGACGACGAACTGCGCAGGGAGGTGAACTCACCGGCGGACTGGAAGTCATAAGACACCCCATCGACGGTCTTCAAGTGTGGGTCTCCCCGATTGGACGGTCCTGCGGTCGGATCTTCGCCGCACCAAGCTAGGAAGTCATTCAGCTCCGTGGTTCCGACGGCGGATCCCGGTGAGCCAGGGGGCATGGTGTCGGTGATCGCCTGGGCGAGGATGACGTTGCAATAATCCGGAAGCTCGTCAGAGAGGTGCGGGAACCGGCCGGCGACACCGCCGAGGGTATGACATCCCACGCAAGCCGAGGGGACGAACGGGTCGGTCTGCGAGAGTTGGTTCTGAGCCCAACTCCCGGCCACGATCGGGTCGTAGCGATTCGGACCGAAGGTCGGTAGATTGGTCGGCGCGTTGTCAATATTGCCGAACAGCAAACCGCCGCCGAGGTTCGAATTGGGATGCACGATATAGGGATTCTCACCGGCGTGGCAGTCGGTGCAGACCCCGCCGCTACCGAATTCGAGTTCCGCTCCACCACCCTGGTACCTGCCGGACGGGTCGACCCCGAGATCCGCCACACCAATCGGAATCTGGTCGCCGGAAGCGAAGTTAAAACCAGTGCCGCTCATCTGGTTGTCCCAGATGCAAACCTTCGAGGTGATTTGGCTGAGGCAGATGACGCCGTCGAGGAATACGGTCGACAAGGTGCCATTGGTATAGCGAGGCAAGGCGATGCACATGCCGTCGGCACTCTCAAAGGAACGGACCTCGGCCGGAGTTCCGACGATAAATTGATCGCCGGTCGGGATG
This sequence comes from uncultured bacterium, assembly GCA_965366625.1. Taxonomy (GTDB): domain Bacteria; phylum Acidobacteriota; class Thermoanaerobaculia; order Multivoradales; family J023; genus JAUIJL01. The sequence continues at coordinate 49,749 of CBDUGP010000001.1, forward strand.
AAACCCAAGCTCTTCCAGCCGGCCGTTCCGGCCGGATCGAGCACGCCGATCGACGGTGGGATCGGAACGTCGTGGGAGATGCATTCGTTGATGTAGGCCAGGCCGTCGTTGGTGGTCACCAGGGAGGCGGTCCCTGGACCACCGAGGGAGCCGGCGAAGAGTTCGAGCTCGGTATCCACCGCATGGAGCCGTTCTAGGGTGGCGGCGTCCGGCACGAAGCTATTGAGCTCTCGCAGATGCTGTAGGTCGTCCGACGGAGCCAACCGCCATTGAAGCCGGACCTTCAACGCATTGATCTTGCCGCGCATCCGCGCGGGCGCCACGGTGAGCGGCACGCGCTGCAGGAGCCAATTGAGTGAGCGCTGTTGGAGCAGGAGGCCCGATTGTCCACCGATATTGAGCCCGTCCACGAGGCGGGATTCAAAGTCGTCAAGGGCTGCCTTTTGCTCCGGCACGAACCCGTCGACGAGATGTTTTCGATACCACTCTTGGGCACCCCGAACGAAATCCTCGGTCGGCACGATTTGCTTTCCGTTTGGGTCGAAGAAGGCTCCGTGACCGATCGAGGAGATCGGTTCGACGGCTGGACCGTCGGCGAGATCGGCGCCGAGGTCGGAGACGTTACGACTTCCCTCCGCAGCAAATACAACGCCCGAGGCGAGCAACATGAGCGCTAGGAGAATAAGACCGAGCTGTGTCCCTCTCCCCTTGGAGGGACGGTTGCTCCGGTCCTCCGAATACAGCAATTCCTTCTCGACCCCATGATTGGGTTTCGACGGCATAAAAGTCTCCTCGTGCGTTTCCGACACTGCTTGTTCTTGACGGTGTCTAAGAACAGTGCCTGAGATATTGATTTGCGCCTATTTTACCCATTCAATTTTGCGAATCAATACAAAAAGTGGATTTTTATTGACCAATTTAGTCGATCTGCCTCAGAGCCTTTTGCACAGAGCCGGCAAGCATGCAGCCTGGTTTCCCTCGCGAAGGCCATCTCTGGCCGAGCAAGATAAGATCCAATCAGCACAAGACGCAGCGGCGAGTCATCGCCTTATTGAATCTTGGGTGATTCAAAAAATGTCGGATTTCCGCCCTGACCCATGGGGACGCATCGGCAGTCCTCTGAAGTTATCCATCTACTCTTGATTTGCTTCCTCCTCGAACATGAAAAGGAATAAAGAACAATGATCGAACTCATTTTTCTCATCGTGTCCCTGTCCGCATTTCAAGAGACCGCGAGACGTCGCGGTACCAAGGGTTGGCCATTCATCATCGTCGCCTTGGTGGGATATTTCATCTTCGGCAGCCTTGCCGCCCGAGTTTTGGGCGTGGGCCCTCACTTTTTCGTTTCTTGGGGTTGGGTAGGTCTGTCCTATCTTTCGATCTACATCGTCGGCGGCCGAGGCAGGACCTTCAGAGACACATGGAATTGTCCGGAATGCCGTCTCTTCAATTCACCTAGCACGATCGTGTGCCCATGCGGATTTGAGCCCGATGCAAACTAAGTGTAATCGTAGGCGTCTAACGAATCCTGTGGCCGGCCGGCGAGCGATCAACCGGTGGAGCGCCCTGGCGATCTGTACCCTGACGATCTGTGCCCTGGCTTTCTCCGGCGCCGCCTTCGGTCAGGTCCCGGTGGGATCGGAGATCGCCGTCAACACCTTCACACTCGGCGGCCAGGGAGTGCCCTCCGTCGCGTCCACCGGGGCCGGTGAATTCGTGGTCGTCTGGCAGAGCTACAGCTTCGATCCGGCCTCCGGCTTCAGCTTCGGCATCCGGGGACAGCGCCTCGCCGCCAACGGTTCGTTGCTCGGCGACGAGCTCCAGATCAGCACCACGACGGAGGGACAACCTTCCCGGCCGCGGGTAGCGGCGCTGCCCGGCGGTGGCTTTACGGTGATCTGGCAGAGCGATCATCAGGACGGCTCCGACTACGGCGTTTACGGCCGGTCCTTCGCCGACGACGGCGTGCCGCAAACCGGTGAGTTTCGGGTGAACTCCTACACCACCGGCCGCCAGCGCTCACCCGACGTGGCGGTGACCTCGACCGGCGAGCTGGTGGTGGTCTGGCACGGTGAAGGACCGGACAACACCACCTACGGCATCCACGGTCGACGTCTGGCGGCCGACAGCTCGGGGATCGGCGACGAGTTCGCCATCGGCGACGGAACCTCCCGGGGGTTGTGGCCGGCGGTCGCCGTAGACCCTGACGACGGATTCTTTGTGACCTGGACGAGGTCCAGCGGGCCGACGGGCGAGGATATCCACGGCCGGCGTTTCGCGCCCACCGGTGAGCCACTGGGCGCGGAGCTGGTGATCAATACCACCATGGCGGACAACCAGCGTCGGGCGGACGTGGCGACGGATTCCGCCGGGGATTTCGTCGTCGTGTGGAATAGCACCGGCGGCCAGGACGGCTCGGGTTATGGGGTCTTTGGCCGACGGATGAGTTCCGCTGCCCGGCAGCCGACGGGCGGCGGCCCATTCCTCACCGATGAATTCCAGGTCAACACCTTCACGCCCGGCGATCAGACCTACCCGCAAGTCGCCACCGGCCCTCACGGTGCCTTCCTCGTGTCCTGGGGCGACCACGGCACCAGCGGCCCCGGCCATACATCGCGAATCGCCGCCCGCTGGTTTGCAGCCGACGGCACCGCCTTTAGCGACGACTTCACGGTCAACCCAATCGTCGCGGGGCACCATTTCAAGCCTTCTGCCGCCATCCGCACCGACGACGACTTCCTGATCGCCTGGACGACCGCCGAAGTCGATGCCACCGGCAATACCTCCGAAGTGCGCGCCCAACACTTCGTTGCACCCTGCATCGAGTCCGCGTTGACCCTGTGCCTGGGCGACGGACGTTTCCGCGTCCGGGTATCCTGGCGGGATTTCGCGGACGCCGTGGGAGACGGCCACGCCCTACCCCGAACCGGCGACTCGGGAGTCTTCTGGTTCTTCGATCCCGCCAACATCGAACTGGTGGTTAAAGTGCTCGACGGCCGCGCGCTCAACAACCATTTCTGGGTCTTCTTCGGCAGCCTGTCAAACGTCGAATTCACGCTCACCGTCACCGACACGGAGACCGGCAACCGTCGCGTCTACGTTAACCCCCAGGGAACCTTCAGCAGCACCGGCGACGTCACGGCTCTACCGGCAACGCCGTAGGGCGCCCGACGCGACGCAGCTCAGCGAACGCGCTTTCACAGCCCTAGCGTGCTCCCTCTGAACAAGTCCTGAACATTTGAGTCAAGAATTTACGCGGCCTGCGGAAAACTCTTCGAATCGAACCCCGCCACGGGCTGAAGCCCGAGGCTACACTTGTCTTGCCCCTGGCGGGGCTGCCCTGCATCTGCTCCGGGCCGCCCCCGCAGGGGGCAAGGCAAAGGTAGCCTCGGAATTTATTCCGTGGCGCGCGGTCCGGCGAACGATAACGGTTCCGAATTCTCGCGGGTTTGAGGCCGAAGGCTTCGCTAGTCATCAACTTCGTATCGATCCAACCCGACATCAAGCCGCGTCCACGAGCCAAGCTCGGCCGACCAGGTCCATTCCGCTGCCGTCGTGCCGGTCGGCTACATATTCTCGAATGCGGTCCGCGATCTCGAGTTGGGCCGGTTTCGGAGCGTTTTCATATAGACGCCCCGAAGGTCCCCAATCGAGGTAAAAGGCGCACACTTGGTCCACATCCCCGTCGAGGCGGGTGGTGACGGTCAAGTCTTCCACCTCCACTCGATCGAAGCCCGCATCGCTGAGCAACGACCTCACGTGATCGGGCTCGGCGAGGGAATGAGGGCCGGGCCCACTCTCGTCCTCCACGGGCTGCTCCATGTGGGCAGTGAGGATCTCCACCGGTTTGAAAATCCATGGATTCGCTGCCCGCGATTGCCAACACACGGCCACGAATCGGCCGTCCGGCGCCAGCCAGGAGCGAATGTTGCGGAAGGCCCGCGGGGGATCCTCAAAGAACATCACGCCGAAACGGGAGATCACACGATCCACGGCTTCGTCCGGAGACCAATGGGTCGCGTCGTGCTCGATGAAGCTGACCTCGTGGTCGCCGTCGTTGGCCAACCGCTTGGCCAGCCCGAGCAGCGGGGCCGAGATATCCACACCGCGGACCCGCCCCGGGCCACAAATTGTGGCCGCCGCCAGTGCCATCGCCCCCGCACCACAGCCTACATCCACCACCCGCATGCCGGGCGACAGGTCTGCCCGCTCAAGAAGCTTCTCGGCATAGGGCTTCATCAACTCGTCGAGGCGCGTGTGAGAGCGCACCCATCGATCGCCCGCCTCGTTATTCCAATATTCCTGCGTAAAGTTCTGACTCATCGGGATCCTCGGCAAAGGTATTTGTCGATCTTATTTCTGGAGCATGGCAGATTTTCGGCGCCGCGTGATCGAACGACCGGAGCAAATTCAAAAAGGGGCGGCCAAGCCGGCTCGAAATCGCACATATTCGACGGCTTTTCGAGGAGATAGCTCGGACGCTCGAACGGACGGATTCCACACGGGTAAGACCTTTCCCGCCCGGTGAGTTCTATGGGTAATCGGGTCCCCGGAATCGTCACAATTTTTTTCAACAAACCATTTATTTACAGTCATTTACAACATGGCACAAATCTTGATTACACCTCGGGTTAGGTCGCCTACCCCCCTAGTTTCCCGAGGAGAGAATCATGAGCCGAATCCAAACCCCCAAAGCTCGTTTCCAAGGATGGAGTTTCTCCACAGCCGGTCGAAACCAAGGGATTGTGCTCCTGCTGCTTTTGGGGATTTTTTGGATCGCACCCGGACAGCCCGCGGTGGCGGAATGGGTGCGGATGAAACACGGATCCGTTCTCGATGTCGAGTCTTTCCAGATCGAAGCCGACCGCGCCGTGCTCAAACTGCACGGCGGCGGGATCATGATTCTTCGCACCTCCAACATCGACGAAATCCTGCCGAGTGAGTCGGGCTCCAGCCCCCGGCGCTCGCAGGCCACGCCTCGTGCCTTGTCAATTCTCCACAGCCCGCTCGTTTCCCCGGTCTTCGATCCGTCGCAAACTTTGCCGATGATTCCTCATCGCCTCGAAATCTCTTCCATTTCGCGGCTTCACGCCGTTAATCCTCTGCTGGTCGCGGCGGTCATCGACGCCGATACGGACTTTTATGAGTTGGCGTTTTCAACTCACAACGGCCGCGGGCTGATGATGGTCCGACCGGAGATCGCGGAATCGGTAGGCGTCGCGGCACGAGATCTCTTCGTTCCGGAGCGCAACATCGAAGCGGGCACCCGGTATCTGCGACAGCTGATTCAACAATATCCGGACGATCCCGTGCGGGTGCTCGCCACCTACAAAGCCGGAGGCCGGCCGGTCGGACCCTGGCGTCGAGGACTGCCGGACGAGCCGGAGTTGCGCAACTTCATCTTCCGCGTCTGTGCCAGCCTTGAGCTTCTCGTCCAAACCTGATCTCGAGCCCCAAAGGGTCAGTACCTCCTATTGGACCATTAGTCCCTGTTGACGAGGCTTTCGTCCCCGAGATACCATGCATTATCTCTTACGGTAATTCCAGGTTTTCTCTTTTTGGCGACGATTCTTAGCCTAAACATCTGCCTGTCCCCGGTGTTCCGGAGGCGGGCGGTAGGGGTATCGGCTGCCCGTCACAGTCGAACCCGGTCCGGCACAGCTGCCCGCACGGCGGGCAAAGCAAGGAGGTAGTGAGTATGAAACACACAGTGATGGGTGGAATGGGTCTGATGGTGCTCTTGATTCTCTTCTCGGCGCCGGGTGCGGTCGAGGCAGGCAATTGCGAATGTTATTTCTCGCGGGATTGTCCGCAGCCCACCAAGCAGTATTGCAATTGGAAAGCGAAGTGCACGCGAAATTGCGAGCTGCAAATCGACTGGGAGGAAGGCTGGGGACAACCGCCGGTTTCCAAAGCCGATTGCGACAAATGGAACGGACCGTGTCACGACAACGAGCCGCAACCGCCCAATGGCGACGACGGCGATGGGGAAAATTGCGAACCGTCGAGCGCCAAGAACCCCGACACCAACGCCGATATCCCTTTTAAGATGATGGACGGAATGTGCGCCAACAACCCGGTTCCCAAACCCGTAGGAACGGCCATCCAAGAAATCGGCGAGATGGTCGAATACTTGATCAATCTGGCCAACGCGGGCGGAGGAAACGTTGAACTCGTGGGAGATCCTTACGTCGTCGACATCATGACCAATGTCGGTCAGCTGGCCCTGGGCATCTACGACCTGAGCACCCCTGCGGCCGATACCCTTCCCTTGATGGGCGATATTCGGGATTCGCCTTGTGGCGTCGAGACGCTCCAGGCCTTCGGCGACGCCTTGCAAGCAGAAGCTCAAGCCATTTCGGATATGAACGCCGGCGGAGGAACGGCGACCGAGCCGATGGCGATCAGCACCCAACTCGACCGGCTGTCCGTCGAATGCCGGGCTTGGGTCCAGAGACGCACCCACGACTGCCAATACCCTCATCCCCCGGAGCACCGCCACGAATTCCCGTTCAGCGACGGTATCGAGTGCATCTCCCAACAGTTGGCCGCCATGGCGCGCAGCATGAATCTCGATGGGACGGTGCCTCCCGACAACACGCCGCCCACCGAGGAGCCCATGGGCACCGAGCAGAAATAGGTCGAGATGTCGGATTCGTCTACCAATCGTGGGGCGTCCGACATGATCGAGCCGGTCTCGACCTCAGCCCGACTCGGTCTTTTTGCCGGATCGGGCTGGGCCGTGATCGGCCTTTGCCTGTGGCTCTTCGTCGGCTGTGGATCTTTCGCACCGGTGCAACAGACCGAGCCGGAGGGATTCCGCAGCCTCTCAGCTCGTCCTTTGGGCGTCCGGGCCGAAGGCCGACGAGCCCCACACGGCACAGCGCTCAAGCTGACCCTCGAAGACCGCAGATGGCATGAGGGAAACATACCTCCGCTGGTTCTCGATCACGGCAAGTGGGTGCACATGTTTCTGATTCGGGAACCGGAACTCGACGCCTTCGCACACGTCCATCCACAGCCGGTCGACAGGAACACTTTTGAGGTGTCGCTGCCGCCCCTACCGCCCGGCGAGTATCGCGTCTACGTCGACCTCCGGCACGAAGGGGATCTCACCCATACCGCCGAGACCACGGTTTCGATCCCAACCCCCCCGCCGGCGAAGCCCGAAGGGCGGCCCTTCCCGGAGCCGGACCCCGACGACTCCTGGGGCGTCACGGACGGGGTCGGAAGTGATATCTACAAATTCGCCGACGGCCACTTCATGATTTGGGACGGTGAGGTGTCTCTGGTCGCCGGCCGTATGGTGCCTCTACGTTTTTTCTTGTTGAGCCCGGACGGTAAACCCGCGGAAATCACTCCGTATATGGGCATGCTGAGCCATGCCGTGGTTCGCGATCGCGATGCCACGATATTCGGTCACCTCCACGCCATGGAAAAGATGGATATGGGCGAGATGGATATGGGCGAGATGCCCGAAATGGACGGGGGCCCCATGAAACCGCCACAGCCGACCGGCGCCTCGGTAGAGTCCGTCATGCCTATGGGACACCAGCATGACGGTCTGACTTCATTCCCGAGCATTGGGCTGGTGGCCATGGGCTTCGTCTTTCCCAAGCCGGGAACGTACCGTGTCTGGGCACAGATCAAAAGCGGTGAAACCGTCTACACCGGAGTCTTCGATCTAAAAGCCCTGCCAAACACGACCTCGCTGTCCGGCATCCGCCAGCCCGTCTCCTCGGAGACGCCCTAGCCCGACCTAGCTTTTCTATTCGGCCCACCTACCTCCAACTCCGCAGCCTCGAAAAAGCCTTAGTATCGAGAATACGCTCCGCGTCGGTTGAAAAACGATTGAACCTCGTAGCGCAATCCGGGAATCTCACGAACGAAATGCCACACAAGGCGCTGCCCGAGGTCCTGCAGCCTGTTTTGCCGTTACTTAGATTCCGGCAGCAAAAACGCCGAAGATCAAGAGGACACCAAAGCCGAAGAGCCCCACCGCATAGAGCTTCATGTGCCGAACGACCCCCGGAAGCACCCACTCGGCGAAACGATGGTGCCAACGCCACGGGAGCAGAATCAATCCTATTGAGGTCACGACAACCAGCCAGCCGATGAGCCGAAACAGATCCGCCTGCCACATGGTCGGCGAAAGCACGACCAGCGATGCGCCGATCAGCAGACGACAGATCTGCTCGGCAAAATGCGCTCGCGCCGAGCTGGCAAAAGACATGAAGAAACGCTCTGCGAGCGCGGGTCTCGCAAAGACGACCCCCGTAAGCCCGATGAGGAAGATGCCGAATGAGACGACCACGCCACCCGCCATAATATTCATAGTCATTCTTGGCAGACTCCACTGAACCACAAAGGCGCGGCCAAATGGGCAGACGCTGAGCTGACTCCCCCGCCGCTCAATTTTGCACCCAGCCTAGCGATAGCTACACAGCTGCTGAAGGGTGAAACAAAAAATTTCGTATCGAGACGCCATCCTACAACCTGCGTCGACTACGGAATTTCAACAGAAAGAAGAAAGATCTTCAAGATTTTCGAGTCTTGAAGATCTTTCCAGGCACGGTGCATTGCGGATCAGAATTTGAAGGCTGCCACCTCATGTTGACCGTCGCTGTCGTGGTCCAGGCCCGCGATTCGCAAGTAATTCTGAGTGGCGGGGATCATCCAGTGCTCGGTGGCGACCCACACCATGGGTTCACCGCTCCTGGTTTTCAACTGGTCGGCGAGCAGCACCGCCACGCTTCGCCGCTGGTCAAAAGTAACCCACTTCCGCTCGTTTAAAGTGACCCACCTACGAATCAGGATGGACGGGTGTGCGGAGGATCTCTTCGAGGATCGGCAGGAAGTAGTGGAGGGAACGGATCGGTTGGAGCAGGGTGGCTTCCGCGCTCTATGGATGGATATGGGCGAGATGGACATGAGCGAGATGCCAGATGCGGGCTTCGCCTGCGTCTACCGTGGAGACGATGCGGATAAACATCTCGGGCGTCGCCTGATCGAGAACCAGACGGACGATCCAACGAGCGATTTTCAGCACCGACCCGGGAGGGATCTGCTGCGCGAGCTGTGGACCCACAAACGGTTCGACCGCCACGATCGAGGGGTTGCTGGGTAGGTATCGGGCGACCGCCGCGACCAGGGTATTGTGCTGTTTGAGGTTTAGCATGAATACCGAGGAATTTTAACATCCAAGCGGCGGCCTCGGCCGCCCCTTTTTTCATCTGATCCTCAGCCCGCCTCGCCATTGCTTTCCGTAGCGGGGACCCCTCTCGGCCGACCGAGGATGCCGGAAAATCCTTCGGAAGTGAAAAAAAGGGGCGAAGCGCGTTGCCACGCTTCGCCCTACCCATGTGCGCTAACCTGTTTCCAGGTTGAGCATCGAAGAGTCGGTTTTGCCTAGTGAATGCTTTCCTGTTGTCGACCCGTCCAGTTTAAGAGCCGAAGCATCACCAAGTTCAAGGCTTCACCCGCACCCTTTGTTTTGACCAGTCGTGCTTGAGCCAAGGCGATGACCGATTCAAGATCAATATCGGTGGTGCCGTCCGGATCAAGAATTTCGGCGGGGTCTTTCCAGGGTTTTCCACGGGCAACAGCGGTGATGAGCTGATCAAGTTGTTGTTCAGCTAGAAGGGCCACCATGGGCAGCTTTGAGATCCGTTCCCAAGGATCGGCTGAAGTGACGTGGGCAACATCCTCCAATTCATCTGAGCGTGTCAAGAGGCGGTCGAGAAGCTTCTTGGCATTGGGTTGATCTTGGACCAGGGCAAGCACAATGGGTGCCCCATCGCCTCCAACATCTTCGAGCAGCTGTGCCAGGGTCTCTTCATTTGGCTTCCACGCTTGGAAAAGACGTGCTTCAAGGTCGATCTCGAGTTTGACGATTCGAAGGAGATGCCAGATGAAGACTCGGAGGGATTCGGGTCGTTCAGCCTGAGCGAGAGCTTCGAGCACCCGATCGAGGTGGCCAAGCGTAAGCTTCTCGATGAGGTTTTCCGGATCGTCGAGGAATGTGGTTAATGCGGTGTCTTGGGTCATAGGGCTTGCACGGGAAAGGAAAAAAGGTGGGGCTTGCGGGAGTGACGCCCGCAAGCCCCTCACGTGTTGATGGAATGAGACCGAAGAGTGTTCCTTTTGCCACCACGGCAAGTGTTCTGACACAAGTGGTGTATCGTCGAAGTACACAAAGAAAGCGGATCTACCGGATGACACGCCGCCAAGCATTCACACGGTTGTCCGCTTGAGTTGATGTCAGAAGAGCCTCCTCTAAGGAGGTGTCTCACGCACCAAGCCTTGTAGGGCTACGGTGCGATTGCATGAAGCCAGTCAGCAGAAGTGCTGGCCGGCTGTTGTGTGCGCAGAGGATAGAAGAACCAGTCAAGTTGTCCCAAACATGCAACCAATGTTGACAATCTGTGAGAAGAAGCATGCTAAATGCACCACTCTTGTCTGCGTTGTGCTGACGTGGACGTGATCGACCAAAACGAAGAAGGAGAAACGTGATGAGGAAATTAATTGCTCTTTGCTGTGTGGTGTTGCTCAGTGCTCTCGCGCCAATGGCTTTAGCGCTGGGGGCTGATACTGCGCCAGATGAAAGTGTGGTCGGGTCGACGCTCGGGGGCTTCTGGGAGTATCTGGTTGCAACCGTGCTTGAGATATTCCCAACTGGTGATCCGTTAGGATTTGAGGAAAACCTACCGACCGATGAGCCAAGTGGCCCACCACAAGAGGCATTTCCGACTCCTGATCCCCTTGGATTTGAGGTGGCTCTACCAGCTAATGAGCCAAGTGGACCACCACAAGAGGCATTTCCGATTCCTGATCCGATTGGTTAGTGACGTTTGACCCAAGGGCACTCGACTTGTTTGCAGACATGCTCAACAAGAGCGAGGGTTAAGTGCCCTTGGCGGGTTTTGAGATCAAGATCCTTGATCGTGGCTCGAATGATCTCATTGAGCGGAAACTGCTTTGCGAGGGTGGTGAGGTGTCTGAGATTTTGATCGGCGCGGTAGTGCTCGCCAAAGCGAAGCAAATGGACAACCCTGTAGAGTCCTACCAAAAGTCGATCCATCGAGAAACCTATTTCCTCAAAAGCTTCTTCTGAAGCCTCAAACCACGTGTCGGCTTCGTGTTTTTCCCCTTCAAAAGAAGCAACGACTCCTCGCAGTCCGAGCAAATATGCAGGGGTTCCCGGCACTTTCAAATGCTCAGCGTGCCGCAAGTGCTCAACAGCTTCACCTAAATGAACTCGCTTGATCAGGCAGGAGGCAATGGATAAGTGTACGCTGGCTGTAAAGTAGGTACTCGATTCAGAAAGCCTTAAGCATCCTCTCAAAAGCCACGTAGCCTCCTCATACTCGTCAAAGAGCATATGAAGGGTTGCCGTCGTGTAGGTGGCATGAGACAACGCATAGGCATCACGACCTGCCAAGGCGCAGTGGAGTGAGCGCCAGGAAGAAAGATGGGCTTCAAGCAAAAAGCCAGTGTCTCGAAAGAGATATGCGCTTAATCGAAGCAGGTGCGATCGTAATGGAAGCGATTCGATCCGGCTTTCAAGCTCAAGGCAGGCTTTGAAGAGTCGGTAGGCCAATGGATGGTCACCGGTCAATCGATAGTGGTGAGCACAGGTGGCAAGTGCAACAGCGTGGGTGAATGCGGCAGCACGGGAAAGGGCCTTGGATCGGTTGGTCTGCGAGAGGATTCCTTGAGCATGATCGACGGTTTTGAATGAGACGTTGGGTTCACCACCAGTTGCCGATTGGATTGCAACGTCATTGATCCATACAAGATAGGAGTCGTGCTCGGTCGAACAAGGTTCTTGTTCAAGATGGCTCAGATATGCCCGAAGAAACGTACTTCCAGCATCGGGCACGAAAGGCATGCGCAGTGCGCGATTGAGTGCAAGCGGTGTTACCAGCCCTTGGGTGAATGCTTGCCAATGGTCAAAAGAAAGTTTACTTTTCTGTTTTCCGTTGGTCAAACGAGAGAAGGTAATGCCGGCATCGCAGAGAGGTTGGTCGAGGGCCTGCTTGGAGAGAATGAAACTTGAAGCTTTTCGCTCATCAACGGCACATTTAATCAAATGACTGAGGTGGTCATCACCGTTTTCCTGTATGGCGTCATAAAGGTCAAGCCCTTGGGAGACTTTTTCAAAGGACCCGGTACCGATGGCAAGCAATATTCCTTCGTAGGCACACCATGAGGCATCTTTGCCGAATCCCAAGCGATGCAGAGTGTCTGAGGTTGCAAAGAAGACATCAGCTTTCAAGTCGTATCGCCGAGACTTCTGTGCAAGGCAAAAGGCGATTGAAAGGAGTTCCAGCGCTTCACCATGCCGATTCTGTCTTGTGGCGCACTTCGCCAGGGTGACCAAGGTGTATCCGCATTGAATGGCGGTGTGGAGGGTGAGAGTCGCCGGCTGCTCTCGGATTAGGATTTCAAGCAACGCTTTACCGAACACTTCTTCATTCTGGGGATGCTCGTTGCCGAGAAGATCCAGATATGGCTGAAGCCTTAGGGTCAGCCGCTCTCCCGCTGGGTCGATTCGCACCAGATGTGCCCAAAGCGAAAGCTCTTCAAGATCCTTGAGCCTCGAAGATTTGCGATCTTTCAGTTTGCGGGTTTCCAGAAAACGCGGGGGAAGCTCGGCAAAGATATGATGATCGCCTTGAAGTCGCTTGAGGTACTCACTCGGATGAAATCCCAGCGTCTCGGTTGCTTTCAAGAAGTCATCAAGCCTCAAACAATCCGGGCCCTGGAGCATCCGGACAAAGTAGAAGCGAGAACGTCCCAAGGCCTTATCAAGATCCTCAAGGCGGCCACGAAAAAGCGTTGCACGATCCTTTAGAAGATGCTCCACAAGCTGGGCACTCTCGAGAATCCTACGTCCTTCGGTCATGACGAAATCTCCGAATTGGCGGCGGCGCACTCACATGGTACCGCATCTCGCTTCTACTTTTTCCGGAGGATTTGTTTCTCGCCAAGTTCCCAATCGTTGCCGGTACTTTTTCAGAAGGTCCGCTACCGAAAGCGGCAATTCCCCTCCCAAAAAGAAAGATCTTCAAGATTAGTCTTGAAGATCTTTCCAGGCACGGTGCATTGCGGATCAGAATTTGAAAGCGGCCACCTCATGTTGGCCGTCGCCGTCGTGGTCCAGGCCGCGATTCGCAAGTAATTCTGAGCGGCGGGGATCATCCAGTGTTCGGTGGCGACCCACAACCATGGGTTCACCGCTCCCGGTTTGCAACTGGTCGGCGAGCAGCACCGCCACGCTTCGCCGCTGGTCAAAAGTAACCCACTTCCGCTCGTTTAAAGTGACCCACCTACGAATCAGGATGGACGGGTGTGCGGGAGGGTTGCCCCATGACGCTCGCCAGGTGCTCTGGCGCGACGAGCTTCGCCGACGATTCGAACATGAAGAGGCGGCCGAGGTCCGGACGCCGGCGCTGACGCCCCGCCCACCTCGACCGCCATGACTTGGGCTGACGCCCATTTACTTCGGCTGGATCAGGAAGTCGCAATCGAAAATTCGACACATCTCATAGGTACCGGTATAGAGCAGCAGCGGATTGCTGCCATTCGGAATGCCCTGATGGGCGCCCCAGGACGCCACCACGCCGACCTCTCCCCGCTCGTTGCGCACGGAGATCTTGAAAGCATCGGTCCTGCCGGGAATCGACTCGATGACAAAATCGCAATCGTGGATCCGGCAGGTCTCGTAAGTCCCGGTATAGATCTGGAGCGGATTGCTGCCGTTCCGAATCCCCTGGTGCGCACCCCATGAAGCGATGACGCCTTTTTGACCTCGTTCATTGCGGATCTCGATCTTATAGGGCGCCGTTCGACCGTTGATCGGCCGAATGATCAAGTCGCAATCATAGATACGGCACGTTTCATAGCTCCCCGAGTAGAGCAAGAGCGGATTGCCGCCATTGACCAATCCCTGGTGAGCGCCCCATGAAGCGACGACACCTTCCTGACTCTGCTCATTGCGAATTCTGACCTTGAACGTCCCGTTGAGCGGCGCGAAGGTGGGAAAGCCGCCCGGCTTGAAACGATTCAAGTTGTCATAGAAATTGCTGTCTTTGAGGGGAATCGTGGCATCGCCGTAGTCATATTGGTTGAGACGACGGCGCATCTCGTGGTTATTCAGATTTCCCTTCACGTCGAACCAGCTGACGATGGCCGGGGTGACGAATCGACCGGCCGGGTTCTCCGCTTGCTCATTATTCTTGGCGAAGCGCAGGCTGTGAGTCGAAGGGCCATCCTTGTGGTAGACCACTTTCAGGTGACCGTTTTCAAACGGCAGGCTGGAAGCCGACTCTGTCGACATCTTGCCGTGGGCGCTGACGCCGCCATGGGTCACACGGCCGTCGATGGTCCAGATCGCCGCCTGCTCCCAGTCGTGGCGATGCCCGAAGCCGAGCACATTCGCCTGATCCTTTTCGAAATAAAGCGAATAAAAATGTCCGCAATATTGCTTGCCACCGCTGGTGACGCAGGCATGGCGGTGCAGGGTATTCGAATAGTCGAGGAAGTTGCTCGGACGACAGCTGCCGCCGAGATTTCCGGTCGGTTTGAGACCGGAATTCATCCGGCCGTCACGACCGATGCCGGCAGCCGGTAGACATCCGTCGCCATCGAAATCAAAAACCGGCGCGATGTCCGCGACCGTCTTGAAAGAGATGGCTTGATCGAGCTTCGCCAATCTCTCGGCCTGGGCCGAGAGTGAAATCAATACGCTAAACAAAAAATAGAACGCGAACTTGAGACCATGCTTCGAGATCGTGCCGCCGGGCAGCGCTTTATACAGGGTCAAGAAATTCGAATCGACTGGTGTTCTCATCATCCGTTCCTTTCGAGTGAGGCCAACTGGCCAGACGCTCCATGCGTCTCTTCTCACTCAACGAACTTCGGCAGATGATCCCCTCACCCGAGCCAGGAGAAAGTGCCCCTAAAAGTCGGCGAGGATCGTCGACCCGGCGTCGACGACGGACGCGGCGAGCTGTGCTCCTGAGCGCGGTCGATCAGCCGTCCGCCGCCTCGACGAGCAGCTCCAGGACCTCGTAGGGTTGGGCACCGACCACAGCGCGACCGCGCCGAAGACGTCGGCCGGCACGCCGCCCAGCCCGAGCTCCCTGGAGCGCTGCCAGTCGCGATCGACGGCCTCTTGGAACCGACGCTGCTCGAGGTCGTCGCGGGCTTCCGCCGCCGGCAGCCGGTCCGGCACCGACCACGAGCGCGAGTTGAGGCTTTTCCTGGTAGGATATACCAGGAAAAGAAGGAGGCAGCCATGCCGAATACCAGCGTCCATTTTCCGGACGGCATCTTGGAACAGCTCGACGAGCTGGCTCATCAACAGGGCATCAGTCGGAACCGACTGATCGTGGAGGGGTGTCTGAAGGTTCTCAGGCGGAGCAAGAGCTGGCCCGACGGTTTTTTGGATCCGAATCGGCATAGCGAAAGCGAGCTGGAGATCCTTCGCTCCGGCCGCGAGGAATTCGAGCAGGGAATTCTCGACGCTCGCCGCAGCCGGTCGAGCCCGCCGTTCTGATGGTGCTTTTCGACACCAGCGCACTTTCCGCGGTGATGCACCGCGACGTGGACGCCCTGGATCGGCTGCGTGGGCTCGATCCCTCCGAGGTGCTGCTGGCGAGCCCCGTGGCCGCCGAGGTTCAATTCGGCTTGGCAAACCTGGAGCCGGGCTCGAAACGTCGGGACATGCTCGCCGAAGAGTACCGAGCGTTCCGCGACGCGGTCCGCTGGGCGGATTGGACGGAGCCGGCAGCGGAGCGTTTCGGGAACATCAAGGCGGCGCTGCGGCGGCAAGGCGAGATGATCGAAGACTTCGACATCGTCATTGCGTCGATCGCCCTGCAATGGGGCGCGAGCGTCGCAACCCGCAACGGGCGCCATTTCCGGCGGATCCACGGCCTGTCGGTGGACGACTGGTCGGCGGGCTGAGCCGAGGACCTCGCGACGACGAAAGGGCGGTCGACGCGGCCGGCAACCGTGCGAAGCCCGATCCGCCCATGCTCGCGTTCGGTGATTGAGCGCGGTCGATCAGCCGTCCGCCGCCTCGACGAGCAGCTCCAGAACCTCGTAGGGCTGGGCACCGACCACGGCGCGACCGCCGAAGACGTAAGCCGGCACACCGCCTAGCCCGAGCTCCCTGGAGCGCTGCCAGTCGCGATCGACGGCCTCTTGGAACCGACGTTGCTCGAGCACGTCGCGGGCTTCCGCCGGCGGCAGATCCAGGCGTTCGGTCAGCTCCACCAACCGATCGATGTCCGCCAGGTTGACGCCGTCGACGAAGTAAGCACGGAAGAGGGCGTCGTGAATTCGCTCGCCGTCCGGTTGGGTGACCGCCCAGGCAGCCAGCTCTTGGGCGAGGCGGCTGTTGTACGTCATGGACCGCCGATCGCCGGCCCACGGAAGGCCCTCCTGCCGAAAGAGGGCGTCGAGCCGCTGCATCATGTCTTGCAGCAAGGATTCGCGGCCGGCAAAGAGGTCCGTCAGCGCCCGCCCCTCTGCCGGCGTGTCGGGATGCAGCGGGAAATGCACGTAGACCAGCTCGAAGTCGTGCTCGCGGGCCAATCGATCGGTACGGACCGTACCGAGATAGCACCACGGTCAAACGTAGTCGGAGAAGATTTCGAATCGCCTGGTCATCGAGAAATCCTGAAAAATCGGTGTGGATGGCGGGCTGCTTGCCCGCCGGCGCTCTGTTCGAGTGACATTCTTTCCTTACTACAGAATCATCACCATCGCGGTGATCGGAACGACCCTGGCCAGATCGCAAGATGTCTTGTTAGGTGCCTAAGGCCAACGTCCGCGGTTCACGTCAGGTCCTGGATAGACCCCACGGGAACGAAGCGCTTGGCCGCCGCCGCGAGCTTTGAGTGGGTCGTGACAAGCGCGTCTGCCTGAAGCCGAGCTAACGCGATGTACTCCGGGCCAAAGGTATTCGGCCACCCCAGCTCATCAGCCAACTGTAAGGCCTTCGCCTGAAGCACTCGATCGCCAAGCAGACGGATTCGTAGGCGGCGCACGTAGTCAAGGTGCTTGCCTGCCTCGGCTTTCGTGATCTTCTTCGTGCGCACCAACTGGAACAAAAGATTCAGCAGCTCTGACCGCATGAGAGTCGGCGCCAGAAGCTTGACCTCCGAACGGACCTCGGCGCCCTGCTTCGCCAGCGCTAGCGCGACGTCGGGCCCGACCACATACCTGATCATGTTTGCCATTCCGACTCCGAGTATTGGGCACCGTCATCTCGCGAACGGCCCTTGCCTGAGCGGAGGCGAAGCCGTCCGTTCCAGGCAATGGTTCTACAGCAGTCAGCTCGATCTACCGAGAGCTCGATTCGGAGCACTCACCCTCATGTTGGACATTCTCACCAACGGCGTTAGCAGAGCAGAGATTAGAATATGTCCGCCCGTTGCACCCACAGACCGGATCGTAGACCTGTGTACAAACTTCGGGCTTAACCTGGCATTCGCCCTTCTTGTCACAAGCCCCAGCCTTCTTTCCGCAAAAGTATCCTGCTCCACAGTCATTATTCGAAGAGCACTTTCTCTTGTCTTTTGACTTAGAGACGCACTCCCCCTGGGACATTATGCTAACTCCGGAGCGCGCTGCGTAGCACGAATTCGAATAGGTCTGACCGTCACAGCCACATACAGGACTGTAGTTGTCCGAGCAGACTTCTGGTTTGGCTTTGCAGGAACCCTTACTTTGGCAATGACCTTCTGGCTTGTCACAGAAGTAGGCAAGCTCGCAAGTCTCATTAGTTTTACACTTTGACTCGCTATCGGCGCTAACAGTCAAAGCGAGTCCCAGGAGAACTACAATCGGAATCAGGAATTTGATGGCCTTCATTATTTTTCCTTTCTGGGAACAAGCTTCCATTTCTAGAACCGGAAGTGTTTCTTAGTCAAAGACATGGCCAGAACTCATCTGCCTTAGCGAGCAACTCCTTCTCGTCCTTGCTGTAGGTCGAGTAGACAAGGGGCCGTTGCCAGCCCCAAGCCCCTCTAAGAACCGTACGTGCCAGTTTCCCAGCATACGGCTCAAGCTCACCAAAGGCCGGGCGACCGGCCCGGAAATTCAAGTGTCGTCGTCCTGAAACGAAGTCTACCTCGAATCTCCTTCGCAATACGCACTTGCAGCCATCGAGTCCCACCGATTGGCGTGAATTCAAGGGTGCGCAGGCTCTCTCGGCCTTCTTTCGCCTTCCCTTGTCAAGATGGTTCTCCAAGCTATCTTGCGACGGCTTACCTGTTGGACGTGGGCTCCCTTTCAGGCCCGGCTACGCGCCCTGGGCAAATCTTGAATCGATATCCGACCCGTTACAGGCTGGCATTCGCTTCTTCCAACATCCTTTCCTCCACACCTTTGGGCGTTCCTTACGGTCTGCTTGCCGGGGCCGATCGGCAAAAGCCGACCGGAACGATCCTGGCCTTCTTGCTTCTTTTCGCAATCTGGGCGCGTCGGGGAAACTCTCAGGGGACCGACGACCAAGCCTCCGTCGATCCGCTTTCGAAGCCGTCGGCAAAAATCAGCGCCAGGTCGAGGAGATAGGCGCGGCCTTGCCCTCCGTCCAGGCCGTATCCGACGATCTGACCTCGATCGTTGATGCTATTCGCAGTGCGCAACGTCCAGCCGGCGTCGGCGGGAATCAAGTCGTCGAGGAAGCTCATCTGTCCATCTCGCCACAGCACCGCCCGGTTCTCGGAACGGCCCACGATCCAACCGCGATCGTTGAGCCCGGC
Organism: uncultured bacterium; assembly: GCA_965366625.1. GTDB lineage: Bacteria > Acidobacteriota > Thermoanaerobaculia > Multivoradales > J023 > JAUIJL01. The sequence continues at coordinate 68,528 of CBDUGP010000001.1, forward strand.
GGGAAAGAGAGGTAAGACGGTTCTCACCCCAGCCTGCCACACGAATCCAGAAGTCTCTAAGGGGTCAGAAAACGTGCCGATCACCATTCCTTGGTCGTTGATCCCATACGCATCTACATACCAAGTTTGGGGTAGGTCCGAGGTCAAGCTATGGATCCCGGCGGGTAGACCGTATGCCGGTTCCGGCAGCCAGAGAAAGACCGCGTTGGCCAATCCCACTATGTCGCAAGCCGGCAGATTCTTCCCTACGACTTGACCATGGGTATTGATGCCCTTCACCCAACCCTCGCCCATCCCAGGCAAGGTCGGCAACCAATGGGCACCTGCCTCCATGCCGTAGGCGGGCTCGGGTAGCCATATGTAGGACCAACAGCTGAAACCGGTACCCACCGTCAGCGCTATCATGCCGTCGGCGTTGACCTCAGAGGCTGAGTTGTAGGGCGGCCTCTCGCCAGGGAAAGGAACCTCTCCCATCACACCGTTGCGCCAGGAAAAAGCAGCCCGAAAGGGTTCTCCCGGAAACACCATCAGATCGATCTCTGACGACCCGACGATTTGACCCTTGTCTGATATGGCAAGCCCTCGGCTCGATCCCTGTGGATGGCTCCGCAGGCTGCCCAAATCGTGTAAACCCGCCGGCAAGCCGTAGGCCGAGCTCGGTAGCCAAACGAAAGCTCTTTCGACAGAAAAACCTTCCGGAGAAAACTCGCCGGTATCGGAATATCCCACCACCTGACCGGCTTCGTTGAGGTCTACGGCTGTAGAGGGTCCTCCACCGATCGCTCCGAGATATCGGACGACGTATTCGGGCTCCTGGGCCGTGAGCGGACCGCCCCCTGCCCAAAGCACCAGACCACAGAGGAGAAGGATCGTCGGGCCGAACCCTCGCCCTCGGCTCTGTCGACCGGCGTTGACGTCAGCAAAGGGTTTTTGAAACATCGGCCGTTCCTCCATCCAATCGTTCCCTTTCGGAGCGACGGCAGGAGCCGTTTCTCGAATATAGAGAGAGTCGTGGAGAACATTATATATCAACCAGCAGGCCCTTGTAAGACACATTGCACAACTAAGCTTGAGGAGACCGTTTCAGACGATGTCGATTTCCGACTCGACCCATTAATGGTATCGAGGAGCCCGATGAGGTTTTGCTTACTCGGTGCCGCGCTGTCGAGGTCGAGGTGGATGTGGTCGTTGCCGGTGCAGCCGTCGAGAACTTGAGCAACACCCGACGGTTCGCTCACGACCCTAGCCGTAGCCGCCGAGAGCTCCGCTCCACGCTCGCTCCCCCACCAACTTCCACCCCGCCAAACTTTTTTGACAGGATTCAGACCTCTTTCGGGCGTTGTTGAATGTGAGAGCAGAGCATCGAGACCGACATAACGAGACCGGTTACCCCGCCGGTGTCGTCTCGCGGCCCTCGATGCCTTCTCCACCACGCGTTGATGTTTGAAAACACCCCTAAAGGAGACTTGAAATGAGCACCAGCGGTGAGCAGCGGTTTGCCTCGTCCGCCCGCCCCAGGGCGACCCAACATTCACCCAACAGGCTCTCGCCGGCGGCGATGCGCCAATGGTCTGCGGGCAGCTGCCGACGCTGAATCCCCAACGCTTCGGTCACCAGCTCCGCCGTTTGTTTCGGTCGGGACTGGGCTAGGTGCAACCGGGCCAAGGCGACCAGGGAATAGGCGACCGCCAGATGATCGGGGCCAAGGGTCTCGCGCCGCAAGGCCAGGGCCTCGTCGAGCAGCTGGCGGGAGGCCGCGAAATGCCCGCGATCCCGCAGCAAGGCGCCCAATAAGTAGATTCTGTTGGCGACCGACCGATGCTCGGGGCCGAAGACCTGTCGACGCACGCTCAACGCCTGGCGCAACAAGGGCTCGGCCGCGGCGGTGTCGCCTTGCTTCTGGAGCAACAGGGCCAAGGCGCTGGAGCTGGTGGCCACCGCCGGATGTCGGTCGCCCAACAGCTCCGTATTCAAACGCAACGCGTCTCGCAACAGGGGCTCGGCGGCGGCGTATTGCCCGGTGACCACCAGCAGCTCGCCGAGGTTGTGTAGGTAGATGGCGACGTCCGCGTGCTGCTCGCCGTGGGCTCGACGGCTGACGGCCAATGCTTCTCGATACAGGGACTCGGCCTCCTCGTAGTCCCCCATGTCCCGCAGCACCAAAGCCAAATTGCTGAGGCTCTGGGCGACCCGGGAGGGATCTGCTGCGCGAGCTGTGGACCCACAAACGGTTCGACCGCCACGATCGAGGGGTTGCTGGGTAGGTATCGGGCGACCGCCGCGACCAGGGTATTGTGCTGTTTGAGGTTTAGCATGAATACCGAGGAATTTTAACATCCAAGCGGCGGCCTCGGCCGCCCCTTTTTTCATCTGATCCTCAGCCCGCCTCGCCATGGCTTTCGGTAGCGGGGAGTCTCTACGGGGAGACGAGATCCCAGGCCGAGGAATCGCCGGACTCGAAACCGTCGGCGAAGAGATCCGGCGCCAGCTGTAGGACTTCTGCGGCGGAAAGCGCCTTGTTGTAAATCCGGACATCGTCAATCAAACCTTTGAAGAAACGATCCTGGGAACCGGCGGCGTCGAAATCCCAGGCTCCGATCTGGCTCGCATCACCATGGCCGCAAAGCTGGCCGCTCGGCTGTGGCAGGACGGTGGCGAGCTTGGAGTCGATGTAGACCCGAGACTCCATGGCCACCGAGTCGTAGGTCATGGCGTAGTGGAACCAGCCGGTCGGCGCGACCGGACCCTGCACAAAAATTCGTTCGGTCCCGTCGATGTGTGCCTCGATCAGCGGCGGGTCGGAGTCGAGGCGCAGGTTGACGTGCAGATCACCCGAGAGAAATTCGTCGTGGGCGAAGATGGCCAGAAAGTCGCCGAGCTCAGCCGGATTCAAGACGCCATAGTTCAGCCAAAGCGCGACCGAGCAGCCCACTTCGCCGTCCAGCAGCCCGGCAGAAAGATCAACCCAAGCTGCTTCGGGTGTGTCGAGATCGAGGGCATCGCCATAGCGACCCGACGCGAAGCCGGCGCCGCCTTCGAGCGTGCCATCGTGGTCACGTCCGGAGTAATCGCCGGTGATGCCGTCGAACGGGTAATAAGCGACCAGCGCGTCGGCCGCCGGATCACAGGTTTCAATTGTCACATCGTCGACGTACCACCCCTCCCGACTGACCGATTGATCGGTGCTGAGAAGGAATCTGAGAAAGACGTCGTTGCCGGAAAAGGCCGTGAGGTCAACGAGCGTTTCCGCCCAGTCGCGCGGATCACCGCACCAGCCCCGCTGATCGCCGAGCGCGTTCCCAAAACCGGGATTGATCAGACCGTCGTAGGGAAGGGTCAGGATCTCGTTTTCGAGGCGCTGATAGGTCTCACCGCCGCCCTGGGTCGAGATCTCGATCGCCGCGCCGTCGTAGCAGGAGTACGTGGGATCCACTTGCTTCTCGATTCCCTGCCACTGCCAAAAGCGCAGCCGGGTCGGCCCGGGCGGTACGGTGACCTCGGCTGAGAAAAGACTCTCTTCGGCGATGGAATCAGCGGCCGGTGAATGAACGGAAACGTTGCCGCTGTGGGCGCGTACGTTGGTCAGATTCCAGGCGCCGTGGGTTCCGGCTTGCACCCAGCCCCCGGCGCCGGCCTCGAAGTCGATCGTGTAGACCTCAGTGGCGCCGAGGCAAACCTGGGCGTGGGCGTGCGCGGGAAGCAGCAGCACGAGCGAGAATGCGATCAGGAAACGGGTGCGTAACATGGGCAGCTCCTCAATGAGTGGTTGTGCCCAGTTAAACGGAACCCGTCAAAATAAGGGGCCAGTTTTATCTTCTCGCGCCAATGGCACTCGCGCTGTGAACCACAGAAGGCTTTTCCAACGCCTGATCCCCCTTGAATTGAGTTGGATTTACCAGCTAATGAGCCAAGCGGACCACATGTAGACTTCCTCAAAGGATCCGGTACCGATAACAGCAATATTCTCTCCCCAGAAAGAAAAAAGATCTTCAAGATTCTCGAGTCTTGAAGATCTTTCCAGGCACGGTGCATTGCGGATCAGAATTTGAAAGCGGCCACCTCATGTTGGCCGTCGCCGTCGTGGTCCAGGCCGCGATTCGCAAGTAATTCTGAGCGGCGGGGATCATCCAGTGTTCGGTGGCGACCCACACCATGGGTTCACCGCTCCTGATTTGCAACTCACCCACGTAACCGTAACCCAAATGGGACACGACCATGACCTCGTCAAAACCATCGCCGTCATAATCCACTCCGGCCAGATCATCCACCATCGGTAGGGGTATCATGTTGACCGTTTCCAGGATCATGCTGCTGCCCAGGGCGTAGGCACTCAGCCACATGCCGCTCAAGGTGATGAGCTCGTCACGGTTGTCCCCGTCCCAATCCGCCGCGGTGAGATGAGTCACGTGAGCCGGTACCGCGTAGTCGGCCGTTTTGTTCCAGAATGGGCTTCCGGAGACCGGCTCGAAAACCTGGATTCGGCCGCCGCGTAACGTGGCAACCTCATCGTCGCCGTCGCCGTCGAAATCGCCGCCGGCCAAGTCAGTCGAGCCGGCAAAATCAAAGAGGTTGTGAGCCAGGATCTGCGTTGTGGGGACTCCTGATAAATGTTTATTCATTGGCTACCTTCATCCACTACATGCGTACGAATCTCAAATCTCCGTCATCGAATTTCAGATTTCTTTCGGACCAGACCTGGACAGCCGCCTTTTACTTTCCTGGCACCTTAATTAGGCACGTTCTTGAACACCCGGCTTCGACTTCGGCCTTCGGTTCGTCTTCTGATTCCGTCGGCGCACTGAAAAAAAAGCCCGGCGAGCTTTAGGGCTCGCCGGGCTTTTTTATCGACAGTGGTGCGGATCAGGGATCGTCGCGGGTGTCGAAAGTGATCTGATTCCCCCAGACCAAGGTCGGGTTGTTGGCGCAAGGATTGCCCGCCGGAACCGCCCACGACAGGGTCGCGCGCACCTGGAATGCCACACCCGTGCCGCCGCCGGGGGGCGGGCAGAGCGGTGGAGCCACGGCATAGGCCATGAAGCCGTAGCTGGGAGCGGCGCCGGAGATGTCGTTAGTCACGTGAACGGCACCGGGCACAGCCGTCCACCCGCCACCACACTGGAAGCAAAAGGTAACGTGCTCGTTGCTGCCGGCGGGGTAGTTGCCGTACCAGGTCGTGCGCTTCACTTCCACGTCACAGGTGGCCACGCCGATCTGAGGGTGATACCCGCAGCCGTTCATCTGCTCGTAAAAAGTACTGCCGACGGCGTTGTTGATCGTGATGGTCTTTTGCAACCCATCGGATCCGTCGAAACGGCAATGGGCGAATTGATCGGCCAGCTCTTCGGCGGAAACACCGCTCTCGGCCGCTTCTTGGTAGGCGATCCGCTCGTCGTCGCCACAAACGGGAACGGGCTCGGGGGCCGACGGTTCATTGGCCGCCCAAGCGGGTAAGCCGAGCAGGCAGCAGAGTCCGACCAGCAAAAAGATCCTGGAATGTAGACGCATGGGGCTTCTCCGTAATTTGAGGTTCAAGTGCGGAGGGCAAGGGGTCAGCCTTCCGCAGGAATCCACGGGTAGACGATCAACACGTGGTCGCCCAGGCTCGACAGGACCAGCAGCCGGATCGGCGCGCCGTTCAGTTTCCCGATGCCGATCTTCCCGAAGTCCTTGAAGGGAGCCTCAGGTGAGTTGTGAGCATGAGCTTATGGCCATATTAGGAGCCTACTCCGTAAACGTCAAGACTTTATGATCTTAATAAGTCTCATATTTCGCTTTAAACACGCCGAGATGCATTAATGACTATATTTTTCGCAAATATTGAACGACGACACTCGGCCAGTGCCCGACACCAACGCCGGCGAGCCGGGCAGCACCAAATGCCCTCCGAGTTTCGGGTTCGCACAGGGTCAACGCCCAGCGAGCAGCGACGGCGGGATGAGAAGAGGGCCGAGGCCACCCACATGGGCGGCCTCGGCAGCTTGAGATGAGGTCCTAGGGGACCTGAATGCGCGACTCTCGCTTGTGGGTCACGTTGACGGAATTGCCCTCGACCGCGATCACGGTCTCTCCCCCGCCCCGAGCCCGGCGATGATGCTCGCTATTCGCGGAGGTCTCGACGGCAAACCAGGTTCCCGACATCTCGGGCACCTGAGCCTGCCCAGGCACGCCGTTCCTAGAATCGGGATCGCTCCCAGGGCGAGCCCGCACAAATGCCGGAGAAACGGGCGTCGCCGCGATTCATTCGTGTTCTTTTCCTTGGGTATCTATCCGCTTCGGTTGGATCCGGAAAGATCCACCCCGCTTCTCTAACTGTCGTTCTCGCGCCGTCGAGTGTCCCATCCAAGATCGACGGAAAATCCAGGGAAAGTGCTCTGCGACTCGACGGTGTTGATCCGGATCCAGAATTGCAACGCCTCGATCCATCAACTCGGCCGGAAGGCGAGCTTGGGCCGCCGCCGACTCGGCAAGTCGGTCGATCAAGACGTCGCGTCCGTCGGGTGTGTCAGACCGGAGCGCGGCCGTGAAGTCGGCGAACAGTCGTTTCTGCTCGGTACGACCTGCGTTTCGGGCTTCGAGGGCTTCAATCCAGAGAACGTTCAGAGCTTCGATCTGCTCGGGACGAAGCTCGATTGCCTCAACGATGTCGGGCCGCTCCCACCACTGGACGACAATACTCGTGGGAGTAGGCCGGGCCTCCCGCTCGTCCCCTGACGGTGCAAATTCGCCTGGCTTTTCTGCCTGAAGTGGACACGCCGGCGATCCCAAAGCCAAGAGAACGAGCACTGCGGGTATAGGGACAAGGTGGGCGGAGATGGAAAGTGAGCGGATCAAAATATTTAGCGCCTTGGTTGGGGGTCAACAGTGTCCGAATCCTATACTATGAGCGATCTTATGCGTTGCCCTTCCTGGCCTTCCGTCCGCCCCTATGCCCCATCGTGCCGCTCACTCGCTCCCATGGCCCTCGCCCTTGCTATGGCGGTTTCAGCATGCTCGACGCCGGAAACACCTTCGGTGTCATCTGTCTCGTTCGAACGGCGCGCCCGTGACGTCGTTCTGATCACCGTGGATACGACCCGCGCGGACCGGCTCGAGCCTTACGGTGCTACCGACGTCGCCACACCTCATCTCGCCGCGCTGGCTGAGCGCGGCATCCTCTTTGAGCGAGCATACGCGGTGGCCCCGATCACTCTGGTGGCACACGCCAGCATCCTCACTGGACTTACGCCTCCGATTCACGGGGTTCGAAACAACGGCTCTCACCACGCGGCCGAAAGTCTCACCACGCTGGCCGAAATTCTCGGCAGCGAGGGCTACCGGACCGCGGCGTTTGTCTCGGCTGCCGTCCTCGAACGGCGCTATGGCTTGGACCAAGGGTTCGAAACCTACGACGACGATCTCTCGACCAGCCGGGAACGTCACCCACGAGTCGTCGCGGATCGTCCTGCGGAAGCCACGGTCGACGCAGCCCGTGCCTGGCTCGACGAGGTTTCCCCGGACGAACGGCTGTTTCTCTGGGTTCACCTCTATGACCCGCACGCTGTCTATTCCCCTCCTGCCCCGTACCGAGACCAATACGCTGGGAGGCTTTACGACGGCGAGATCGCCTACATGGACTCGCAGATCGGTCGGTTGCTCCAGCATTCCCGGCTCCGGCAAGCCGATGACCTCGCCATCACAGTCGTCGGAGATCACGGCGAAAGCCTCGGGGAGCACGGCGAGCAGAGCCATGCCATTCTGGCCTACGATTCGACCCTGCGCGTGCCATGGATCCTCTCGGTTCGAGGGGGCCCTACCGGCATCATCCACCGCCCTCCGGTCGGCCAGGTCGATCTCGTCCCGTCCCTCCTCGACCTCCTGGACTTGCCGGTACCCGAAGGCCTTTCCGGGCAGAGCCTATTGCCGATCCTCGGCAGCACCCACGGTGCAGATCGGTCGATCTACGCAGAGACGTACCTACCTTTCTACACCTATGGCTGGGCGAAGCTTCGCGTCGTCCGACAGGGGGCCTGGAAGTATATCGACGCTCCGGAACCGGAGCTCTACGATCTGTCGCGAGATCCCTGGGAGCTAACGAATCTCCACGATCAGAGGGAGGGCATGGCCCATGATCTGCGCAGAATGCTCAACGAGTCGCTCGAAGAGGCCGGGGGTGGAGAGAAAGAAGCTTCGTTGGAACTCGACAACGAAGCCATCGAGAAGCTTCGAAGCCTCGGTTACATATCCGTAGGCTCCGGCTCGACGACCACGGACCGGGACCGTCCGGATCCGAAAACGATGGTGGATCTCCACGTCGGCCTCGAGCGGAGTCGGCGCCTTCTTCAGGATCGCCTGTTTCCGCAGGCGATTACCCAAACCCGCACGATCCTCAAAAAAGACCCCAACAACCTGGCTGCTCTGATCGACCTGGCAACCGCCCAGGAAGGTGCTGCGGACCTCGACGGAGCGATACGGACCCTCGAGCGGGCTCTGTCCCTAGAGCCCCGGTACTCGCGTCTCTACCTCCTCATGGCTGGACTGGAGTCTCGCCGTCAGGAGCCGCAGAAGGCTCTCGACTTGGTCGAGACCGCGCTCGAGCTGGATCCCCGAGGAATCGAAGCCATGGCAACGCGGGCGAGTCTGCTCGCCCGTCTCGGCCGGGTCCAAGAGGTTCGCGACTCGCTGGCCCGTGCGCTGGAGCAGAGCCCAGACCACCCAAGACTGCTCGTTGCGCAGGCGCGCTTGATCGACATCCCGAACCGACGATGGGACGAGGCCGAGGCGGGCTTGCGCCAGGCAATTGCCCGCGACCCCTTCTTAGTGCCGGCCTACCGTCAGTTGGGAAGCGTTCTCGAGCTTTCCGGACGAACACCGGAGGCCGAAGACATCTATCGTCTGGGCCTGCAAAAGCAGCCGGATGACGCCGATCTGCATGGCTCGCTGGGCGTGATCCTCGCTCGACGGTCTGCGGGCACCGACGCGGAGAAGCATCTTAAAGAAGCACTCCGGCTGAGCGAGACCCCGCGGCCGGAGCTTCACGTCTCGCTAGGGAGCTGGCTGGCTGAGCACGGTCGGGTTGAGGAGGCTCGCCTCCAATTCGAGGCCGCTCTTTCCCATGATCCCGACAATGCAGCGGCGCGCAGCAACCGCGCGGTTGCGTTTTACCGGCTTGGGCGTGTGGACCGTGCCATCGACGAGCTTCGTCAGGTAACCGAGGCTCACCCCGACTATGCCGATGCGGCCAACAATCTCGCCGCGATCGAGATCGATCGCGGCGAGTGGGTGGCCGCTGAGACCTATGCTCGCCGCGCCATCAAGAGCGCCCCCGACCTGCCCGAAGCCTGGAACAATCTGGGAGTCGCCTTGGACGAACAGGGCCGGATCGGACCGGCGGAAGCCGCTTTCGCCCGCAGCCTAGAGCTAGCGGCGGATTATTGGCAGGCGAAGTTCAACCTCGGAGTGTTGCTCGCCAAGACCGATCGAGCCGGCCCAGCCGAAGCCCTTTTCCTTGAAGTCGTCGACCAAGTCCCCGCCTATGCGGAAAGCCACCTGCGGCTCGGGCGCTTATACGCCGGCGCCCTCAAAAAGCCGGATCTCGCCCGGAGACACTGGAACGTCTTCCTAAGGGCGGCACCCGGACACGCGGCAGCGGCCGGAGTCCGCGCGGAGCTTGAGGCGCTTCCGCCCAGAGGCGCCTCCGGGACCTAATGATTCAGAATAAATGTCACCCTACAGAACAGATGTCGCATGCTACGATTCGCGATCCCTACAAGGTGAACGCGGTCCGTACAAGATTGAACCGTCACGAGGCTGCTCCACCGCCTCGCAGGCCCCAAAGAGAAGACTTGATTTCATGATGTTTTTCCTCCGCTCCTTCCCCTGCCTTCTCACGGCATTCCTCCTAACCGTAATCGCCATCTATCCCCGAACGGCGGAAGCCCAAGGCCGGCCGTCTGGGCTGCGCGTCACGGTGACCGGTGTCAACGGAAATACGGGAGAGGTCTCCTTTGACGTCACTCTCAACACCGTAGGCGTCTATGGCGTTCCGACGATTACCGCGCCGACGGGCCTGCTCGGTGATTACATCTTCACGACTTTTTATGCGACCACCTATCCACCCGGTTTTACGGGAACGCTGTTGGATCCGCCTGTCAACGCTCTCGATCACGGGAATGCCGCCGATGTGACTGGGAATCTCGTGCCGCGGGGCAAGATTCCTCAAACCGCACCCGGAACCTATCGTGGCTCGTTCACCTACACATACCCGGACGCAGGACCGCACACCATCCAGTCACAGTCGGCCGCAATGCTGAGCCGTGGGACCACCGCGACCTCGATTACTACCGGATCGCCTATCATCAATCCGAACCAGACTCCGAACACAGCGGGGACGCAGTCCGTCGTCGGGTCCTGGGTCGGCCGGAGCTTTTTTGGCGGATCTACCACTTACAACCTAGTCGGACCCTTAGGACAGCCCTTCGCGTGGGGGGTCCAGAACTCGGCGACGGTGACTTTCGGCTCAGTGGGCGACACCGTGTGGTGCGACGGAGTCACTGGAACGGGAAATGGTGTTTTTGATGCCGGAGAGGGGCTCGCCGGAGTGGAGGTGCTTCTCTACGACGACATAGGCTGTGACGGCATTGCAGACGGTGCGGCTATAGCGACCCAGGACACGGTCGGCGACGGCCAGTACCTTTTCGAGAGCCTCTCCCTCGGACCCGCAGCATCTCCGATCTGTTTCGTCGCGGAAGTGAACACTTCCGATCCCGATCTCGGCGCTTGTTCGGTCCCCGACACTCCTGCGCAGCAGAGTCCAGCGATCAACATCGACTCCCCTGCGGATTTGAACGTGGACTTCGCTTTCGTCGAGCCCCTCGGCTCGATCGGCGACACCGTTTGGTGTGACGGCCTGGAAGGCACCGGCAATGGAACGTTCGATGCCGGTGAAGGCGTCGCCGGCGTCGGCCTCGAGCTCTTCGAGGACACCAATTGCGACGACGTCGCCGACGGTGCGTTTATCGCGACAACGGATACGGCCGGTGACGGCCAGTACAGCTTCCCGGGTCTTCGAGTCGGCGCAGCCGGCGACCCGCTGTGTTATGCCGTCACGGTCGACGCGACGGACCCTGATCTCGCTAACTGCGTGCAGCCCCTGGGACCGACAACTCTGACGCCCGACCTCGAAGTAGGAGCCACGGACTCCCTGGACAACGATTTTGGCTTCGAGATTCAGTGCGTCGACGGCGACTCAGACGGCCTGTGCAACGAGTCTTGCATCGACGACCGCGACGGGGACGGTGAGCCCGACTGCAGCGACTACGACCCGTCCGGCTACCTCTATTGCGAGAGCACCGGCCTCATCCTTCAGGGTGGATCCGTGGCGGTGGCCGGCCCCGGAACGATCGATCTGCAGGAAGACGGCAGCTCGGGTCGCTACACCTTCTTTACCGACGGGACGCCCGGGACCTACACGCTCACCGTGACGCCGCCTTCCAACTTCCCGATGAGCACCGAATGCACCGACCTCGGGTCCTTCGACCCCACAGGGCTGCCGGATCCGGTGGTGCTCGGCTCCGGCGAGACTCTCTCTACCGGGATATTGGCCTCCTCCACCTGTGCCGACAACCCGTTCCACTTGACCTTCGAACTCGAGCCGGGCGACCCGTTTGTCATCAACAACAACATCCCCTTCGCTAGCTGCGGCCCGCTGGAGGTCCCGGCCCAGTCCTCGAATGGACTGGCAACCCTTGCCGCGCTGCTTGTCGCCGCGGGATTCGCGCTCCTCTGGTTGCGACGCCTGCGCACGGCCGACTGAACGCAACGAAAATAACGAAAGTCTGGCGCGCGGCGGGCTTCATCAGTCGGCCTTCGGAGGTAAGCCCGGGTGAATTCAGATCCGTTCCGCAGGCGGAGCCTCATACCAGGCTCCGTTCTGCGAGCTGCCACGAAGTGGCTCCTCGTCGTGGTCACGACAATGGCATTCTGGAGCTGTGGTGAGTCTGCCCCAATGTCACAGGGTACCCAGGCTCAGCTTTCCGACAACCAGGATCCAGAGCCCCTCTTCACGGATGAGACACAGGCGTCTGGACTCGACTTCCAACACCAAACAGGCGCCACCGGACACTATTACTTTCCAGAGATGGGCGGCCCAGGAGGGGCCCTGGTCGACGTCGACAACGACGGCGACCTCGACCTCTACGCCGTTCAGGGGACGACGACGCTGGATGACAGCCACCCCACGGCCGCCATCGTCCCGCCCGGCGGCGCTCTTCGCGATCGTCTCTATCTTTCCGAGGCGAATCCCTCCGCTCGAGCCACGGGAAGTCCTATAACCTGGCGAGACGTCACGGAAGCGAGCGGTCTAGAGGCGAGCGGCTATGGCATGGGCGTGGCAGTCGGTGACATGGACAACGACGGGTGGCCAGACCTCTACATCACCAACTTCGGACCGAATCAGCTCTGGCGCAACCGAGGGGATGGGACGTTCGAAGACCGAACCTCGATCGCCGGCGTCGACGATCCCCGCTGGTCGACGAGCGCGATCTTCCTCGACTTCGACCGTGACGGCTGGCTAGATCTCTTCGTGACCACCTACGTCGACTACCGAATCGGCTCGCACCGCACGTGTCGGGGACCCACAGGACGCACCGAATACTGCGGCCCACAGGCGTACTCCGGCGACCACGATCGCTTATTTCGAAACCAGGGAGACGGCACGTTTGTGAACGTCACCGCTCAGGCGGGTCTATTGGCTAGCCACGCCGGATCTGGCCTCGGCGTCGTGGCCGCCGATTTCGACTCCGACGGATGGATTGATCTCTACGTTGCCAACGACCTGATGCCGAACCAGCTCTGGCATAACCGGGGCTTCGGACCCAGCCGCAGCCACGGACCCAGCCGACACCTCGGTTTTGCCGAGTGGGGGCTTCTCACCGGCAGCGCCCTCGACCTCGAGGGTAAGGCACAGGCCAGCATGGGCGTGGACGTCGGCGACCTCGACAACGACGGCGACGAAGACCTCTTCATGACCCATCTCGTGGGCGATATCAACACCGTCTATCTCAATGACGGCCGGGGGATGTTCTCGGATCGAAGCCGGGCCGCGGGGATGCGCCAGAGCACCCCATACACCGGCTTCGGTACGGTCATCCTCGATGTCGACAATGACGGCCGGCTCGATATCGCGGCGGTTCACGGTGCGGTCGCCGCGGTTCCGGAATTGGCAGCGGCAGGCGACAACTTCCCCTACGATCAACCCAATCAACTGTTCCTGAATCGGCCAGGGGACCGGGACAGCTCACCGAAATTCGTCGACGTTTCGGATCGAGCCGGTGACTCCTTCACTCGCGCCGAGACCAGCCGCGGCCTCGCGGTCGGCGACGTCGACAACGATGGCGATCAGGATCTGGTGGTGTTCAATACCGGCGGGCCGGCGCGTCTGCTGATCAATCGCGTCGGCCAGGACAAGGCCTGGGTCGGTCTGCGGCTCGTTGGAATGGCGGGCCGGCGGGACATGCTCGGGACACGCGTGGAGCTGTTGCTCGACGAGAGGCCTCCGCGGGTGCGGCGAGTTCGGACCGGGGCCAGCTACCTTTCTGCGGGCGACTCGCGGGTGCTGTTCGGCCTAGGCGACCTTGAAGAGGCTCCGGCTGGGGTCCAATTTCGAGTCGAATGGCCCGACGGGGTCACTGAGCACTTCGGACCCCTAACCGTCGGTAAGTACCATACTCTCGTCATGGGTTCGAAACGGTCTCAGGAGAGTCCGTGAGATCCCTGGCCCTGCGAATCTCCACGATTTTCGGCCTGAGTTCAGCTCTCTTCGTCCTGGCCTGCGGCGCCCCCGAGCCGGCCCTGGAAGAGATCCCCGATCCAGAGGGGCTTGCCTCCATGGAGCCACAGATCCGGCACCAATACGAAAGGAGTCGAGAAACTCTAACGGCCCTCGACACACAGGCGGATTCTTCGTACGCCGACCACGCTCAGGCCTGGGCCGATCTCGCCCATTGGTTCCTTGCTCACCGGCTCCTTGCCCCCGCCATGGCCGGATATCGGAATGCCGCTCGGCTCGAACCCACAGAACCCGCATGGCAATACCTCCAGGCGACGATCGCTCTCCGCATCGACCAGTTCGAAGAGGCCCGGGATCTCCTGCTCTCGGTGATTGAAGCAGAAGACTACGTTCCAGCCATCGTAGCGCTGGCGGAAGTCGAGATCGAGCTCGGCGCCCAAAACAAAGCGAGCCGTCACTTCAACCGTGCTCTGGAATTAGCCCCCGGATGTCTTCGCGCACGAAAAGGACTGGCACGGCTGGCGCAAGAACGAGGGGATCTGCAAACCGCGATCGAGGCCTTTCGGGCGATTCTTCAGGAAGCTCCCGACGCGACTTCGGTCCACTACGCCCTCGGCATGGCGGCTCGGGATGCGGGAGATCTGGAGCTGGCCCATCACCATCTGGATCGCGCCCGAATCCAAGGCAACGATGAGCGTGTTGTGCTTCCCCTTGACGATCCGTGGATGGCACCTGTCGAACAGCTACGCCGCCGTCGGAGCACAACGAGACTGAAAACGGCAGAACGCCTGTTCGAGGCAGGACGGCCCGGGGAAGCGAAACAGGGGCTACTCGACCTGTTGGCGGACGATGGTGAAGATCCGCACGTTCGCTTCTTGCTCGGACTGGTCGAACGACGACTGGGCGACTCGAACGCCGCGCGCGAGCAGTTCTTGCTGGCCGTAAAAGGATTGCCGGACTACCCGCCGATTCACCATCAGCTCGGCATTCTCGCGGGAATTGCCTCACCCCAAGCGGCACGCGAACACTTTCTTCGCGCCCTCGAGTTGGACCCGGCCTTCCAACGAGCCCGATTCCGTCTAGCGTCCTTAGAACGCGGTCTGGGACGTTGTGAGACCGCTCTCCAACACTATGCACGGATTCTCGAGTCTGAACCCACACACGCCACTGCACGATTCGGGCGAGTGGTATGCCTGCTGCGCGATGGCCGCTGGAAGTCGTCTTTGGCTGAGCTGGAGCTGGCCACCGCCAATCACCCTGAAGCCTCGGCACTCCGCCACCTCCTGGCGAGAACGCTGGCGACAAGCCCAGTCGAAAGCCTGCGAGACGGACACCGGGCGCTCGATCTCGTCCGTTTCCCCGCAGGGTCCCGGGTCCACTTCCAGCAGATCGAAACCCTGGCGATGGCTTACGCAACGCTGGGCAAATTCTCCGACGCAGCGCGTTGGCAAGAAGGCGCCGTCCAGGCCATCGAGAGGACTGGGCGCATCGATCCAACAGCGTCTCGAGCCCGCCTTTCTCGCTACCGATCGAACCGCCCCACGCGGACGGTCTGGGAGCATGGAGAGCCGGAGACCTTGAGTCGTCTCCTCGGCGAGTCCGTTCTAGAACCCGCTCCGTTGGGGAGATCACCTAATGCCGCTCAAGGGATAAAACAAGCCCGGCGTTAGCCCGATGCCCCCGGTCCGCGGCCCGCGACCAGGGCTTGCGGTCGAGCAGCGCGTCGAGGACGACGTTCGTATCCAGCAGGACTTTCAACGGGACTGGCGGCCGGCACGCCGTCCACCAACACCTTGGCCACCACGATGTGATCCTGGGCGTTGCTCAGGGTGGTCTTCTTGGTCACCGTCACGCCGACCGTGGCCTCGGATGGGTGTTCGAGCCCAGATCTCGGGTACTCAGGAACCCTTCAGAGGCTTACCAGGCTTCGGGGATCTTCTGTGGTAAGGCGAAGGGCTTTCCTGTAATCCGTTGGGGCAATTTCGGGGCTGATTACGCTGGGAGAAGAAACGTCCCACAGAAGCTTCAGCGGGATGCTTCCCGACGGATCCTTCGCGTGGAGAAAGGAAATACGGATGCAGTTCAATTCTTTCGACGATGTTCGTAAACGTCAAAGCTCGGCGAGCGATGCTCGGGAGGGCGAGACCTCGACGCAAGAGGACCCCGGGCTCTTGGCCGAGACCTCCAAGAATCTTCTGAAGCACATACCCGGGGAGGCCAGCGGGTTCTACCTGATCTCCGCCGGGGCCTTTGCCGATCCTGGGCCCGTGACCCTCGGGGGGCTGGCCGCCCTGTCCCTGGCGATTCTGATCCTGGTGCGGGTGATGGCTAAAGCGAGCCGGGGGGTCATGATCACCAGCATCCTGGCGTTCTTGCTCTGGATGCTGGTGATCGACAACGGATTTTTGGCTGCGGCCTTCCCCGGCGTGCCCCCGGATCCCTGGGGACTGATCTTGGCGAGCTTCTATTCCGTGGTGGTGACCACCCTAGCGGGAGCGGGGAAAATCAAATAGACCGCAGCCCGGGGCTCGGTCGTGACGAAGGGTCGTCGATCCGCAGTAGGCGCAGCAAGCGTTCCCGCAGGCCACCCCGTAGCCGAAGATGGGCTCGCCAGCCATCGACAATGCGATCGGATGGCCACACCGCGACGGGTAGAAACTCTCGATATCCATAGCAAGTGAGAGTCGCAGGTAGAGAAATGGAAGGCATCAAAGTGTCATTAGAGAGCAAGAGGTCGAAAATTCGTCTCTAAGAAGTGCTTCTACGCCATATCTCGCGTTCCCATTTCGATAAGATCATGGTCAAGAAGAGGCTTCGACCGCTTCCTCATCAATCATATCTAGGCCTGGCATCGGCTCAGACGAGACGTTGCTTAGGGAGGGAAAATGCAGTTCACTACTAGAGGACCCGATGTCCCAGATGCGTTGTTGCTAGGGCATGAAGAGGGGCGCGTCGTCTTCTTTTGCGGTGCCGGGATTTCCTATCCGGCTGGTTTACCCGGGTTCGAGGGCCTAGTCGATAAGATCTACTCCCACGTTGGCGCCACCCCAACTGACATCGAGCAGGACGCCTATGACCGCAAGCAATTCGACGCCACACTCGATCTTCTAGAGCGGCGATTGCCGGGTCAAAGAATCGCCGTACGCACCGCTCTCGCAGAAGCTCTGAAGCCCAAGTTGCGTCGCAAGGGTGCGACAGACACCCACACCGCACTATTGCGACTTGCCCAAAATCGCGAAGGTACGCTGAGGTTGGTAACCACCAATTTCGACCGAGTCTTTGAATCGGCAGCCAGGCGCAGCCAACAGAAAATCAGCTCTTATGCGGCACCGATGCTGCCTATCCCCAAAAATAGCCGCTGGAACGGACTGGTGTACTTGCACGGCCTGTTACCGAAGAGCCCGGACAATAGCGAATTGAATCGACTGGTGGTTACCAGTGGCGACTTTGGCTTGGCCTACTTGACCGAACGCTGGGCGGCGCGTTTTGTCAGCGAGTTGTTTCGCAACTATGTGATTTGCTTTGTCGGCTACAGCATAAACGATCCGATTTTGCGCTACATGATGGATGCGCTCGCAGCCGATCGAATGCTGGGTGAGGTCACACCCCAAGCCTATGCACTCGGCGACTGCGAACCTGGGCAGGAATGCAACAAAACCAAGGAATGGGAAGCCAAGGGCGTCGTACCCATACTGTATGAAGTACCAGCAGGATCAAACGACCATTCAGCCCTTCATCGCACACTTAAGGTCTGGGCAGAAACCTACCGCGACGGAATTCTTGGTAAAGAACGCATCGTGACTGATTATGCTATGGCAAAACCGTCAGCAAGCACCCAACAGGATGACTATGTGAACCGTATGCTCTGGGCGTTGTCACACGAGTCTGGACTGCCTGCCAAGCGCTTTGCAGATTTCAATCCTGCACCATCCCTTGCGTGGCTAGAGGCGTTTTACGACGATTGCTACCGGCACAGTGACCTGGGCCGTTTCGGCATTCCCCCTAAAACGGAGGTCGACGACAAACTGCATTTCAGTCTGATCCGTCGCCCCGCGCCCTACACTCTTGCGCCGTGGATGTCATTGGTTTCCGGGGTCGCAGCGGACCGTCAATGGGATGACGTGATGTTCCACTTAGCCCGTTGGCTGGTGAGGCATCTAAACGACCCGGCGTTGATTATCTGGCTGGCTCACCGCGGCGGTCAATTGCCTCATCGATTGGCAATGTTGATCCAGAATAATCTGGATCAACTAGCACGGCTGGAAGAAGAAAAATCTGCTGAGCTGGCGGAAATTCGTGCCAATGCCCCCAATGCGATCCCACAGCCACAAATGAAAACACTGTGGCGGTTAATGTTGGCAGATCGCGTGAAATCACCATCCCCCGATCTGATCGTCTTCTACTGGAAGAAACACTTTAAACGCACAGGCTTAACTGCCACGCTCCGCCTGGAGCTGCGCGAGCTGCTTGCCCCTAAAATAGTTTTAAAAAAACCTTTCCATTTGAGTGAAAGTAGCGACCCTGCCGCCCCAGAAAGTCTAAAATCGCTTGTGAACTGGGAGCTGGTGCTCGCCAACGACAGAGTCTATTCATTACCCCGGGATCTCTCAGGAACGGAGCCCTGGCGGAGCGCTTTGCCAACCCTGGTCGACGATTTTCAGCAACTGCTAAGAGATGCCCTGGGTCTGCTCAGTGAGCTCGGGGACGCTGATGAGCGCTATGACCACTCCTATTGGGCTTTACCTTCAATTCGTGATCACTGGCAGAACCGAATCTCACGCAATTGGACCATGCTGATCAAATTGCTACGAGATGCTTGGCTGGCCACCCGTGAAACCGATTCTGCACGGGCCAAACGAATCGCGCAAGAATGGTTCTCACTGCCTTACCCGACCTTTAAAAGACTGGCGCTGTTTGCGGCCAGCCACGAGGGCTGTATCGCTGAGAAAGAGTGGGCAGATTGGCTAGGTGCCGATAACGCGCGGTGGTTGTGGTCAACCGAGACGAAACGGGAAACGATGCGACTGCTGGTGTTGCAAGGCACTCGACTTTCATCGGACAGCAGGGAAAAGCTGGAGCTTGATATTCTCGGCGGCCCGCCGCGAGCCATGTATCAAGATGAGCTTGAGTCTGAAAGCTGGCAGAACCTCGTTGATTACGCGGTTTGGCTGCGCCTCGCCAAGCTTGGGCAAGGTGGTAGCTGCCTTGGCATAGCCGCACAACAGCGATTTGATGCATTGTCAATGGCGAACCCAGAATGGAAACTCTCCCAACAACACGAGCGAGAAGAGTTTTCGACCTGGATGAGCGGCACCGGAGACCCAGACTTCGAGGACAACCGGGTTATTCACATCGCTCCACGCAAGCGAGAGGATTTGGTCGAATGGCTCAAACAGTCGCCAACACCTGACCGAAACCGTTTATTCGAAGAAGACACATGGCAAGATACCTGTCGCACGCGATTCTTCCATGGTTGCTATGCATTATGCGATCTTGCCCAAGAGGGGATTTGGCCAACAAATCGCTGGCGTGAGGCCCTGCAAGTCTGGAGCGAAAGGGGGGAAGGGCGTCCACTGAGATCTTGGCGATTCGCTGCTCCGCTGGTCCAAACCATGCCTGATGAAGTCATGGAGGAAATCCTGCACTCTGTTGCCTGGTGGCTGGAAACGATTTCCAAGACGATCGATCGGCACGAAGAGATTCTCTTGAGTCTGTGTCACCGCGTACTGGAAGCGCCCCAACAAAACAGCACCGACAACGACAGGCCAGTCAGTCGAGCCATGAATCACCCAATTGGACAAGTCACGCAGGCTCTGCTAAATCTCTGGTTCAAACGTGAGCCAAACGACAACGACACCTTACCGAGCGACATTGAGCCAACTTTCACCAAACTTTGCGACACTGGCATGGAAGAGTTCCGCCACGGACGAGTAATACTGGCGTCAAACCTTATTGCACTATTTCGCGTGGACAGGCCTTGGACGGAAAAACATTTGCTGCCAATGTTCGATTGGTCTCACGATCCGATCGAAGCAAAAGCGGGGTGGGAAGGATTCTTTTGGTCCCCCCGCCTCTATTGGCCATTGCTGACCGCATTGAAGGCTCAATTCCTCTCCACAGCTCAGCACTACCAGAACCTCAGAGAGCATGGGGGCCAATTCGCTGCGTTTCTGGTTTACGCCGCTTTGGATCCGGCAGAAGGTTATTCCCCGCAAGATTTCCAAGAAGCGTTTGATCTCTTGCCACCAGAAGGTTTGCAGGAAGCAGCAGAAGCGCTTCCACAAATTCTGGAAGGAGCGGGAGAGCAGCGAGAGGAATTCTGGAAAAACCGAATCCACCCCTTTTGGAATAATGTCTGGCCGAAATCCAGAAGCCTAGCCTCACCAGAAATTGCTAGCTCGCTGGCTTCTCTGAGTATTGCAGCAGGCAAAGAATTCCCTACAGCCCTGGCGGCTGTCCAAGCCTGGCTAGAGCCCTCTATTGATCACCCGCAGCACATTGTGAGCCTGCTTAAAGAATCAGGTCTAGCAAGCGTTTTCCCCAAAGATGCCCTGCTCCTCCTAAATGCAGTGCTTACAGATCAACCATGGGTTCTTGAGGTAGGAGAGTGCCTGCAAGCAATTAAAGAGGCTGATCCTGATTTGGCACAAGATCTCCGCTATCAAAGGCTTGTAGAATACTCGAGGCAGCGTGATCTGACGTGAAGCTAGAACCCACAGTGCTCTTGCTTAGGTCTGATTGAGAGAGTGCAGCGGAGAACAAACAGCGTCGAATAATTGCGGAGCTTTAGTACCATGGATAGCAGAGAGCTTCTGAATTGCCTCCAGCGCCATATAGACCTTGGAATGGTCACAACATACGGAAATCTGTCCGATTGGGCCTATGCCCATCGCCGTGGGGCACAGGCGATTAGCTCTATGCTGAAAGCGATAGTTAGTCGAGACATCCAGAACGCGGTGTGGACGAATCGGGTAGTTGGTAGCAATGGAAGGATTCAGAACGTCAACGGACAACTCGATCAACTACTGAGAGAGAACGTTCCGATTGCATCCGATAAGGTTCTGATGAGCCAGGCGGATGTGGTTCAGCTTGAGAGGGACGACTGACACTGGCTGATTGTCTACTATAGATCCGAGACCCTTACCGCTCAGCTTCCTGCCGCTGAGGCATTTGCCATTGATCCAGCTCACGGTGCCCCTGGGCGACAGTCCATACACGTCCCGGGACGCTCTTCAAACCAACCATAGACGTCTCGGTATAAAAGGTCTCTGGCCTTCGAGTCCTGCAGCTCCTTAGCAAGGTGCGAGGCCTTGGTCGATCTGTGTTTTTGGAGGTATCGGGCAATCACGATCGATCGCTGACGATAGGCGGTCATCACACCTTTGCGTTTCTCAGCTCCGCCGAAATTGGGATCGCCGACCCGTTTTGTAAACTCGCCCTTTATTTACTCTCCTGGCACCTTATTTCCCCGGTGTTCTCTGGACGCACGAGCGCCGGCATCCCGCCGGCTCCGGCCACTCCAAGCAGAAGAGCCAGAAGAGCCGGCGGGACGCCGGCGCTCCCAGTAGAGGGCCTTTGGACCGCTTTTGATTTGTACCCACATCTGTGACGCAGGCCCGCCGCGCGTCGATCATGGGCGATCGGTGAGTGCGTTGCGCAGAGGTCGCCCCCGTGATTGGGTGGTTCTGCGGCCCCTTGGCTGACCCGGAAAGCGAGCCGCTTTCAAAACCATCAGAAAACACCGGTCTTCCCCGGTCTTCCGGTGCCAGGTTAATGTTCAAGACCCCTCCACGACTTTTAACGAATCGAAATCGGATCCTACGACAAGCAGCGACGGCGGGATGGGAAGGGCCGAGGCCACCCGCAGGGGCGGCCTCGGCAGCTTGAGGCGAGGCCCTAGGGGACCTGAATGGTGATGGCTCGGAAGGCCTTCGGCGTGTCGGGGAAGCTCCAGAACCTCGGCGAGGTAATCAGCGGGTTGGCCGTGCCGCCCGGGATCATGTTGGGGTCGGCAATCGTGCCCGGGCAGATCGGGTTGTTGGGGTCGACCTCGCCCACCGCCTCCAGGGTCAGGGTCACGACCTGGCCGCTCGAGAGGCCGCTCAGCCCGAAGCTCAGGGAGGTGGTTCCGTTCGATCCGGAGAGCGGCGAGATGACGAACGGCCCGAGCACCGGATCCAAGTGAAAGGTCGGTGTATAGGGCACGTTGTTGACACAGAAGGCGCTCGGGCTGGAGGTCAGGGTGGTCGAAGTGGCCGGCACGCCGTCCACCAACACCTTGGCCACCACGATGTGGTCCTGGGCGTTGCCCAGGGTGGTCTTCTTGGTCACCGTCGCGCCGACCGTGGCCTGCATCGAACCCGCGGGGACGCTGAAGGCGGTTTGTCTCCAAGCAAGATTGGAGGCGATGACCGTCTCCGCAGCGTCCGTAAAGACCCGCGGGGTGACCGTGAAGCCGTAGGAGTTCGTGAGATTGGCCAAGTCGGTGATTTGTAGTCGGGCGCTGTAGGGCACGCTCGGGAACATGTCGTGCATGATCACGGCATGGGTCCGACGGAATTCCCCGTCGCTGAAGCTCAAGGTCGGCAGCTGCGGGAAGACCGGTGTCAACGTCAACGAGTAGGTCGTCAGCTCATCGGTTTCAAAGGTCACTCGCCCCACTTTGGAGGTGGTCCACAGCACGTTCGGAGCCCCACCGACCACCGAAGGGTTGGTGGTGTCGTTGGACTGCACCGCGGCGTTGAAGGGATCCCCCAAATTGTTCCACTCGTGGCCGTCCCAATCGTTGTCGCCGTCCGTATCCTTCACAAAGCGACCGTCCACGGGCGTCAGCTGCTCGAAACCGTTGGGGAATTCGTCGCGGTCGAAATCCGTGGCGAAAACCGGTCCCATGCCCACGGGTTGCCCCACGAATACGAACCAATCCCCGGCGGTCGCTTGACCGCTGAAGAAGCTCAGCGGTTGCAAAACGTTATCGTCGCGGCGGAACATCCCCTGGGCCCGATCCCACACCCAACCCCAAATCCTTTGGTTGCCGGAGATGGTCGTGCGCCCGAAAACCGCTAGGTCCGAATTCCGGGCATTGGCCTGGGGAATCATGAAGCTGTTGACGAACGCCTGAGCCGTGCCCACGTTGGCGGACGTCATGAGCTGTTGGGCGTGGGCCGACGGCGCCAAGCCGCTGTCGAATTGGAATAGGAAGTTGGTCGCGTCGGACATCTCGGCGTTGGTCAGGCCGGAGAAGAAGGTTAGGAAGTGGAAAATGTTTCGCGGATTGCCCGAATGCGCCAAACCGAAACCGAGGCTCGGGTAGGTCACGGACGTGCCGCCGGCCAACGTCACGGAGGTGTCGGGTTGCAAACCTTTATTCACCACGTCCCAAAGATGAGCCACCTGAATCCACTGGCGTTTGGGCCGCTGCTCGCCGAAGACGGTGCCGTCACCGATGACGTCGTTGCTGGTCCCTCCCGGCAGGTGATGACAGCCTTCACAGGCCTGCAAGTAAACGTCGCGGCCGTTGATGGCCGAGGCATTCGGATTCTGGGTCGCCCCCAACATGGGAGGCTGAATCGAGTCGTCGAGGATGCGTCCGGCGTTCTGATAAGGATTCGCTGGGTGCTCCAAGGACATGACGAACGCCTCGAACGCCTCGAATTTGCTGCCCGGCCCCTCGGTCAGCTTGGTGCCGCCCAAGAGCCCGACAAAAGCGTCGTTGAAGTCGAGGAGATCCTGCAATTGCTCACCGCGCCAATGGTGGTGACGCGACCGATTGCTGCCCACTAATGTCTGGGTCACCATCGGCCCCTTATTGTCGACTTCGTCGTTGGAAAGGTTCCAGGCCAGCAAGTCTTGACGCCCTTCGTCGTGGCAGGTCGCGCAGCTGTGGTTGTTGTTCGCCGACTGGGCGGCGTCGAAGAAAATGCGCTTGCCCTCTTGCACCAGCGCGGGCGAGGGATCGAATCCCAAGTCCATCGTGCCCACCTGAAGCGGCGGCACGCCGTTTAGGAAGTAGACCGGCACCGTGTTGAGACCGTCGCAATACACCAGGGCAAATTGGTCGGTGGCGTCGAGCAAGACTTGGCGGGGAATGCAGCCCGTGGGCAGATCCCATTCGGCCACCCAATTGCCGTTGGCGTCGAGCACCACCACATTGTCGGTCAAGAGTCCGGTGACGAAGGCCAATCCCGAGTCGGTGAAATCCATGGCGTAGGGATTGCCCACGGCCAGGTTGCGGTCGTGGGTGCCGGAGGGGTTGGCCAGATCGAGATCGATGATGTCCGCCGGCGTGGGCCGGACCACCAAACCTGAGCCGAGCACGGGCAAATTCACTTTGGTCAAGCGATTGAATGAAACGTTGCCCTGGATCAGCGGCTCGCTCTGCAACGCCGGATTTTTGTTGTTGGCTTCCGTGTTCAGCTGCCAGAGCTGGCCGGTGGTGGGATGAATGCCGTGGGCGAAGAGCAGGCTGCCCATGCCCGCGGCCACGGCCACCGCTTGGCCCGAGCCTTGGTCGAGCCAGAATAGATCTTCGTCCACCAAGCCTTGGGTGGCCACGGTGGGCTGATCGAGGTCGAGAATGCTGCCCGGACCCGCTTGGGTGTTGTGGCTATTGCCGGGTATGCGATCCACCACGGAGTTGTTGCCCGACCACCGGGGCGCCACCAACACCTCACCGTCGTCGGTCACCGTCAGATACGTGGGCTGACGGGAAGGGATGGCGTATTGCCGCAGGATGGTGCGATTCACCAAATCGATTTCCACGACGACGTCCGTCGCGACCGACGACACGAACGCCAGGTCTTGATCCTGAAGCACCACGATATCCGCCGGCTGAGCCGGCAGCGCCAGCACGTCGAAAATGTCACCCGTCAGGCGATTGTGGAACACCAGGGCGTTCGAAAGATGGCTGACCACCAGCAGCTGATCGCTGTCCGGGCCGTCCGTGGGATGGATGTAACCGGCCAGGGACACCGGTGCCCAGAGGGTTCGAAACGTGTCGAGGCGTTGCAGGGAGGCGTCGAAGTGGCCAATGGAATTTCCGGGCACGTTGGCGGCGTAAATGTCCGCATTGTCGATCACCACCATCGGCCGAACCGGCCACGCCACCACATTGACCCAATCCCCTTCCACATTGTCGAGCAGCGCGTAGCTGGGGTCGGGAGCCGGCAAGGGCTGAAAGATGGTGTCGGATTCAACCGGCACCGTGCGGGTCGGCGCGTCTGCGTCTTGTTGGGCGGCGAAGGTCGGCAGGGCGGCGAGCGAGAGGGCGGCCCAGCAAAGGGTCCAGGGTAGGACCGCTCCGAGGCGGTCGCGGGCAGGGTTCGACATGTCGTTCTCCTGGGTCAAGGGGTTTGGACACCGCCACCCATAGCCCACCCGCCGGGGTTAGCAGGCGTGCCTTCGGCAACGGCAAAAGGGTTCACCCCATTCTGCGTGAAAACGACTACTCAGAGATGATTTCGTCTCTCAATATCCCCAAATTTCCCATTCTGGACTGAGTCTTTAACAAAAACTCCGCCTCCCGTACCTACCGCAGGTCCTGATCTCGGCAAAACTAGCCCGGACATGTCACTGGCTAGGACCCTAGAGACCTACTTATTTCGGGCTTTGCAGGAAGATAGAAGAGGTCGCGGGAAATGCAGTGGTGTCACCAAGGCTGGTGAAAGAGCCATCGAGATTGCGGTAAGTCTTGACCACTCCGCTCTCATAATCGATCGCTACCAAGTCGTATGAAACATTCGTCAGGGAAGCGAGGAAAAGCCAATAGTGGCCGTTGATAGGCCGGCCGTCGAGCACCTTGACCAGAACTTCCAAATTGGCATGCTCGAAAAACCAGAAGTGTCCGGATTTGGCGCTTAGAGCCGTTGCCTGCCCAGCGCCCGTCTGACCCTGGGAGTTCCGCCAAGTCACCTCAATCCGGAAGCGACCTTCCTGTAGGCAAAGGGTCGTGGCTCCGGCACGGCAACTCGGCTCCTCCTTTAGAGAGAGCGCTCCGCGTCCGAGGGTGCCTGCATAGAGCACGGGAAGGACCCCCTCTGCCCGGGCTAGCGTCAGAATGGCTCGCCCGCCGACTTCCGGCAGCGGAGTCCAATGATCACCACCATCGTCGCTGCGATAGACGCCACGTCCAAAAGTGGCGGCGTAGAGCCGTCGGCCGTCCGTCCTATCGACCAACAAGCCCCGCATATCCCTCGTCGGCAGCCCTCCGCCGACCAAACCCCAACTGGCACCGCCATCGCGGCTTTTGTAAAGACCCCCTGTGCCGACTGCACTACCGGCGTAGAGCACCCTGGAATCGGTCGGGTCGATGGTCAGAACGTTGACAAAAGTGATCGGTAGACTGCTGAGCTGCTGCCACAGGCGCCCCCCGTCTCGGCTGCGGAAGAGGCCGCCCGTGTTGGTGCCGGCATAAACCGTCGACGGCTCGGCCGGGTCCACGGTCACCGATTCCATCACGAGATTGGACAGTCCCTCGTTGATCGCTTGCCAAGTCACGCCCCCATCCATGCTTTTCCACATACCGTCCCGGTCGGTTGCGGCATACAAGACGTCAGGGTCTCGGGGATCGATCTCCAGGGATCCCACGAACGTCGACGCCAGAGCGTTGTTGAAGCTTTGCCACAGGTCACCGCCATCGGTGCTTTTCAGGACTCCTCGAAGGGTCGCCGCGTAGATCGTGTCGGGCGCCAGCGGATCTATGACCAGATCGAACACGGATTGGTGGGCTTCGTGACCGGCATCCTTCGCTTCCCAGCTCAGGCCGCTGTCGACACTTTTCCAAAGCCCATTGTTGCCGGTCCCGGCATAGAGGGTCGACGGCGTGCTCGGGTGCACGGCGATCGCCCTCACCCAAGTGGCCACAAAGCCGCGGACGCCATGGCTCCAAGTGGCTCCTTGGTCGCGACTTTGCCAGAGGCCCTGGCTAGTCGCGACGTGCACGATGGCTGTGTCGACCGGATCGGGCACCAACCGGTTGATGGAAACATCAGGGGGAAACGCGCTGAGTGGGCTCCAGGTGTCACCGCCATCGGTGCTCCGGAAAATACGGGCCGGGATGCTCGAAACGCCCGCGAAAAGTAACTCGGAGTCCACCGGGCTGACGTGGATCCACGCGGAGGGGATATCGCTCGCCAACGGTGCCCAGCTGTCGCCCGCATCTGTCGTCCGGAAGAGCCCTTCTGGTGTCCGGACATAGAGGGTGGTGGGGTTCTGAGCGTCGAGGGAAATTTGATCAACGCGACCTTCCAGGCCGTTATTGGCCAAGCCCCACTCGACCCCGTTGGTGCTGCGAAGCACCCCTTCCTCGGCGACGGCATAGACCGCACCGCTCGCTGGATCGACCACCACAAAGAAAACGTCGCGGCTGACCGAGGCGACCAAGGTCCAAGTTTCGCCGCGGTCAAGGGTGCGATAAACGCCACCCTGGCCGCCGGCATAGGCAATGGTGTCGTTTTGGAAGGCCAGAGAGCGAATTATGTTCGATGTCCCCGAACGCACGTGGCTCCAGTCGGCCCCGCCGTTGACGCTCCGGTAGATGCCGCCTACGGTCCCGGCAAGAATGTGCTGCGGACTCGATGGCGCCACGGCCAACGCCGGAATCCAATACTCTGCCAGTCCCGTATCCGACTCTTCCCAGGAAACACCACCGTCGATGCTCTTAAAAAGGCTCCCAAGAAACGTACCGGCATAGAGAATCGAGGGATTGCTCGGATCGACGGCCAGAGCCGAAATGCCACCGCCTTCCGGACCCGAAGAGATCCAGCCGTCTGCCTGGGCCCAAACCGATCGGCCCCAAAGAAGCGCGCCGAAGCACAGCACCAAGTGGAGGTACGTCGTCGTATGTTTTGTCATCTTACTGCTCCCTCTCAACGGAATCAGGTTTGCGTCCAGTTGGATACACTTTAATCCAATGGCCCCGATCCCAGACGGAGATGCCGCGATCTCATCCCCACAGTTTATGGGTACCACAGTTCATGGGTACCGCAGTTTCTGGGTACCACAGTTTCTGAGTACCACGTTGATGTCTCTCCTGCCACAGCCTGCTAAAGACGCAGGCCTACTACCTTGAGTTGGTTGAGGAACATTGTTACAGTCGGAGGGCTGCGAGAGATTGGGCACAGAAAGAAAAACAAGACCAACTCGGTCTGAATTGTTTCATCTCGACCATCTCGACCCACCTCCAATTTCTGGAGGCGGGCTCAGGCAAAATCGTAGTCGTGAGGTTCCGGTACCCTGATCAAGGGCACCCGCCCCGACCCAGGGCCCCGTATCAAGGAATCAAACAAATGGCCGTTGGACTAAGCTCAGCCTTCAATATTCTAGAACGCTCTCCACATGACACCGCATCACCATGCTCCGTTGAGAAGGAAGGCCCTAGAGCTGTCCATGGGGTCCCGTCCCATTCCAACATGCGCGCCACCACCAAAGACGACCGCTTGTTTCATCACCAGGCATTGGCCCGGCTGATGTCAACCCGAGCCATATTTATGGCTTATTAACTGTCACTTGGAGAAAACGAATGTCTGAAAAAGAAAAACAAGTCCTTGAAGAAGAAAACGCTAACGTGACCGAGTTGGAAGATTCCGATCTGGAAGACGCCGCAGGCGGCCGTCCCCTCACCGGCGGACCGAATATTGCCTGTGACGAAGGCTGCTAATTAGCTCGGATGGAGCTGTGTGGATCTTCAAGATCCGCACAGCTCTTTTCGGCCTTTGACCGCACTTTTTGGACTCTTTCGCACGCCCGAGAGAATCAAGGCTGCCGACACCATTCATGGACAACTATTTTTGGCGCTCGTTCCACACCTACCGTAAAGGGCTGCTTAAAAAGTCCGAGCCCAGAGACCAGCTAGACCACCCCTTCACGGTTCTATTGGCCTTCCAGACCACGGATCTAGTCCCCTTGCGGCAGCGCCTGCTCAAAAGACAGGTCAACCAGGCCACAGCGGCTGGCTTGAAGCTCAGTCGAGAGGGCCGACTCGCTTTAGCTTTAACGAATTTTCAAGCCGGGCAGGTCGTGATCGAGCAAATGGCCGACGGGCCTGGTCGCCATTTGGTCGAAGCCTTCCATGAAGCCGCTTGGGCCTACCTCGATTACCGTGAAGGACGCCCCGGACACGCTCGCCAGCGCGTTTCCCATGCCCTCGAGCTGGACCGCTTGCTAGAGCGCGAGCACGGCTTCGCCATTCTTCAACTGCACAGAATTCAACTGGCCCACAACCATTCCAGGGTCGAGATGCGCTTCGGCTCAAAGAACAAAGCCTTGAAGCTGTGCGGCGAGATCATGAGCTATCTGGTCTCCGGCCCTCCTCCCAACTTCGACCGAGATTGGGATCCTAAAGGGTTGCTCTGCATCCCCCCCTCACGACGCGCCGGGATGCTCGACCAAGTGGGCTCCGAGTCGATTTGCCAACTTGTGGTCTCCTCGTCGGCGGAGATCTGGCAACAATTCTACCGATACCTCGGCACTCCTTGGCTCGATGCCGGGCGACAGGGCTTATCTTCCAGCCGTGCCCTACGCTGGTTTGAGGCCAAGAGCGCTCAATTGAACAACGACCTCGAGCGGTATTTCGAGATCTTCGATGGCGTTGTGGCCGAGGGCATCGGTGATCATCCAGGCCTCTTCTTCGGCGTCATGCTCGACTTCGCTCAACTTTGCCAGAGCAAAGGCCCCCACCAAGTGCTGGATTGGATCTTGAGGGACTCTCAGAAATGGTTAGGAGTCCCTTCTTTCCTCAAGACAGAATTCGATGTATTGGCCGAGATGACTAAAACCGCCTGATTGATCCTATGAGAGAAGCTCTCCTGCTCTTGGGCTCGGCCTACTGCGAGGCTGCGGAGCGTCTACGGGCCGGTGACCGCGATGTCGTATTTCCCGTCGTATTTCCCGAAGATACCTGCCCGCCAGGATTACCGTTTGTCGAACCCGCGTGGGCGATGGCGGGGCATACTCTGAAGTCTCCGGAGCCTGGTGCGCCGGCGATAAGATCGGGGCTCAACGACAGCGGCTGCTCGGGGCTGCGTTTTGGGCGACGTCGCGCGACTCGCCTCCTCTGGATCCTCCTGCTGATCATCTCCTGCACCTTTGCCATGGACATACTCGTTAGGAACATGCTCTATCCGGCGCCGACGATTCGCGTGCCGGAACCACCCCCGCCGCCGCTCGAAGAGCTGGTGCTCATCTCCTCGGAGGGCGATCGGATGATCGCCTGGCTAAACGCCCTGGACGACGGACCGGCGGTGCTCTTCCTGCACGGCAACGGCGAGAATCTGGAGACCCTGCGACGCGTCGGCCTATTCGAGGAATTCCGACGACTCGGCGCCAGCGTTCTGGCCGTCGACTACCCGGGCTACGGTCGCTCCTCGGGAAAGCCGAGCGAATCTGGTCTGATCGCCGGCGGACGGGCGGGATTCCAGGCCCTGGCGGAGCGCTTCCCCACCAGGCCTAAATTCATCGTCGGCTGGTCCCTGGGGGCGGCGGTGGCGGTGCAGACGGCGGTGCCGCACCAGGCGGAGCTGGCCGGACAAATCTTCCTCTCCGCTTGGCATGACCTGCCGACGGTGGCGTCGAAAATCTTCCCTGAGATACTGGTGCGCATCGCCCTCCGGGATCGCTACCTATCCGGCGGGGCAGCCGACGACCTAACCGTGCCGACGCTGGTGATCCACGGCGAACTCGACCGGCTGATCCCCGTCGATCAAGGACGCCGGCTCTTCGAACGGCTACCGGCGGGCAGCCGCTTTGTCGGCCTCGACGGCGTCGGCCACAACGACCTCATGGGCCAACCCACCCTGTGGCGGGAAATCGCCAACTACCTGGCTGCCTCCGATGGATTTCCGCCGATGGTAGCCCCATAGAAACCTGACCGCTCGTCAGAGCGCTGTCCGCGAACCGGAGGAGATTCTCGGCGACCCCCCCGAGCTCTGCGCCGGCGCTCGTTTGCCTCACGGCGCGCTGGAGGTCCAGGCCGAGGTGTCGCCGGACTCGAAACCATTGCTGAAAAGGTCGTGCTCTCGGCTGAAGACACCACCCGCGGTGCCGGCCCAGGTGGCCCCCATGGCGTCGACCAGCTCGACGGTGGCGGAGCTCAAGCCTCCGGCGTCTAGCTGCCAGCCGGCGCCGCCATCGCTTGAGAGGTAAACGCCACCGGCCTCGAGCGCGACGCGGACCTTGCCCGACGGCTCGACACTAATCGCCACCGTGAGCGAATCCGGCAGGGCAGCCGTTGCGCTCCAGGTGGTACCGCCGTCGTTCGAGTAGAAAACGCCGAGATCGGTGGCGGCCCAGACCCGGTCGGCGGAGACCGAGGCCGGATCGAAGGCGATGTCCTCAACCTCGGCCGCGCCCAGGCCGGTCGTCGCCGAGCTCCAGCTCAGGCCCGCGTCGACGGATCGGAAGAGGCCGTCGCGGGTATTGGCGAAGAGCCGACCGGCGAGGCGCGGATCGACGGCCAGGACGCGCACGCGCGAGTCGGTTAGGCCGTTCGAACGGGGCGACCAGGTAACGCCGTCGTCGGTCGAAAGGAAGACGCCGTCCTCATCGGTGCCGGCCCACAGGGAACCGTCCGGGCCGAGCTCGACTTGCAGGGCCTCCGCCGCCGGCGAACCCGTGCCTTGCCAACTCGCGCCGGCGTCCGTGCTGCGGAAAACGCCGCCGCCGTCCGAGGCGGCCCAGGCGCGGTCGCCGGCGGCCTCGACATCCACCACGTCGAGGCGCGTGAGGCCGTCGTTGACCAAGCTCCAGCTGGCACCGCTGTCGTCCGAGCGATAAACGCCTAAGCCGGGGGCACCGGCGAAAAGACGGACGCCCACAGAACCTTCCATTGGGCCCGTATGGGTGACGGCGAGTGAGGGGGTTTCGACCAGGGCCAAGCCCTGATTGGCTTCCTGCCACGACGTTCCGCCATCGGCGGAACGGAAAAAGCCCATGTCTTCCGTGCCGACGAAAACGTTCGAAGAAGAGTCGGGATCGATTTCGACATCAACCACGGCCGTGGAGGTGAGGCCGCCATTCGCCGGCGACCAGCCGGCCGCCGAGTCCGTGCTGACGAAGAGACCCGCTATCTCTGTGGCTGCAAAGAGAGTGCTCGGCGCCAGCGCGTCGATTCCCAACGCGACGATGGCCAAGTCCGTGAGGCCCGTATTCGAGGCGGTCCAGCCGGCGCCGCCGTCGGTGGTGACGTAAACGCCGTCTTCGGTGCCGGCGTAGAGCACATCGAGGTCGGTGGGCTCGGCGACCAGCGCGCTCACCGCGCTGCCGGGCAATCCGGTATTGCGAGCGCTCCACGAAAGACCGTCATCCATTGAAACGTAGATGCCACCGGCGTCGTTGCCGGCCCACAGGGAGCCGTCGGCGCCGAGTGCCAGCGTGAGCACCGGATCAGCCGGCAGACCGCCGCGGATCGGCGCAAAAGTCGTACCGCCGTCCGTTGTGCGCGCGGCTCCCCCGTCGGTGCCGGCCCACACCTGCTGCGAGTCGGTAGGATCGATGAGTAGGGCGTGCACTAAGACGCCGTCCAAGTCGGTGCTATTCCAGGTGGCGCCGCCATCGGTCGAGAGCACAATGCCGGCGAGGTCGGTGCCGGCCCAAATCGCCAGATCAACGGGCGTGGTGTCGACGGCGAGCCGGGTCACGCCGGCCTCCGGCGCCACCGCAGCGAAGCCGGTGCCGGCCAGCGACCAGCCGCCTCCGCCGTCGGTCGAGTGGAAAACGCCACGCTCACTGCCGGCGAAAAGCACCGAACCGTCGTCCGGATCGACCGCGACATCGGTGACAGCGCCGCCGAAGGGGCCGAGGGAATTCCAAGAAATTGTCGCCGAAGCCGCCGAGGCGGTGACGAAGACGGCGATCCCGAACAGCGGAATCCACCAGTGGGTGCGTCGGCATCCGGTGGACCTGGTCACGATGGGTTTGGACATGGGCAAGGTCTCCTATGACAGATGCCTTGGCAGCTCACCGGTGGCGAAGCTAGGCGGAGGACGAAGCGACGCTAAGAAAGCGGAGGAGGCATCCGGGGTGATGCAAGGCTGATTCTGTAAAATATTTTTCTGAAAAAAATTTATTTTCTCCTGAATGCGATAGCCGACAACGCCTTTTTAGCATTTGGCACATGAATGCTTCATGAACGTGGCCCTGGATTTCAGGGTCCTGGATTTCATGAATGTGGTCGCACCTTTTGAGCCCGGTGCGACTGTCGCCGAAGTTGCTGGCCTGGACCCCATGGATGTTTCCCAACCGGTGCCACGTTGATGTCTTTGCTTGGTGCCACGTTGATGCCTTTGCTTACTCTTGTATTCGGCATCCACACCAGGTGATTCTCAGCAACTATCTAACTATTTAAAGCAGTAATTTCACCTATTTGTAGGATACATCTCTCTAATATTCTAGAATCGTGGTTCGTACCTAACTGTCGATGCTCCCGAATCTCCTACGACTTGATGGGGCCTCCAACTGGCGAGCCCCTACCCCCGGGCTCTCCTCTTGGATGTCGACTTTCCATGAATCTGGAGAACCCCTTATGCAACCGATCGCTAAAAAGAACTTTACCTGGTCATCTTTGGCAGTCGTCTTGAGCGTCGGCCTCGTCGCCGCTCTGCCCCTCTCTGCCGCCTCGGAGGAGCCTCAGTCTGAAGCAGCTTTGATCCCATTCGAGCCTCGGCCGGCAAGCCTCATGATTCAGATCAACAAGGAGGCCCCTGAGCTCGGCAACACTTTGCTCACCGTCAAGTTGGACGACAACGAGCTCGAGCGACTCGCGAGCGAAACCGGCCGCGTCGATTTCTTCGTGCTCGGCGCTCGAGAAACCATGACCGCACTACGGGACGATGGCGTTTTTCCCGATGCCTCGAAAGGTGACGCTCTCTTCTCTGGCCTCGTGTTCACCGATTCAAGAGATCTTGATATCCGCGCCGCTGCGGATGCTGAAGCTGTCGCCAAGAGCCAAGGCAGAAATCTCGTATTTGCCAACCGAGCGCTGGTCGGACAGGTCCAAGTTTCTCCTTTCAAGAACAGGCGCTTTCAACTTGGCAGTCTCGTTGCCCTTCCGCCGGCTGCCTCTTCCCTCGGCAGCCCAACACCGGGCTTCGCCAACGCCTTCCAGAAGAACGTCTTGATGATCACCCACCCCGGAGTGGTCACCGATCCGACTCGCACCCTAAACCCTTGCAGCCCGCCGGCCCTCGGCTCCCCCCTTCCGGCCTGGAGCTTCGGCCGTTTGATGACCGACATGGCCAACCAGGGCCTCACCGGGATCGACCCCCGGGTCTTCGTCGAGGATTGGCTTGATCACTGGCTCGTGCCCCAGACTGTCAACACTTTCAACGTGCCGGCTCGCACCGCCATGCAGAACATCATCGACGATTGGCGCGCTGCCAGCGGCGGTGGCCTTCTCGACCTTGGGATCTCCCCATTCCGGCTCATGGCAATCGTGCCCCGCGTCGATCTGCGCACCACCACCACCGGTGGCGGGGGCTACTCCGGTGCTTCGGGCACCAATTTCCTCGACGCCGGTGAAGGCCGCTTCGTCTTTGGTGTGGTCGACCCCTTCAACGGCGGCTGCCAAGAGATGCCGTTCACTGTCATCCTCGAGTACGGTGTTCCCCTCAGCAGCTGCACGGCGGTCAAACAATGGGCCCAGGACTGGTCCGCCTTGGACACCATGGTCATCGGTGGAGCCGCCTACAATAACCACTTGCAAAATCTCACCGATGTTTTCGCCGCTGCGGGCGCCGATCCACCGAAGCCCAACGAGAATTCCATCAACCAAATTCGCTCCAACGAGAACGAGCTCAATCCGACCTGGGAGCTACGTGAATTCCAGCTGGTAGATCCGACCCCGTCGATGTTGTCTCAGACGACCGTCGCCAACACGCCGGATTTCAGCTTCAATAACGGCCCCTTGATCAACTCCTATATCGGCCCGGGCGGAAACCCAAATCCCATGCCGCTTAATCATCCGGTGGCTGGATTCCTACCTTTCCGCGCCGGCTCGGCTTTGCTGCCCGGTGGCCCCGGAACCTTCTGGGACGGCAATCCGTCGATGCCCGGCCCGGCCAGCCAACGGCACGAGCTCTCGCTCAACACCTGCAACGGTTGCCACGCCCGAGAGACCGACACCTTCTTCGTCCACATCAACCCGGCTCCAACATCTTCCCTCTCTTTCGTCCCACTGTTGTCTGACTTCTTGATCGGTACCAACGTGATCAATCCAGGCCCTTCAAACACTGTGGATCCGGTGGACGGCACGGTGCGCTTCTTCGACGACCTGGATCGCCGCGAGACCGACATCAACACTGTCGCCGGCATGAGCTGCTTCAGCTTGCACGCCTTGGATTTCGCCAAAGTCTCCGAGGAGCTCAGGATCTTCGGCGTCTTGCCCGTCGAGCTGGTCAATCCGGAGAGCACCCACCAGGAGCCTGCGATAGAGATGAGCTTCGACCTCCTCTCTCAACCGGGTATCACCCAAGTCCACTGATCGCAGGCGACAACATCCAGGCCGACAACGTCTTAACCGACGTCTCGGCCTTGATCTTTTAGATTTTTTGACGTCCCTTGCATCGCCTTGTTGCTGCATCGGCTTGCTGCCACGTTGATGTTTCCTCGCCACCTCTATTCATCCTTTTCACTGGTCCGCAGAATCGCGACCCGTTTTTCCGTCCAAGCCTCCATAGAGGCGGGAATTGTGCCTGCCGAACACGAACAACCCTCAAGGTGGACGGACATGCAAACACTCAACATCCTTCTTTCAGCTTCGGGACCGGCTTGCCGGCCTCGACAAACTCCCCAGCAGGTCCAGGGAAAGCAAGTGTCTTATGTCTAGGTTTCCCAGACTATGGACCCGACCCAACGCCGGCGTCGAGGTCATGAATCGCTGCATTCAAGGTCGCCATCTGCTCAAACCGAGCCCCCGCCTCAACGCCATCATCATCGGAGCTCTGGCCAAAGCCCGAGAAAAGTATCCGGTCGAGATCTACAGCGGCGCTTTCCTCAGCTCACATTTTCACATCTTCCTGCAAGCCCCCACCGTGAAAATCCAGTCTCGATTCATGGCCTACTTCACCCGTAAGCTATCGGTCGAAACCGGTATTCTCTACGATTGGCAGGTCTCGACTTTCCCCAATCGATACCATGCGGCAGAGGTGTCCCAAGAGCCCGAGGCCCAGATTCAGCGGCTCGTCTATCACCTCAAGAACGGTCCAAAAGAGGGACTTGTATCCAGTCCTCTCGACTGGCCCGGCGTCAACTTCGTCGAAGCCTTGATCACCGGCGAGCCCCTCAAGGGGATCTGGATCGATCGTTCCGGATACTACCGTGCAAGCCAACGGGACGAAGACGTTACCCTTGAAGATTTCACCGAGCATCTGGAGCTGCCCATTGCTCCGTTGCCCTGCTGGGACCATCTGAGCCGGGCGTCCCGCCGCGAACTCGTGCTGGACATTATTCGAAAGATCGAAGAGGAAACCGCCGCCAATCACGCCGAAAACGGCACCGCGCCCTTGGGGGCCGAGGCTGTCCTTGCGGGAGATCCCCACTACTACCCGGCGAAGCTCAAGAAGTCCCCGCAACCGCTTTTCCACGCCATTCGCAAGAAGGTCCGTCAGGAAATGCGAGAGTCTCTCCTGCTCTTGGTCGCGGCCTACAAAGAGGCTGCGGAGCGTCTACGGGTGGGTGACCGGGATGTCGTCTTTCCCGAAAATACCTTTCCACCGGGCTTACCATTCGTCGAGCCCGCGTGGGCGATGGCTGGGCATTCTTTGAAGTCTCCGGAACCTGGATAACAGTTGGTTTTCCCGTCGTCGGTTGGTCTCACACTGTTGGAAAGTGAATTGCTCAAGTTTTGGGGAGGGGGAACGTGTGTCTTCCGTGAGCCAGAATCGAGCAATTTGTCGCCGTTTTTTAGCGCAATGGGCAAGCTCTTTGGCAATCCTTTCACTTTCCCTTTCACTTTCCTGGTACCTCAATCAGGTACCTCAACCAGGTACCTCAACCAACCGGCGGTCACCGCTGGAGTTGGCACTCGCAGCTGGGCGGCGTGGGCTGGGAAGGCCAGGGCATGGGCATCGAGACCCTGCAGATCGGCGGCAGCAGCAAGTCGGACCTGCTCTACATGGCCTACGACAACCCGTCGGGCGCCAATACCTTCCGCTACCGCATCGGCTCCAGCCTCAGGTCCGCCTGCTCCGCCTCCCTTTCTTGATCGTTTTACAAAGTGGCAGCCTTGCGAAAAACCGCCAAGATCGAGATCTATATAGAGAGTCTGCCCGCAGCGTGCCGAGCACGGCCGATTTGAGAGACCCGCCTTTCGTCCAGAAATCTGCGCAGTATACTCCGCGCCATGGCGAGCAAAGCGAGTGAATCCTACGATGCGATCATCATCGGCAGCGGGGCCGGGGGCGGTCCTTTGGCCTTGACCTTGAGCCGCGCCGGCCGGCGGGTTTTGGTGTTGGAGAAGGGGCCGCGATACGAGCGGGCGAATTATCACCACCGTGACGGGCTCAAACCCGGGGACTTTGTGCCCGGTTTGAACGAAGAGCCCCACGCGGTGGTGACCCGCAAGACCACGCAGCCTTTGTTGACTTCTTTGGGCTGGATCGCGACCTGTGTCGGGGGTGGAACGACCCACATGGGTGGATATTTTTACCGCTTCCATCCCGACGATCTGCGCATGCGCAGCCGATTCGGTGATTACGAAGAGCTGGCGGATTGGCCCTTTTCCTATGCTGAGCTCGAGCGCTTTTACGGTATGGCCGAGCGTGAGGTCGGCGTGTCGGGAGCCGCGGGATCGGATCCCTTTGAAGGGCCGCGCTCGACGCCGTTTCCCCTTCCACCGCTCAAGGCCCATCCATTCGCCGGCGCCGTTGAAGACGCCTGTCGAGCCCGGGGAATGCATCCCTTTCCGACCCCTAGGGCAATTTTGTCCGAGCCTTACCAAGACCGGCCTGCTTGTGAGTATTGCGACGTCTGCGCTTCCTACGGTTGCCCGGTGGGTGCCCGTTCGAGCACCCAAGAAGCACTAATTCCGCGCGCAGAAGCCACGGGACGGTGCGAGGTGCGCACGGAGGTCATGGTCTTCAGGTTGCTGCTCGATCGTCAGAATAGGGCGGCCGGCTGTCTCTACTTTGATCGCCAGGGTCGGGAAGTGCGGGTTGAGGCGCCTCTCGTTTGCGTCTGTGCCTCGGCGATTGAATCCGCTCGCTTGTTATTGATGTCGGAGTCCAATCGCTTTCCCCGCGGTTTGGCCAACGACCATGGTTTGGTGGGTAAATTTCTCCAATTCCATGGGGTCACCATGGGGCAGGGACTTTTCGACACCCGGCGCGAGGGTCTTGGGGCATTGCAGGACCCCCATCCATTCCTCGGACGGTCCGTCATGGACCACTACTTTTTGCCGGCGGGGATTTCCGAGCTGGCCAAAGGGGGAGTCATCCGTTTCGGTCTAGCGCCTCAGGTTCCCGAAATCAAAGGACCCTTGCCCACGGAGCCGCCCCATCGGGTGATCTATTTTGAGGGATTCCACGATTTCATCCCCAATCGCCACACCTACGTTAGCTTAGATCCCGAGATCCGCGATCGTTTTGGGTTGCCGGTGGCTCGCATCCACCTGGACCTTCCTAGCCATCAGCGAAAGGTAGGCGAGTTCTTGGCCGACCGTGCGTTCGAGGTCTTGGTCGATTTGGGCGCCGAGCAGCTGGCGGCCACC
Organism: uncultured bacterium; assembly: GCA_965366625.1. Taxonomy (GTDB): domain Bacteria; phylum Acidobacteriota; class Thermoanaerobaculia; order Multivoradales; family J023; genus JAUIJL01. The sequence goes on from CBDUGP010000001.1 coordinate 106,990, forward strand.
GACGTGGGCGGCACCTCGTCCTATTTGGTTCACGGCACCTGTCGGGCTGGACACAACCCGGAAACCTCGGTGCTCGACCCCTTCTGTCGGGCCCACGGCATCGAGGGGCTCTACGTGGTCGACGGCAGCTTCATGCCCACCTCGGGAGGCGCTGCGCCGACCCTGACGATCCTCGCCAACAGCTTTCGGGTTGCGCACCATCTGCTGGAAATCTAGCGGTGTGATATCTGGGCGACGTTCCGAAAAAATCGTCGACTCCAGTAGGTCTTAATGTCTTGACGAACATTTAAGCAAGCGGCTAATATCCGCCAAGATGCCGATAAATTTGAGCGAAAGACAAGGTGTATTTTGTCTAATCGCTTCGAATACGGCTTACTTTTGTTTGTTTTGACTGGATCTCATTGGATTGGCCTTCGGGTCGTCGAGGTGTGTTTTTATGGGCTCTCCTGCGCCGAATTCGGTGGAAGCTTCCGTGTCTGAAGTTTCTCCTCCCGCTGCCCGATCGATTCCTTTCAGTGAGCGGCTGAACGAGCTGGAAGGATTTTGGTCCGAAGCCCTGCGGTTGCAGGAGCGACTCGATATCTACCGACAACCGGCCCAAGGCGCCTTGCCGATCGATGTGCAGAAGGGTCAGAAGCGGCTCGAGACGTTCAGGCAGCAGAAACCCTTCGAGCAACAGGCCGAATGGCAGCGGTGGTTGGATCAGGAAGGGACGACCGAGACTGAGCTGATCGATGTCTTGGGTTTGGATCCGGCCTGGTTGGAGCAAGCCGCCCCCCGTCCTCGGTGGCTCGACGAGTTGGTCGAGGCCTATGGCGAAGCGGGAGATGAAGCGGGAGATGAAGAGGGAGGTAGGGCCCCCGAACCCTTTGACTGGCCGGCCCACGCGGATCTCGAACGTTGTCCCTTCATGCCCCTGCTGGATCCCCTATTCCGGCGTGCCCACGCCCGGTTGGTGAACGACGCGCAGGCGGTGTTGGCCCAATATCCCGATGCCCCCTTTGATCCCCGTCGTGCGGCCACAGCTCTCTCGTCACCCATTCCGGATTTGGTGGCGAGCATGCTGCACCGGCCGATGGTGGTGGAGCTGCACATCGCGCGCATGGAGGAACGGCTCCAAGGGCACGACAGCAAGGGACGGTTCCAAAGCTTCATCGACGGTTTGAAGGATCCGATCACGGCGTTGTCGGTGCTGAAGCACTATCCGGTGCTCGCCCGTCAATTGGTGTTGCGGTTCGAGCAGTGGCGTCGGGCCGCGGGGGAATTCCTGTTGAGGCTGGCCCAAGACGCCTCGGCTCTGTCTGAGCAGCTCCACGGCGGTGCCCCGATCGGCGTTCTGGACGTGGTGACCGGTGCCGTTTCAGATCCGCACCGCGGAGGTCGCGGGGTCTATCTGTTGGGTTTCGATTCGGGCTTCAGGGTCGTTTACAAACCGAAGTCCATGGCCATTGAGGTCGCTTTCCAAGGCCTGCAGACCTGGATCAATCAGCGGGGATTGCAACCCGGGTTTCGAGTCCTCAGCATCTTGGACCGCGGCGACTACGGCTGGATGGAAATGGTCGACGGTGGCCCCTGCGCCGATCACCACCAACTGAGCCGTTTCTACCAGCGTCAAGGAGCCTATTTGGCTCTGCTTTACGTCCTGGAAGCGACGGATTTTCATCAAGAGAATCTGATTGCTGCCGGAGAGTTTCCGGTGCCCGTGGACCTCGAAACCCTGTTGCAACCCTGGGTTTTGGGCTCAAAGCTGGGCGACCTCGACGACGAGCCCGGGGCGGTGCTGCGCTCCACCCTGCTGCGCAGCAATCTGTTGCCGGAAAAATGGTGGGGCGACGGCGAGAATCAAGGTGTCGACTTGAGCGGTTTGGCGTCTCGGGAAGGGCAGATGACTCCCGTTCCGGTGTTGGCAACCGCCGCCGTAGGCACCGACGAAATGCGCGTCGAGCGGCGCAAGGTCGAGATTCCGGTGGGTGAAAATCGACCCCGAGTGGTAGGCGAGGAGGTTTCCTTGCTCAACCATCGTGACGATTTGGAGCAAGGTTTCCGGGCCCTCTACAGTCTGTTGGTAGAGCATCGTGAAGATCTCTTGGCGCAGCAAGGTCCCTTGGCTGCTTTCGCAAACGCGGAGGTGCGCATTCTCTTCCGCCAAACGGCGACCTACGGCACGCTGCTGTTGGAGAGCTATCACCCCCACGTCCTGACCCACGATCCCAGCCGTCGACGACTCTTCGATCGGCTTTGGGCGATGAGCGATCGTCGTGGATTTCTCAAGACCCTGGTCGGCGCGGAGGTGCGCGATTTGGAGCAAGGGGACATCCCGCTCTTTGTCACCACCGGTGGCTCGCGCGATGTGTGGACTTGGGACGGCAAGAACTTTCCCGGCTTGTTGGGCCAGTCGGGCCTCGAAAGTGTGCGCGGACGGGTCGAAGCCTTGGGTCCATCGGACCTGGCCCGACAGCTGGCGGTTTTGCACGATTCCCTGGACGCCCTTCGGCTCGGCACCGAGGCCCAACCCAGGCCGTCGTTCACCGTGTCGGCAAGGGACCAGCCGGCGGGCGCCGACGAGCTTTGCGCCGCAGCGGCCGAGGTTTCCCAGCGGGTGGTCGATCGGGCTTTCCGTGGCTCAAAGGAAGCCCTCTGGCTGACCCTGCATCACGGTGAGGTGGAGGGTTGGCACCTCGCCCCAACCGGCCCCGACGTCTTTCAAGGTCTGCCCGGCATCGCCTTCGGTTTAGGCTATTTAGGGGATCTGCTCGGGGATCAGGAGCTGACGGATTTGGCGCGTTTGGCCCTTGAGTCTCAGCGTCGACAGATTCGGAGCGACGCTTCGATGGTCCAGGGATTGGGGGGATTCAATGGTTGGGGAGGCGTAATCTATGTGCTGACCCATCTCGGGGTGTTGTGGAACGACGAAAGCCTCTTGGACGAGGCCGCGTCCTACGCGGCGAGCCTGTCGGAGCGGATCGCCCAAGACCCGCTACTCGATTGGATTGCCGGCTCAGCGGGCTGTGCGGTCTCGTTGTTGCGGTTGCACGAGGTACGGCCGGATCCGAGCCTGATCGCGAATGTGCGTGCGTGTGGTGAGCGATTGCTGGCCATGGCAGAGCCCCAGGAGCGCGGGCTCGGATGGCGAATGCCGTTGGCCGGCGATCGAGCCTTGGCGGGCCTCTCCCACGGCGCGGCGGGCATCGCGCTGGCCCTGCTGCATATCGCCGACGCCACCGATGATTCACGATTCCGAAAGACGGCCCTCGAAGCCCTGGCTTTCGAGCGCAGCCTCTTTGTTTCCGAACGTCAGAATTGGCCCGATTTGAGGGCCGGCGCGGCCGATGGCCTCGACGCCAGCACCGGCCACTTCATGCAGGCCTGGTGTCACGGGGCGCCGGGCATCGGCATGGCCCGCCTAGCCGGTTTGCCGTTCTTGGACGACGACTCGATCCGCGCCGAAATTGAGACTGCGGTGCGTTCGACGGTGGCCCACGGTTTGGGTCAAAACCACTGCCTCTGTCACGGAGATGTGGGCAACCTCCAGCTCCTAGCGGTCGCCGGCCGAACCTTGGATCGTCCGGATTGGTCGAGTTCCGCCGGTTGTCTGGCAGGTGGGGTGCTCGACAGCATCCAACGGGACGGATTGTTGTTCGGGCTGCCTGGCAATGTGGAAACACCGGGGCTGATGACGGGGTTGACGGGCGTGGCCTACGGCTTGGCGAGGCTCGCGGCGCCCGAGCGGATCCCTTCCATTTTGACCCTCGATTCGGTGCCGTTGAAAGATTCTTAGTTTTTCGCTCCGACACGTGTCGGAGCATCGAGCTGTGGATCAAGGGTCGGTGACCCACAGCTTGAAATTTGAGCCGGCCCGCATGTAGGAGACTGACAATGAAAAAGCAAGATGTGATTCGTGCGTGGCGTGACGGTGAGTTCTATGCCGAGCTGAGCCAAGACCAGAAAGCCGCTCTTCCCGAGAGCCCGGCCGCAGTTTTGAACGTCGACGACGAGGCCCTCAGCAGTCTCGCCGGTGGTTGCAGCTATGGCACCTACTGCCCGACGTCGGCCATTTGCTCGCCTTGCCCGCCCAAGCACTGCTATTGATTTCGGCCTTGGATCGATCACCAAGCTAGATTACTTCTTGGTGTGATCTCGAGAAAGAGTGGATCTCCGGATCCACTCTTTCGCTATTTTGGGAGTCCTCAACTTTTTCCAAAACGAACAGATTTCAACTCAGCTCGTACAATGGTTAAACCCATCCGACGTGGCCGACATCTTCCCGATGTGCTCGATGTTGTGTCCCGACGGGCGAATCCAGCGGCGACTCATAAGCCTGGCCGCCGCGCAGCCAAGGGGAGCGTGATGATCGAAATCTCTCTCAACCACGAGTCCACCTTACCGAAGCCGCTTTTCGAAATCCTCACGCGGGTCCGGTCACTGGTGTTGGTGTGGGCCTGTTGTTGGATCAGCCTTCTGCCGGCGGTCACCAGCTCGGCTTCCTCCGACACGGATGCTCTGGTTCAACAAGGCCTCCAGAAGTTGGCCGCTTCGGACTTCGTCGGCGCTGAATCGAACTTCAAAAAAGCCGACAAGGGGGAAGGCGGCAAATGCGGCGCATGCAAGCTGGGTTTGGCGATGGTCTATTCGCGCACCGGTGAGCTGAAGAAGGGGGAAAAGGCCGGCCGGGCCGCCACCGAGCTGCTGAAAGGGCATGCCTCCGAATTCTTGGCCTACGGTGAACTCGGCCGGATCTACTACCACCGCGGTGCCCGGAAGGTTTCCTATTACGAAAAAGCAGAGTCGGCCTTTAGGACTGCCTTTGAACTCTCGAACGAGGAATCCAAGAACGCCCTCTTTTACCTCGGCTTGGTCATGTTGAAATTGGCTGAGGACGACGAAGGGGTGGCCCACCTCAGCCGATTCGTCGAAAGCTATCCCGATGACGAAAACGCGGACCTCGCCCGTGAGCTGATCGCCAATCCCCTCAAGGCGAGGATGGAGCTGTTGCCGAAGCTCAATCTAACGACCCTGGAAGGTGAGGAGCTGACCAGTGAGTCGCTCCGAGGCCGAGTGGTCCTGTTGGACTTTTGGGCGACCTGGTGCGGACCTTGCCGCGCTGCTTTTCCGGCCCTCCGCTCGATGGTCGAGCGTCACAAGGACGACCCCTTCCTGTTGGTGAGCCTGAGCACCGACAACGATGAAGCTGAGCTGCGGCGTTTCTTGGCCGAAGAAGAGACAGACTGGCCCCAGGTTTGGGACGGCAGATTTCGCTCCGCGACCCAGAAGATGGGGGTGAGGTCCTATCCGACTTACGTCTTGGTCAGCCCCGAAGGTGGCATTCTGCATCGGGTGAGCGGGGGTGGACCCGGGGTTGAGGCGGACCTACGTCGGCGGGTGGCCAAGGCTGTGCGCGATGCCAAGCAGTAGCCGGCAGGGTGAGAGTGTCCCCTTGGTGTCATGACTTTTGCGCCCAGCTTGGTCTTTGGAGACCCCAGGTTTATACTGTTTTTCCGTGCCGCCTGACGGAAGGAGAGTCCTCCGCAGCGCATGGCCGGTCGAGCCGCTCCCCGATGAGCCGCTCGCGAGTCAACCTCGAACCCTCCAAGCCGTCGGTCCAGGGAAGTGGAGTGAGAATCTCCCGCCGCCCCGCGACTGTGTTCAGGACGAAAGCCGCACGAAGCCACTGTCGAAAGCCCGATGTGGGTTGCCGATGGGAAGGCGCGGCCGGTAGGACGAACGTTAGCCAGGATATCTGACCTGCGGCCCGGTTCTGTTTTTTCCTTCGTGGAGTAAGGAAAGGAGCCTTGATGAACCCTGCACGCCTTAAGAAATCCATCACGTCGGTCGTATTTTTCCTGAATTTGTGGGTGCTGCCCGTGGGGCAGGCCTGGGGCCAAGAGACCGCCGACAGCGATTCCCAGGTTGAGCCGTCGACCACCGTCCAAGAAGAGATCGTCGTCAGCGCGAGCCTGGTGGAAGTGCCCAAACGCCGCCTCGGCAGTTCGGTTACGGTAATCGACCGACAAGAGATCGAAGCCCGAAATAAAGACACGGTGCTCGAGCTGTTGCGCACGGTGCCGGGCCTCGAAGTAGCGACCGTCGGCGGACCCGGCAAAGCCACCAGTGTCTTCATCCGCGGTGGAAATTCGTCACACACCCTGGTGACCATCGACGGACGTCGGGTCAATGAGAACATCACCGGAGCCTTTGACTTCGCCGACCTGAGCGCCGACAACCTGGAGCGCATCGAGGTGGTCCGTGGGCCCCAAGGTTTGATCCACGGCTCCGAGGCGGTGGCGGGTTCGATCCACATCGTCACCCGCCGGGGACAAGGTCCGGCCAAACCGTGGGTTCGGGCTGCGGGCGGTAGCGACGGTTATTCCCAATTCGGTGCCGGGGTTTCGGGCGGGGACGACACCTTCGACTACAGCCTTTCCGCGTCTCGCATCGAGACCGACGGAGTTTCTGCGGCGGACGAGGCGGCGGGCAATACGGAAGACGATCCCTGGACCCACCTCACGGTGTCCGGCCGTGTGGGCAGATCCACCTGGGGAGGCGGTCGCATCGAAGCGACCGTGCGCCATCTCGAAGGCGATACGGATATCGACGGTTTTTCGTTCGGTATTGGGCCGGTCGACGACCTCAACGCCGAGCAAGAGCGAAATCTGACGACGGGGACCGTGTCGTTGCGTCAGCCGATCAACGAGGTTTGGACCCAAAGCTTGGTCGTCGGCAGCACCCGGGATCAGCTGCTGGGCAAGGACCCCGACAACTTCTTCAGCAACTTCGAGATCGCCGGCCGAAATGCCGAGGTGCGCACCCAGGCAGACCTCCGCTTCGGCTCCGGCGAGTCGATTTCCATCGGTTACGCGGTCGAACGACGGGACGCGGAGAACGTTGGATCGTTCGATCAAAGCCTCTATATTCGTTCGTTATTCGCCGAAAGTCTGTGGACCCTGGGGCCGGGTGTGGACCTCTCCCTCGGGGTGCGCAACGACGATCATTCGGTCTTCGGTGACGAGACCACCTACCGTGGAGCGATTTCTGCCCGCCTGGGTGACTCGGCCCGATTGCATGCTTCGCTCGGCACGGGGTTCAAAGCCCCCACTTTCAGCGATTTATTCTTTCCCGGTTTCGGCAATCCCAATCTGCGGCCGGAAACCAGCGAAGGCTTTGATTTAGGGGTCGAGATTGAGTTCAGCGACGGTCGAGCGACCCTGGATGTGACCTATTTCGAGACCGATTTCGAAGAGTTGATCCTCTTCACCTTCCCGGGTGGTTTCGTCAATTTGGCCCAAGCGAATTCGAAGGGAGCGGAGTTCACTTTCGAATGGCGGGCGGGTGATCACTTCCAGCTGCAGGCTTCCCACACTTATAACGAAACCGAAGATCCTGCCACCGGCCTGCAATTGGCCCGCCGACCGGAGCAACGTACGACCTTGGCTCTGTTTTTCCAGCCGACCGACAAGCTGCGGGGCAGCGCGACGGTCGTCGGTGTGTCGGATCGAATCGAGGCCGACGGCTCGGACATGGACGACTACGAACGGCTGGACCTGTCGGTCGACTACCAGCTGGCGACCCGTTGGCGGCCGTTCGTGCGGGTCGAGAATCTTCTGGATTCCGACTACAGCGAGATCCCCGGATATAGCTCGCCGGGTCTGACCTTGGTCGGCGGTGTGTCCTTCGGTCTCTGATCGGAAGCCGTTGTAGACCGGCTAGCTATAGCTAGTCCCGCTGGGGTGGCAGGCACCGTGGCGGGGCTTGCCCTGGCCCGGCCGACAGGCTGACTCGCGCTTCGGTGCCGAAGACCAAGGATCCAGAATCACGGTCTGCGGTTTCGAGCCTGGCTTCGACGAAGACCAAGAGGGAAGCCGAGTCGATTTCCGGAGCGATTTGCTCCACGGTTCCGAGCCAAGCCGAGCCCTCGTTGACCAGCTCGGCACGCACCGGGGTGCCGGGGCTCAGCGCTTCAGCGACGCCCAGAGGAACCGCGAAGCGTACTAAAAGATCGTCGAGACGGACCAGCCGAACCACGGGCGTGCCGACGACCGTGCGCGAGCCCGGATCCAAGTAGCGGCGGGAAATTAGGCCGGTGAACGGTGCCCTCAGCACCGACCGACTGAGGGCGTCCTTCAGCTCGGCGATCTTTGCTCGGACTTGAGCGGCTTGGGCGTCAGCTGCTTCTAAGCCGGCTTCTGCGCTGCTCGCTCGAAAGCCGGCGGCCTCTCCTTCTTCCCTGGAAACGAGGCCCGAAAGGGCGAGGCGCCGTTGTTGCTCCTGGGCCGAGCGCTCGACCTCGATCGACTGCTTCTTACGTTCGGCTTCGGCGCTTTTCAAGTTGGCCTCTTCAATCGCCAACCGATGATTCAAAGCGTGGGTGTCGAGGGACGCCAGTGCCTCGCCCGCTTGGACCCGATCGCCGACCCTGACGCCAAGGGTTTCGAGGATGCCTTCCGTTTCCGCGGCCACGTCGGCGGCTTCGCGCGGCACCAGGGCGCCGACGAAACATGCCGGTTCGGTCTCCGACGACGAGCCCTCAGGGTCCTGGGCGGCGATTCGATCTTGAGCCTGCGCCTTGGGCTCCGTGTCGACCGAGGCCCCCGGCTGCGATTTGCCGCCGGAGTGCAGGCCGAAGACCAACAGTGCTCCGAGCACCACACCGGAAACGAGCAACAAGCCGGATCGCAGGATCGGCGAGGCTTCGAGCTGATCACGGATTCTCACGGGTCGATCTCCGGCTGTATGAGCTCGGCTTCATCTTCGATCATGCCCGATTCCAGCTGGGCATGGACCAAAGCGGCGTAAGTTCCGTTCTTTCGCAAAAGCTCCCGGTGGGTGCCTTGTTCGACGATTCGGCCGTCTTCCATCACCAATACCAAATCCGCTTTGACCACGGTGCTCATGCGATGGGCGATGACGATGCGGGTGGAGTGGGCCCCTTCGAGTTCGACTTGTACCTCCCGCTCGGAGATGGCGTCGAGGTGGCTGGTGGCCTCGTCGAGCAGCAGGATTCGCGGTCGTCGTACCAGGGCCCGGGCGAGGGCCAAACGTTGACGCTGGCCACCGGAGAGTCCTTGGCCGCCGTCCGAGACGGGGGAGTCGTAGCCCAAGGGAAGTTCTTGCACGAAATCGTGGATGTGGGCTTGGCGGGCGGCTTCCATCACCCGGCTCAGGGGTAGCCCCTCATCCCCCAGCGCGATGTTGTTGCGAATCGATTCGTTGAAAAGGTAAGGCTGCTGTTGCACGATGCCCAATTGCCGACGAACCGACTGCAGCTCCAAGCTCTGGAGGTCTATGCCGTCGTAGAGCACCCGCCCGGAAGTGGGTGTGTAGAGGCCGAGCAATAGATTGGCGAGGGTCGACTTGCCGGCTCCCGAGGAGCCCACCAGGGCGACGAAGCTGCCCGGCTCGATGTGCAGGGAAACGTCCTTGACCACCAAAGGGCGTAAGGCAGAGTAGCGAAAGCTGACATTCTCCAACGCGATTTGCCCGCTCAGAGTCGGCGCTGGGGTCACCTTGTCCACCTCTTGCTCCCTGGGGGCGTCGAGCACGTCGTCGATCCGTTCCATATAACTGCCCAGCAGCTGCAATCGCACACCGGTGGTGACGAGAGAGGTCAGGGGAGCCAAAAAACCCGCGGCCAGTGCGCTGACCGCCAACATGGTGCCCAGGGTGAGGTTGCCGTCGAGCACCTCGGCGGCTCCGACCGCCAGGATCACGAACGGCGAAGCGGTGGTCAGGGCCTGTAGGGCCGACTCGAAAAGCGCGTCCAGGCGACCCCGTTCGAGGGACACATTCAGCTCGTCGATGAAGAGATTGGACCATTGCTGCACGGCCCGATCCTCGGCGCCAAGAGATTTGAGGGTCTCGATGCCGGCCAGCAGCTGAACTTGGTAGCTGCGGGACTTCGCCTGGGTTTGGAGCGCGTGGGCCATCAGCTCCCGCTGGCGAGTGCGCACGGCGAAATAAAGCGCGAGCCTCAGCAAGCCGAGGACCAACACCAAAGCGCCCAGGAAGGAGTTGGCGATAAACAACAGGATCAAATAGAGGCTGACCAGCACGCCGTCCAAAATGCCGGTCAGGGCCGACGAGGTCAGAATTTCGCGGATGGTGGTGTTGCTGTTGAGGCGCATGATCAAGTCGCCGGCCGACCGCTGGTGAAAGAAGCTGAACGGCAAAGCGATCATGTGCTCGAGGAATTCGAGCGTAATCTTGGCGTCGAGATGGGTGCGCAGCTGCAACATCAAATGGGCCCGGATCAGGGCCGAAAGAAAGTCGAAGACGGCGATGCCGGCCAAACCCACGGAAAGCACCATCAGCAAATGGTGGTCGCCCCTGGGCACCACCCGGTCGACGATGATGCCGGTCAAAAGTGGGGTCGCCAGGGCCAGCAGCCGGAGCAGCACGGACATGACGATGATGCGCGTTAGGACCGAGGATTGTGCCAACACTTCTTGGAGGTAGCGGGCGGTGCCGTGGGTTCGCTCCGAGCCAGGCTCAAAGTCCTCTCCGGGATGAAAGGTGATGGCGATGCCGGTGAAGGCGCGACGCAGCTCGTCACGGGAAACGATCCGGCGGCCCAGGCCGGGGTCGACGATGTGGGCTCCTCTGGCGTCGATACTTTCGAACACCACGAAATGGTGGAAACCCCAATGCAGGACCGAACCCGCTTCGAGAAATCTGAGATTCTCGATGTCCTCCACCTGCACCCCCCGACCGCGCAGCCCGTAATGGCGGCCGGTTTGTAGGAGTTGGTAGGCGTCGACACCGTCCCTGCCGATGCCGAGGGCCTCGCGCACCTCTTCCATCCGCAGCCGCTTGCCGTGATAAGCCAGCACCATGGTCAAGCAGGCAGCGCCACAATCGGTCTCCGCCACCTGCCGGATTTCGGGGATTTTAGTCCGACGCCCCACCGCCAGCCGCTTGAGGGCAGGGAAGCGGTTGATCCAGCTCTGAGAGTCGGTCTTGCTGGACGTTGCCTCGGAAGGTGAAGGGTCTTTGGGGGAACTCATGGTGAGGATTCCTGAGCCGCGGCGATCGTCGGCGTTGCCTCTCGCTCGGCGAATAAGGCCTTGAGACCCGGGATCAAGGTCAGCAGGATACGTTCGGAGCGCACCTTCAGCTCCAATCGACCGAGGCTACCGTCGTGGTAGGAGTAGGCTCGCCCCTCGCTTTCGAAATAACCCGAGGGCAGACGTGCTTCAATCAACACCACGGGTCCGGAGATGGGCACTGCATCACCAACGCCGGGACCGAGCATGCGTCGAGCTTCGGCGGGTCCGAAGACCTCGTCGCTGACCGCGTCGACGGTCAAATGCTGGTAGGCATAGCGGAATCCTTCGAGCTCGAATCGCAGGGGCATGCCGACTTGGACCTGAGGTCGATAATGTCCGGGCAAAATCCCCAGGAGCCGGCGATCCTCGTCTTGGCGGTGGAGCGACAAAATGACCTCGCCGGGCGCCAGCAATTGGCCGGGTTGGATCCTGAGATCACTGGTGACTCCAGCCACCGGGGCCCGTACGGAACGTTCTTCCAGTCGGGAGATCGCCAGCTGGCGTTGGGCCCGGAGCGCGCCAAGGGTCCGGGCGGTGACCGGGTCGGCCGGATGACGCAGTCGATCCAACAAGCCGAGTTCGAATTCCCGTTGGATGCGCTCCAGTTCGGCTTCTTCTTGCACGTCGTAGAGCTTCACCAGGAGCTGCCCCTTGGCGACCGCCTCGCCCGGTTGTGCGAGCACTCGGCTGACCGTGCCGCCGACCTGCGCGGTGACGTCGACCCGACCTTGTAAACGCACAATGCCCACGCCCTCGGCATATTCGTGGACCTTACCGAACATGCTGAAAAGTACCGCGGCAAGAAAGAGCAGCAGCAACAAAGGGTAGGCATAGCGGGTCCACTCCGGGCTGATGCGCAAGACCTCACCGTGATCGGGAACTCCTTCGTAATAGTGCTGGAGGGCTTCGGCGCGGAAGGAGATCCGTTGACCGTTGGAGCCTCCGCCTCCGCCGGTTCCGTCCGCACCCGCTTGGGATTGCCGCAGCAGGGTTTGTTGCTCCTCGCGCAGCAGCAGTTGAACGATTAAGGGGATGAGGGGCTCGGTGGTTTGGCTAATGCTGGTCGCATCTTCGGGCCGGAAGGGCTCGCGGTGGGCCGCCCGCCAGGCGACCCAAACCGCAAAGGCAGGACTTCCGCCATCTTTAGGGGTCACCGGGTCGCTGTCGGCCTGGTCGTCGTGTCCGGTATTTCGGGCCTCAGAGGCTGTATTTCGGGCCTCGGAAGCGGTCAACGGCACTGCCAGCAATCGCGCCTCACCGTCCCCTTGACCGTGATCGTCGATTCGATAGGCGTCCAAATCGGAATCATAGAACGGAGCATCTGCGATGCGTTCCCGAATCTGCAGGCAACCCGTGCGCAAGGCAAAGGCGATGGTGCCCGCCGCAAGACTGTCTTGCTCATGACTAGGAGCGCGGAACGAGTGCAGGGTGTCCGACGACGGCTCGAAGAGAAAACAATCGATCCGGTCAGCGCTGACCAAACGTTCCAAGAGACGGCTCGTGCGGCCGAGCAGGCCGGCCAGGTCTTTCTGGCCGACCACCTCGTTCAACACCATCTCGGCCGGGGAGTCGGGCAAGCCTTGATCAGAGTTCGGCCCGTCTTTGAAGAGCTGGGCCAGGGTTCGAGTCGACCCGAGAGCGTCGTAAATTGAAAAATGACCGAGAGCGCCGCGGATCAACGCCAGGGTCTCGTCCACGCTCGGTAATTCCGGAGCCAAGAAATAGGCTCGATCTTCAATGATCAGGTCGTGGAAGCGTCGGATTTCACTGCCGGCCCCGAGCACCAGGTTGCGAGTGTGGCGCCATGAATCCAGGGCCGAGGCCCGTTCCACCAATTGGCGGCCTTTCACCGCCGGCAGCTCGGGTCCGAGGCAGAGGACGGCCGGGCCTTCAACCCCCAGGATCTCAGGGCTGGGCAAGGCTTCGGCCTGATGGGCGTTGAAGGCGGCAACCGTGGGTGGATTCGGTGCCCGACCGAGAGCTGCCTCGACAGCTTCCACCGTCGCGTCGGGTAGGCCCACCAGCACCACTAACGGCGGGGCGATTTCCGGCGCTTGCGGTGGGGTTGTGGGCTGTGTATTTTCCGTGGGCATGGGGAGTTAGGCGGCCAACCTCTATCGGCAGGGTTGGCGGATTATTACACAGGCAGAGTGTGCTTCCGACGTCGCGAATCTACCCCTTCAGGCCGATCGCTCAGGTCTTCGGTGAACTGCTGGGTAACGGCCTTGGGGATCAGGGTTTCGAATCGTCCGGCGGCGGGGCAAGAATCTGGACCGTGCTGCGGCACGTCTCGACCCCTCGGTCCGAAAACCAAGCGACGTTTTCGAAAATCGGGTCGAGTTCAAAGGTATAGGTGCCCGGCTGTGAGGGGCTCTTGGCCGTGATCCAGGTGGTGACTTCCTGGCCGGCCGGCAGGTCGCCGGGCAGGTCGGTGCGATCACCCTCGAAAACCACCTCGCCGTCAGCCTGGAGCCAGCGGTAGCCGAGCCGGACTTCCACGGCACCGCCTACGGGCCATGTGACGTCGCTGGAGTTTCTTACCCGGGCCAAAGCCAGGAATTCTGAATCGGCTTCGACGGGGGAGGGGGCCTCGCAGCTCGAGAAGCTCGCTCCGTAGACGGGTAAGTCGAGAAATGCTTCCGAGCCCAAATACGCGATGGCCGCCCCGAGATAGAAGTTTTGGGACGAATTCCCGTTCCAAAAAGGCTTCTTGCCCCGGGTGCTACTGACGGTCAGCGGATAGACCCAAATTTCGCGTTGTCCTTGCAGGCGCTTTTGGCCCTCCGGCTTGAAGGTGAGGCGGGTAGAGCTACCGGATTGGGGGACTTCCTGGAAGTTGAGAATTTGTTTCTCACCGTCGAAACGAACCCGGATGCGATTGAAGGAAGCCAGGGTGCGGAGCTGAAAAACGACGTCGTCCAGAGGTTCGGCCGAGGTCAGGAAGAGGGGTACTTCGGCATTGCCCAAAAGCCACGCCTCATCGCCTCGGATTTCGGTCAGATTGGAGGGGGCCCAGAGCTTGACGGCTAGCTCGTCGGGTCCACCGGCGGGCAAGGATCGATAATCGCCTTCGGTGGCCACGAAGCTGAGATCCAAGGGCAGACGCGACAGAATCGCGCCTCGAGTGTGGCTCTGCAGACCGGCGTAGGCCACCGCCGGGCCGAGGCACGAAACCAGGGCCGGACCCAACGTCAAGACCCCGAGCGCAACGCCGGCCAGGGTGACTCCTTGGGCGGGTGGGCGTCGAAGCAGGAAAAGTAGGGCCGGTGCCACGGCCACCAAGGCGGGGTTGCCGAAGGCCCCGCCTCCTACTTCGAAGGAGCGGACCCAAGGCTGGATCAAAACCGCGGCCGCGATGCCGATGCCGAGCAAGAGGCGATCGAAGCCGACCGTCGCCAGAAGCCGTCGACGACCGCGGAGCAGGAGAGCCACGAGCAACAGGCTGACGGGAAAATAAACTAGAAATCCGGTCCGGCGCTCGATCAGGGAGTAGACCAGGTCACCGGCGAACTCGGCCGCGGAATTCGCTCGCCGCTCGCCGAGCACGGACCGTGGCTCCGCCGGCTCAAGGCTGTCGAGCCCAGCGTCTTCGAGCCAAGGGGTTTCATAGGGAGACTCGGTCAAAAAGCTCCGTGACTCCACGTCGGCGAAGGGTCCTGGGGCGCCTAAAACCCAGCCGGCACTGAAAGCCAGCATCCACCCCGCAGCGCAGCCGATCAACCATGGGATGGCGCGTCGGCGAGTCAGGAACGCGGGCATCAGCAGGGCCAGCCACGGAAGGGCAAAGCCGGCCGCGCCAAAGGCGAGCCCCGAGCCCACACTCAGCCCTTGGGGGGTGGCCGCGTGGGTTTCGTCCGCGGCTTCTGAGAGTCGTAGGGCTGCGACCACCAGGAAGGCTAGGAAGAGAGCGGAGCCTAGCCAAAATATTTGGACGAAGGCGGCACTTAGAAATAGGAAAACAAAAGCAAAGAGATGGCCCGGACCCCATGGGTTGCCATCGGCCCGGCGCCGTGAGCCCGTCAAAGCCAAGATGAAAACGAAGAAGAGGGCATTGAGGGCCACCAAACCGTTGGCACCGAAAAATCGGACCGGCAACGCGGCCACCCAAGCAAATAGGGGATCGCGATCGAAGAACGGGCTGGAGGACCAACCGTCGGTGGTCTTGAGATGGAAGGTTGGGGGACGGCTGTAGGGGAATTGGGAAAAGACCCGGTCGACGTCCTGGGCCTCGCATTTCAAATCACCGTCGAAGGCAACGCTGGCGGCCATCGCCAAATAGGTCGGCTCATCGGCCCGAATCTGTATCGGCAGGCCCGGTTTTTCGAGGCCCAAGGGCAGCAGAACCAAGAAAAGACCTAAGCTGGCGCCCAAGATGGCCATTTGGCGAGAAGCGGTCACAAAGAAATCCCTTCGTTGGGGCGATTGCGGGGAACCCGGATCGTATCCGGGGCCGCGCGATCTTATCTTTTCGGTCCTTGGGAGAGAAGCGAGGCCGACAGCAAGTCTGAAACTCCACGGGCCGGCGCGCAGGCGCTGGGCCGACCCCATCGAGCCAGAACTGGACAGACCGAACTTAGTGGGCTACGCCCGCAAACCTCCGGACGTAGGGACGCGGCTTGTCCCCGCCACTACATCCGGAACCGCCGGAAGCTCGGCTTCTCAAGGAAGTAGGGGAGGGTGGCAAGTCCCTCCACTACGACAAGTCATTTATAATCAATGGTTTGTGGAAATTCCGAGGCGTCTAGTTAGGAATTTAGCTCGGCCAAACCCCGGTAGAGTTCTTCGTGGGTGCGGATCATCCGGGTCAGGTCGAAATGGCTTTCGACGCGTCGGCGGGCGGCCTGGGCGAGCCGGCGTCGGTGCTCCGGATCGTCGGCGAGTTCGAGCAAGAGTTCGGCTAGGGCTTTAGGGTCGGAGGGCGGCACCAAGTAGCCGGATTCGCCGTCGACGATCGCTTCGGGCACGCCGCCGACGTTGGACGCCACGCAGGCACAGCCCCGGCCCATGGCTTCGAGCAGGGCGTTGGGGGAGCCTTCCTTGAGGGACGGCAACACGTAGAGGTCGAATCCGGGGTAAAGGGGGCGTGGGTCCTGCTGGTAACCCAAGAAACGGACCGAATCCTGAACCGACAGCTCCTCGACCTTGGACCGCAGGGCTTCGGCGTCGGGACCGTCACCCGCCAGCACCAGGAGCAGGCGGTCGTGACGTCGCTGGGCGATGGCGAAAGCATCGATCAACACATCGAGACCTTTGGGACGATGAAATCGCCCGACGGCACCGATGACGACGGTCGGTTCAGGCGCTGTGTCGTCGTCTATCTTCCAGGTTGCCCGGGCGGCGGAACGCTCATCCTGCGTGGGCAGGCTGAAACGATGGAGGTCGATGCCGTTTTGGATCACCATCACTTTTTCGTCGGCGATTTTTTCGGTTTGATGCAGCTCCTTTTTGACCGCTTCGGAAACCGCGACCACGCGGTCTGCCCAATTGCGGGTCAGCTGCTGGGCCCGGAAGTCGAGGCTGCGGCCCGTAGGGATCAGGCTGCGCTGGCCGGTGACCAAGAACGGTGTCGGTCCCGGGATCCAGGCGATGAGCCGTCGCGCGGCAGCGGTCAGCACATTGGCGCGGTAGAGCAGGCTTTGCACGCCGTGGGCGCCCCGTCCGCCAAAGCTGTTGCGGAACAAACGGGCAAGACGGAAGGTGGCAGCCACCATTTGCAGGGGTTTGGCCCGACGGTGCATATTCAGGGAGGTCACCGTAACTCCGAGTTCGCGGATTTGGTCGGCGGTGCGGCCCGTGGGGCAGAGGGAGCAAACCTCTATCTCGAACCGCTGCCGGTCGAGACCACTGACCAAGCGATAGAGGAAGCTCTCGCTGCCGCCGAAGTCGGAGGTGGTGATGACGAACAGCAACCGCAGCTTCACGCTCCGTCGTCCTCCGGACCGTCGTGGCCCAAGTAGGCGTCCCTTTCGTCGTCCTTCTTGACCAGTCGGCGGGCCAGGTCGGAGATCACCAGGCGCCGTTTGCCCGCCCCGGTCAGGGGGATGTCGTCGACCCAGCGGAAGGAGACGTCGAGTTGATCGTGGGTCGCTTTTCCCACTTCGCTGCGGATGGTCTGCTCGATCTGGGGTCGAGAGCATTGCCCTTCGGGTTTCAGCAGGACCTCCATCCGCCCTTCTTCTTTCTGCACCACCTGATAGCGGTGGATGGACTGCAGGTTCTTCATCAACACGACAAAGAAGTGGGGCACGAGATAAGTGCCGTCGGGAACCACGATCAGATCCGGTACGCGACCTTGGACTCCGCCCATCATCGGCAGGGTGCGTCCGCTCGGGCAGGTCCACTCCGGGTCCGCAGCCTGTGCCACGTCGCCCAGCTCGTAGCGGATCAAGGGCATGGCGTCGTTGTGGAATTGGGTCACGACGATACGTCCCAGCTCGCCCGGCTGAACCGGTCCGTCGGTGCCGAGCAGTTCGACCAAGGCGTTTTCCGGATGGATCAGGAAGCGGCCGCCGTCGGCTAGGGATTCGTAGGTCTGGCTAGCGAGGTGGACCCCTTCGCCACCGGCGCCGTAATAGTCGAGCACCGGCCGTCCGAAGGCTTTTTCGATCGTTTCCCGATAGGCGGGAAAGAGGCTGTCGCCGGTGGCGGTGATGCCGCGGACGGAAGGCGCTTCGAGACCGTTGCGCAGCATGAATTGGCCGAGCACGAAGAGGGATGACGAGAAGCCGTTGATGTGCTCGATGCGCCGACGATTGAGTTCGTCGACGATGCGCCGGCTATCCACATTGTCGGCATTGAAGGTCAAATAGGAGCAGCGGAAGAGGCGATCTTGAAGCTTTTTCTTCGATCCCAAGCGCGGATTGAGATTGATGGTGAGGTATTTATCCCCGGGCCGATAACCGGCCCACCTCCAGATGCGAAAACGCAGGGCCCAGAACCAGCTCTCTTGTTCCACCGAACGGTGAAAGGTCATCGGCCGACCGGTGGATCCCGAGGTCACACAGGAAATGAGGCGCCCTTGGCTGGGCAGGGGAAAGGCACCCTGCGCTTCGGCGAAGTGATTCTTAGTTACCACGGGCAGGCCGTCGAGCAGGGGGAAGTCTGAGCGGGGCCCGTCTTTGCGTTGCCACAGCTCGCGGTAGAAGTTGCTGCGCTTGCGGGTGGATTCGACGACCTTTTCCACCGCTTCCTCTTGGCGGCGATGGATTTCGTCGCGGGGCACGTGCTCTTGTTCGAGCAGCCAATCGAGCTTGCGGTGGATGGTGGTGCCGTTGAGGACGTTTGATAGCGGCCACAGGGTGTGGCCGAAAACACGGGTATAGAAATCGGTCATGGAGGGACGGAACTCCTAGATCAAGTCGCGCGCGGGAACGGTAGAGAAGGTAAAAAACGTCGAAATCGGCGACGCATCTGTTCGTCGAAAACACCGGTGAGACGGGCGCTGAGCAGGCTGACGGTATCACTGCCTATCCCGAGCCGGGGTAGCTCCAGGAGGTTGCAGCCCGGGGCGCAGGATCCTCGACGGGTGGTGCAGGCGGCCTCTAATCCCTGGGCGGCCAAGATCTCGAGGGTGTCGGTGTTGTAATCGTTCTTAGATCCATTGGGCATGGCAAAGGTTTTGGGTCGCTGCCCCAGCTCTTCGGTCAAGCGCTCGATCGAGCCGCAGATTTCGGTCTCCTGGGACTGCCGATCGAGCTTGGAAAGGATCGGATGTTGAACGGTGTGGGCACCGAGTTCGATGCCGGTTTCCTGGAGCTGCCTCGCTTGGTCCCAGGACATGGGAACCGCGCCAGGCGGCAGGTTCAGACCCGCGGCCTGAAAATGGCTCACCGTATCCAGACGGTCGTCGGCCGGTTTGGCTTTCAGCATTCGCATGGTGGTTTCGAGGTCGTGCTTAGGAGGCCAGGCCCCCAAGCTTTGCGCCAAGCGCTCGGCGACCCAAGGTGGGGTCGCGTCCGTGGCTCCCGGCTGCCGGCAGGCGGCCAAGGACCTACGGGCGACATCGAACCACAGCTCTTGGCCGTCGAGAAATCCAGAGGTGAGGTAAATGGTGGCCGGTAGGTCGAACTCGCGTAAGACGGGCCAAGCTCCCTCGAAGTTGTTCAGATAACCGTCGTCAAAGGTCACCACACACCAGTCTCGGTCGAGGGAATTCGAGCGCAGGAGCCGAGCCGCTTCGGCGACGGTGGTGAAGGAGAAGTGTTTCCTCAGCCAGCGCAGGTGGTGTCGGAATCGTTGTTGGGAGATGGTTCCTTCCCACTCCCGGCCGCCGGGGTCGACCCCGTGGTATTCGAGGATGTAAACACGAAAATCGCCCTTGGCTCGCCGTTGGGACCGCCACAGGGAAGCCAAACCCGAAAAGCGCAAGAAGGCGCTGAGGGTCAGCAGCAGGGCGCGTCGCAGCGGGCGCAAATTCATGGATGAGATCTCAGACGATCCGCAGCGGCTCGGCAGGCGTCGACCACCTTGCGCGCGTTGTCTTGCCACGACATAGAGGCATGGGCCCTTTTGGCGGCCTCTGCCCCCAGACGTCGGCGGCGCTCGGGGTCGTCCACCAGCTCGATAACGGCGCGGGCAAGGGCCTCCGTGTCGCCGGCCTTGAACAACACGCCGTGCACGTCATGTTCAATCAGTTCCCGTAGGGGCCCGTGGTCGGGAGCCACCACGGTGATGCCGGCGGCCATCCATTCGATCACCTTGAGCGGGCATTGATAGTCGGCGGCTTCGGCCAAAATGCCGATATCCAGGCTTGCGACCAGCCCCGGCACCCGCTCATGCTCCACCCGGCCGGTGAAGACGAGCCGGTCGGCGCCGAGCGACGGGGTCGCGGCTTGGATGTCTTGCACGCCGGGCCCGGAGCCGACCATCAAAAAGCGGGTTTCGGGCCGCTGTTCGGCCACATCGGCGATCATGGCGCCCATCAGGTCGAGGGCATGCCATTTTTGAAACGAGCCGACATAACCGATGCGCGATCGGGAGGCCTCGTGGGGAAACTCAGGGTCGGGTTGGACCCCGGGGTGAAAGATTTGGAGATCGGCCCCGTTGTGGGCCACGGTCACGTGCTCGGGGTCGAGGCCGTGGGTGTGGACGTAATAGTCCTTGAGGGCTTGGGAGACCACCACCAAACCGTGGGCACGCTTTAGCTTGTAGCTACCGGCCCAATTTCGCAGGCGAACCATGTGCTTGTATTGATCGAGGTATTCCAACACCTCGCTCGACGGGGCGTTGATTTCGAGCACCAGGGGAATGCCGAAGTGTCGCGCCACGGGCACACAGGAAATACCCAGTCCTTGACTGCGCACGAGCAGCGCTTCCGGAGGATCCTGGGCGAGCAAGGCTTTTTCTTTGCGGATGTAGCGCCAATTCCAGAGAAATTCTTTGGGATCGTGCAGGTAGCGGGAAAAGCGTTTTTTGAGCGATCGACGGAGGCGCAATTTCAGGCTGGGTGGAGGTCCAGGGGTGCCGTCCGACGTCGGCGGCGGTGCCAGGTTCATGGCGTGCACGTCGATCCGATGCCCTAGGTCTCTGGCCGCCTCAGAGAATTGGCGGACGTGGTGCAGGGCGGTGTCGCGGCCGTAAAGGTAGTGGAGGTAGGCGATGTGCATGGGCGTTATCGGTGAGCGGGGCGGTCAAAGGCGGGAGCCCGCGACCTCACGGTACAGATCCTCGTAGCGTCGGGTCATGGTCTGGGCGGTGAATTCGGCCTCGAATCTGGCTCGCGCAGATTCACCGAGTCGGCGCCGCAGTTCGGGTTGTTCGACGATCCTCGCCATGGCCTCGCTGAGGGCCTCGGGATCCCTCGCCGGCACGAGCAAGGCGTCGCGGTCCGCTTCGAGGGCGCCGGGCATGCCGCCCACCCGGGTCGCGACCACCGCACGTCGGGTGGCCATGGCTTCGAGTAGGGCGATCGGCAGCCCTTCGAAGATGGAGCTGAACACGACTGCGTCCATGGCCGGCAGCCAGCGGGTGATGTCTTTGCGGAAACCGGCCATTTTCAGGTGATCTTGAAGCCCCAGGGCGTTTCGCAGCTGTTCGAGTTCTGCACGCAAGGAACCGTCGCCGAACATCACTACTTGCAGGTCGGTTTTGGTGCGGTCGATCAGCTCGCGCAGGGCTCGGAAGAGCATGGGGTAGGCCTTTTGTGCTTCCAATCGTCCGATTGTGGCGAAAATCACAGCTTCCGGACGAAGGCCGAGCTCGGTGACTTCGGCGCGTTCGGCCCGAGGTCCTTGATCGTCAAAGGCAATGCCGTTCGAAATCGTCCGAACGCCCTGGGCGGCTGAGCCCATGGAGTCTACGAAACTGGTGCGCACGAATTCCGCGCAAGCGATGGCCACGGTGTCGCGTTGCAACAGCCATTTATAACCGCGTAGCTGCAATCCGGTGCGTGCGTCGGTGGAGTTGTGCAGGGTCAAAACCATCGGCAGTCGTTTGGCCCGCTTGGCGGCCAGATAGCCGTGCAGGCTGTCGCCGAAGAGATGGCCGTGAACCACGTCCACTCGATCGTCGACCATGGCTTTGGCCATGCTTCGGACCCAAAACGGATCCAATTTTGGGATGCGTCGGGGAAGAATCCGCACCTGTGCGCCGACGGCCTCGATTTGTTCTTGGAATACGCCGCCGTGACAGGAGTAGACGAGATGCTCAAATTCGTCGCGCCGGCGTTCCTGCACGATGAATTTGATCACCTGCTGGGCGCCGCCGAGCCCGAGGCCGTGAATGAGATGGGCGACCCTCACGGACGGACGGGAGCCAAATAGATGGGAGCTGAGTTGAAAAATGCTCGCACGGCGGGGCCCTCAAAATTACCAATTCTCTGGTCTGATTATGCGTGACGTCTGGTCCTAGATCAAGGGGCAGGGCGAGGGCAGGGCGAGGGCAGCGCGAGGGCAGCGCGGGGGACGGCGCGTCGGCCGGCCACGGCAGCCTCCAGCCACAGAATTCGTTAACATGGTAGTCCTCGTCGCCCTTTTGCGTGCGAGACGACTAAGGATTTTTCATGTCGGATCCGACCCAGCCGCCCGCGCCTCCGGGTGGGGGACCTCCTCCTCCGCCTCATCAGCCACCGCCAGACGATAGTCCCCCGCCTGGATACCGACCTCCGCCGGGATACGGACCGCCGCCCGCCGTCTTGTCTGCCGAGCCTTTGCCCTGGGATCGCAGAGACGATCTAGGTTTCCTAACCGCGATGGCCGAAACCGTGAAGCTGGTGGTCACCGATCCGAAGGGCGCATTTGCCCGCTTGGGTGTCGACGGCGATTATGCCGGACCTTTCCTATTCGCCCTGATGCTCGGCTGGGTCATGGCGATCATCGCCCAGCTTTGGGGCTGGGTATTTGGCCCGATCTACAATTTCGGCTCTTCGGATTTTCTTCAGCAAATGGAGAGCATGGGGCTTTCGGCTGCTCCCACCGCCATTTCGGTGGTGATCATGGCGGTTTTATATCCCTTCATTTTTGTCTTCTTCTTATTCGTCGGCTGTGGCATCAATCACCTCTGCTTGTTCCTCGTCGGTGCCCTCGAGCACTCCGAATCCGGTTTCGAAGGCACCTTCAAGACAGCTTGTTATGCCCAGGTCAGCGCCCTCTGCAACCTGGTGCCGATCGTCGGCGGAATCCTCAGCATGGTGGCGGCTTTGGTGCTGTTGGTGATCGGTTTCAGTGAGGTTCACCGAACCACTACCATCCGGTCTGCTTTGGCTGTGCTGATACCCGTCTTTCTTTGTTGCGCATGCGGGATAGTAGCGGCTTTTCTGGTGACCGCTGCAGTGGCCTCTTCCATGGCCGGCTCGTTGTTCTGATCGGGCATGGAGCAAGCTCGGTTCCAGCCGGCCGACCCGTCGGCCCAATATGACCTACGCCAACAGGGGCGTCGGCAGATCGCCTTGCTTTGGGGGGCGGTATCCCTCGCCTTGGTTTTGCTCTCACCCCTCGGCAGTTGGTTGGCCGGCGGGCTGCCGAACTGTCCGTTCAAATCGTGGACCGGATTGCCTTGTCCGACTTGTGGAACCACCCGGGCGGCCCTGACGTTGGCAGAGTTCCGACCCTTAGATGCTTTGCTCAACTATCCCTTGCCGACCGCGGCCTGGTTATTTTTCCTCATCGGAGGTGGAGTCGCTGCGGCTCTCGCGATCAGCGGTCGACCCTTGCCGGGCTTACCGCGTCGGGTGCCGCTGTGGGGCCAGGTTCTCTTGCTTGCCGCGCTGGTGCTCAATTGGCTCTACAGCTGGCAAACCGGGGTTTGAGTCCCGGGCAAGCTCCGCCGCTACGTTTTGGTGCCAGCCTCAGATGTAGGGGAGGGCCTTGTGCGGGCCTTGTGCCCTCCCGTTCTGCTTGCGCTTTTAGAGACAGGCGGGGGCAAGCCCGGGGCAAGCCCCGCCACTACGTTTTGGTGGCTGGCGGGGGCGAGTCCTGCCCCTACGCTTTGACTTGCTTGCGCCGGTCGCAGGCAGACGGGTAGGATCCCCGCACATTTCCATTTTGTGGAGCAGGACGCGATTATGATGAAAGTCTTCGTCCCCAACGAGTCCGTTTCCGGGGAAACCCGCGTGGCGGCAACTCCGGAGACCGTCAAGAAGATGGTCGGCAAGGGCCTGGAGGTTTCCGTCCAGGCGGGAGCCGGCACCCGAGCCCACTTCCCGGACGATCTATTCACCGCTGCCGGCGCGTCTATCGTCGAGGATCGAGACGCGGGGTTGTCCGGCGCCGACTTGGTGGCCACGGTTTCGGGCCTGAGCGCCGACGAGATTCGCCGGCTCAAGACCGGAGCCGTTTGCGTCGGATTGGTTTCACCCCATCAGAACACCGACGCCGTCGTGGCTTACCGCGATCAAAAAATCAATTGTTTAGCCATGGAGTTGGTGCCTCGGATCAGCCGAGCTCAATCCATGGACGCCCTGTCGTCGCAGGCTTCGATCGCCGGTTATAAGGCCGTGCTTTTGGCCGCCTATCGGCTGGCGAAATACTTCCCCTTGCTGATGACCGCAGCGGGAACCATTCGGCCGGCGAAGATCGTGGTGATGGGCGCAGGTGTTGCCGGCTTGCAGGCGGTAGCGACGGCCAAACGTTTGGGCGCCATCGTCGAGGTTTCCGACATCCGCGATGTGGTGAAAGAGCAGGTGGAATCCCTCGGTGGTCGTTTCATCGAATTGCCCGACATGGGCGGCGGTGAAGGCGAAGGAGGGTACGCCCGCGAAATGGGTGAGGAATTCTTGCGCAAGCAACGGGAGATCGTGACCCGCCACGTATCCGAAGCGGACGTCGTGATTTGCACCGCGTTGATCCCCGGGCGCAAGGCGCCGGTTTTGGTGACCCAAGAGATGGTCGAAGGCATGCGCCCCGGATCCTTGGTGATCGACCTCGCGGTCGCGCAGGGTGGCAATTGTGCCCTTTCCAAGGTGGAAGAAGAGGTCGATCACGGCGGAGTGTTGATTCTCGGACCGTCGAATCTGCCCGCCGAAACCCCCTACGATGCCAGCCAGCTCTACGCTCGCAATGTCTGGGCCTTGATCGATCCGCTGCTCGGTGAGTCGGGCCTGAATTTAGACCTCGAAGACGAGGTGGTAGCCGGAGCGTTGCTCACCCACGACGGCGAGGTGCGACACGCACCGACCCGTGCGGCCCTCGAAGGAGACAGCAAATGATGGGTCCGTTGTTGATCGGCCTCTACGTTTTTGTGTTGGCGGTATTTGTCGGATTCGAAATCATCACCAAGATTCCGCCGACCTTGCACACGCCCTTGATGTCCGGTGCCAACGCGGTGTCCGGCATTACCGTGGTAGGCGCTTTGGTGGCGGCGAGCGGCGGTGATACCAAGACTTCCAGCATCTTGGGTCTATTTGCCATCATCACCGCCACCGTCAATGTCGTGGGTGGATTTTTGGTCACGGATCGCATGCTGAGCATGTTCGGGAAGAAAAAGAAATGAGCCTGCTCGACAACCTGGTCCCTACTCTTTACCTGGCCTCTGCGGTCCTCTTCATCCTCGGCCTAAAAGGCCTAACCCGGGTGAAAACGGCTCGCCGCGGCAACATTCTGTCGTCGTCGGCCATGTTGGTGGCGGTGATCGCCACCCTGATCGAAATGGGAACCGTCGACTACCAGTGGATTTTGGTCGGTTTGGTGGTCGGCGGCTTGATCGGCGCGGTGGCGGCGATCAAAGTCGAGATGACCTCCATGCCCGA
This sequence comes from uncultured bacterium, assembly GCA_965366625.1. Lineage (GTDB taxonomy): Bacteria > Acidobacteriota > Thermoanaerobaculia > Multivoradales > J023 > JAUIJL01. The sequence continues at coordinate 132,211 of CBDUGP010000001.1, forward strand.
GATGGTGGCGTTGTTCAACGGCTCCGGCGGTGGCGCTTCAGCCCTGGTAGCGGCCTCGCTGCTGTGGGGGAACGTCATTGAACAGGAAGGCGCGGGCACCGCGGTCGAGGCGCTCGGAACGGCTCCAGGTATTACCGCGGTATTGTCGATGATGATCGGAGCCTTGACCCTGTCGGGTTCGGTGGTGGCTTATCTCAAGCTGGCCGGCAAGATCAGCGGTAATCCGATTCTCCTTCCCGGACGCCATGTGCTCAATTTGGCTTTGATCGGAATCAGTCTCGGCCTGGGCTTGTATGCCACGTGGTCGGTGGCGGATCCGGCGACTCTGGCTTTGCTGGCAATGGTGGTGCTCGGAGCGAGTTTGTTGCTGGGGATTTTCCTGGTGATTCCGATCGGCGGGGCCGACATGCCGGTGGTCATCTCCTTGCTCAACAGCTACTCGGGAGTCGCTGCGGCGGCCACCGGATTCGTGCTGAGCAACAACGTGTTGATCATCGCCGGTGCTTTGGTCGGCGCGTCGGGTTTGATCCTGACTCAAATCATGTGTGTGGCCATGAACCGCACCTTGGCCAACGTGTTATTCGGTGGATTCGGCGCCGAGGCGCCCTCGGCTGCTGCCGGTGGTGGCGGCGCCGACGAATACGGTCCCGTGCGTTCGTTCAGTGCCGAGGAAGCGGCGTTGGTGCTCGAAGAGGCCGAGTCGGTCATGTTCGTGCCCGGTTACGGTCTGGCCGTGGCTCAGGCCCAACATGCGGTTCGGGAGCTGGCGAGCTTGTTGGAGAAGCGCGGCGCACGGGTGGAATATGCAATCCACCCGGTGGCCGGCCGAATGCCAGGGCATATGAATGTGCTGCTGGCGGAAGCGGATGTGCCTTACGAGCAGTTGTTGGAAATGGAAACCGCCAATCCAGAACTCAAGAGCGTCGACGTGGCGATCGTCGTGGGCGCCAACGATGTGGTCAACCCGGCGGCCCAGAAAACACCGGGTAGTCCGATTTACGGCATGCCCGTGATCGAGGTTTGGAACGCCCAAACCGTGATCATGATCAAACGCTCCCTGAGCCCGGGTTTCGCCGGCATCAAGAACGAGCTGTTCGAATACAACAACACGATGATGCTCTTCGCCGACGCCAAAAAGGCGGTTCAGAATATGGTGACCGAGCTGAAGGAGCTTTGATGTTCGGCGCGCCCAAGGCTCTTCTCGTTGGTGCAGCTGCCGCTGTGCTGCTCCTGGTTGCCGTCGCCGGGCCGCTGCACGGGGCTTCTCGCCCGACCCTGCGCGGGACCGGAGGGGCGGTGTCGAGCGACGAAAAGCAGGCCACCGAGGCCGGGCTGGAAGTCCTCCGTCGAGGCGGCAATGCGGTCGATGGCGCGGTGGCCACAGCCCTGGCTTTGGCCGTCGTACAGCCGGAGGCGGGCAACCTGGGCGGGGGCGGATTCGTCACCTTGAAAATGGATGGAGAAGTTAGCCATCTCGATTTTCGCGAGCAGGCCCCTGCCGCCGCTTTTCGCGAGATGTATCTCGACGAAGAGGGCAATCCGGTGCCGGATGCCTCGATCATCGGTCCTCTGGCCGCCGGGGTGCCGGGCTCGCCCTCCGGTCTCCATGCTCTGCATCAAAGGTTCGGCAGGTTACCCTGGGCCGATGTGGTCGCATCGGCCATTCGCCTAGCCAAGGACGGATTCGTCGCTTCCTCGCGACTTTCGGAGGCACTGGACGGAGAAAAAGAGATGTTGCTGAGGTTTCCCGAAACCTCAGCGGTGTGGTTGCCGGACGGCAAGGTTCCCCAGCCAGGCGCCCTGATCAAGCTGCCGGAGCTGGCTCTGACGTTGGAGCGGTACGCGGCCGAGGGCCCAAAGGCTGTGACCCGAGGTGAGATTGCCGAGGCGGTGGAGCGCAGCTCCAAGAAACACGGCGGCATTCTGACCGCGGCGGACTTGGCCGCCTATGAGCCGGTCTGGCGCGCTCCAGTGCTTTTCGAGGCCTTCGGCTGGACCTTCGCGTCGGCCGACTTACCGTCGTCGGGCGGCATCCTGATCGCTTCGTCCTTGAAGCAATTAGAGGCCGTCGACTGGCAAAGTCGGGAGCGATTCGGCGCCGATCGAGCCCACCTGATCGCCGAGGTTTGGCGACGGGCTTATGCGGACCGATTTCTGCTCGGTGATCCAACGACAACCTCGGCCAACGCTTCGGACTTGTTGTCGGAGCGGTGGTTGACGGAGCGCGGCTCGACCCTGAAGTTGGATCGGGCGACGCCGTCTGAGGAGGTTCAGCTATGGAGCGACACCGTCGAGGTGGAGGAGCCCAAGGATACGACCCATCTTTCCGTGGTCGATGCCGACGGCAATCTGGTCGCCTTGACCACCACCCTCAACGGCCTCTTCGGATGTGGTCTCTACGTGCCCGAAGCGGGCTTTTTCCTCAACAATGAAATGGACGACTTCGCCGCGGCGCCGGGGCGCCCGAACCTCTACGGTTTGATCCAAGGTGAAGCCAACGCCGTGCGGCCGGGCAAACGGATGCTCTCGTCCCAAAGCCCGACCTTGGCCTGGCGAGGCGGGAAAAGAGGTGGGGAAAAAGGCACCGTCGAAGCCATCGCCATCGGTGGACGCGGGGGCTCTCGGATTCCGACTGCTACGATGCAGGTTCTACTCGGGGTGGTCGTCGATAACGACGGTCTGCAGGGCGCATTGGACCGTCCCCGAATCCATCATCAGTGGCGTCCGGACAAGTTGTTTCACGAACCCGATGCCCTTTCGCCTGAAACCCGTGCCACCTTGGCCGCGAAAGGCCATACATTGGAAGCCATCAAGTCCATCGCCCAAGTGCAAGCAGTTCGATGGTCGTTCGAGGGAGATAGGGCTTGGGTTGAGGCCGGGGCAGATCCGCGGGGAGGGGCCGGCACGGCGGGAGTGGTCGAGCCACTGCCGTGAGGCGCAGACGCGGCTGACCCGACTCTCGAGTGCCGCCCGTAGGACGCCGCGTCGACCCACCACCAAGCAAGCCCGGATGGAACCTCGCTAAAGAAGCACGGCTCAAAGAGTCGAGACGACCTGCAAAAACTGAAGTATATTCGGGACGAATTTTCGGCGGGGCCCGTCTGCTCACCAGATTCGTCCGAACGGATCAGGGGACGGAGTTCGGCCCAACCGATGAAACCGAAGATCAACGCGGAGCTTTGCCATGTCTATCAGGTCCAACAAGTCGTTACTGTCCCCAAGAATTCTCCGCTCAGCACCCGTTACGGCTAGCCCGGCACCAGGTTTGGCACTGGGTCTGTTGGCAATAGGTCTGTTGGCAATAGGTTCGTTGGTCGCTTGTGCGCCCGCCGAGGATGCAACCCTGGTGGAGGCGGCGAAAGGCGAGCGCGTCGAGAATTCGGAACTCGGCATCGCGGTGGCGGACGTGCCGGAATTTTTTAAGGTGGGGTCCAACGAGGGAGCGACCATCGAACTCGTTCCCGTGGATCCCCAGATCGAGGGCACCCTCAAGATCCAAGAAACCGCAGCCGAAACCGGCGGTATCAACTTGGTGGCGGCGGTGGAGCGACATAAGGCGGATCTCGAAGGTCGACCCGATGGTGTGTTCAAAGGTCAGCGTGAGCTGGGCTCCCAATTGGGCACCGCCTTTTATTCGCGTGGACAATATTCGGAAGGCGGTCGAACCCTCGAAGAGACGGTGATCTTCATCGTCCACCCGAAGGGAGATCGTGAGCTGCACATGGTCTACAACTATCCGGCCGGGGACGACTCCAAAGCCCGCCTGACGGACCAGCTTTTTGGTGTGCTGGGAGAGCTGGAAGTGCTCGACAACGTTCCTTCCGCAGATGCTCCGTCCGCAGATGCTCCGTCCACAGATGCTCCTTCCACAGGCGAGGCGGGAGACTGATCTCGACTCCTCTCAGCTCGACCCATGACCAATCTGCCCAAACCCCCCGTTCGGCCGCGCCGAAAAGTCGATCTCGAAACGATTTTCGAGCGGCTCGAGCACCACGGACGGGGGTATGACGAGGTTTTTCTCAAGAGTGTCTACGATTTCACGAAGGAGAAACACCGGGACCAAAAGCGCAAATCCGGTGAGCCCTACGTCACCCATCCGATCTATGTCGCTTATTTGTTGGCCGACCTGAAATTCGACGAGACCTGTGTCGCCGTCGGCCTGCTGCACGACGTTCTCGAAGACACTTTGACCACCAAAGCGGTGCTCGAAAAGGAATTCGGCAAGGACGTGGCCGAGCTGGTGGATGGGGTGACCAAGATCAGCAAGACCGAGTACGTGCGTCGGGACGAGCTTCAAGCGGAGACTTTTCGCAAAATGATCCTGGCGTCGGCACGGGATCTTCGAGTGATCTTGGTCAAGCTGGCCGATCGTCTCCACAACATGATGACCCTTGAGCACATGTCGCCCGAGGCCAAGCGCAGAATCGCCAGTGAAACGCTCGAGATCTACTCGCCGATCGCCTTACGCCTGGGCATGTCCCGAGTACAGGGGGATCTCGAGGACCTATCGTTCTACTTTCGTTATCCGCGCCAATTCGCCGAACTCGACACCAAAGTTCGCGACAAAATGCGAAGCGCCCGGGGTTTGTTGCAGCGCATCGCCCGGCGATTGAAGGATGCCCTGGATGCCGCGGACATCGACGCCGAGATCAGCTATCGGGTCAAACGCTACTACTCTATTTTCCGCAAGCTGCAACGCCAGGGCATCGACATCTCTCAGCTCTATGACTTCCTAGCTTTTCGCATCATCACCCACGATCTGAAGGAAACTTACGCGGCCTTCGGTGTAGTGCATCAGAATTGGCGTCCGATACCCGGTCGCTTCAAAGACTACATCGCGATGCCCAAGCCCAATCTCTATCAATCCCTGCACACCACGGTCGTCGGGGACAAGGGGCAACCCTTCGAGGTCCAAATCCGAACTCGAGAAATGGATACGATTGCCGAGGAAGGCATCGCGGCCCATTGGCAATACAAGAGTTCCGGCTCGACCTCGGGAGGAAACGACCGCAACATTCTTTGGCTACGCCAGTTGTTGGAATGGCAGAAAGAGGTCAAGGATCCGCGCGAGTTTCTCTCGGCGCTCAAGATCGATCTCTATCCGGACGAAGTCTATGTATTTAGTCCCAAGGGTGACGTCAGTAGCTTTCCCCGGGGAGCGACGCCCTTAGACTTCGCCTACCACATCCACACCGACGTGGGTCACCAATGTACGGGTGCGCGGGTCAACGGCAAGCTGGTTCCTCTCAAGACGCCACTGCACAACGGCGATATGGTGGAGATCATCACCTCTCCCCAACGTCGACCGAGCCGGGATTGGCTCAACATCGTGGTCACCTCGCGGGCGCGAAGCAAAATTCGCCACTGGCTCAATACCCAGCAGAAGGAAGAAGCGCAAGCCATCGGGCGCAAGATTATGGAGAGAGAGCTGCGCAAGCTCCGTCTTCAGCCCAAGAAAGTGTTGTCCGGCCCCAAACTCGACGAATATCTGCAGCGAGAGGGCCTTTCGAAACTCGACGACCTCTACTATCGGCTAGCTTATGGCCGCATTTCATATCGTCAGGTCCTGGATGCGCTTCTGGAGGAGCATCAACTAGACGTCCCTCCGCCGCCGGAGCCGCCGGGGCCGATACGCCGAGCGGTCGATCGAGTGACCGGCGCTGGACCTTTGATCATCAAAGGTCACGGCGACCTGATGGCCACCCTAGCCAAATGTTGTCGACCGGTACCCGGCGACGATTTGATGGGGTACGTCACCCGTGGGCGTGGTATTTCGGTCCACTCACTGGAGTGTCCGAACCTCAAGACCCTCTCCTTCGACGAAAGCCGATTGATCGAAGTGGAATGGGCCCGGCAGCCGAACTCAGGTCAGTTCTATCCTGTGTCGTTGACCCTGGAGACCGAAGATCAAAAAGGCATGCTCGCCCGCCTGACCGAATTGATTGCCAAGGAAGGTAGCAACATCCGTCAATTTGAGGCTGATACCGAAACCGGTCGCGGCCTGATCACCTTCGTCGTCGAGGTGCGGAATCGCAAACATCTCGACCGCATGTGCACCGCCTTCGAATCTCTCGATGGAGTCATCCGAGTCGGGCGTCAGATGAGCAGCTCGTCCCGAAGCTCAGCCCGGCGGTAGCGTCCACGGCAACCGTTTCCGGAGCACCCGTCTGCACGCCCGGCGACCGCCACGAAGCTCCGCTGCCGAGGCCCGAAGCCATCCCCAACCTCATGCTCAAAGTTCGCCATACTCCAGGCTTTCTTGAACAAAATGGCAGCTGCTGGGATGCCAAAAGCCATTTTGCCGTCCGGCTACTGTATATTGTAGTGTGATGCACACCTCGCACACCATCTGGTGGCCATTCGAAGCTCAAGGGCCAAAAAGCCGCGTCAAAATGTGTCCGGATATAGCAAAAAGCGAATGAGTCGATCTTGACACCGCGCGAGACCGACTGCTACGCTCCCAAAACGCTTGAAGGAATTGAGTTAAGTTGGCATCAATACAGTCTTTTCGGGCACGGCATGAGGCCATCGCCCAATGACCAAAGAGGCACACGATCAGTGTTTTTCGCACGCTCCAAAGGAGTCGTCGGTCTAGACATCGGCAGCGCGACCATTAAGCTCATCGAGCTTAAAGAGAAAAAAGGCGGCCAATTTCAGCTGCAACGCATTGGAATTGAGCCTTTGTCGCCCGAAGCTATCGTCGATGGCTCGATCATGGACTCCTCATTGGTCGTCGATGCGATTCAGAAGCTGAACGAAACGGCGAAGGTCAAGAGCGCCAACTTCGCCACCTCGGTCTCGGGTCACTCGGTGATCATCAAGAAGATCGAACTGCCGCAGATGTCGCCGGACGAACTCGATGAATCGATCCAGTGGGAAGCCGAGCAGCACATCCCCTTCGATATCAACGACGTCCGCCTCGACTATGTGACGCTGGGTGAAGCCGAGCACGGCCGTGAAGAGATGGAAGTTCTCTTGGTGGCCGTCAAGCGGGAGAAGGTCAACGACTACGTGTCCGTGATCTCCCAGAGCGGCAAGTCACCGGTCATCGTTGATATCGACGCCTTCGCCATCCAGAACGCCTACGAACTCAACTACGATCTAGACCCCCTGAAAAACGTCGCTTTGATCAATATGGGCGCCGGTGTCACGAACATCAATATGGTCGTCCGCGGTAACAGCGTCTTCTGGCGCGACATCTCATTTGGCGGCAATCAGTTCACTGAAGCCCTGCAACGCGAGTTCAACCTCTCTTTCGATCAAGCTGAGCTGCTCAAACGCGGCGAAACCGTGGGTTCCTATTCCGCCGCGGATGCCCGGCGAGTGCTCGACAACGTGTCGGAAGAGATGGCCAACGAGATCCAAAAGACATTCGACTTCTTCAGCGCCACCTCGAGTGAAGGTGCGGTCGATGAACTCGTGCTTTCAGGAGGGTGCGCCTTGACCGCCAATCTCCTAGAGGTGCTCAGAGAGCGATTCGGTGTTCCGACCGAGCTGCTGAATCCATTGCGCAAAATTAGCTATAAAGACTTCGACCCTGACTATTTGGAAGCCATCGCGCCGATGCTGGCGGTGTCGGTGGGATTGGCGATCCGCCGGGTAGGTGACTAAACCATGATCCGTATTAATCTTATTTCCGAAGGCCGCCGACCGGTCGTTGCCCGGAAAGCCAAGTCCCGGATCAACATGGGTGATCAGGATACGTCGACCTACATCCTCGCGGCAGGAGTGGTTGCGGGATTGTTGATCGGCTTGGGTTGGTGGCTGGTCGTCAATGCCCAGTTGAAGGACGTGCAAAGCGACGTCAGAAGAGCCAAGGCAGAGGTCAAAGAGCTGAAGCCGATCCTCAAGGAAGTCCGGGTTTTCAAGCGCAAGCGGCGTCAACTCAACACCAAGATTGATTTGATCAATGATCTGACCGCTAAGCGCCGTGGGCCAGTTCACCTAATGGACAGAGTGTCGCGGGCGTTGCCTGATCTGGTTTGGCTCAAATCCATGAACGTCAGGGGTAAGCGAGTCCGCCTCTCCGGTCAAGCTTTAAATACCAATGCCATTGCGGCATTCATTGAGAATCTCAGCCTGGTGCCAGAGTTCAAGGAACCGGATACGCGAAACGTCCGAAGGGCGAAAAGAAACACGTATACGTTCCAAATCAACTTCCGGTTCCAGCTTCCGAAGCCACCCCCATCCGGTGAAGCATCCACTCAAGTGGATGAGACCTGAGGTCTAGGAGAACAACGATGGCGGTTCAAACTGGCCTAGAAGGCAAACCTTGGTATATCTCAGCGGCGGTCGCGGTGGCGATCACCATTGCGTTGGTATTCCTCGTTCACGCTACGGCGGTGAATTCCTTGAAAAAGGAGATCACCAAGAAGAAGAAGCAGCTCACCAAGCTGGAAAAAAAGATCAACGAAGGTCGGACCGCGCAAAAAAGTCTGCCGCAATTCCGCGAAGAAGTCGGTCGGCTTCAATTGGAACTCGACAAGCTGCTCAAGGTCCTGCCGGCCCAGCGAAAGACCCAAGACCTGCTTCGCCGAATTCGCACTCTGACCGAACAGGGTGATTTCACCTTATTGAGCTTCACGCCGCGGCGTCGATCTGAGCGAGAATTTTATTACGAGTGGCCGATCCAGGTGAGGCTGACCGGGTCGTATCACAATCTGGCTCTCTTCTTCGATCGGGTGTCTCGATTCTCGCGCATCATCAATGTGGATAATTTGAGCATCAAGGCCAAGAGCGGCAAGAAGAGGCGCAATCAAACCATCTCCGCTACGTTCACTATGAAGACCTACCTCTATATCGAGCGCGATAAGGATAATGAGGAGGACGAGGCATGATGACCAACGTGCTTTGGGAACGAGCAGAGATCACCCCCTTCAGGGTGGCTTCTTCCATTTGTGTGTTCTTGCTCATCTCACTGTTTTGGGTGCCGTTGGCTGCGGCTCAAGACGACGATGACTTCGTGCCCACAGGTGATGACACGGACGCGGAAATTTTGGACGAAGATGAAGGCGACTCGGAAGGTGCGGTCGTCGACGGCGAAGCTATCGACTTTGGCGCCGTGGACGATCTGTTGGCGATGGACGAGGAGGTTCTATCCTCGCCGGATGCCTTCACTTACGATCCCGGCGCCCGACGCGATCCGTTCCGGTCGCTGCTGAGAAAGCGAAGGAAGAACGATGATCGGCGGGAGAGGCCGGACGGCATTCCGGGCTTGTTGATCGCTGAGCTTCGAATCGAAGGAATTTTTATTTTGGATGACGGGCCGGTTGCACAGGTTAAGTCCGCCAGTGAAAGAACAAGCTTTCTGTTGCGCCCCGGAGATGAGCTCTGGGACGGCGACGTGGTGAGAATCACCCTCGGCGAAGTGGTTTTTAAGCAGAGTGTCAACGACCCTACTGCTTTGAAGCCGTTTCGTGAGGTGGTCAAGAGGCTGTACCCGTCGCGACGGTGAAAACCGTCCGCGCTGGACTTGAGGTATCGATCGAATGGGAAACCCAAGCGGACCGACCGTAGAGCAAATCAGCTCGAGGCAATCCGTCGGAGGCGATTTGGACATGGGCGAGAGCAAGGAGAAGAGAGGCAGTCAACGTCTGGCCATGGCGGCCGCGATGGCTTTGCTGATCATTCATGTTGGATGCTCTTCTGCCAAGCGGCAGCGAGCTGAGGTCAGCGCGCAGTCAGGGGCGCCGACGGCAAATGCAGGGGTCACGGCGCAAGTCAGGACCCCCGCCAAAATTGACGATCTTCGGGTGACCGACGACGGCCGGAGCGCTTCGATCGAACTCGTTGCGGATCGTCCGCTGGTCTGGACCAGCTTTCGAAATCCCGACGGCGATTTAGTCGTCGAGCTTCCGAATAGCTTGGCCGGTGCGTCGGTGAGCCCCGGAGCCGCCAACGGCGGGCTGGTCAGCGACATCGAGATCGAACGACTCGACGACGCTGAGCGTCCGCTGACCCGATTCGTGGTGCGAACCAGCTCGGCCAGTGAGCACTCGCTGACCGGTGACGGAAACGTCCTACGGCTTGAGCTGCTTCCGATCGACAGTGCCCAGGATGTGACTCTGGCCTACGAGCCGATCGACGAGCCCGAAGTCGAGACCCTCGTGGCCGACTCCGCAACCCCGGGTTCCGGTGGCCAGATGGCAGCACCTCCGCCGGTCGCTTCGGCAGCCGTGCCACAGACTTACGGCACACCCGAAGCCCCCCAACTGGGCCCGACCCCCCAAGGCGTGACCGCCTCCCAGCTCTACGGTGTCGAGGTATTGAGTTCGGGGAGTTCGACCGTCGTGCAGATCAGCGGCGACGGCGACTTCACCTATTCGACGTTCCGGCTCGAGAACCCCGACCGTTTTGTCGTGGATCTGACCGGGGTGGTCAACACCGGTGCCAGTTCGACCGTGCGAGTTGGCAGCACGGACGTGGATCAGATTCGGGTCGGTCAGTTCAGACCACGGCCAGAGCCGGTTTCTCGGGTGGTCTTCGATCTTCACAACTTCTCGGTTCCGTCCATCAGCCGCACGGGTGATGGCATGTTGATCAGCTTTGGAGACAGCGGTGCAGCCCAGATCGCGGCCGCCGAAACTTTGGCCGAGCCCATGGCCGCCGGCCCGCAGATGGCACAGAGCGAACCAGAGCCGGAACCGGTCGAGGTGGTCGCGGGTTTGGAAGAGGATTCCGGAGATCTAGATGCCTTTGCCGCCCAACCGGAAGTAGAAGATACCTATGAGCCGGTCGCTGAGCCGCTAGAGACCACGGATGTCGCTGAGTGGACACCACCGCCGGTTGCCGCTCGGCCTTCCGCTCCGGCTCCCGCTTACCAGGCGCCGCCGATCACCACCTCTGGAGACTCGACGGCAGCGGGTGATGTTTCCCTCTTCGAAGCCCAGGATGTGGATCTCGACGACCAGGGCCGAACCCAACAAGAGCGCTTGCTGGAATCATTTGGGCCTCTGGTGGTTAGCCGCCAGGAGCGCGAGTACGTCGGCGATCCGATCAGCATGTCGTTGAAGAACGCCGATCTGGTGGAAACGCTTCGCTCTTTCGCCAAAATCAGTGATTTGAACTTCGTCATCCAGCCGGGCGTTCGAGGCACGGTCACCGTCGAGCTCAAAGGTGTGCCTTGGGATCAAGCGATGGAGCAGATTCTCAAGATCAACAACTTGGGAATGGATATCGACGGCACGATCGTGCGCATTGCTCCGACCAAGAAATTGCGCCAAGAGGCAGAGGAGCAACGTCGGTTACGCCAGGCTCGCCAGAAGTCGATTCCTTTGCGCACCGTGATGCGCAGCTTGAGTTACGCCCGGGCCGGCACGATCGCTCGTCTGTTGCGCAGCCGCTCCGGCAATATCCTCAGCCGTCGAGGCTCGGTCCAAGTCGATTCTCGGACCAACACCCTGATCATTCGTGAGCTGCCGGACAACATCGATACGGTGCTGGCAGTGATCGACAGTCTGGATACCGCTTCACCGCAGGTGACGATCGAAGCACGGATCGTCGAGGCGACCAAGAGCTTCAGCCGCTCCCTCGGTATTGCTTGGGGCTTCAACTTCCGAGCCAACAATCAGAACGGCAACACGACGGGATTGCAATTCCCGAATAACGTGACCGGCGACGGTGGCGTTGGCCTGATCACCGGCGGTTCGACCGGCTTCCTCAACTTTGCCATGGGCAACATTCTGGACACCTTCCGGTTGAATGCTCAATTGGTGGCCGCGGAAGCCGAGGGTTTGGTGAACATCGTTTCCGCGCCCCGGATCACGACTCTCAACAACAACTCTGCATCTATTCAAAGCGGTGTTCAGATCCCGATCCAAACCGTGTCCGACCGAACGGTGTCGGTGCAATTCGTCAACGCGACCTTGCGCTTGAGGGTGACTCCCCAGGTGGCGGCGGACGGAACCGTGGTCTTGAACATCAACGTTGCGAAGCGAATTCCTCAGCTCGGATTGCTGTTCGTGGGTGCCAGCGGCGCTCCGATCTCGACCCGAGATGCGAGGACCAAAGTTCGTGTGCGCGACGGCGCAACAGCGGTCATTGGCGGTATTTACGAAGTGTCGTCGAATCAAAGCCAAGACCGGGTTCCGGGCTTGGCGAGGGTCCCGATTCTCGGACATCTGTTCAAGAATCGTAACCGTAGCGACGACAACAACGAGCTGATGATCTTCATCACGCCTCGAATCATCCAATTCTGATCCCGAAGACGTGGAAAGCTCCAGGGGAAAGTCCATGAAAGTAGCACTTCAACTGTTTGCAATCACGTTGTTGCTGGCCCTGTCGGGTTGCACCGAGCGAGTCGGTGAGACCGACACGGGTGGGGTCTTGCTCGAGGTCGAATTTGACGATTCCACCTTCCGGGTCGGCGTCAACGATACAGATCTATTGGCCCTAGACCAGGTGACCATCAGCAGCGTCATTTCCAAACCCGGCGGTGGGTCCTCATCCTTGATGGATGTTCAGCTCAACACGATTGAACTCACCTACACCCGAGTCGATACCGGCACTCGAGTGCCACTCCCGTTTGTATACAACGTGGTTGGAACCGTCCCCTCCGGCGGCCAGCTCAGCTATACGGGGTTACCGATCATGACCGTCGAGCAGCTCCGAGGTGAGCCTTTGGCCGATCTGCTGTTCCAGAACGGAGCCGTGGATTCGGAGACCGGTGCATCGATCATCAAGCTCAACGTGACCATGCGGGTCTTTGGAGAGACGCTGACAGGCATCGATGTGTCCAGCGTACCGCGTGCTCAAACCTTTGAGTTCGTGCCCTCTTTGACGACCACCTTCTGATGCTACGGCTGGCTATGGACAAGCGAAACGAGAGACGGAGACCCGAAATGCGTGGCAAAAAGAATCCAGTCTTCAACCTTCTTTCCGGGGTCGTGATGATCTTGGCCCTGTTCGTGGGGGCATGCGACTCCGACGACGTGACCGGTCCGGTTGAGGCACGGAACCCACCTCCGGTTTCCGATTCGACCAACAACTCGACCTGGACAATTTCCGTGACGGCTAATCCGAATGAGTTCGATCTGAACGCGGGCTCGGGTACCGCGCAGATCCTCGTTTCGGCGCGTCGGTCGGACAATAATCAGATCGTGGCACCGGGTACCACGGCGCTCTTGAGCACCACCAATGGAACGTTGACCACAAACGATGGTCAAACGGGCAATTCGGTGCCGATCGTTTTCGATGAGGCCGGCCAGTCACGGGCGACTTTGGTGACGGGTGGTTTTTCCATCGATACGACAATCATTGTTCGGGCCCAGATCGAGTCGAGCTTCGGTTCCACGCGAATCCAGATGATCGACGTCCAGGCCGCGCCGTTCCAAATGACTTCTGTAAGTCCGAATGTGGGTCCGCCGTCAGGTGGCACGACCCTCACGATCTCAGGCTCCGGTTTCGTGTCTCCGGCCCGTGTGTTGCTTACCGGTTCGTTCGGAACCTTGGTGGCAGAGAACACCAACGTTCAAAGCAGTACGCGAATCACCGCGAGAACTCCGGCGATCAACCTGGCATCGGGCCAGAATGCGGCCGCTACCGTGACGGTCGAGAATGCTTTCGACGAGAATGGCAACCCGACGGCTACGGATTCCTTGGGTGGCGCCTTCACCTATACCCGGTCGACTTCGGGGGCAACGACCCTCAAGCTGATTTCCATCAGCCCGACCCAGGGTCCGAACGAGGGTGGAACCCAAGTGACGGTTCGTGGCGAAGGCTTCGGCAACGAAGCGCAGGTTTACTTCACCAACGGGCCGTTGATCGAGGCAACCGTGTTGTCGATCACTCCCACTCGTTTAGAGGTGATCACGCCTTCCGCAACCGGACCGAACGCACCGAACGCCAACAGTCGGGTCAACCTGACCGTTAGGGATCCCACCAGCGGCCAACAGGCCACCTTGACTGGCGCATTCCAATACGGTGGAGCGGGTGGGCAGATGTTCATTTCGTCGATCCGTCCCACCGAGGGTGAGTACCTCGGCGGTGATGAGGTGACTCTCTTCGGCCAAGGTTTCGAGGAGCCTGTGGCTGTGGAGGCCGGCGGATTAGCGCAGCAGGTGCTGTCTGTCTCGGGTACGGAGATTCTCTTCCGCACCGTCGGAGCGAGCATCGGTTGTAGCAACCAATCCGGTACCTCGCGGGTCGTCAACATTGAGACCAACGAGTCCACCACCGGTCCAGCGTTCACGTATCGCCCGGTTCGTCCGCAAATTCTCGGCCTCTCTCGGAATACGGGTGTTGCGGGCGACGAGGTGACCATCTTTGGTGTGGGTCGCGGTTATACGGTTGGCTTTGATCCGCCAATCCGTGTGACCTTTGACGGTGTACCGGCGTCTGGATCGACAATCGGCGGAGACTTTGGCGACGAAGTGACCGTTACTGCGCCTCCCTATTCTGGCGGGTTTAATACTGCGGAATGCGCAGCAGGCGCGGCATTCGTCAACGTCCAGGTGACCAACCTGAACACTGGATGTAGCGATACCTTCAACAACGCGTTCGGTTATATTCCGGACGCCGACGAGGATTGTACCGGCGGGGGCGACGGCGGCGGTGGTAACGGTGTGCTGGTCGGTGTCTCTTTGAGTCTTCCGACCGCTCAGGCCGGCTCATTGGGCCCCTACACCTTCACGGTCGCTCCCCTGGGAGGGGATCCAGCGATTGTCGAGGATTCCATTTTTTGGTGGTTTGATAATGACGGTCCAGGCGTGGGTTCTCCGCAGGACATGGACACTTTTATGGGGACCCACACCTTCACCAGCTTTGATACTCATACCATCTACGTAAGGTGTACGAACGCTGATGGTGAGGAGTGTGGCGGGGATGCACTATTCACGATCAGTCCATGAGTGTTTGGAGCCAATGATTTGAGGGGGGGGCGGTCCTGGCGGCCGCCCTTCTTCGTTGTGGGGCGCAATTTGTCGGTGTTGCGGTAATCGGCTAGACGCTTGCTCGGCTCTATCCGTATACTGCCTTCGAAGAGAAGAACATAGCCTTCCCACCCACCCGGCCTTTTCCTACCAGGTTTAGAGATCTATCCATGAAGAGACGACTGGCCCTCCTGACCCTTCCGCTGCTGCTTTTGGGTGTTTATGTGCTCGGCTGCGACAGCGCCGACAACCCCATCGCTCCCACCGGCAGCACCTTGACGATTTCCGCCAGCCCCAGCCAGATCAATCTCGGCGGTTCATCGACGATTTCGATCACCGGCTTTCGCCCGGACGGCAACCCTCTCAATCCGGGTACCCAGCTGACCTTGACCACCACCATCGGTAAGTTGATGGTCCGCCAAGCGGACGGCTCGGAGATCAGCTCGAATATTATCGAGGTCGGAGAATCGGGCCGCGCCTCGGCTCGATTGGAAGGGGATGGACGGCAAGGCACTGCCACGGTGACGGTGGCATTGACCAGCGGTGGTGACGGAGCTTCGGCCACGGTAGACGTCCAGATCGGCGTGGCGAGCACCGACAAACCCACGGTGACAGTGGATGCCAACCCGACCGAAATCGCCCTGAACGACAGCTCGACGATCACGGTAACTGCCCGTCAGGCAGATGGTTCTGCACTGACCCAGGGAACGGTCGTTCTTCGGACCAGCCTGGGAACCCTCGAGGGCGGCGGTGATTCCGGAACCTCGATCAGCTTGCCGATCAACGGTAATTCCAGCGGGGTCGTCACCGCCGAACTCAGCTCGAGCCAAGCGGGAACCGCGACGGTCACCGCTTCGGTGGGTGCCAGCGACGAATCGACGGTGGCGGTTGAAATTGGAACGACTCTCAAACCTGTTGTGACCCTGAGCGCCAATCCCAGCAGCTTGAAAGTGGGCGAGACCAGTGTGATCACCCTCTTCGCTCGGGACAGCAACGGCAATCTCTTGCAAGGCACGGAGACGGCGATTTTGACGGCTGATCGCGGCAACCTGCAGCAGAACGGCGGTGACAATCTTTCGGGTTCGAACCTGACTTTGACCAACGGTACTGCCAAGGTCAACTTCGTGGCCACAGGGCCCGCCGGCACGGGCCAGGTCGCGGCCTTTGTGGGCAACAGTGACTCGGTTTCCGTGGACCTCAACATTCGTGTTTCCCCGGAGAGCGTCACCCTGCAGGCGTCCCGGAATACGGTGAATACGGACGGTGCCACCACGATCACTCTCACGGCGACGGTTTCCGACTCCGACAGCAATCTGTTGGCCAACGAACCGGTCACCTTCGTCATCGTGCCGGAAAGCATTCCGGTGACCTTTACTCCCAATCCGGCCTTCAGTGGCTCCAACGGCCAAGCTACTTCCAACGCGGTCTTCGAAGGAGAGACGATTCCTGACGGAACAAACTCCTTCGTCCTGAAGGCTCGGGCGGGAACCATCGAGTCCAACTCGATCACGGTGACTGTCGGTGGAGGCGGCAACTAGCTATAGCTAGGAACGCTGTTTTCGCAGCTGCTCCAAGGCGTCCCACGCCCGTACAACGCCCCGATTCATCGGGGCGTTCGCTTTTTCGGCCATCCGGTCCTGGGTTTGGGCTGGGTTTGTCGATTAGTGTATTCTTGCCCTGTCGGCGGTCTCGCCGATTCCCTCCGCAGATGAAGACTCCCCAGAAAGGTTCAAAGATGGCCAATGATCTCGAAGGGCTGGTTTGGGATGCCCTTAAGGCGGTTCGATACCCAGGCATGAGCCGCGATATTGTCTCTTTTGGTTTCGTCCGCGCGGTTTCAGTCGAAGGTGCCGTGGCGTCCGTGGACCTTGAGATGTCGACCCACAACCCGGAAGCCGCGGAGCAGGTCCGCTCCGAGGCTCAAGTGGCGGTGGCTGCCGTAGACGGAATCAGCGCCGCCGAGGTGCGATTGAACGTCAATGAGCCGCCGAAACGGGAGGCGGTGAAATCCGGCGTCACCGCAGATCCCAAGCTGTTGCCCGGCGTAGAGAACATCGTCGCGGTGGCTTCGGGTAAGGGCGGGGTCGGTAAGTCCACGGTTTCGGCCAATCTGGCGGTGACCCTGGCAGCCCAAGGGTATCGGGTGGGTCTGCTCGACGCGGACATCTATGGTCCCTCCATGCCGATGATGTTCGGCATCCACGAGAAACCCAAGACCGACGGTCAGAGCCTATCGCCGTTCGTGAAATTCGGCGTCAAGATCATGTCCCTGGGATTTCTGGTGGATATCGACACCCCCGTGATCTGGCGCGGACCGATGGTCATGCGGGCGATTGAGCAAATGCTCGGCCAAGTGAATTGGGGTCGACTCGACTTCATGATCGTCGACCTGCCTCCCGGCACCGGAGACGCCCAGCTG
Source organism: uncultured bacterium (assembly GCA_965366625.1). Taxonomy (GTDB): domain Bacteria; phylum Acidobacteriota; class Thermoanaerobaculia; order Multivoradales; family J023; genus JAUIJL01. The sequence continues at coordinate 149,497 of CBDUGP010000001.1, forward strand.
ACCCTGACCCAACGGGTCCCCCTTTCCGCCGCGGTGATTGTGACCACACCCCAAGATGTGGCTTTGATCGATGCCCGCAAAGGGCTGGCCATGTTCCGCAAGGTGGACGTTCCGGTCGCCGGTGTGATCGAGAATATGTCGGGTTTTAAATGCCCGTGTTGCGGTGAGGAAATCGACATCTTCAAACGCGGCGGTGGCAAACGTATCGCCGACGTGCTCGGCGCGCCGTACTTGGGGGCCATTCCCTTGGATCCGGCGATCGTCGAGGGCGGCGATTCCGGCGAGCCGATCGTGGTCTCCCAACCGGAGAGCATCTACGCGGAAGCCTTCAAGAAGGTCGCCGCAGCCGTGGTGGCTCAGGTGACTGAGCCCAAGCGTGCCAAGCTGACCATCGTTTGAACGGAGGCAGCTGTTGAGTGTGGCGATTATCGCCGACTCCCACCTCGGCGGACCCGGTGGGAACGGTGACCAATTCGTAGAGCAGCTCAGGGCGTTGCCCGAGCAGGGATGTAAACACCTCATCCTTTTGGGCGACATCTTCCATGTTTGGGTCGGCAGTCGCCGGTTCGAAACTCCGGAGGTGCAGAAAGTCGTACCCGAGCTGCGGCGCTTGCGTGAGCAGGGCCTTCGGGTGGACTACGTCGAAGGCAATCGTGACTTCTTCCTCACCGGCAGCCCCTATGCCGACGCTTTCGACCACATTGCCTTAGAGATTTCCTTCGAGTCCGGAGGGCGCCGTCACCTTTGCGTGCATGGTGACGGCTTGAACGATCGCGATCGTCAATACCTGTTTTGGCGCTGGCTCTCCAAGAGCTCTCCGATCCGCTTCCTAGTGTTGAGCCTGCCGTCCAGTGTGGCTCAAAAGCTGGTCCGTTCCACGGAAGAAAGGTTGGCCAAGACCAACTTCAAACATCGAGCGGAGATACCGGAGCAGCCCATTCGCCGCTATGGCGAAAAGCGATTGGCCGAGGGTTACGACACCCTCTTTCTCGGCCACTTCCACGAACCCCATGATTGGTCGGTGGAAGGGGGGAAGGTTCGCTGTCTGGACGCCTGGTTCCATTCCCGGCGAGTGGAATGGCCCTGATCGACTCGCCTTCAGCCGGGATCCATCCAGTTGGGCTCGGTGGTGTCGGCCCAGCGCCCTGCGCGCGTCGCTGCGAAACTCGTGCAACCAGCTATTTGCCGCTGCAAGTTACTGATGTGTAAAAACTTATGGCGATTCATAGGTTGCATCGCTCAGACAGTCTCCGCTGCCGTGCTCGGGTCGCTGGGCCTTCTGCTGTCGCAAAACCTCATTTCTGGATGGGCTCTACTAGCGGAATGGGCGGTGGTCGACTTTCAAACCCGAGTGTTTGAGGAAGTCGATAAACCGTTGATAGTCCTTTTTGGCCACCCCTAAACGGTTCGCGACCCGAGAATAGAATCCTTGGTGGCTTGCCAGATGTTGGCGCAGCAAGCTCTCGACCGATTGCCGACTGAGTCGGTGTTCCTTCCACGGCTCGTAAACAGCGTGCCAAAACCAATCCGGCGGCGCGGGATCCGGGCAAAAAAGCGGCTGCAGGTTCGGTTCTGACCTACTCGGGCCAGGATCCTCTTCTAGGCGCAACGCGTTTTGGATATCTTCGCGGGTCAGCTCGTCGGGATTGCCGAACATGACGATCGCCCGGAGCAGCACGCTCTCGAGCTGGCGGATGTTGCCGGGAAAGGAATAAGCCGCCAGCTCCTCGTCGACGCCTTTGGCGATCCGAAGAGGTTGACGGTTGTTCAGGCGCGGAATGAAGTGTCGGACCAGCAAGGGGATATCCCCGGGACGCTCCTGAAGAGGGGGGATCCGGACGACCAGGGCGCTCAAGCGGTAGTAGAGATCTTCTCGGAAGCGTCCGGCGGCCATTTCTGCCTGTAAGTCTTTGTTGGTCGCGGCCAGCACCCGGACGTCACAGGATAGGTTTTCTTCGCCTCCCAGACGTTGAAATTCCCGTTTGGAAGTTCTGCCGAGCACTCTCAGCAGCTTGACCTGCACTGAGGGGGTCATGTCGCCCAGTTCGTCGATCAGCAGAGACGATTCGTGGGCCTTTTCAAAGCAACCCCGCCGGCGGCGTACGGCACCGGTGAAGCTGCCCTTTTCGTGTCCGAATAGCTCGCTTTGGATGAGATTGGGATCGCCGCCCAAAGCCGCAAAATTGGTCGCCACCAAGGACCGGCTGCGCCGTGGCGACGCGTTGTGAATGGCGTGGGAGATCATCTCCTTACCGCTGCCGGTTTCGCCGAGGATGAGTACGATGTCCTGCTCTCGATCGGCCACCCGTTCGATCGTGCGATAGACCTGACCCATCGGTCCGCTCGGCTCGCCCACCAGGTTGCCGAAGTGGTATTCCACGTCGTCGGCATGCACCGAAGGGTGAAAGCCGAATCGCCGATGCTGGCGCTGAACCGCTTCTTCTTGGCGTTGGGCTCTGAGGCTGTCGAGAAGGCGAGCGTCATCGATGGCGACCGCGATTTGATCCGCCAGCAGCTGGAATCGAGCACTATCGTCGGACCGAAAGGTATCGGGCCGGCGGCTGGACGCCATGGCCACGCCGACGGTTTCCCCATGCAATCTCAGGGGCACGGCAATTTCGGAACGAATCGAGGGGTCGGCAGCCAAATAGATCGAAGAGGCTCGAATGTCGGGCGCCACATAGGGCTCGCCGGTGCGAAATACATGGGCGAGGATCGAGGTGCTCTTCTGTTGGTGGAAGGGAATGGACTTGGGTAGCTTGGCGTCGTGACCGTAACCGGCGTGCTCCGAGAGCAGGAGATTTCCGGTGTCGGTGTCGACCAGGGCCAAAATGCCCGCATCCGCTCCTAAAAAAGTGACGATTTCTTCCACCACGGTGCTCAGCACGCCCACCAACGCCCCCCCGCGGGAAGATCGGAGCAGCCCTTGAAGGTAGAGCAATCCCGAGGCCCGTCGGCGCTCAGGGCGGATGCGATCTAGGGAGAAAGCGAGTGCTTCAGCCAACTGCTGAGTGGCGCGTCGTTCGATCGCCGAGGGAGTTCGGCCGTAGAACAAAACCGCAGAGCCCAGTAAACGGCCAGCGGATTCAAGGGGCAGGGTTTCCACTTGGGTTTTCACCCGGGGGGAATCTTCGAGAATTCTAATCAGTGGCGCCAGGGCCTCACCTTCCGCGTATTGCCGAAATGTCGTCGCGTCCATCACGGCGCGGGCGTCGGTCTGAGAGGTGGCGGAAAGCTGTGCCAGGTGGCTGGCTTCGAAGGGAAGCTTTCGGTAGAGAAAACGCTCTTGCCTTCGGCTGCCGTGCCGTGCTTCGAGAATTTTCAGTTCATTGCCGCGATAGCCGAAGATGACCGTTGCACGAATCCATTCACAAAGTCTGAGGGCGGCGCCGGAGAAGCGAATCGCCAACTCGGTTTCGGTGATCTTGCGCAGTCGTTCGGAGAACTTCTCGTCTTCGTGGTGGGCCCGTGCTCGCTCTAAGTCGGCGGCGGCTTCGGAGCACAGTTGTTGAATTTGCTGCTTCCGATGACGACCCAACGGGCGTGACTCGGCCTGGGCGAAGAGCAATAGGCGTCCGAAGGGTCGTTCGCCGGACACCAAAGGAAAGATGTGGCATTGCTGAAAGCCCAATCGCTCAATCGACCACTGGGAAGGGGCCTCGGTGAAGGCCTCCGGTAATCGGGCCAATGCCAGGTCCTTGGCCCGCTGATCAGCCAAGGACGTCGACACCTCATCCAGGGTTTGGGTGAGCGGGTCTTCCATCTGCAGGCTGGTTTCCCAACCCGGCAAGAGCCAAGCTTCCAAGGCTTGGACAAAGTCCTGGGTGCCCGTGGCGGGCAAATATCTCTCGGATTGGTACGGATCGATGGGCATGGGAAATTAGGCAGAAGGCGAGAAGCAGTCCTGAAGGGTGGCGAGGCTCAAAATTTCCATCACCAGTGCATCGGCGCCGAGTCTCGGGCCCGGTGGAAGCCCTTTGAGCTTGTTGAGAAAGTTACCGACCTTGGTGGGGTCGTAGAAAGGTTGATCGGCCATGGCCCGGCTGTGCAGGGTGTCTTGGGCCAAGGTAAAAAGGGCTCCGTCGGTTTCAGCGGTGCTCGGGGGTGAGGTGAAGGGGTGTTTCTGGCGCCGGTAGACCGTATCCGTAAGCACGTCGCGGACGGCCTCACGCAGGATGTGCTTTTCGGTAATACCCTTAATTTTGGTGTGGACCGGCCATTGGGTCACCCGATCCACCAGATGATGGTCGAGGAACGGGACTCTGCCTTCGATGGAATGGGCCATCTCCATCCGATCACCCAGGTTGACCAAAATGTAGCTCACCAACATGCTTTTGGACCAAAGATACATGGAGGCGTGGACCGGCTCGATGGCCGCCAAGTGCCCGGGATGACCGAGATGCATCAGCCAGCGGTCGATCATCGTTTGGTAGCGCATCTCCCCGAAACTGTCACGGGTGAGCTTTGAGAGTTGGGTCATCCAGGGCCGCAGGGCGGCGAGGTGGGCGGGTTCGAAGCCTAGGGTGCGACGAAGCCAACCGGTGGATTCCGGATCGTCCTCGGCCATCACGATGGAACTGACCGCATTGGAGTCTTCAAGCATGGCGAGCAGGCGGCTGAGGGTCTCCGGGTCTTGGCCTTCGGAGTTGTGGCGCAACATGTCCTGGCGGAAAGGTGCGTAACCGCCGAAAATCTCGTCCGCTCCCTCACCGGTCAGCACGACCTTATATCCGTGGTCCCGAACCATGCGGCTGAGCAGGAATTTGGCCGCCCCGTGGGCGTTGATGCAGATGGTTTCCCCATGGCGCACCGCGTCGCCGAAGGAATCCGCCAAATCCCTTTGGCTCACTCGCAGAAGGTGCATGTGGGAGCCGGTGTGCTGAGCCATTTCCCGTGCGATATCCGCTTCGTCGAAGACTGGATCCCCGGCTGGGATGTCTTCAAAAGAAAGGGTGAACGCGTCGACGGGTGCGTTGTGGAGACGGGCGGCCAAACCCAGCACGGTGCACGAATCCAGGCCGCCGGAGAGGTAGACACCCACCGGCACGTCTGCCCGAAGCCGCAGACGGACAGCTTCCTCGAGCAAGTGGCGTAGCTCGGCCACCTTCTCTTCCTGGCTCTGATCCGCCGGCCCTCCGCCTGCCGCCGGGTATGAGAAATCCCAATACCGTTCGAGTCGGATGCCGTTCTCGGTGGCGATCAGGCAGTGTCCGGCCGGTACCTGGTGCACACCGGCGTAGAGGGTGCGGTCGCGCAGAAGAAATCCGCGATCCCAATAGGACTCCAGGTCCCAACGGGCCGGAACCCCAGCGGCGAAGAGGGCCTTAATTTCCGAGGCGAGGTATAAAACGCCGTCGTGCACGGCATAGAAGAGTGGTTTGATGCCGAATCGATCCCGGGCGGCGAACAGCACTTTCAGCTCCGGGTCGAAGAGCGCGAAGGCAAATTCCCCGCGCAAGTGCGGGAAACATCCGGAGCCGTGCTCGGCAAAAAGGTGAAGGGCTATCTCGCTGTCGCTGTCGGTGCGGAAGCGGTAACCGTCCTGGCGAAGGCGGTCTCGAATGGGTTCAAAGTCGTATAACTCGCCATTGACGACGATGACCCGTCCGCTGTCGTCGAAAATCGGCTGTGCGCCGGTCTCGAGGTCGATGATCGACAGGCGGCGGTGGCCGAGCCCCACTTTTTCGTCGTCGGAAAGCCAGATGCCTTCACCGTCCGGACCGCGGTGGTGGATCGAAGAAACGGCCGCGGCGAGATGCTCTCGGCGGATGGCTCTTCCCAGGGAAAACATCGCCACAATCCCACACATGCATCACCTCCGGTTTGAAACCCCAACCTTCCCGCCGTTTCTCAAAGCCCAGACTACCAAAGCCCGTGCTCGGGATCAGTGCTTGACCCGAGATTTACCGTACTTTAGAATTGGCCGACCGGTCAGTTAATAGGTCGACCGGTCCGAAACTACCGAAAGCGAGCTTTATGGCCATCTACCTCAGCGACACTCAGCCTAAACCCTCACAAGAAGAAGAGGAAACCGCCGATAGCCGGCGTCGTCGGGATCCCGAGGCGACGCGCAAGGCGATTCTCGACGCGGCTGAGGAGCTGTTCACGTGCCATGGCCCGGCGGCCACGTCGATCAGCGGGGTGGCGCGCAAGGCAGACGTGACCAAGAGTCTGATCCATCATCACTTCGGCTCCAAGGAAGAGTTGTGGCAAGAGGTGCAGGATCGTCATTTCGGTGAATACTTCGACATTCAAATGCAGCTGTTGGAGCAGTCGGAATCCACCGAAACGTTGTTGGAAGAGTCGTTGATCGCCTACTTCCGATTTTTGCAGAGCGATCCCAAAACAGTGCGTTTCATGGGCTGGCGCTTCGTCGAGGAAGAGGACAGCCAATGTGCTGGGGATCCGGAGAAGCAACTCTTCGAAATCGGCATCCGAAAGATCAAGGAAGCCCAAGAAGAGGGGCGTATTCGGAAAGACCTCGAACCTTTCTTCATCATCAAGACGTTGATCGCGCTGCCTTTTTCGTGGTTTCAAAGCCACAATTTGACCCTCTCGATGGTGGATTCCGAGATCGACGGACCCGGGCTGGACGAGCGCTACCTGCGGGACATGGTGAAGATCTTCTTTGAAGGGGTCCGAGCCCCGAAAGCCGTCGAACCCTGATTCGAATTGACCTGAATTCCAGATTCCTTCCTGGATCCCAATTTCAATGCAACCCTCGAAAAACCGTCACGTAAAGGTATGTTGACGTCGATATTGACCGGTTGACCAGTTCATAGTTTGACCGACCGATTTATTGGAGAAATCCGTGATTCTCTCGCTTCTCAACAAACATCGAAATATCGTGGTGGGTTTGGCCACCTTTTTTGCCGCCGTGTATATGACCGGAGTCTCTGAGCCGGCGGTGAGTTCGGACCGGCGCGAAGCACCGGTAAAACGTGTGGAGACCGGGGTCGTGATCACCGCGTCGAGCCACCGTGACCTGCGGTTTTCCGGCGTAACCCGCGCCGTGGATCGGGCCCGCTTGGCCTTCTCCCTGGGCGGACGGATCGTGGCTCGTCCGGCCCAAGTCGGAGAGGTGGTCCAAAAGGGCACGGTGTTGGCGCGGCTGGACGGCTCCGAAGTCGAAAACGCGGTGGCTGGGGCCCAAGGGGCTTTGGCCGAGCTGCAGGCCCGTCGAGCCCAAGCGGAACGGGACGCGGGGCGGACCAAGAAGCTGCTGGCGGCCAAGGCAGCGACGGCGGAGGAGTTGGAAAAAATTGAAGCCGGCTTGCAAGCCTTGCGGGCCGGTGAGGACGCCGCCGCAGCCCGGCTCCGGGAGACCGAGCGTTTGCGGGATGAAACTCGCCTCAAGGCTCCGTTTACCGGCACGGTGACCGAGGTTTTCTTTGAACCCGGAGAGTTTGTCTCCCCTGGGCGTCCAGTGTTGGTGCTGTCCGGAGACGGCGATCTCGAAGTGGAGGTTGAGGTGCCCGAGAGTGTTATTCCGCGGATTGCCGAGGGAGATACCGTGGAGGTTCGTTTGCCTCACCAGGGGCCGAAGGCGTATCGCGCAATCGTCGAGTCCGTGGGTCGGACCGCGGCGGGGGCGGGTCGGCTGTTCCCGGTGGTCGCTCGCCTGCCCCAAGATCGTAGTCTGGTGGTCGGCGCGACCGCCGAGGTGAGGGTGTCGTTGACATCGGACCAGGCCATGTCCGTGCCGGTGGAAGCGGTGATCAACCCTGGCGGTCGACAGCCGGCCCTCTTTAGGGTCGTCGAGTCCGACGGCGGGTATCGGGTCGAGAAAGTTCAGCTCGAGGTCGGTTCTTTGATCGGAGATTCGGTGGTGGTGGAAGGTGATCTGGCCCCGGGGGACCGGGTGGTGGTCGGCGGCCAGCGGGGCCTGCTCGACGGCGAGCCGGTGGAGCCGGTCGAAGCGGCCGAGGGGGAGCGGTGATGAAGCTGCTCGACGGCATTTTGCAACGGCGCCGTTTGGTGCTTGCCACAACCCTGCTGCTGGCGGTCGCGGGGCTCAGCTCGTGGTTGACGATGCCGCGCGAGGAGGACCCCCAATTTCCCCATCGCGACGGTCTGATCGTCACCGTATTCCCCGGTGCCGACGCCCTGACGGTGGAACGTATGGTGGTGGAGCCCCTCGAAGAGCATTTGGCCGAGGTGGCGATGATCAACTTCGTGGAGTCCACCGTCCGAGCAGGTGTGGCGATCCAACATGTGGAGCTGCTGGAGACCATTTACGACACGGGTTCGGCGTGGGACGAGGTTCAGGATGCGATCGACGATGCCCGCCGGGAGTTTCCCGCCGGGGTCTACGATCCCCAATTGGACGATGACTTGGTGTCCCAAGAGGCGATCGTTTACGCCTTGGTCGGGTCTGCCGATCCCTTGGCGTTGTTGGATGCCGCGGAGATCATGAAACGCGAGTTGCTTTCCCTGGCGGGGGTTAAGGAAGTGCGATTCGTGGCCGATCCCGGTGAGCAGATCACGATCGAATATGACGACGCCACAGCCCGCCGATTGGGTCTCAACCCGCGCGCGCTTGGGCTGCAATTGGCCCAGCGGAGCCAAATCGTTCCCGGCGGTTTGATCTACCTGGGGCAAAAGACCGCCAATTTGCGTCCCCAAACCGAGCTGCGGTCTTTGGAAGAGCTGCGCACCACGCCGATCCTTCTGCCTTCCGGCTCCTCGGTGCCCCTGGGTGAGCTGGCTAAGGTGCGCCTTGGGCCGACCGAGCCCGAGCAAGAGATCATGCGCTGGAATGGTGAGCCGGCCATCGGCGTGGCGGTGGTGCCCCAGGATCGGATCGATCGAGTCAGTTTTGGCAAAGAAGTGCGGGAGCAGGTCGCCTCGGTCGCGGCCAGGCTCGACGGCGTCTCGATCGAGGAGATGATCTTCCAGCCGGATCTTGTCGACAGTCGGCTTCAAGAGCTGACCGGCTCCTTGCGGCTGGGCATCTTCATCGTCGCCGGCATTCTTTTCATCGCCATGGGTTTGCGCCTCGGTTTGGTGGTCGCCTTGGTCGTTCCGTTGGTGGCCTTGGGCTCCATCGGTATCTTTGCCGCCGGCGGTGGTGTGCTGCATCAGATTTCCATCGCCGCGTTGGTGATCGCCCTGGGCATGTTGGTGGACAACGCCATTGTGGTGGTGGAGAACATTCAGTATCGGCTCGACCAAGGCATTCCAGTGCACGAGGCCGCCGTGGTGTCGGTCAAGGAGCTGGCGATTCCCCTCGGAACAGCGACCGGTACGACCTTGGCGGCCTTCGTTCCCATGCTGATTGCTAAGGGCAATACCTCGGACTTCACCCGCACGATTCCGGTGATGATCATGCTGTCGCTCACGGTCAGCTATCTCTTCGCCATTTTGGTGACTCCGGTTCTGTCGGAGCTGGTGCTCAAGCCGAGACCCAAGGCCAGCCGTGAGGGACGCTTCTCAAAAATGCCCGAGCGAATCGCCGGGCTCGCGGTGCGTCGGTCCGGTTGGGTGTTGATCAGCGCTGTTTTGTTGATGGTGTTGACGGTGTTTTCGGCTCGCTGGGTGGAGGTCAAATTCTTCCCTGCCTCCGATCGGAAAACCGTCATTGTCGAGCTTGAAATGCCCGAAGGCACCCACATCGAAACCACCGATAAGGTGGCCCATCGGCTCGAATCCGCCTTGTTGCAACATACCCATGTGACCTCCGTGGGAACGTTCGTCGGCCGCAACGGGCCTAAGTTCTACTACAACATGCTTTCTCGCCCGAGTTCCCCTCATCGCTCGATGCTGGTGGCGGAAACCGACGCCTTCGATTCGGTGGAGTTGGTGATCGATTGGGTTCGGGAATGGGTACGTCTCGAGGTTCCCGAGGTGGCAGTGGTGGCACGACGGTTGGAGCAAGGTCCACCGATCGAAGCGCCGGTGGAGATCATGGTCGTCGGTCACGACTTTGAGCAGATGGAGGGGGTGGCGGATCAGGTTTTGGCTGCTGTGCGGTCGATCGAGGGAACCCGCGACGTGCGCCACGATCTGAGCCTCGGAGCCCCGGCGGTTCGATTCGAGATCGACGACGCTGCCGCAGCTCGCCACGGTTTGGCACGCACGGACGTAGCCCAAGCCCTTTTGGGTCGCACCCTGGGCGTGGAGATCGGCCAATACCGAGTTGGGGAGGATCCGATTCCGATCAAGGTTCGGTCTTCGGAAGGGGAGAGATTTCTCGCTGCCAATCTCTCCACCATCGACGTGGCGGTGCCGGGAGGGCAACCCGTTCCCTTGGAGCAAGTCGCGTCTCTCGAGGTGGAGTGGCTGCCCGCCGCGGTGCACCACAAACATCGGAATCGGGTGGTGAAAGTCCAAGCTCAATTGGCCGAAGGTGTGACGGCTCGCCGGGTTTCCCAACACCTGGAGCCTAAGCTGGCGGAGATCGATCTGCCGGCGGGCATTCGTCTCGAGCTGGCGGGAGAGCTGGAAGAATCCGGCAAGGCCAATGCCGCAATTCTGCAGAAAATGCCCCTCGGCCTGTTGTTGCTGCTGTTCTTCTTGCTGCTGGAGTTCAACTCATTCCGTCGCATGGCGATCATCATGGCGACGGTGCCGCTGGCCGCCGTCGGTGTGGTGCCGGGGCTGATCCTTTCGAATCAGCCGTTCGGATTCATGTCGATGTTGGGTGTTATTTCTTTGGTCGGCATTGTGGTCAACAACGCCATCGTGCTTTTGGATGTGATCGAAACCCGGCGTCGGGAGGGGGCGGACATCGATCAGGCGTTGACGGAAGCGGTGAAACGTCGCACCCGGCCGATTCTGCTGACCATGTTGACCACCGTGGCCGGTCTTTCTCCGTTGGCCTTCTCCGACGCGACCCTCTGGCCGCCGTTGGCGTGGGCGATGATTTCGGGCCTGATGGCATCGACGGTGCTCACCCTATTGGTGATTCCGGCGCTATATAAGCTCTTCTTCATCCGACCGAGTTGGGAGAATCTGGGCATGGGGCGCCGCTCCATGGCCGCGGCTTCGATCGCTTTGATCGTGATTGTGGTGGGTTTGGTGTGGGTAGATCCCGCAGCTGCAGCCTCGGATCCCATCGCCGACGTTTCGGATTTGGAAAGCCGAGACCAGGGCCGGGAGGTGCCGTCGATTACCCTGGCCCAGGCAATGGAGATGGCTTCTTCTCGAAGTTCGGTCAAAGCCGCAGAGCTGCGGGCAAAGGCTGCCTCCCAAACGGCGATCGCCAGTCGCCGTTCGGCCCGGATGCCTACGGTCGCGGTGGTCGGCGATTGGGTTTGGCGGGACCGCGACTACGACTTTGAGACCCCGCTCGGTGGTTTCACCTTGGGTGAGCGCACGAGCACGTCCTGGGTCCTGCAGGTCAGCCAACCGATTTTCGACCCTTCGACCCTCCTATACGGTTCGCCCGCCGCAGAATCCTTGGCGCAAGCGCAGGGTCTGCAGGCTCGGCGGCTACGCCAAGAGCTGGCCAGGGAGGCCGCAGGTGCCTGGTTGACGGTGTTGTCTCTGGACGCGGCAGCCAAGGCCACCGATGCCTTCGTCGACAGTCTGAAAGCCCGAGTGAAGGAGATGGAGGCGCGGGTTGAAGCCGGCAGGATCCTGGAGGCGGAGGTTTTGAAGGTCCGCCTGGAGCTGGAGTCCGGTGAACTCGACCAGAGCCGTCTGGCCCAGCAACGCCTCGTGGCGGTGGCGGATCTCGCCCGGACCCTGGGGCTCGAAGGTCAAGTGGAACCCGCATGGGACGGCAATTTTGACCGCGGGCAGGATCCAAGCCTTGGAACCGCTATTTCGTCGGCTCTGGAGTCCAGGGTCGACCTACAAGCCCTCGAAGCCCAGCTCAGGGCCCTTGAGCTGAGGGCCAAGGCGGTCAAGGCGGAGCGGTTGCCCAAGTTGGAGGCGGTGGCCAGCTTGCAGCAATCCGATGGCGATCCGTTCCGTCCCGACGAGCTGGTTCAAGGCACGCTCAATGTCACGTGGGTGCCGTTTGCCAAGGGCACTCGAGCCCCGCGGCGAGCAGCCTTAGAGGCCGAGGCAGAAGCCTTGCGTGCCGACTTAGTCGAGTTGCGTCGGGGGGTCGAGCTTCAGGTTCGAAGTGCCTTGGCTCAGATAGCCGTTGCCCGTCGAGCGGTGGAGGTGCGAGAACGCGGTGTTGAGCTGGCCGGCGAGACCCTGAGGGTCGAGCAGGAACGCAACTCCGCGGGCCGGTCCACCACCAACGACTTGCTGGCCGCCGAGGCGGCGCTGCGTCGTCAGCGGACGGAGAACTCCTTAGCCCGGCTCGAATTACTCAGCGCATGGGTCGCTTTTGATTTGGCGCTCGGCCAGGAAGGCCCGGACTCGCCTGGATCTTAGATCTCTAGAAGCTCCGAGGCGGCGAAAGCCGCCCCTTTCCTCCCGCCGAAAGGCGGGCTTTTTTGTGTCTAGTCCAACCGGATCTACCGTCACTGGATCACGCCCCATTTTTGACCCTGGCGAGCACGGGCAGCCTGCCGGCAATGCCGTCGTGTCCGTGCTTCCGAGATATGATCCGTCCTCACCTGGGAGAAGAACGATTAGGACGGAGACACCTCGGCAGGCCGATTCAGATCCGGAGAAGGCGCAGCGGCCGGGCCGACGCCGCCTGAATCTGCCCCAAGCTGTGGGCGGCCCTCTGATCGTCGCTCTCATTCTGCTCCTGCGGTTCGGTAGCATTTGGCTGGATCCCGAAGTACGGGTCGACGAAGGCATCTATCTCCAAGCTTTCGACGCGGTGGCCGCGGGAGTGTCACCGTTCACCATCGACGGTTACCTCTATCCGCCGGCGTTCGCGCACTTTGGGAGCTGGTCGAACACGCTGCTCGGCGCCGCAGGCACTCGAGCCCTATTGCGAATCTCGAGTTTGCTTTCGCTGCTGCTGATCGCGGCCCACGGGGTTCGTTGGTGGCGTCGTTTCGGCTCCTCGCCACCGGATTCTTGGCGCCCGTGGTGGATTGCCGCCGGGCTGTTGGTCGTATCGACCGGCGTCGAGCTGGGGTTGGCGACGGCCAATGCGTCGTTCATCGCCATCGCCCTCTTGCTGGAGGCTCTGAAGGTCTTGGAGTCACGGCCGGTCGTCGCCGGCTTGTTTTTGGCCATCTCCGCCTTGATCAAACCCTTTGCTCTGCCTGCCGTAGCTGTCCTGGCCGTGGCAGGGTGGGTCGCCGAGCATCGGCCTTGGCTTTGGGCCTCGGTCACGGCCGGCGTGGTTGGCCTATCGCTCAACCTACCCTCTCCCTACCTATTCGAGATGCTCTCTGCCAGCCCCAGCGCGCTGACGGATATTCGAGCCGGTTCGATCGATCGGATCCTGAAGCTTCTCGGCTTCGAGGTTTCACCCCTGGCGGTTCTTGTGGCCACAACCGGTGTTGCCTGCTCGCTGGCGTGGGTGCTTGGGCGTCGGTTCCTCGATGGGGTGCGGCGAGGCGAAAGCCGTCATCCCCTCGACATCCACCTCCTCTGTCTTTTGGGTATCTTGGCCATGCCGGTGCTGTGGAGCCATAGCCTGGTGATTTTCCTGCCCGTGATCTGCGGCACCTTGGCTTTGTCTTGGGCTCGGCGGGCGACCGCCCGAGAGCATTTGCCCTGGGTGTGGTTGGGCGCAGCAGCGATCATCTTTTCTGAGAGCGGTGCGGTGGACCTGCTTTGGGCTCCGGTGCAAGTCTTGTTGTTGTTGCCGTCCTTGGTAGCGCCGATCGGCCTTTCCCTCTACCTCTCCCGCTCGGCGCCGGAGGCACTCACTTTGATTGAGACTGATCTTTCGGTGCATGAAAAAACCGGCTCGGGCATGGGCTCGAGCCGGCGAACTGAGAATCTAAGAACTCCCGATTAGGGTGCCAAGGGGCAAAGGCTCCAATCGTCGAACTCGGCGGTCAGCTCGATCTGGGCGTCGTACGACACCGTGTCGAGGCCGACCGACAGAATCGAGCTCATGGTCAAGGAGATGGAGCCGCCCGCTTGGCCCGAGGGCTGAATCCACGTGGTGCCGCCGTCGGTTGAATATTCGACTGTGAACACGTTGCCTTGACGCTCGATGGCGAGCCGAGCCGGCAGCGCCACGTTGTCGACATTGGAGGCCAATAAGGCGTCGGACGTGCCCGCGGTGGCACGGTAACCGAATTGCAACGCCGTGTTGCTGCCGCCGGCCCAATGGGGCACGAATTGCACCATGACCCTGGGGGCGGCGCTGCCGAATCCGTCGCGGACCATCAACCCGGCTTTGCGATAGGCGCCGCCTTGGTCTACCGGGAAGCCGACGACGTCGAGCTCGGCTCGGAAGTCGCCGTTGACGTGGCGGTAGAGGTAATGGCCGTTGTCGGAGGCGCCGAACAGGGTGGTGCCGTCACCCGAGAGCTTGAGCGTGCCGTTCGACTCGTCCGCCGTACCTTGATCGGCATTGCCCAAATAGGTAGAACGCCAATCCGCCTCCAAGATGCCGTCGTTGAAGTCGTCATCCACGCAGGCGGTCAGCGGTTGGGTGTTCGGGGTGGTTTCGGCATAACCGAAATCCCCGTCGGTGATCGCGTCGAAGGCAGCCAAGGTCACGGCGAAGACATCCGCGGAACCCACGCCATCGGGGTCGAAAGTGGGAATGGTCAGCTCCGACGGCAAGCTCGTCGGTTCGATCCGGATATCGTAGCTGCCGACCGGAATGTCGATGAATTGATAGGTGCCCGACGATCCCGTGGCCGCAGATGCCAGCACGGTTTGGGTGTTGTCGACGAGTTCCACGGTCACGCCGTAGACCCCGTTTTCGCCGCTGTCCCGGGTGCCGTCACCGTCGATGTCACGCCAGATCCCTCCGCTGACGCTCGCGCCGCCCTCAATATTGCAGTAGGCCTCCGCGAGCAGGTCGGACATGGCCGCGATCAACTGATCAGAATCCGTGCCGCCGAACACCGCTCCACCGCTTTGCAGGGCGGCGTAGTCGAGCAGCTCCTCGGAAATCACCGGTGTCGACGAGCCGTCGTCCCTCGGCACTGCGCTCAAGATAAGGGTGGTGGGGAAGGCTTCGAGCAAGAATTCGATTCCGGCCATGGCGTCGGCCAAGACTTCGCCGTCGTAGACCTTGGTGCCGTCGGGCAGGAAGTTTTCATTGCCTAGCCACGCCACTTCGCCACGGGGCAGGAAGCCACCGGTGCCGTTGAGGATGCTCAAAGCCCGCACTTCCGCTTCTTTGTAAACTGTGCCGCCGTTGAGCTGGTCGTCGACGTTCGGAAGGTTGTCGGTGAACCAGATCAGGACCTGCCGGTGGGCCGGATTGCCGGCCGTTTGCAACAGCTGTTTGGCCGCCGCCAAAGCCAGAGCCGTGGGCGAGGCGTCCAAAGGCGCTACCGCGTTGAAGTTGAGGCCATCTAGCGCTGAGCTGACGGTCGCGAAGTCGGCGAAGGACGACACCACCTGGGTGGCTTCGGCGGGATCGGTTTCAAATTGGTCCAGTGAGTAGGTGATCAGAGCCCCTTGGCTGCCGTCCACCAACGTGCTGAAGGTGTCGTTCAAGCGATGGATTGCCTGTCGAGACGCTTCGAGCTTGGAGCTGCCGTCAAAGACACGGGCCATGCTGCCGGACATATCCAGCAGGTAGATCACGTCTACCGGGTCTTGGGCATTGCAACCGACCGTCACCGGTCCCGGGTCGACGTCATTCGGTTGGCAAATCGATGCCTCATTGAATCCCATGGTGAAAGGCTGTTGAGGGTCGTAGGAGGTGACATTGAGACCCACCAGGGCATCGGGGCCGAGGTTCAGGGTCACCTCACCGCTGCCGAAACCACCGGCGGGTTGGACCCACGGTTGACCGTCGCGGGCGAAATAAACCGTCAAGTCGTCACCGCGCCGAGAGATGCCCACCCGCACGGGCAAGCTGATGTTCTGAACCGTGCTGCCCAGCTCAAAGGCCTGGCCGAGCTCGTCGCGATAGTGAAATTGAATCGCCATGGTATCGCCCGACCCTTGAGGGAAGTGGGGAATCAGCTGAACCATGACCCTCGGCGCGTCGTCTTCGAGCCCAGCGCGGACCATCACACCACCCTTACGGTATTGGCCGCCGAGGTCGACGGGAATGGAGGTGATCTCGGTTTCGACAAAGAAGTCGCCGGTCACACTCTGGTGGAAAAACGTCGTGTGATCTTGTGGATCGTCGTAGAGGGAGCTGCCCGTGCCCTTGAGATGCAGCTCTCCGCCTACCGCCGAAGCCCCTGTGTCCATCGGGTCGGTGCCGGCGTCGCCCACCTGATCGAGGGTCCAAATCGCGGTTGGGGATTGTGAAAAGTCATCGACTCGGCATTCCGTGTTGTCGAAGGTCTCGGTTTCAACGATCACCCGGAAATCACAAGTGGATGGGTTGCCGCAGGTGTCGGTGCTGTCGCAGGAGACCTCGGTCACGCCGAGCGGGAAGAACGAGCCGGAAGCGTAGGTGCAGGAGGAAGGCAATGAACCGTCGCAGGCGTCCACCGGGTCGGTATTGAACGGCACGGTGGTGCCGTTGATTCCTTCGGCCACCTCGATTTCGATGTCTTCGCAGGCTTCGAACACGGGGCCATCACCGTCGAGGCGGGTTTTGCGGGTGGACACGCCGACTTGGCCGCTATCGTCCACAGCCCGGAAGCGCATCACGTTGTCACACGCGGCCAAGGGAAAGTCGAAAGAGAAGCTCGGGTCCACACCGCATCCGAGGCAGACGGTGCCGGCCGTGTTGCCGTTGATCAACGCATCGATCTGATCGATCGTCTGGCCGCTGCTGATGCTGCCGGCGACGGTCAGTGGGCTGGAGGTCACGCAGGCCGGCACGGCGCCGGCATCGACCCGGAAACCGACCGGGCCGTCATAGATATAAACCTCGCCGTTGGTGCCTGCGATCGGGGCATGGAAAGAGGCTGAGATGGTGAGATCCAAGTCGCCGTCACCGGTCAAGTCGGCGAGGGTCATGCCGCGGCCGAGCTGGCCGGCTTGGGTTTTGCCGATAATCCGGAGGTCCGCGGGGCTGGTGGCGAGGTTGAGCACGCCGGTGGCCAGCGGGCCGAAGGCGATCTCCACCTCACCGGCAGTGCCTCGGCCATTGGGGCTTTTGGTCGGTGCCCCCAGGGCGAGATCATCGATACCGTCACCGCTGACGTCACCCACGGTCAGGTCGTGGATTTGTCCCTTCTCGCTTAGGTAGACGGTCAGATCCGTCTGATTCCAGGCGACGGTCGTGCCGGTGCTCAGGGGACCGAAGAGCACCGTGGCAGCGCCCGTGACCTCAGAAGTTATTGGATTTACTACATAACCGGAAGCGATCGCCAGATCGGCTTGGCCGTCGTTGTCCAAATCGCCGATGTCCAACCCTTGGCCGAAGCTTTGGACATTGCCGGTACCGTAGACCACGACGTCGGCATCGCTGCGATCGAGGGTCGTGCCACCGGTGAAGGGACCGAAGAAAGTGTAGGCCTCGCCGCGAGAGATCGTGAGGGAGCCTATGGCTCCGACCACCAAATCGTCCTTGCCGTCGCCGCTCAAGTCCGCCACTCCTAGGGAGAAGCCCAATTCGTCGCCATCTAGGCTGCCTTCAACGACCACATCGGCGGATTGGATGGCCAGGTCCTGGGAGCCGGCGGCCAAGGGGCCGAAAAAGATATGGGCTCGGCCGAGGTTGGCATTCGAGGAGCCGGGAGCGCCGATCACCAGATCGGGCCGGCCATCGTCGTTGAGATCACCCGTTGCCATGTCCGCGCCAAGGGGCTCGTGATCTTCGGCGCCGTAGAGGGTCCAATCGGCGTCTACGTTGATGTCGAGAGTGCCGGCGGAAAGAGGGCCGAAGAATACATAGATCTCACCGGTATTGACCCGGCCGTTGGCCGGCCCGTCTGCCAACAGGCCGCTGACGATCAAATCTGCGATGCCGTCACCGTTGACGTCCGACACCAAGGTCGACCGGCCGAGCGCGTCTTCCGGGTCGGCGCCGATGATTTTGATGTCGAGATCGCTGGGCTCGGTCATATCCACCGTGCCACAAGGGTCGAAGGGCCCGAATTTGATGAAGACCTCGCCGGGTATCAACACGGTGGGCTCAACTCGACCGCCGGCGCCGATCACCAAATCAGCAAATCCGTCGTTGTTGAGGTCGCCGCTACTCAGGCCGTTGTTGCTTCCCTGAGTCAGGGAAATATTTGCATGGGCAGCGAGGGCCGTGATCTCTAGGCCCTCAAAGTCCTGATCCATATCGATCAAGTGTTGGCCATAGGCACCTGTCCCGGTAACGCAGTAACTTGTTATAAATAGGATTGCTAGAAGGTGTAGGGATAAGTTTCTGATGATCGATCTTTTCTGCATGAAAGGGTTCCTCTGGAGCAAAGCTCGCGATCTTAGGGTTGGCAAGCGGCTGTAGAAGGGGAAATCTAACACGCTTTGTGAGTCTTAACCTTCTAGGTGAGGTTTGCAAATTCATGCAAAGCCTTTCATTCGAAGGGTTCTGATTGAATCTTCCGGACTGCTCAACCTGGGGCGTGTGCACAGCAGAGTCGGCATCGTGTGTTGAGCGACAAGCTGCAGAAGAAAGGAGCCCACCCGTGGCAACAGCGAGTCTCATCGTCGCCTTAGTGGTCCTCATTTACTTGCTGGCGGTAGGGTTACGTTCTCGAACGCATAGCAGCACCGAGATCGAAGGCCTACCCGAACTCCGTCAGGCACCACGATCTCTGCCGCAAGAGTTGAAAGATTGGGTCCGAGAAGACTTCTCCGCCGAGTTTCAAGAGATCGCTATGAAGCTCATGGCGGATAGTCGACTGGGAGATCGGGAGCTTCGCTGCGCTCTTTTCCTCGGAGAAGGGGATCTCGACAAACTGAAGCGAGCCATTGATCTGGGCAAGTTGGACTACCGGGATCTGATCTTGAATGCAGAGTACGAGACGCCTGGCTATCGGCGGGTGCGGGACTTCACAGAGCCCAGGCGATGAAAAAAGTCGGCTTGAAAGAGCCGAGCTTGGCGGACTAGGGGAAAACGATTCCGCTTTCCTCAGCGAAGACTGTGCGGCTTACGTGGCTACGGTCGCTATTGTCGGTAGGGGGGTCTTGCTTTGCGGTCTGGCCGTGGTCGGCCAGCCATTTTTTGAGGGCAATGCGCAGGTCTTCCAACCCAACGGGTTTGGTTAGGACGTGGTTCATGCCCACGTCCAAACACTGTTGCAGCTGCTCTCCCTGCTCGGCGGTTACCGCAATGATCGGCAGGTTGGCGAAGCGCGGATCCGCCCGAATACGCAGGGTGGCTTGATAGCCGTCGAGATTGGGCATTCGGCAGTCCATCAAGATCAGGTCGACAGGTTTCTGCTCCAGCTGCTCAAGGGCCTCTTGACCATCGGCCGCGGACGCTACCCGACAACCTAAGGCGGTGAGCATATCGCCGAGGATCATGGCGCTCACGGGGTTGTCCTCGGCCATCAATATTCTTTTGTCGGCGAGGCTCATAACAAAGCTCCGTGGCACGAAAGGGCGGGGCAGAAGTATCGCTCGAGGTCGGGGAGAGCAATGACGGAAAGGTCGATTTCTGCCCGGCAACTTAGATTTGTCACCGAACGACACCCATGCCGGCGGTGTTCAACAAGAAGTATAACGCCGGAGCTTTTCGAAACAAGGCGGGAGCGGGGCGGTTTGGTTCTCGTTCCGCTGGGCGGGTCAGTGGCGAGTGGAGAAGACCTGAAGCAGCTGATCTCGGAAGCTTTTCTCTCGATCGACCGCGCGTTGGAATTCCTCTTTGGCCAGGAAAAGCAGCTCGGTGTGACCTGCCGCGATGGCTGTTGCGTTGCGGGGTTGGCCGGTCATCAAGGCCATTTCACCGAAAAATTGACCCGATTCGAGAACAGCTAGCTCGAGTCCCTCGGGGTCGTCGATGATGCGCACGGCTCCCGAGCGAATGATGAAAAATCCGTGACCGGTTTCCCCTTCGCGGAAGATCACCTCGCCGGGCCCGAAGGCGCGTCGGCGCATTTGTTCGGCAATTTCCGTCAGGCCGCCCGGGCTGTGTGCGGCAAAGGCTGGAACCTTGGACAGGAACTCGCAGATCTCCAAGGATTCACCCACCCGAATATCCGAGACGATTCGACCATCGACCATGTTGACGATCCGGTCCGCCACGTCGAGGATGCGGTTGTCGTGGGTCACCAGCAGGGTGGAGGTTTTTTGCTCGTGGGCCAGCTGTTGCAACAGTTCGATCACCTGTCGGCCGGTCTCCGCGTCGAGCGCGGCGGTCGGCTCGTCGGCGAGGATCAATCCCGGTCGGTGGGCGAGGGCTCGGGCCACCGCGACCCGCTGGCGTTGGCCGCCGGAAAGGGCCTCGGGTTTGTGGCCCATGCGGTCGCCGAGGCCCACGGCACCGAGCATTTCTTTGGCCCTGCGTTCGACCTCTTGGCGAGTGCCGCCGTGCAGCTCCAGAGCCAGCCTTACGTTTTGTAGGGCGGTCAGAGACTCAAATAGGTTGTGGGCCTGAAAGATGAATCCGAGACGTCGTCGGATCTCTACTCGGCCCTGCTCATCGAGCCCCTTGAGCTGCCGCCCCAAGACTTTGAGGTTGCCGCTTTGGAGGGATCGAAGGGCGCCGATCAAGGTCAGCAGGGTCGTTTTGCCGGACCCTGACGGACCGGTCATGAGCACGATTTCTCCCGGCTCGAGATGGAAGTAGACATTGAAGAGCACGGGCATAGGTAGGTCGGCGGAGCCGAAGTCGTGGCTAACGGATTCGGCCGACACGACCTGCTCGTCGGTGGGCAGGCTGAGAAAACGCTCGGTCATGTTAGAAAACCTCCGCTGGATCGGCCGCCAGGGCCTTACGGATCGCCAAACGTCCGGCAACTCCACACATCAATACCGTGGCCACGGCCACGCAAGCCATCCGGAACGTAGTCATGCGAAATACCAGGCCGGTGAGATCTTCGAGGGCCCAAAAGGCCAATCCGCCGATCGGCAACCCGACCCCGAGAGCGCAGACCGCCATGATCAATCCCTGATGCCAAGCCAAGCGGATGAGGAAAGAGCCGGGATAACCCATGGCCTTGAGGGTTGAGAATTGGGGCAATTGGTCGACCACATCGGTGAACAGCACTTGATAACAAACGATCAATCCGATCACGAAACCCACCGTCAGGCCGATACCAAAGACACCGCCGACCGGTTGGTTGCGGGTCCAGAATCCGTGAATTTCGGCTTTGAGGGCGGCAGGGGTCAAGATCACCACGTCGTCGAGCAAACGTGCTGACAGAGCCTGCGCCACGTTTTTTGGGGAATGCCCCGCAGCTACCTTGAGCAATCCAAATTCGACCCGGTCCAATGGGTCTGATGCTCCGGCGGCGCCGCGGCTCGGGCTGTCGGTTCCGCGCCCGCCCGTAGCTCTGAAGCAGCGGCGAAAGGTCAGGTGGCTGGTCACCAGGGTGGCGTTGAGCTGGAGGTCGGGGCCGACGGCGAAGTCGTCGATCACCAGCAGCTTACGATCTTGCAGCTCCCCCTCGACCCCGGCGAAGAGGCCGCCGTAGGAGTCTCTGAGCTTGCGATCGACCAAGGCGGTGTCGAGGCGGGTCAAGAGCCGCCCCTTGGTGGCCAGCTCCGGGTCCTTGAAAACTTGGGTTGCGGGATCGAATGCGACCACCCGGATCAGATTCCGCTGGGCGAGGCCACTGCTCGACCATTTGCCGATGCGCTCGAAGTAGATCGGGTGAGCCGAGGTGACCCCGGGGATCGCCAAGCTTTGGCTCAGGCGTTCCCGTGGAAAAGGGTTGGGCGGATTCATATCGTCCTTATGACGGCTGACCATGATCAAGTCGGCGTCAAAGGCGTCGATCCATAGGGTGGAGCTGTCGTAAACCGCGAATAGGAAGCCGAGTTCGACGATCATCAGCAGAACCGCGAAGGCAATGCCGGCCACGGCGGCGACGAAGCGCCGACGATCATGGGTCAACGACCGCCAGGCAAGGGCGAGGGCCGTGCCGGATCTCATGGGTCGAAGGGCCTCAAAAGAGCTCCGCGGGATCGGCCGAGCAAACCCGTCGGCCGGCGGGAACGGCGCCCAAACAGCACATGATCAGGCTCAGGACGAGCACCAGACCGGCGAGCCCAAAGCCCAGGTCCACGGGCAGGCGGGTCAGATCTCGAACGCCTTTGAACAAAACAAGTGTGATCAAGGTGGCCGGCACGTAGGCCAAGAGAGCGTAGAGCAAGCCTTGCTCGGTGATCAGCCAATGGACTTTCCGGCGGCTGAAGCCGAGGGCTTGTAGGGTGGCCAGCTCCGAGCGCCGGCTGGTGACCTCCGAGGCCAGGATTTGAAACAAGATCATCGCCCCGACCCACAGGGCGACCACCACGCCGGAGGTGAACATCAAACCGATCGGGCGCTCTCGCATGAAGAAGCGTCGATCCTGAGCTTTGATTTGAGAGCGGGTCCAAACGGTGACCCCTTCCGGCAGGCGTTTTTGGAGTTCGGCGCGCACCCACTCCGGATCAGCGGTCGTCTCGAGATGGATCAATCCCACTTGAAGCTGTCGGCCGCGACCCGCCGCAAACAGACGGTCGAAGGTTTGGCGGCTGGTGAGCACGATGCCTTGGGCCGTGAATCCCGCTCCCCACGAGAACTCTCCTGCCACCGTCAAACGTCGACGGGCCATTTCGGAGATCGTGCCCGGGGGATTTTCGCCGAGAATCGGATGGGAAGCTCGATCGAAGAGCACCGTATCCAATTTGTGCAGCACGCCGAGCTGTGCATTGGCCTCGGCCGAGCGCAGGCGGGCCTTCTGCGGTTCGAGACCCACCGCCAGAGTGTCGTAGGAACGGCCGGTTTCCGGATTGCGCCAGGTGGCCGGCGCAATGCCCACGGGCGACACGCCGGCGACCCCTTCGACGGCGTCCGCACGTTGCAAGAGATCCTGAGCGAAGTGGTGGGACTCGAGGATGTAGCTATACCTGGACGAGGTGATGGCGAACTCGAAATCCATCAAGTCCAGGACTCGCATGGAGGAGATTCGGCATGCGTCGTAGAAGCCGAGCTGCATGTAGAGCAAAACGATGGCGACCACGACCCCGGCAAGGGCGGCGGCGGTCCGTGCTCGGCGATGTTTAAGGTCGTTCCAGGGTAGGTGGACGGCCATGATCAGCCCTCAGGGGTCGGTCTTGCCGCCCGTGTCGATAAGGGCCGTTTCGATAAGAACGTCCACTTGCAAATGCACGAAATCGTCGGCGATTTCGGGTTGGTCGAGCAGGATCCGCATTTCGACGACCCTGGCATCCGTGTCGCTGCGGGGATCGGTATCGTAGACCTCGTTGCGCTGGATCAGATCGGCGATTTGCTCGACTCGGCCGGTGAGTGGGGCCGGAAGGGCCGGACTGGAGATGGTCGCCTTTTGACCGAGTTCGACAAATCGGACATCGGTTTCATAGACCTCGGCCACGGCCATCATGCGTTGGACGGCCCCGAGACTGAGAATCGGCGCCCGATCCGTGGCCTCGCCCTCCCAGGCTCGGATGTCGAGAATCCTTCCCGCCATGGGAGCTCGCAACTCGCTCTGCTCCAGCAGAGCCGTGGTCTGTGCCAGTGTCGACTCGGCGGTGGCCAATTGGGCGCGGGCCTCGGTGATCGCCAGCCGCCGTTCCATAGACTCTTGATCCAAAGCGGCTTGGGCGTTGGCAAGCTCGGCGTGGGCTTGGTCGACCACCGTTTGTTGGTGCTCCAGATCCCGGGCCGGCACGACCTCTTCCTCCACCAACGCCCGGGTCCGGATGAGGTCACTTTGCGCCAGCTTGAGGCCGGCTGCCGCGCGATCGAGAGTGGTCCTCCGGGTCGCGATCGCCGCCGGTCGAAGCTTGATGTTGCGCTCCAGGCGCTTGCGACTCTCGGTCACCCGGGCCTCGGCGGCTTGGCGAGCGGCCGAACGCTCGGCGAAGCTTTCGAGACGGGCCAGCACCTCGCCCTGGTCGACGTCCTGACCCTCGCGAACTCGCAGCTCGTGGATCCGATCTCCGGGCGGTGCTCCGACCTCCACGATGCCGTCACCGGGCTCCAAACGCCCCAACGCCGCCACCGCCTCGGGTGGGCCCTCGTTGTGCGGTGTTGGAGCCGCTCGGTCGGTGGCTGCGCACGCCGAGAGCAAGCAGCCGAGCACCGCTGCGATCCCTACGTGAAGACTTTTTTGCATGGGCGAATGATACCCGATCCCTGAGCCCAGTCGAAGGGTTTGACGGATTGCGAAACGGCCTATTCCTCTCGCCAGGCGCGGTCCAAGATCTTGTGCGCATCCGCGGGCGCGGCGGTCGCACCGAAGCAAAAACCACGATCTTCTCCCAGCCGAGCGTCGAGAAAGGCTTGGGCCACGAAGGGTGGGCTGAAACGCAGCAGCAGGCTGGCTTGAAGGGTGATCGCCAGACGTTCGACCCAGCCCCGGGCAGCCGCAGGGTGGGGTGGTCGACCGGTGGTGAGCTGAGCCTTGAGCAGGCCAATTTCGCGGTCGAGCCGAGGATCCATGGCCGACGCGCAAGAGATTTCGGCCATCAAGGCTGCGGCCGTATCGGGCTGACGTCCCAATGCGCGCAAGACGTCGAGACACATGACGTTGCCCGAGCCTTCCCAAATCGAGTTGACGGGCATCTCACGGTATAACCGGGGAAGCATGGAGTCTTCCACATAGCCGTTGCCCCCCAGGCACTCCATGGCCTCGGCCACGGCGGCGATGCCCCGTTTGCAGACCCAATATTTGGCGATCGCCGTCGCCACCCGGCGGAAGGCCTGCTCCTGCGGTGAGTCGGAGTCGTAGGCGTGGGCGAGGCGCAACATCAGCACGGTGGCGGCTTCGCTTTCCAAGGCCAGGTCGGTGAGCACCGAGATCATCAACGGTTGCTCCCTCAGGCGGCTGCCGAAAGCGTGGCGGTGGCTGGTGTGATGCAAGGCTCGGCAAAGCGCTTGGCGCATCAGGCCCGCGGATCCGGAGACGCAATCGAGGCGGGTGTGGGAGACCATGTCGAGGATGGTGGCGATGCCGCGTCCTTCGTCGCCGATGCGCTGGGCCCAGGTGTCGTGGTATTCGATTTCACTGGAGGCGTTGGAGCGATTGCCGAGCTTGTCTTTCAGCCGTTGGATCAAGAAGGTATTGCGGCTGCCGTCGTCGAGAAGGCGGGGCACCAAGAAACAAGTCAAACCCCGGTCGGTTTGGGCCAGGGTCAAGAATCCGTCGCACATGGGGGCCGAGCAGAACCATTTGTGACCGGTCAGCCTGTAGATGTCCTTGCCCGCGACCACGGCGCGGGTGGTATTGGCCCGCACGTCGGATCCGCCTTGTTTTTCGGTCATCGCCATGCCCATCAAGGCCCCGTGCTTGGCGCCGGTGGGTAGGGATCGCGGGTCGTAGCTCGTGGAGGTGAGGTGCGGGATCCAGGCCTCCGCGACGGCGGGTTCGTGTCGGAGGGCCGGCACCGCCGAGAAGGTCATGGTGAGCGGGCAGAGCACCCCGGCCTCCGCCTGGGTGAATAGGTAGTGTTTGGCCACCCGCGCCACATGGGCTCCAAATTTGGCATGAGTCCAGGGCAGGGAGTGAATCTCGGCCCGCACGCCGATCGACATCAACTCATGCCAGGCGGGATGAAATTCCACATGATCGATCCGGTGGCCGAACCGATCATGGGTGTGAAGCTCGGGTGAATGGCGGTTGGCGAGCCGGCCGAGTTCGCGGATTCTCGCCTGCCCTGCGAGTTTTCCGAGCTGTCGAATTTCGTCCACAGCCCAATCCGCGTCGAATCGAGCCAAACCCTCAAAAAGAGCAGGGTCCTGCTCTAAGAGATCAACGTCGCCGAGAGGGGGGCATTGGTTCAAAACTCTGTGGGTGGGCAGCATCGGTATTTCCAGGGTCGAAAAGAGGGACGGGACGGGGCTGGAAGGGATAAGTATATAAGTCTACCTTTGGGAAGGTCCGCGGATCTCGGCGCTGAATGTCGCGCTTGTAGGAGAGAGAGTGTTTTGAATTCATGGAATCGAGGATTTCGGGGTCTGTGGCACACGTCCGCGACCCAGTCCTCAGTCGATCTTTTTAGGAGATGGTTATGTTTGCACGTGCTTCGACTCCCACGGCCTTGATGGCCGTGTCTTTGGTGACCCTGTCGGTTTTGGCGGTAAATCCTGCTCAAGCCAAGAAGCTGCCCGATACCCACAGCCTTGAAAAGGCCGCTCGATCTGAGCAAAAGCTCATGCGTCGAGGCTCGGAGCACATCGATCTCGCCACGGGCGCTGTGGTGGCCATGGGCAATCTGCGCTATGCCGTCGACCCCGGCTCTCCGGAGCAGATGGCCCGCCAATTCTTGGGCGATCACGCCTCCCGGCTAGGGCTTCGGGATCCCCAAACCCACGATTTACGCTTGCATGCCGTGCGTGAGGGCCTGAGCGGCACGACCGTACGTTTTCATCAATTCGTTGGCGACATTCCCGTTTACCGCGGTGAGATTGCCGTGACCTTCAACCGTGACGGCGAGGTTCGCACTGTGGCCAGCGCCTATCGGGTCCGGGCTGCCTTGCCGGCCGAAGCGCAAAACCTGGCCCAGGTCGACGCCGCCGCCGCTGAGGAAGCCGCGCTGACCTATTTGGGGGTTGGCCTGAGCACGGGCCTTGAAGCGCGGCTGACCGCCGGCCTGCTAACCGGTCCCACCGTTGACGTACTCAATGGACGCAGCTACTTGGCCCATGAGGTGGACTTCCGAGGTGACGGACCGCTGCACGGTTGGAAGATCCTGGTGCATGCCACGACCGGTGAGGTGGCGCGAGCGGTGGACACCAACTTTTATGCCACCGGCTCGGGCCGTGCTTTCCTGCCGGACCCGTTGTCGTCTGCCACGGCGTCGTATGGCGATTCCGGTTTTACCGACGGCAGCGATGCGGACACCGCCGAGATGACGGCCGAGTCGCCGATGATCAGCCTGCTCGACATCACCGAAAGCTCCGGGACTTTCACCTTCGTGGGTCCGTGGGCCGAGCTGGTGGATTGGGATAGTCCATTTAATGGCGATTTCTCCCAAAATAGCTCCACCTGGGATTTTACCCGCGAGGCGGATGCCTTTGAGGCCGTGAATACCTACTACCACATCGATACTTATATGCGTTATTTGAACGTGCTGCTGGGTTTGGACATTCGCCCGTACCAATACGCGACCGGCGTTCGATTCGACCCGTCCGGTTTCAGCGGTGCCGACAATTCTTCATACAGCAGCGGTACCGGTCGGTTGCGCTTCGGTGAAGGTGGCGTGGACGACGCCGAAGATGCCGACGTGGTGATCCACGAGCTCGGCCACGGTTTGCACGATTGGGTGACCTCGGGTGGCTTGTCACAAAACCAAGGGCTGAGCGAGGGCGTCGGCGACTATGCCGCGGTGGCCTACAGCCGCGGTTTTGGCGGTCAGTGGGAACCGGCAGATCCCCAATACAATTGGACGTTCAGCTGGGACGGCCATAATCCGTTTTGGGGTGGTCGGGTGACCAATTGGAACGATACCCGGACCTATCCGGCGAACCTCACCGGCAGCATCCACTCCGATGGCCAATTCTGGTCTTCGTGCAATATCGATATCTACGAGCAAATCGGCGCGCCGAAGGCGGATTCTGCACATTGGGAAGGCCTCGGCCGGACCGGCGGCAATACCAACCAAGAGCAAGCCGCCCAGGCGGTAATGGATGCGGCGACCGATCTGGGTTATTCCTCGGCGGACTTGCAAACCATGTTCAACGTTTACGACGGCTGCGGATATTCGGTGACCGTGGACTTCGGCGAGCTATTTGCCGACGGTTTCGAGTCCGAAGATTTGAGCAGTTGGTCGAGAGTCGTGCCTTGATCCGCGGAGAGGTCGAACCAAGGGCCTTTTAGACAGCCCCGATCGGCACCTGATACATGAGGGCGGTCAATTGGCGACCGCCTTCCATTGCTGCTCACTCTGCCTCAAACGCCGCTCGAGAAACCGTCGTTCGGGGGCGGAGCAGGGGCAGGCGAGGGCGGATTTGAAGGCCTCCGCGGCTTGAAAGTGCTGGTCCAATCGAGTCAAAAGCTCGCCCTGTGTGGCGCCCAAGAGGTAGTAGTCGACGACCGAAGGGTGATCACGAATTTCGTCGATCGCTTGTAGACCGGCCTCGGGTCCCCGCAGGTGGGCGACGGCAACCGCTCGATTCAAAGCGATGATCGGGGACGGTTGCAGGTCGATGAGCTGATCGTAGAAACCCACGATCGACGCCCAATCCGTGGTGTCGAGACCGGTCGCAGATGCATGATGGGCGGCGATGATCGCTTGCAGGTGGTAGACGGTTTGGGTCGCGCCGCCGGTGGCCGCTTCCAAGTGGGCAAATCCACGCCGCACGTAGGCCGGTTCCCAAAGGGTCCGATCCTGCTCATCGAGACGCACGAGCTCGCCGTCGGCGTCGACCCGTGCCGGTAGGCGCGAGATTTGAAAGCACATCAACGACACCAAAGCGTGCACCACCGGGAAGCCGGTGATCGGTGAAGCGGCTAGGCAAGTAGCGAGGCGCAAGGCTTCGTGACAGAGGTCGGCGCGCACCAAATCCTCGCCTCGATACGAGCTATAACCTTCGTTGAAGGCCAGATAGAGCACTTCCAAGACCGCGTCCATGCGCGTCGGCAGCTGGTCGCGCGACGGCACCTCGAAGGGGAAATTACCGGAGCGAATCTTGCGCTGTGCCCGGGTGATCCTTTGGGCCACGGCGGTTTCTTTGCTCAGGAAAGCGCCTGCTATTTCACCGACGCTGAGTCCGATCACGGTTTTCAGGGTCAGGGCTACCCGAGCCTCCCGGGTGATTTCCGGGTGGCAGCAGAGAAAAACCAATCTGAGCTGATCGTCGGTGATTTCGCCGTCGAGATGGGCGGTGGGAGTGGTGCTGCCGGCCGCCGCTTCGAGGCTCTGGCGAATGGCATCCTCTTTGCCGCGAAAGCGGGTGTGGCGACGCAATTGATCAAAGGCGAGGTTGCGAGCCACGCGGTAAAGCCAGGCTACCGGCTGGTCGGGCACGCCGTGAAACGGCCAGCGACGCAAGGCCTGGAGCAGAGCGTCTTGCACCACCTCTTCCGCCAGCTCCAGGTGGGCCGGCCCAAAGGAACGGGTCAGGGCAGCGACCATGCGTCCGGATTCCCGTCTGAAGAGGTGGTCGACCAATTGGGAGACGCTGGGGGAAGGAGGTGTCTCTTGGGTCATGTTCTTTGACGATAGATCTGCGCGAGGCGAGTCGAGGGAAGAGAGCGGGCGTTGCCCGCCCTCCGCTGGGTCGTCTAGACATCTAGGCATCTAGGCATCTAGGCATCTAGACATCAGAAGTCTAGTGCATGGCGTCGACTTCGCGGATTTCCAGGGTGCCGAAATCGAGGTGCGGGCAACCCTTGGCCAGCTCCACGGCTTCGTCGTAATTTTCCGCGGTGATCGCAAAGTATCCGCCGATCAGCTCTTTGGTTTCGCTGAACGGCCCGTCGGTCACTGAAATCTTGCCGTCGGCGGAGCGCAGGACCCTGCCTTGCTCGTCCACCAGCTTTTCGCTACCGACCAACTTGCCCGCCTTTTCGAGGCTCTCTCCCCAAGCCCGATATCTTTCGATCACACCTTGCATGTCCTCGGGACTGACGCCGTCAAAGTCATTGGCACCGTTGTAAAGCAGGAACATATAAGTCGCCATGGTCATCTCCAATGTGTTGGGTCGATAGGGTCGGCAGATGCTTCGATTCGGCCGACTTGTGTTGGATTCATTCAAGAGACGAATGGGCCGTGGAGTCTTCGACAGGTTGGCGCAAGTTTTTCTCTTTTTGATCTTCCCGCTGCCTTGTGAGCTGTCGTAGGCGTCGAAATCCGCCGAGAGGGCAAGAGAAAAACCGGCGAGCACAGGCTCGCCGGTTTCAAGGTTGCTCCGTCGCACGGCTTCATGCCGTCGATCGGGGATCAATAGCGGTAGTGGGAGGGCTTGTAGGGGCCGTCTACCGGCACGCCGATGTAGTCGGCCTGCTCTTGGGTCAGCTTGGTGAGCTTGACGCCGAGGTGGTCGAGGTGCAGGCGGGCCACCTCTTCGTCGAGCTTCTTGGGCAGCATGTAGACTCGATTCTCGTATTCTCCCGCGTTCTTTGCCAGCTCAATCTGGGCGATGGTCTGGTTGGTGAACGAGGCGGACATGACAAAGCTCGGGTGGCCGGTGGCGCAACCGAGGTTGAGCAGGCGACCTTCGGCGAGCACCAAGATGCTCTTGCCGTCTTCGAAAACCCACTCGTCGTATTGGGGTTTGATGTTGATGTGCTCGATGCCCGGGGTTTTCTTCAGGCCGGCCATGTCGATTTCGTTGTCGAAGTGACCGATATTGCCGATGATCGCCTTATTCTTCATGCGACGCATGTGATCGGCGGTGATGATGTCGAAGTTGCCGGTGGTGGTGATGAAGATGTCCGCGGTTTCCACGTAATCTTCCATGGTCGCCACCTCATAACCCTCCATCGCCGCTTGCAGGGCGCAGATCGGGTCGATCTCGGTGACGATCACGCGGCAGCCTTGACCTTTCAGCGCTTGGACGCAGCCCTTGCCGACTTCGCCGAAACCGGCGACCACGGCTACTTTGCCCGAAATCATGACGTCCGTCGCCCGATTCAAGCCGTCGATCAGGGAGTGGCGGCAGCCGTAGATGTTGTCGAATTTCGACTTGGTGACCGAGTCGTTGACGTTGATCGCCGGAAAGAGCAGAGTGCCCTGCTCTTCCATTTGGTAGAGGCGGTGCACGCCGGTGGTGGTTTCCTCGGAAACACCCTTGATCGACTCGGAGCAACGGTGCCAACGCTTGGGGTCGGCGGTCAGGTTGCGACGCAGGGTTTCGAGGATCACGCCCCATTCTTCGGGCTCGTTGTCGGCGTCGAAAGCGGGTACCACGCCGGTTTTCTCGAATTCCACGCCTTTGTGGATCAGCAGGGTGGCGTCACCACCGTCGTCGACGATCAGGGTCGGGCCGGAGCCGTCGAGCCAGAAGAGGGCTTCTTCCGTGCACCACCAATACTCTTCCAGGGTCTCACCCTTCCAGGCGAAAACCGGCACACCCCGTGGATTGTCCACCGTGCCACCGGACTCCGGGCGACCCACGGCCACGGCTGCGGCGGCGGTGTCTTGGGTGGAGAAGATGTTGCAGGAGACCCAGCGCACATCGGCGCCGAGCGCGGTCAGGGTTTCGATCAAAACCGCGGTTTGCACGGTCATGTGCAGGCTGCCCATGACGCGGTGTCCGGCGAGGGGTTTTTCGTCGCCGTATTTTTCGCGGATGGCCATCAAACCGGGCATTTCGTGCTCCGCGAGACGGATTTCTTTGCGCCCGAGCTCGGCGAGGCTGAGGTCGGCGACTTTGAACGGCTCGCGACCGGCGGCTTTGGCGGCGTCGAACGGATGGACTTCGGTTGAGGTGGCTACGGCCATGGTGTGACTCCTAGCAGTTGACGGTGTTTTGAAGCACGGTGTTCTTGAAACTATGGTTGAAACGTTGCTGAAACTACGGTTGATCGGTGATGAATGAGCCGGGGCTCAATGGTTTCGTACGGTCTGAAGCAATGGATTCGAATCTTCTACCTGGGCCGGTCTGGGCAGCGTGGGTCGAGCCGAGGTGGCGGCGAAGAGACTCGGGCCCTTGGTTTCGGGGTCGGGACGCAAGGCGTGCACGCGGATCGAAGACAGGCCGACTGCATGGAGTTCTCGCTGGATTCTCTCTTCGGAGAACCCGAGCCAGACGTGCCCCATCTCCAGTCGGTACTCTTCGTGGCCGTGGGGAAGCATGTCGACCAATAGGAAGCGGCCGCTCGGTTTGAGCACCCGCGCGACCTCTTTCAGCACTGCCGGCGGATCCGGAACGTGGTGCAGGGTCAGCAGGATCACCGCCACGTCCAAGCTGCGGTCGGTGAGCGGCAGGTTTTCCAGGTCGCCTTCTTTGATGACCACATTGGACAAACCGGCCAAGCGCGCACGGGCCCCGTCCAACATGGCCGAGGACCCGTCGACGGCAAGCACCTTGGCGACAAAAGGAGCCAACATTTCGGTGGTTCGGCCGGTACCGCAGCCGAGATCGCCGACCACCCACGTGGGGTCCAGCAATCCTAGGAAGGCTTCGGCATCAAAGCGCAGGCCGAAAAGCTCGTCGCGCATGCGGTCCCAACGGTCGGCGGTGGCGGAAAAGAATTCCATCGACCGAGAACGGCGTTGGGCCAGCACGCTTTCAAGGCGGTGACGATCTTGGCGGCTGGGCACGGACTCGGCAATTTCGCTGCGAAACAGCGCCCAGAGATTGCGCGCCGAATCTTCGAGCTGTGGGTGAATTCGGTAGAGATTGCTGGTGCCGTCCCGTCTCGACTCCACCCAATTACCGTCCGCCAGCACCTTGAGGTGACGGCTGACGGTGCTCTGTGGCAGCTGTAAAACGTTGCACAGCTCCGTGACCGTCAGCTCATGGCCGTCCACCAATTGGAGGATCCGGCAGCGCGTGCCTTCGGCGAGTAAGGCAGCGTGGTCGAGAATGGTGGGGCGAGGGCTCAAAGGTTCGTG
The DNA here is from genome assembly GCA_965366625.1 of uncultured bacterium. Classification (GTDB taxonomy): domain Bacteria; phylum Acidobacteriota; class Thermoanaerobaculia; order Multivoradales; family J023; genus JAUIJL01. The sequence goes on from CBDUGP010000001.1 coordinate 182,026, forward strand.
TCTCGGGTCTCGATAAGGGTTGAGTGGAAGAAGGTTGAGTGGCGGAATGTGTTAATCCGCCTATCCGGATGCAATGGTATTCACGAAATGGATCCTTGTCAAGTCGACGTTTGTCGGGAGATGGATGAGCTGAAGCCGGGATGCCGATAGAATGGGGTATGGACTCTGTCAATGGGCGATTCGAAAGCGAGACTCGAAGCTCACGTACGGCCGGCTTCACGCTGCTCGAAGCGGTCGTGGCGCTGGCGGTGCTGGGGGTGACTTTGGTTTCGATGCTCGCCATCTTGGCTCAATATGCGGCCGTGGATCGTCGGCTCAATGCCCACATTGGAGCTTTGCGGGCCCTGGAAGCCCACCACGAGGCCCTGCGGGGGTTTTGGGTTCCGGATCCCACCGAGCCCCTGTGGAGCGATGTGAAAGTCCGTCAGAAATTGGTTCCGATTTTGGTTCCTGAGGATGTGGACACGTTCAGCATTTGGGCCGAGACCGAGCCATTGCTGCCCACCGGCCTGTACCGTTTGCGGTTGGAGACGAAATATTCGCTCGGCAAACAGAAATTTTCCCAAGTGCTGGAGAGTCGCTTTTGGCGCAGTTGACCCCAGCGGCGCGGCGGACCCCAGCTGCGCGACCGACCAGGGCGAGGCGGTGGACCAAGGCTTCCCGAGGGCGGTCGCGCGGTGGATTTACCATTCTCGAAATGATGGTCGCCATGACCGTGACTTTGGTGGCGATGGCCATCGCTGCCGAGTTGGTGCTCGAAACCCAGCGCAGGATTGCCCACTCCGGGCGACGAAATTTAGATATGTCGGTGGATCTGGCATTTGAGCAACTGCGCGTGGACGTTCGCGGAAGCCATTCCTTCGACATACCCTTTGGCATGAGTGGGGTGTTCAATGACGGAGCGGACGAGCCGCTGGAGATCAACGGCCACTTCTCGGGAAAAACGATCGTGTACGAGCTGGTCAAACGAGATCTGCGCCGGGTGGTTTATAAAGGAGCGAGCTATACCCCCGAGTCTCAGCGGGTGGTGTTGAAAGAGGTGAGCTTGTTCCGGTGGCGAAACCACCCCAGAGCCTCCGAGGTTTTGGAGGTGTTGATCTCCCACGAGGAAACGGCCGACCTGACCGGTTTGGTGGCGGCGGGTCAGCGAGAGGTCTTGGAGCCCAAAGTGCGGACCGTCACCATGATGATCAAACCCCGCGACGTGCTGCCTTTCCTAGGTAAGACTTCATGGTGAGGTGGGCCCGTGGGCCGACCTCGAGATCACGCAGGGAGCGGGGGATCGTGCTCTACATGGTTTTGGTGATCGTGCTCTTGCTGATGGCGGCTGGAGCGATTCTCGGCATTCATCTGCAGCGTCGAACGGCAATTTTTCGCGACCATCAGCGCAATCTCCACGTCCAAGCCCTATTGGACTCGGGCACAGCGGTCGCCTTGTCTCAGATCCGCCAGGATTTCCAATACCAGGGTACCGAGACCTTGAAGATCGATGGTGGCAGCGTGGTTTCCACGGTGCTGTTTTCGTCCAAAACGGGTATTCGAGAAGTTCGTCTGGCGTCGAAGTATCGAGGTGAGAGCCGGCGTGCCGAAGCCACTGTGCGGGTTGAGAAAAATCGACCCCCGGAGGTCTTGAGTTGGCGGCCGGTGGCGTCATGGGAATGACACCGTTGCAGAAGGGGAAGCCGCTGGGTGGTAGACTCGACGGCGAAAGGAAAGCCGATGAGACCCCCCTCTGAAGCGCCCAAGACCCACACAAGCGACACGGAGCTCGAGGAGCTGCGGGCCGAGGTTTCCCGCCTTCGGGCCGAGCTGAAAAAAAGCCGTGCGTTGGAAGAAAGGGCAGCGGTCGGTCCGGAATGCTCCTTCCGCGAAGTGCTCGACAGCTTTCCCGAGCAGGTGGCGGTTTTTGATCGAGATCTACGCTTCATTTATGTCAATGCCTCCTCGGTGGCCGACGACGAGCTGCGTCAATGGGTGATCGGGCGCACCGACGAGCAATATTGCCAACGCCGGGGCCGCTCGCCGGAGACGTCCAAGCAGCGAAAGTATTGGCAGCAAAGGGCGATCGAAACTCGTTCATCGGTCAGCTTCGAAGAGGAGGTTGAGGGTCCGGACGGCGAGAAGCGTCATTACTTGCGCATTTTCAACCCGGTTTTCTCCCCCCCGGTATCTCCTTCCCCGGCACCTTCCCCACCGATGGCCTCTCCCGCGGCCGATGTCCGAACGCCGGCCCAAGACCCGGCAGCCCAGGGCGAGCTGCGGTGGTTATTGGGTTACGGCTTCGAAATCACCGAGAATCGCATGCTCAAAGAGCAGCTGCGCCAGACCCAAAAATTGGAAGCCGTCGGACAATTGGTGAGCGGTGTCGCCCATGACTTCAACAACCTGCTGACCGCCCTACAGGGTTATAGCGATCTCTTATTACGTTCCCTATCGCCGGATGATCGACAATTCATGTTGGCGTCGGAAATTCGCAAGGTGGGGGATAAGGCGGGGGCCTTGACCCGTCAGCTCTTGACCTACAGCCGCCGGCGACGACGCAAACCCGACGATTTGGACCTCAACGAGTTGGTGCGGGATTCGTTTTTTCTCCTCGAGCGCACCCTTGGGGAGTGGATTCGGGTGGAGATTCGGCTGATCGAAGGAAATCTGGGTATTTCCATCGATGCTGGGCAGCTTCAGCAAGTCTTGCTGAATTTGGCCCTCAACGCCCGCGATGCCATGCCCGAGGGCGGAATATTGAAGTTGGAGACCGACCGGGAGCCGTGGGTGGAGCGGGAAGGCCAGAGGCTCCGCGGACCGTGGGCGGTGTTGCGGGTCGAGGATGATGGCACCGGCATTGCCGCGGAGCTGCAGCAAAAGATCTTCGAGCCTTTTTTCACCACCAAAGCCGAAGACAAGGGAACCGGCCTAGGATTGTCGACGGTTTCCGGCATTGCGCGGCAAAATGCCGGTTTCGTGCGCCTGAGCAGCGAGATCGGCAAGGGCTCCCGATTCGAAGTGGTCTTTCCCGAGGTTGATTTGAGTTCCCGTCAGCGAGCGGCAGCCGCCGAGGCCGAGCAGGATCGTCAAGGAGACGACGGCATGGAGACACTGCTGTTGGTCGAAGATGAGGACAGTGTGCGGGAGCTGACCGCGGGATTTCTGCGCCACTTGGGTTATACGGTGCTGGAAGCCAGGGATGGTCTCGAAGCCTTGACGATCAGCGAAGAGCATACGGGTCGCCTGGATTTGATCCTTTCGGACGTGGTGATGCCACGTATGGGAGGTCCGGAGCTGGCCCGTCAGCTGAGCCCGCGTCGCCCCCATGTCCGGTGGGTGTTCATGTCCGGTTACCCCGATAGGGCCCGAATGCCGGAGGAGGTGGGAGCGGAGGCACCGTTCTTAGAGAAGCCATTCCGTCCGAGCCAGTTGGGACGTACGATCCGCAAAGTGCTCGATCGCCACCTCGCCTGAAAGGCCGATCGAGAGCGTCAGCCCGGATCCATCCAAACGCCGCCTACGCAGACGCGATCCACAGCGCCATCGGCGCCACCGAGAATCCATCCGTCTAAGAGGTGCTCATCCTCCACCAAAGCGAGAGAGGGGTGGTTGAGGTCGATCGCCAGTAGGTCGGCCAGATAACCCGGCGTCAACGAGCCGGCCCGCAGGCCGAGGGCACGGGCGCCGGCCCGGGTCGCGATGTTGAGTAGATTAGGGCCGAGCAGACCTTCGGCATTGGTGACCACACCCCGCCGCTCCAACGCCAGTCTTTGCACGTATTCCAGCCAGCGCATTTCTTCGAGCATCGATATACGAGCGTTGGAATCCGATCCCAACGAAATCTGATGGTGACGAATACCGTCTTTCATGGTCGGTAGGTCGGCGATGCCGTCCGCCAGATTGGCTTCCGTCAGCGGGCAGATGCACACCTGCCCTCCACGGTCGAGGTAGCGCTCCATGCTGGGGCCTTCCGTGTGGGTGCAATGGACGGCGGTGGTGGGAGTCGCGGCTGGGTCCAGCCGGTCCAGAACCACTTCCATCGGGGTTTTTCCGTAGGCCTTACGGCATGCTTCGATCTCTTGGCGCTGCTCTTCCAGGTGCATGTGAAACACCAAACCCCGGTCACAGGCTTCGCGATGCAGGGCCTCCAGCTCGTCGAGATCCACCGCCCGGATCGAGTGGGCGACGATGCCCAGACTTTGGGTTTTGGCATCGAGCTGCTCGGCCAAGGTGTCCAATCGGCGTCGATAGATGTCCAGGGACGGGGTGGCGAAGCGTATTTGTCCACCCTGTAGGGGCGATCCGATACCGCCGGTGCGGTAGAAGGCATAGAGCAACACGATTCGAATGCCCGCTTCGCGGGCGGCCTCCAACACGAGCTGGTCGGCGGCGAAGTCGGTGTCGTCCGAAAGGTGGTGGAAATAGTGAAATTCGCCGACGGTGGTGATGCCGGCGGCCAGCATCTCGCGGAACGCCTGGACACATAAGCTGCGAAAGCGGTCGGCATCGAGGGATGCAACCAGCTCGTACATGGCCTCGCGCCAGGTCCAAAAGCTGCCGGCTCCGCGGGGAAAGCATTCCCCTCGCCCGCGCAGACCACGCTGAAAAGCGTGGGAGTGGGCGTTGACGAAACCGGGTATTAGGGCTCGGCCGGGCAGGCGCACCAAACCCTCGTCGTCGCCTTGTTTGAGGCCGTGACCCACTTCGAGAATCGTGCCGTCGGCGCCGATTCGAATGGCCGGGCCGGATTCAAAGGTTTGGCCGGTCCAAATCCGGTCGGCTTCGATCAATTGTCCGTTCACGTGTCTCCCCGCGGCACTCTGCCCGACGTATGTTCCACCGAATCAATTACAGAATCGATGGACCAGGACTTCTAGATCCTTGGAGCATTGCTCGAACTCCGCGATCGGCAGCCACTCGTTGGGTTTGTGGGCCACGCCGATGTTGCCCGGCCCGTAAAGCAGGCATTCAAAACCGCTTTCCTGCAACCAACCGGCGTCGGTGGCGTAGGACGCGCTGACGGTTTCGTTTTGTCCTTGGAGTTCGCAAGCCGCTCGATAAAGGTCGTGCCCCTCGGGCAACAGCATCGGCGGGCTGTGATTTAGAGGCTCGAGGCTCCAATCCTCGCCGTCGAGGGCCTTTGCCAGGGCCTCGTGGATGCGCGTGCCGAAGGTGTCGATGGTCATGCCCGGCAGTACCCGATAACCGAGTTCGATCACACACCGGTCCGGCACGATGTTGATTGCGCTGCCCCCTCGGATGGTGGCGACGTTGAGGGCGACGAACGGCACTTCCGCGAAGTGTTGGGAATGCTCGCTACGTTCTTTCTCCAGCTCGGCTCGGAGCCGGCCCAAAGCCAGAATCGCCCGTCCGGCGGCTTCGATGGCATTGTGGCCGAGATGGGGATATCCGGAGTGGGACGGGGTGCCGCGCACTGTGAGGACCGATTTGGCGTGGCCCTTGTGCAGCCGCACGACCTTCAACGAGGTGGGCTCACCGATGATGCCCCGCCGGGGTAGCGGACGATCGTCGGGCCAGGTCTGGGTGAAATGGTGGGCGCCGAGAGTGCCGAGCTCTTCGTCGAAGGTGAGGATCAACGCCAAGGGCGCCGCCAGCTTGTCGGCCTCGGTCTTCGCCGCCGTATTGATCGCCAGGGCCACAAAGCCTTTCATGTCGCAGGTGCCTCGCCCCACCAGGCGGTCGTCCCGGCGCACCATCTCGAACGGATCGCTCTGCCATTCGGGCTCGGTTGCGGGAACCACATCCATGTGGCCCGAGAGCATCAAGCCTGCGCGGGTCGTAGGATCCGTTTCAGGGCCCAGGGTCACCACCAGATTTACTTTTTGGCGGTCGTCGGAGTAGTTGCGCTCGATCCGAATGCCCGGACGGTCGAGGTAATCGCAGATGAAATTCGCAATTGGTAGATTGCTATAACAGCTGGTGGAGTCGAAGCTGATCAGGCGCTCCAGCAGCTCGGTGTCGGAAAGCGTTGCAGGTCGGTTCATGGCCCTGAGCTTATCAGGCTAGGGCGAGTGTCTCACGGCGTGGCTGGGGGCTTTTAAGGGGCCTAAGGACGATTAGGAGAGACTTTCGGACGCTGTTTTCAGGCCCTCGACCACTTCCTGGCAGGTCGGCCGGACTTCTGGATTGCGATCGATCATTTTCGGCACCAGCTCTGAGAGACCGTTGGCCTGAAGACCTGCGAGGCGGGCGTGGATCTCAACGGGCAGGGAGTGCTCTACCTTTGCGATCATCAACTTCATCGGCGATCGGCTGGGCCACGGAGTTTCGCCTACCAAAGCTTCATAGAGCATCAGGCCGAGAGCGTAGACGTCCGCCTTGTCGGTGATCGGGTCGCCGGTGAGCTGCTCGGGAGCCATGTAAACGATCGTGCCGACCACGAAACCGGTGCCGGTCAGGGAGTCGTTGGTGTTTGGATCCACGGCCAAACCGAGGTCCAAGAGCCGTGGATGGTATCCCTGCTCCTCGTCACCCACCACCAAGACGTTGTCGGCCTTGAGGTCGCGGTGCACGATGGCCTGCTGATGTAAGCGGTTGAGGATTTCCGCCAGCTTCAGGTACAGGCTGAGGATTTCTTCCACGCCGCGATCTTTCTGCCATTGATCTAGGGCGGAACCCGGGATGTATTCCTGGACCAAATGCACCATGCCTCGATCCATGAAGGAGGCGTACCATTTGGGGACCCCGTCGATTTGCAAATTGGCCATGACCCTGGCCTCGTGCATTAATCGGTCTTGGCCGGAGTCGTCGGAAGGGGGCACGATTTTGATCGCGACGATTTTCCCTTCTTCGTGGTCATGGGCGCGATAGACAGTGCCGAGCCCGCCCTTGCCCACCAGCTCCAAGAGTTCGTACCGTCCGTCCAGAATTCGTTTGATTCTCATACTAAAAATCGATGGCGGGGAGGGCTATGCGCTGACCGGGCCGATCCACCGGTTTGTGCTCAGGAGGCGCCCCCCACAGGATCCCTCGTAGGTCGTGGCGACGAGGAAAACAGTATACGGAGCCCTGAGCAAGAAAGGTAGACCCAGGGCAGTGAAATCGGCATCCTGAATCGTTTCTGTGAGTTGCCGGCGGCGGAAGCGGAGGAGCTGCTCGACCTCCTCCGAAATGGCGGGAACGTGATAAACTATCTGAACATAAGCCATTCGCTGATCGGCAGGAGCCGCCCAGCTCTTCGCCTTCTCGGCACTACGGACTTCTCGGCATTACGGTTTCCCGGCATTTACGTCAGAGCTGCAGCTCAGACCCATTGCAATTCAGACTAGCGTCGCATTTCAGAGCAAACAGACTTCTTGAGCAAATCCCTGTCGAGCACCTCGTCACGGCCTTCCTTTCGCAGCACCGTGTTGCTGGCCGTTATCGGCCTAGCAGCGGCATGGGCGGCTAGCCGGAGCCCGCTGGCTGAAAAGTCGACGACCCAGGTGCCGGATGAGCCTTTTCGGCATGTCTACGTCCAATCGAGGGTCGGCTCGGCGGACAAATGTTTGGTGACCGACCGAGCGGGCGCGACGACCCGACGCTCGGAGCCGGATCTGAGCAAGGCTCGATGGAAGTGTCATTGGTCGGCAGGCCCCGAAGGTCCAGTGCTCAGCGCCTTGACCGGCAAAGAGCCGTCCTTCCTTTTTATCCCCGAGTCGGCCGTGGTCGACCCTGCCCAGCCCTTTGTTTATGAGGCCGTTCGTGGATCGGAGAATCTGCCCCTCCCCAGGGTGCGTTGGGTGCACCTCTTTTTCGATCGAGCCTATCGGGGTTTCTATCTTCAGATCAGGCTTCCCGACAAGGAGCTGATGACCAAGCACGAGCTGGGTCGCGGCGAATTCTTGGAAACCCACGGGGATTCGGCGGCCTGCTGGAACCGCAAGCTCGAGGCGTCCTGTGTGCTGTGGAATAGCGCCTTTATTGCCGAAGCCATTTTCCCCGACCCTGCCTGGACCCCTGGGCTGACGCTTTTACATGAACTCTTGGCAGCGGCGAGCCTGGAATCCCGAGCGTTTGTGCTCACCGAGCAACCCTCAGATGCTCGGCACTTATGGCCTTGGCCCTTGCCCGTCGACTTGGCTCGCCAGCTGCGGGGTTCGGATTCCGGCGCGGGGCGATATCGAGACCAGCGCTATGTGCACTGGAGCCGACCCTCCGTCACGGCCATGCCGAGGACAGATGCCGCGGCCCTCGATTTGCCCTCGGCTTCCGAGGCACGCGCGGCTCTGATCGAAGCCGTGGGAAAGGAGGCTGGGCCCTCCATGACCCAACGCCTGGATCGCAGCTCCACCCTCGTTTGGCTGTCATCCGAGGGAGACCGCTGATGGCCGGGCGCATCGAGCTTAAATATTTGGTCGACTGGTCTCAACGGGATGCGATCCTCAGAGCCTGGAGCCCGTTTTTGGTGCGCGCTCCTTTCACCAACGAGCACGGCATCTATCCGATCATGAGCTTGTATTACGACTCCCCATCGTTGCTCTTTTACGATGAAAAATTGGAAGGGGAGATGTTGCGCAATAAAGTGCGTTTGCGCGGATACGGGTATCAGTGGTCGGAACTCTCGCCGGTTTTTCTGGAAATCAAGAGGAAAATCGACTCCCGTGTGATCAAATTCCGCCGAAAGTTCGATGCCTATCACCCTGAGCTGCTGCGACCACAAACTTGGGACCTCGGCTCGGGACCCGACGCGGATCAGCTCGCTTTGTTGGTGGCGCGATACCGGCTCAGGCCGGCGGTGCAGATCCTCTATCAGCGGGAAGCCTATGAATCACCGTTTTTCCCATCGTTGAGAATCGCATTCGACTCGAGATTGGTGGCTCTGCATCCCAACCAAGAAGCGACGCCCGACGTGTTCGACGATCCCCGTTACAGATGCATGGGCGACACACAATATGTGTTCGAGGTGAAGTCCGACGGCGGGCTTCCGAGTTGGGTTATGGACGGTCTCCGGTTAGGCCAGGTTAGCCAGAGAGCCATTTCGAAATATTGCATCGGCCTGGAGCAGCTGGGCCTTCAACACCGCGAAATCGGAGTCTACACGTGAACGATTTTCTGTCTCAATTGCTCGGCCCCGGTGTCGACGACAATATGTTCCAGCCCTTAGACGTGTTGGTGATCATGGGGTTGACCATGATTTTGTTGCTGCTGGTCAGCCGTAGCTACCAGGCAACTCACCGCGGCACGTCGTACACCCAATCCTTTGTTCACTCACTTTTCTTGATGGGCCTGACCACGGGCATTGTCATGGTGATCATCGGTAGCAATGTGGCGCGGGCATTCTCTTTGGTGGGCGCCTTGTCGATCATCCGCTTTCGCACCGCGGTCAAGGACGTTCGCGACACGGCTTACCTGTTCTTTGCCATCGTGGTCGGCATGGGATGTGGAACGGGTTTCTACCTTCACACGGCCCTATTTACGGTGATCACCGCCGCCCTGATGTGGGTTCTCTTCAAAGTGGACTTCGCGTCTCGAAGCTCAACCGAGGAAATCCTCAAGGTGACCTTTGAGCGCTCGGCGTCCGGTGCCCCGGTGGCCATCGACGCTTATTTGAAACAGCATTTCGATGAGCACCGCCTGATCAACAGTGTGCGCCATTTCGAGAGCGACGAAGATACCCATGTCTTTGTGGTGCGGACCCGTAGCGGCGAGGACGCCGACGCCGCGAGCCGAGATCTAGAGCAGGTGGATGGCGTGCGCCAAACGGCCCTCTTCGTGCACGATCAGCAGGTCATGCTCTAAGCCGTCGGCCGACCATGGAACGTCTTTTCTTCTTATCGGGCCGTTTGACTAGGCAATATCCGATCTTGAGCCGGTTTCTGGCCGCCGGTTTCTGGCTAGGGGCCTTAGCCGGCCTCTGGTGGGTCGTGATGGCGTTGCAGAGCTTCGTTTTCTACGAGTCGATCGGCCGTCAGCCCTATCGCACCAGCCACTTGAGAATCGCGGCCAAGAAGGCGGTGTCGACGATCCTCGATCCGATCTACGACTCCAAGTTGGTCGAAGAGGCTTTGTTGCCGGTTTACGACCTGCAAATGAGCGAGAAACGCTCGGCCCAGTGGCGTGACATTTTGAAGCGGGTCTATGCGCGGGGTTTCGCCGAGCCCGAGGATCAGGTCTACTTGCCGGCGGTATTTCGATTTCGAGATTTGAAAGTCGAGGTCGATATCCGGGGTCGGGGTACGCTATTCACTCATTATCGGGAGGAAAAGCCGTCTTTTCGGGTCAAATTTCCCAAGGATGGTTACTTTCGGGGCAGCCGGGTCACCAATCTAATTATCCCCTACGATCAAGCGCGGGTCGTCGGCGATACCTCGGTCAGCGCCCTCGCTCATCGGTACGGTCTAATCACCATCCCGACTCGCTTCGTGACTTTGCGATTCAATGGCGAGGTCCTGGGGGTCTACCACGAAGTTGAGCATTTTCGAAAAGAACTCGCGGTCAAGCAATTCCGCTCCGAAGGGTATTTCATGTCGAGCCTTGGGGAGCCGAAAGGCGGTGCGGAGGCGGGGGATCATCCGGGTTTCGCTCGCGCCCTCGAAGCGTTTTCCAATTGTGTTTTGAATCCCTGTGACGAATCCCAAATCCGCCGGGTTCTCGATGACTTCGTGGATTTCGACAAGATGGCCATCTATTCCGCGATCACCACCCTATTCGGGGCCAAACATGGTTGGGGGGAGGACAATCTGATCCTCTTCTTCGATCCGCCCCGTGGTCGCTTCGAACCCGTTCCGTGGGATATGGGCACCTTGGAATTGCGTCGGGGTGAGGATCCCTTCAAATCCCTGGAATCGGTCAAAGGCATAGGTTCTTCTTTCCTCAAATTCGACGATTTTCGATGGCTCAGGGACCGCTACGTCTGGGATGTACTGTCGCGCCATGATCAGACGGCACTGCGGGAGTCGAATCGACTTTACGGCGATATTCGTCGTGCATTGGCCTTCGATACCGAGCACTCGCGGCGATATACCCAGCGTATGGTGGACTATTTCCAGGGCGCCCTGCAACGGAACTTCAAGCTGTGGCGGCAGCATTTGGAGGCCGTGGATTTGGAGTGGCACCCACGTGCCGGGGGGCTCGAGCTGATCAATCACGGTGCCGCTGCCGTGCGGGTTGTGTTGCCGTCGGGCCAGGCGAAGCTGCTTCCGGGACGGTACCTGGATCGTCGCGGGCGAATTGAACTCGGATCCACGACGGAGTTGGCCTCCGTCACCCTATTCAACGCGGTCACCGGTGCGGAGATTTCGAACTCGGCCGTGCGCGCGGCGACGCAGGATTCCGTCGATCCGGGCAGCCCGGTGGTGGAGGTGGCGCAGGGGGCGGTAAACGCTCCCTCGGGAGTGCGCGTGGTGCCGGGGAAAAGTGCCGAGGGCAGTGAGGGTGCCGAAGAGGGATCCATGGAATGGGTTTTTGAAGGCGAGCTGCGCTTGAGCGAGACCGTAACGGTTCCGGAAGGGGTTCGGGTGCGCTTTGAGCCGGGTTTGCGTTTGGTACTCGACCCCGACGTTTCGTTGGTAATCCAGGGGGATCTGGTTTCCGTAGGGAGCGAAAATCGACCGATTTGGATCGGCGCGACTTCCGTCGATGCACCGTTCGGCGTGTTGGCGGTGCTCGGTCGATCCCATCGGCCTGCGCTTGTGCGGCTGGAGCACACGACGATCCAAGGTGGCACCGAAGCCCTATTCCGAGGCAGCTATTTTTCGGGCATGTTCTCGGTGTACGACGGCCATCTGATGATGAGTCACAGCCGCATTCTCGATGTCCGTGGCGAGGATGGCCTCAACGTAAAATTCGGCTCTATTGAAGTGCGCGACAACGTGATCGAGCGGACCTTCAGCGACGCAGTCGACCTGGATTTCTGCCGGGGCGTTTTGGAGCGCAACACCATTCGATCGGCGGGTGGTGACAGCTTGGATTTTTCCGGCTCGTTGGTGTCGGTCAGAAACAACTCGCTCGAGGAAACCACCGACAAAGGCGTCAGCGCCGGCGAAGCGACCACCGTCTTGGTGTCGGACAACGAGATCCTTCGGGCGACGACGGGCGTGGCGTCTAAGGACAGCTCCTGGGTCCTGATGGAGCAAAACCGGTCCGAAGACTTAAAAATCGGCATTGCCGTCTATCAAAAGAAGCAGATCTTCGGCTCTGGGGTGATCGCCTTGGACCACGCGATTGAGGGCTCTTCGAGCGACTTCTTGGCGGATCCCGAGGCCTGGCTGCATTATTTGGCCCCGGCACATCCTACTGGCGAAGAAGCGGCTGACCTGCCTTAGCAGGCTGTGGCAAAAGTCTCATCGCGCTGCGAGCGCGCCTGCGCGGCCCGGCCTTTTCCGCCGACTCTTCGTTGGAAAACCTCGACGATTCCCGAATCGCCTGCGGTTTTCACGCCTCGATTCGACGAAAAATTCGCTGCTCTCGCCGGCGCGAGACTTCCGCCACAGCCTGTTAGCCCCTGCTAGGCCTAGCAGGGGCTAAGCATTCTTGAGCTGCGCCCGGAAGGTGAACTTCATCCCGCCGAAGCTGATCAAGTCGCCGTCTTTGAGTTGGGTGATCGAAATCGGTCGTCCGTTGACAGTGGTGCCGTTGGTAGAGGCAAGATCCTTCAATGTGTAGAGTTCCGGTCCGCCCACGTCGAGCTGGGCGTGTTTCGACGAAACCCTTGGATCCCGGATGGCCATGCCATGGTCGGCGCGGCCGATCAACAATGGGGTTTTGGTGACCAAGAACCGTCGGCCGACTTGAGGCCCGTCGGCGAGTTCGAGACTGACCTGCACGTATTGGAACGGATCGATGGCTGAACGTTGGGAGTGAAATCCTGCCGCGCCCATGTCGGTGACGGTCATGTCGCCGTCAACTTCATCCAAGAGGCTGGTCGGTCCCCCGAAGGGCTGAGGGGCCGTTCGGACCTCGGCGGCGAGTTCTTGGATTTGTTCGACCCGGGACCCGCCCATGCCCCGGGAGACAGCCGGACGGGAAGCCTGGGGTCGAGCAGCAGCCGGCTGAGGTGTGGCCGGCTGAGGTGCGGCCGGCTGAGGTGTGGCCGGCTGACTGGCGCGAGCTATTTCAGCCAGATCCTTGACTGGATTTCCGGGTGTGTGGGTGACCGATAGCTCGAGTTGAAACGGAGCCAGATTCAATCTTACGGAGTTGCCCGGCTCCACCTGGGCGGAGGGGGCGAAGAGGGATCCCAAGGGCAGGGAGAAACCGTCGATGCCCGAAACCGCAAAACCGCTCTGACTCCGGCGAATTTCGACGGCATGACTGGGTATCGAAGCGTTGGGTAGCCTCAAATGGCAAGGTCCGCTGCCGATAACGAAGTTTTTGGAGCCGAGGTCGAAAGATCCGGTGATCTCGCCGTCCGGTCCTTTGACCATGACCTTGAGAGACAAGGGGGTGCTTGCCGGTCGTGCCGGGACGGGCACTTTTTCGGTGGCGCCGGCGCCGACCGCCGTACCGGTGCCGGTTAAGGAATCTGTGCCGCTACGAAACTTCCGCAAGTCGACCCTTGAAGGGGGCAAGCTTCCCGACTGCTGCGGATTGGGCATCGGTACCCAAGAGCTACGGCAGGCTGGGCACAACATCATATGGCCCTGAATGTGAGGCTGGTAGACGTCGGGCACCGAATAGCGAGCGGCACACTTGGGGCATTGGAGCGGGAGAAATTCGGCCAAGGTGAACTCCTGGGTCAAGATATGGAATCCAAGAATTATAGCCCTATGCCCATCGATGGAGCGATGGGCTCGTGTCATTCCGGGATCGGTTGGTCCTCAGCAAGTCGCTTGGCGTCGATTGCGGTGCAGCTTGGGACGGCTCAAAATCTCGAGAACACGGTTCAGGGGTCGGTAGGAGGGCGGCCGGCACAACCGGGAACCTCCCGGCTGGAGTACCTTTCAAGCACCGCCCGCAGCTCGCTCCTCTCCACGGGTTTGCTCAAATAGTCGTCCATTCCCGCTGCTAGACAGCGCTCTCGGTCACCGACCATCGCGTGGGCGGTCATGGCAACAATCGGCAGATCTTTTCCGCCGGGACCCTTGCGGATTTCAGCCGTGGCTTGAAAGCCGTCCATCACGGGCATCTGGCAGTCCATGAGCACGAGATCAAAGCGTGTCTCCGCGCAGCGTTCGACCGCGCTTTGTCCGTCTTCGGCGATGTCGACCCGGCAGCCGAGGTCCAAGAGGGTCTCTTTGGCTACGAACTGATTGATGGGGTTGTCCTCGACCACCAAAACATAAGTGCCCGAATTGCCGGTGGGGGCCTCTGTCGAAACCTTTGGATCGGCACTCTTCTGATTTTTGTCTTCAGTTGGACTTTCGGAACTCTTGGCCGCGGGTAAGGTGAACCAGAAGGTTGAGCCGTTGCCGAGACCGCTTTCGGCGCCTAGGGTGCCTCCCATGAGCTCCACCAATCGGCGACTGATGGTCAAGCCGAGGCCTGTGCCGCCGTAGCGTCTGCTGGTGGAGGAGTCTGCCTGGGTGAATTTCTTGAAGATTTTCTCGAGGTGCTCGGCGGCAATGCCGATCCCTGTGTCGATAACCTCAACCCGGAAATAGGAATCTTTCGGGTACAGCCCAATTCGTATGCTGCCTTCATCCGTAAATTTCACTGCGTTGTCGATCAGATTGTGAACGACCTGTCGGGCACGGATGCGATCGGCCCGGACCCACGAAGGTGTATCGGGGGCCTGTTGGAGTTCGAGAGTAAGACCCTTGGATTCCGCATCACGCCGGCTAAGTCCGATTACTTCCAAGACCAGGACGCGAAGGTCGAAACGTTCTTGGTGGATCGATAGGTGGTTGGCCTCGATACGCGATAGATCTAGGATGTCGTCGAGCAACACCAACAAGCTGCGGGCGGAGCTGTGGATGACCTCTGCATATCGCTGCTCCTCCGGAGGTAGATTTCGGCGAAGTAGGAGGTCGGCCATACCCAACACGCCGTTCATCGGTGTGCGCAGCTCATGGCTCATGTTGGCCAGAAACTCGGATTTTGCATGGTTGGCAGCGAACGCCGTTTCCTTTGCGCGCCGAAGCTCTTCCTCGGTCTCCTTGGTGGATTCGATGTCGACCATAACCCCCAACAATCGAGCGGGAGATTCCGGCTCACGATGGCAAGTGGCAATATCTCGGAGCCATTTCCATTGCCCGTCGTGTGTCCTCATACGGTATTCGAGCTGCAAGCTTCCTTGTCCCTGATCGGCTAGCCGGCGATAGGTGTTGATCTGATCCTGGTCCTCAGGATGCATGTGCTCGTGACGGAAACCCGGCGCATACCAGAGTTCGGCCTCGTATCCGAGCAGGTCTTTCGCCTTCGGGCTGACGAAGGTCAATCGTCGGGATTCTGGGTCTGCTTCCCAAACGATGCCTTCGATGGAACTTACCAACCGCTCGTAGCGCTTTTGGGAGAGTGCCAGCTGGTGATCTCGAATTGCCGATGCAATGCGTGGAGCCGCCATGTTGGCAAAAGTGATCAGCAGGCTTTCGTGTTCGGTGGTGAAGAAGTCGGGGGTCGCTGCCTCCGCGTCGATGACGCCGACGAGCTCGTCCTCAAATGTGATCGGAACCGCGAGTTCGGACCGACCCTCGGCCTGATCGTAGACGTAGCGCGAATCCTTGCGGGTATCGTCGATCCGTTCGGGTTTGCGACGGGCGGCGGCCGATCCGGTGATCCCTTCGCCAATCTGCAAGCGGATGGGGTTGGCGATTTCACGGGCCATGGGGTTCTTGGCTCCGTAGGCAGCCCGCTGCACGAGTTCGTCGCCATCGGCGAGGTAAATTACGCAGTCTTCGAAATCCAGCAGCTCGCCGATATTGTTCGCCAAGCTCCACACCAGATCGTCGAGGGTGTGCTGCTGCAATAGGGCGACCGCGAATCGATGGACCTTGGTTAGGTCCGGCAGCCGATCAGATGGGGGCAAATCTTTCATGGGCGGACGGTTTTTCTCCCTACCGGCCAAATTATCATGTTCTCACCCGATGGATTGCGGTGGGCTCAAGTGTGCCGATTTTCGTTCCTTGGCGGGCCCGAAAGGTGCCGGAGCAGAACCGTTCGGGCCTGATCGGCAATGCGAGGCCAGCGGAATGCTTCGGCCACGGTGCGAACGGATTCTGGGCTGAAGGTTTCACGGCTTGCTGCGAATTGCTCAATGCCGGCGGCGATGGCTTCCGGGGAGGAACGGTCGATCAACAAACCGTTGACCCCCTCGCAGACCGCGTCCGTGGCGCCCCCTTCTCGGCTGCAAATGACCGGCATCCCACCCGCTGAAGCTTCCATGTAGACGATGCCGAAACCTTCGACGTCTTTTTTGGTGGCGCGTGAGGCCAGCACGAAGAGATCGGCCTTGCGATAAGCCGACAGCAATTGCTCGAAGTCCACGCTGCCGGTGAAGGTGACCCGGTCGGCAATTCCGAGCTCAGCGGCCAAGGACTCCAAACGGGCTCGGTCGTCACCGCCGCCGACCACGGTATAGACCCATGGGAAGCGATCGCCGATCAATGCCAGGGCTTTCAAGACCCCGTCGACGTTTTTTCGCCGGGTGTGACGGCTAATGCGGGTGACCGTCAAAATCCTCAGAGGCGAGTCTTCCGGTGCCGGATCCTTGGGCTGAAAGAAAGCCTCGTTGACACCGGGATAAACCACTGAAATCCGTTCCGGCGGCAAGCCGAGCCGATTCTCGATCAAGGCCGCCGTTTGATGGCTGTTAGTGAGCACGTGGCGGACTCGCCCGAGGTGTTGGATGATTGCCTGTCTTCGAAGATGGTGGCGAAAGTCGGCCAAATAAGGTCGGCGAAAAGACTCGAGCCACCTGGGACCGCAGGCGAGCCAAGGATTGATGAAGTCATTGCCGTGCAAATAGCAGAAGAAGGGTTTGGTCAGCTTGCCGGCTAGGGGAATGAGACCGCCGTTGAGGGCGAGCCAGAGGTCGACTTCGTGCTCGTCTGCAGCTAGCACCGGCAGGTCTAGGTGGGGGCGACCACAGACTCGATCGACAAGTGGAAACGGCACTTCGACTCTGTCGACTTCGGCGGTTTTGCGACGGAGAGAGTAGACCCTGACCTGATCCTCGGCGGCCAGAGAAAGGGTCAGTCCTTTGGCCAGCTCCGCCATGCCTCCCAACATCGGGGGGAACTCGGGAGCGATGACTCCAATTCTCATGGTCACCTCTTTCGCGTTTGAATCGGCAAACAGGAATGCTAAACCCGCCTGCATAAAAAGTCCAATGCAGAATCAAGCGCGGCCCGTGATCGCGAGTCGCTAAGGATTCTGCGCCGTGCTAATCTTGAACACGTTAATGGCTCTGGGTTGGGTTCGGGCTCGTAGAATTGAATCTCTCGTAAAGCTGCATTTTTCTCGGTTTGCGGGTAGTTCGACCGAGGGTCTAGAGAAGTCGCCACAGCAAGCGTGAGAGCTTCGATTTGTTGACAGGATCTGCGTCGATTCGGTAAATTTTACTGACTTTATTTCTGGTTCCGGGGATTTTGGACAAATGGGTCGTTCCCTCGAAGACATTTGTGAGGAATGGCAACCAGGAGCTTGGGGAGATGATCGAGAGAAGGGAACCATCCCGCTAATTTGCTCAGCACGGCGTGGGCAGTCGCGGTCGGCAAGGTACTGATGAGGCGGGAGATCTTCGATCCTAGGTGAATCTGATGAATGATGCGCGGCGCCAGCTTCTGCATGAAATGTTCAAGCTGGTGGATTTGGTCATCATGATGGTGGCCTTCGTCTTGGCGGTTTGGGTGTCCTTAGACCAAGGCCCTCCAGAAGTGGTGAGCACCGGGTCAGACGAAGACGTTTTGCCTGTGCAGTTAGCCAGCGAACAGCCGGGTCGTCATTCGTCTTTGACGGGGCTTCCGCTGCTTGACCCTGCGGTCAAATCCCTCCCGCCTTCAAGTTCCACATCTCGACCCGCCTCCGCTCGACCCACCGCAGCGCCTCCGGCCAACATGACATTGCCCGAGTCGCCTTCGGTGCCGGACGATTCGGCCACCCAACCTACTGAACGAGTGGCGGAGCTTGAGACCGCTCCGAAGTCTACCCATCCCGCCAATATGCCGACCGAATCCTTTTTGGTCAATTGGTGGCGCGAGCACGTCAAGAAATACGACCAGGCCGACGCCGAAGCTGCTGGGCCGGATCGGGTCGAGGCGATTCTGAGGCAAATCACAGTAGGCAACGTCTTTTTCGTCATGGCGATGTTGATCGTCTGGCACGCGGCGCTAAAGGGTAGAAGCCTCTATAACTCTCGGCGCTTGGACTCATCCCTCGGTGAGGTTCTCGATGTCTTGAGAGCGGGATTTTTGGCCAGTTTGGTGGTCAGTGCCGTGGCTAACCCTGTGCTGCAGGCCAAGGGATTCGACATTGATCCTGTGGGTTTTACCGTCCATTTCTTTCTCTTCGCCATCGGCACCACAATTATCGTCAGGGTGTTGGTGCGACGCTTGCTGGAATTCATGCGCCTGCATGGACGCAATCTCAGGGCTGTTTTGATCATCGGTACCAACCACCGAGCCCTGAAATTCGCCAAAGCGATCGAGGCCCGACCCGAGCTGGGCTATTACGTCGCGGGTTTCGTGGATGAGGAGTGGGACGGCATTGCGGGGTTCAAAAAGGGTGGCCACAAGTTGGTCGCGGGCCTAAAGGAATTGAGCGGTTACATCGCCAACAATGTGGTGGACGAGGTGGTCGTGGCCCTGCCGGTATCTAGCGCCTACATCTATTCGTCTCGCATCGTCAGCCTTTGCCAAGAACAGGGGTTGACCGTCCGTTTCGTTTCCCAAATCTTCGATCCTAGGCTGGCGAACGGTAAGTTGGACATTTTTGACAACGAGCCGATGCTCTCCTTGGAAGGAACCCCTGACGAAAGCTTCAGCAAGTTGTTTAAGCGGATGATGGACCGTTGCGCCGCGGTTGTCCTGCTGCTCATGCTATTGCCCCTCTTCCTCCTGGTCGCTGCGGCGATCAAGCTGACGTCCAAGGGGCCGGTCTTTTTCAAACAGCAGCGGGTGGGTTTAAACAAGCGGCTGTTCAGTGTCTACAAATTCCGCACCATGGTGGAAGACGCGGAGGAGCGATTGAAGGATCTGGAGCATCTGAACGAGGTTTCCGGTCCGGTGTTTAAGTTGGAAAAGGATCCGCGATTGACGCCCATCGGCGACTTTCTTCGGCGGAGCAGCATCGACGAGCTGCCGCAGCTGATCAATGTGCTCTTGGGGGACATGAGCCTGGTAGGTCCTCGTCCATTGCCTGAGCGCGACTACAAAGGCTTCGATACCGATGCTCATCGGCGGCGCCTGAGCGTTCGTCCGGGCATCACGTGTATTTGGCAGGTCTCCGGTCGCAACTCGATTCCCTTTGAGGAATGGATGAAAATGGATCTGGCGTACATCGATAAATGGTCGATCTGGCTCGATTTCAAGTTGTTGTTGCGGACCATTCCCGTGGTTCTGTGGCCGCTGCTCTATCTCCGCGGGGGCGAGTTTGTGAAGGGCAAAGAGCCGATCCAAGACGCGGAAGCCGCTCCTTCCAATTCTGCCGGCCAGGGGCAGTGACCCTTCGGCGGGCTCGAATCTCACCGCCTGTTTTCCGTTTTCTCGCATGAACTTCACTAGCAGGGTGTGGCGGAAGTCTCGCGCTCGTAGCGCGATGAGACTTTTGCCACAGGCTGCTAGACTTTTGCCGGCGGGGCTCGGATTGTAGCCTCGGCCTAACCTTTATTTAGTTTGCAGGAGCTTCTTATGCCTATTCCCGAACTCGGCGGTGTTTCGGTCTTAGTGACCGGAGGTGCCGGATTCATCGGCGGACATCTGGTGGAGGATCTGCTTCGGCGTGGGGCCCGGGTGAAGGTTTTGGATGATCTGAGCACCGGTTTGGCCTCAAATCTAGAGGCCGTGGCGGATCGGATCGAATTCATTGAGGGGGATCTGCGCGACCGTTCGGATTGCGCCAAGGCGAGCGAGGGGGTCGATACAATCTTTCATCAAGCGGCCCTCGGCTCGGTTCCCCGCTCGGTCAAAGACCCGGCCTTGAGCTTGGCGGTCAACGTCGGCGGCACTACGAATCTCTTCACCGCCGCCCGGGATAGCGGCGTACGTCGAATTGTCTTTGCCTCATCGTCGAGCGTCTACGGCGACACGCCCGCCCTGCCGAAGCGAGAAGGGGAAGAGGGAGACGTTTTGTCGCCGTATGCGATGTCCAAGCTGATGTGTGAGCAGCTCGCGGAGATCTTCCGGCGCTGTTATGAGATGGAAATCATCGGCCTGCGATATTTCAACGTTTTTGGCCCGAGACAACGTCCTGACGGGCCCTATGCCGCGGTGATTCCACGCTTCTTTCATGCCTATCACTCCGGCTCGGCGCCGACGATTTTCGGCGATGGCGAGCAGAGCCGGGATTTCACATACGTCGGCGATGCGGTGAGGGCCAATCTGTTGGCTGCGGGCGCCCCCGCCGAAGCCTGTGGGCGATCGTACAATGTGGCGGGCGGAAAACGGGTGAGCCTGAACCAGCTCTGGAAGCTGATTCGAGATTTGGTCGGCGGCGGCCCGGAGCCCGAATACGGGGATCCGAGACCCGGCGACGTTCGCCATTCCCTCGCGGATCTGAGCGCCATTCAAGAGAGCTTGGGGTTTGAGCCCGAGGTCGACATCGACCGGGGATTGGCGATGACCTCCGAGTTCTATAGTCGGTGATCCAGAGTGTTTCGGGGCCCGCCAAACTGACAAGGTGGGTGAGGCAGGAGCCCTGCTTCAGATGATAGGCTAAACTTATGGGAAGAGTTCCAGTGCCGTCGCCGAAGCGGCTGCGTATCGCGTTCCTTGGCGCCCGAGGAGTCGTCGGTACTTATTCAGGCATCGAGACCTACTATGAAGAAGTTGGTTCGAGGCTGGTTGAGCGTGGACACGAGGTGACCGCGTATTGCCGTACCTATTTCACCCCGCCCATGGACGAATACCGAGGCATTCGGGTTCGACGACTGCCGTGTCTCCAAGGTAAGCACCTTGAAACCATGTCCCACAGCTTGTTGGGCACCCTCGACGCTCTATTTCGTCGATTCGACATCGTGCAATATCACGCCATCGGCTCGGCGCCTTTGGCTTGGGTTCCGCGTCTTTTCGGCAAAAAAACCGTGGTTTCGGTCAGGGGGTTGGACTGGCAGCGGGGCAAGTGGGGGTTGGTGGCTCGGAGCTATTTGCAAGCGGGGGAGTGGGCCTCCGCGCGGTGTCCGAACGCGACCTGCGTGGTTTCCGGAGTCCTCCAAGATCATTACGAAAAAGCTCATGGCCGGCGTCCCTTTCTCATTCAGAACGCCGTCGTGCCCCCCGTGCGGGTTGAGGTAGAGCGGCTCAAAGAGCACGGCTTGGGCTCTGGCGACTTTCTACTATTCGCAGGTCGGTTGTCGCCGGAAAAAGGTGTCCACACCTTGCTCGAAGCCTTGCGCCCCCTGTCGGAAGCGGGCATCGGTCAGGGCAAGAAGCTCGTGATCGCCGGGGGGACGAGCTTCACCGACGAATACATCCAGCAGCTTCAAGAGTTGGCTTGGCAGGACGTGATTTTTCTCGGCCGAGTCGATCGAGAGTTTATGCACGAGCTGCTCACCCATTGTTACGCCTACATCTTGCCTTCGGTCATGGAAGGGCTCTCTATCGGTCTGCTCGAGGCCTTGAGCTATGGGCTGTGTATTGTCACCACCTCGATTCCCGAGAACCTAGAGGTGGTCGGAGATGTGGCCCTAACCTTCCCGGCGGAAGACGTGGAGGCCTTGAGGGTTCAGCTGAAGAAGGTTTTGGAAGATCCAGAGCTGGCCGAGGCGCATCGAAGAAAAACCGCTGAACGGGCCGCGAGCTGGCCCGATTGGGACGGCGTGGCCGAACTCACGGAGTCGCTGTATTTGCAGACTCTCGGCCTCCATGGATCGGATTCCAGCGACCGGGCCGTCCGAGTCGAGAGCGTTTAAGAGACCCATGGGCGACAGCATTGTTTCGGACCTCAAGCGGGTCTCTTCGTCGAGCGGCCTATACGCCATAGCCAACATGTTGCAGCGTGGGCTGTCGTTCATCCTGCTGCCGGTGTATACCCGCTTCTTGGACGTCGCAGAATACGGCATCCTCGACATGTTGAGCGGATTGTCGGCGATTCTATTCGGCTTGTTGCTGTTGGGCATGCCGTCGGCGCTGACCAAGGTTTACCATCGAGATTGCAAGACTCCTGAAGATCAGAAGTCGCTTCTCTTTACAGCCCTCGCCTTGGATTTGCCGCCCCTTCTGATCGGCGCAGGTAGCTTGTTTATATTTGCCGAGCAGATCGGGCTGTGGATCTTGGGGGAAGCGGGTCGAGCGGACGTCGTCCGTCTCGCGGTCGTCACCGTAGTCTTTTCGAGCCTTGTGGCGATCGTGCTTTCCAGCTTTCGCACCCGCGAGCGGGCGATCTCCTATGCCTTGTTGAACTTCATGCAATTCGGCCTGGGCATGTTGTTGAACATCGCCTTGGTCGTGTGGTTCCGAATGGGAGTGCACGGAGTTCTTTGGGGCAATCTGGTGTCGTCGGTCGCCGCATTGCCGGTCGGAATGATCATGGCGCGCAAGGATTTCCGATGGTCCTTTGAGGAGCGCCTGGTCCAGCCGTTGTTGCACTTCGGCATCTTGGTCATCCCCAGTGCCGTGACCGGCTGGGTGATCACCATGGCCGATCGATACGTGCTGCGGTACTACGGCAGCCTCGAGGAGGTCGCGGTTTATGGAGTCGGCTATAAAATCGGCATGATTATGCAGATGGGATTGGTTTGGCCATTCCAACTCGCTTGGCCTGCGGTGGCCTTTTCGATTTCCAAACGCCAAGTCCACCGGAGAACCTTCGCCCGGGTGCTCACCTATCTGTGTTTTGCCATGACAGGGGGAATTCTGGGCCTATCCCTATGCGCCCAGGCTGGTCTGGACGAATTTGCCGGGCCCAGCTATGCCAAGTCATATCAGGTGGTGCCCTTGGTCGCTCTGGCCTACGCCTTCGCGGGTATCCAATTTTGTCTCTCTCCGGGCATCCACATCGCCGGCAAAACCCGCTATTTACCGCTCTTTTCCGGAATTGCGGCGCTCATCAACTTGGGATTAAATCTCTATTGGGTGCCCAGATACGGCATGTTGGGTGCCACTTGGGCCACCACGGTGTCCTATTTTGTATTGGCCTTGATGACCACCGTTTTGAGCCAGAAGGTGTATTGGCTGCCGCTCGAGAAAGCTCGTCTGTTGCGTTTGGTGGTCGTGGGCTCCGCGGTTTACGGTCTCGGGGCGATGGTGCCCCTTTGGGACGGTTTGGTGGAGGGGCTCACCTGGGGCCTTTTCCTTTCCTGTGCCGCATTCCCGGCTTTGCTCTTGGCGACCGGCTTCTTAAAGCCCGGTGAACGCAAGGTGATTGCCGAACTCTACAACCGCTATAGCCCATGGACCGTCGATTTGCCCGAGGCCGACCCGGAAGTGGGCTCACCGGAAGTGGGCTCAGATGTTTCCGGTACGGACGTTTCCACGCCCGATCAGCCCGTTTTGAAGCCGCCGGTAGGAGAGAAAAATGACGACGACCGCTAGATCTTTGAGCGAGGAAGAGCTGTCTTCCCTGGTGACTCAAAGCGTTCGCTCGACCCTGTTGGAATACCTCAACGCCTGCCCCGTGTGCTTTTCTAGCGAGTTGAGACATTATTGTCGGCGATCGTCCCTCTTCAATAAGGGGGAGTTCATCGTTTACGAGCAGTGCACCGGCTGTGGCGTGGTGATGCGCAATCCTCGAATGCCGCCGAACCTCAGGCTCTCCATTTACGAAGACAAGATTTTGCCGGACGACCAAAAACGCCTACTGCCGCGCAATCAGCTGCATTACGCATATATGCTGCGTTGGATCGAACGACTTTACCCTTCGGGCGCCCCACGGCGTCTATTCGATTTCGGTTGTGGTGCCGGTGGGTTCTTGCTCGAAGCCCAGAAGGCGGGTTGGGATTGCATGGGTTTGGAACTCAACAAAGATCTGGCTCGATTCGTCACCGAAAGCTACGGGATTCCGGTCTATCAGGGTTTGGTGGATGATGAGTCGTTTGCCGACGAACGGTTCAACATTGTGCTCTCGGCCCAGGTTTTTGAGCATCTTTTGGATCCCCGTCAGGCTCTGGTTGACCTCAAAGCCCATCTAGACGATCCGGGATTCGTTTTGATCGAGGTGCCGAACCAGCTGGCCTTTAAGGAAAGGCTCAAGCGAGGTCGAACCATGGACGACTCGCATCTCTTCTACTTCAGCGCGGCAGCGCTTTCCTGGATGATGGAAGATCTAGGGTTCGAGGTCCTGCACGTCCAAGAAGGCTTGCGCCCTTATCGGGCCTTTGCTGGATTGACCAAGGTTCCACAGCCCTTGATGGAAGCGTGCATTGGCTTGATGGCTAGGATGCAGGTGCGAACCGGTCTCTCGGTTTTGGCGCGTCTCAAACCTTAAGCACGAGCGGGGAAACTATGCCTGGTCTATTCGGAATGCTGACCCTCAAACCGGGGACACCCCTGGATCGTGAAAGTCACAGTGCTTTACTCGATGAAATGGCGGATCGGCTGCAGCACGTCGGCTTGGAACAGATGCGGCGGTGGGCGGATTGGCAGCTTGGTGTAGCGGTGGCGTGCATCGGGCCGTCCGAGTTCCTCGACCCCTCCTGGCCGGAAGAAACGGGCGCTCGAGAGGCTCCGGCGGTAGCCACGGGGCAGCCGATATTTTTCCTCGACGGAGTCCTGCATCCGGACTCACCCACTGCCGATGATCTGCTGCGCGAGGCAGATCCTCCCGACGCTGAGATAGCTCGCCGTCTCGAAGGGTTTTGGAGCGGTGTTTGCTATCGCCCCGGGACCGCCGGCAACGGTCGGGATCGACGGCTGAGCGTGATCGTCGATCGGCGAAGCCAACGCCAGTTGTTCTGGACCGTCAAGGACGGAATCCTCTTTTTTGCCCCAGAGGTGAAATCCCTATTGGCAGTGCCCGGACTCGATCGGACGCCAGATCCCGGGGCTATGGGCATCTTTTTCGCGTCGGGTTTCCTCTTGGCAGACCAGACGTTTTTCCCGGCCATTCGCCGGCTCGAAGGTGGAACCCTGCTGACCGTGGCTGGGGAGGAGCCGCGGATTGAGCGATACGCGGATTATCGCTTCACCGTCGAGGGTGACGGCACGCCCTATCCCGAGATTTGTCGCCTGCTCGGCGAGCGGATGCGTGAGGTGGTGGCGCGCAACTACACCGACCCCGAGCATGACTTGGTTTTTCTTTCCGGTGGTAAAGACTCGCGCATCATCCTGGCTTCGGCGGTAGGAGCAGCCGGAGATGCGAGCAAAGTGCGGGCCGTGAGCTGGACCTCGAATGATCCTCAGCCGGGCTCCGACGTTTTCATCGCCCAGCAGATCGCGGCGGATCTCGGCGTGGACCTGAAGGTGATCCGTCGGTCGACCGAGTCTTATCACGCCAAGTCATTGCGATTGACCTACGTGTTGGACGGCCTGACCGACGTCGGGACGTTCCACGGCGAGGAGCTTCACTTGATGGAGGAGCTGTCCCAACAAGGGGTGCGCAAGGTCCTCCGGGGGGATCAGTGTTTTACCCGCGGCCGTTCCATGCTCAGCCCGGCCTACGCCATCCTGCGCATGTGCATTCGCTCGACCTCGGGTTTGGCGGACGGGCGCAGCTCATGGCAATCAGCAGTGTACGAGCAGATTTGCTCGGCCGGCGACGCCCAGCTCGAGGCCTTGGCCGCGGAATACGCCAATGTCCAGGAAGACAACACGGGCGACGAGGTCTATTTCCGCCATCGGCTGCAGGGTTATTTGAATTCCGCGGTCTACTTCAAGCTCTTACATTTTGATCACCGGAATCCCTTGCTCGATGAGCGGATGTTGCGTTTGATCCAGCGCCTATCGATCGCCGCCAGGCGTGAGCAGAAGGTGCTGAACGAGGCGGGGGCCCTCGAGTTTCCGGAGGTGTGGGGCAAGTATCCGTTCGCCGACCGATCGAATCTCGAAGACTTCGTAGATCTCTTGGCCCATGAGACGCCGGTGCGTCGAGCAGTCCGTGCGGAGTTCTCGGACGAAAGCAGCGCCGTTTGGGAATTCCTGGATCGGGGAGCTTTGCTCGGTCGGTTGGAGGGCCTAGGTGGCGGCGGCTCGTCGAGCTGGAAGTCGAGGCTCAAGAAGACCTTGAAAAATACGGTAGCCAGGGCGGTGTATGACATTCCGGCCGTCGATGTGCGGTTGCGAGGCCATTATCTGCGACGGGCGACCCGTGACGACGAAGTTCTGCTGCGCGCCTTGACCCTCAAATACGTCTTTGATCTGTTCGTCACCGGTGACGGGTCCCGAGCGGCTTACGAGCAGAAGCTGTCCCGTCTGGAGGCCGGCCATGATTGAGAGTCTGGTCGCGGTCCTGAGATGCCCAGAGACCCGCAAGGATCTCGTGCTGGCTCACGTCGGTGCCTGGTTCGAGCTGCAAGGCCGACGCCATGTGGTCGACGGGGTTCTGGAAGCGGTTGGTGATCCCACCAAGCGATATCCGATTCTCGACGAGATCCCCCACCTGGTGCCGAGGATGTGGATCAAAGACGAGGAGCAAGCCTATTTGGACTCGCACCTCGACGATCGCCGACCGGATTGGGATGAGGCTCGCAAGGTCGAGCCCGAAATCGTCACCGACGCCGATCTCGAAGCCGATATTCGGAGCCGAATGGAGCGGCAATATCGATTGACGGAGGCCAGCTCGGCGTTGACCCGTCAGCGCTGCGAGGGTGAGATTCGCTACATGGTGTCGGAGGCCAGGGGTACGAATAAGCTGAAATATGTGAAGGCTTTAGCTCCCCACATTCAACAAGCCGATTCGATCCTGGAAACCGGCGGCAACTTTCCCGGCCTGACCCGCAGCTTGAACGAAAAATATCGCCCGTCCCTGGCCGTGGTGGCCAATATTCAGATTCTCTTTCCCAAGGCTTTCAAAACTCCGGCCCGGGACATAGCCGCTGTGCGGGCGGACGTCCAAGCGCTGCCGTTCAAGAGCCACAGCTTTGAGCTGGTGGCTTCGGGATTCATGCTGGAGCACGTGCCCGATTGGAAAGCCGGACTTCGCTGCATGATGGACGCTGGTGAAAAAGTATTCCTAGCTTTTGGCCCCAACAAATGGTTTCCCTTCGAGGTCGGCCACATCAACGCCCCCTTGGCAGGCACCCTACCCAAACCGATCGCCGCCTATGTCGCCTGGTTGTGGTTGGCAGCCGTCGGGCGCCGTCGACCCATGCACCGCATCCGGGCCATTCTCGGCGAGGTCTTCCATGTCGGCTCCCGGGCCTTCCGCCGAGAAGCGGAGCGCCTGGGCGGTGTGACCCGCAATCTCTTTCCCGAAATCATCGAAATCATCGTGAGCGACCAAAACGCCCCGCCCACCGGTCCGAGAAAAGTGCTCCAGGCCTTCCCACGTCTAGCCGGTTTTTCGGCTCGATGCTTGGCGGCCGTGGGCATGGAGCCTCAAATCTATTATTTGATCGACTCCAGCCTAGACCCGACCCGAGCCCCCGCGGAGGGCTGAGGATTTCCTTCGGTTCCAAAGGTAATTCGGCTCAACCCGGCGTAGTGAGTGAGTTCAGGATCTCCCGATAGCTGGTGGGTGACATCGGTTGGGGATTTGAACGGTTGGAGCCGTTGCGGGCGGCGGCGGTGGCGATGATTTCGTGGTCCTCGCTCGGCACTTTCAACGTGTCGAATCCCGGGATTTCCAAACGCTTGCACAGGTCTTCGAGATCGTGGAGGAAGCGGTCGGCCCGTTCGTCGTTTGGTGGCCCCTGCGAACCTTTTGCCCCTGAGGCGAGGGCTGAGGTGGGGTGCAGATGTTTGTCGATCCACGCGAGTCGGTCTAAGGCGGCTTGCCGGTGGTAGCGCATGATCGGCGCGAGCAAGATGGCGTTGGCGAGTCCGTGCGGTACGTCGTAGAGGCCGCCGAGGGCTTCGGAAAGGCAGTGAACTGCGGCGACGTCGGCATTTCCGAACGCCAGGCCGGCCAGAGTCGAAGCGCGCATGACGGCTTCCCGGGCTTCGGTATCGGATTCAATAGCCGCAACGGCCCGTGGCAGATATTGGAAGAGCAGGCCGATCGCTTGAATGGCGAGGGCGTCGGAAACCGAATTGGCGGCGAGGCAGGTGACGCATTCGACCGCGTGGGTCAGCGCGTCGACGCCGGTCCAAGCGACCATGTTCGGTGGCAGGGTCTTCAACAAATCGGCGTCGACCAGTGCTTGGTCGGGGAACATGGTTTCGCCTTTGACGCTGATTTTCGATCGGGTGGGTTCGTGGGTGAGCACCGAAACCCAAGTGACCTCGGATCCAGTGCCGCAGGTGGTGGGGATGGCGAGGAAGGGCTTAGGCCTCTCCGTATAGCGATCCCTGCCTTCGTATTGTTCAATCCGTTGGCTGTTGGTTGCCAGCATGGCAGCGGCTTTGGCGGCGTCGATGACGCTTCCGCCGCCCAAGGCGATGACCCCGTCCAGTTGAGCAGCCTTGATTTCTTCGCTTGCGGCGGTGACGGTCGAGGTGCGTGGATTGGGTTCGACCCGGTCGAAGATATTGACGCGAAAACCCGTGGATTCAAGGTTCTCGCAGGCTAGCTGCAACCAAGTCGTGTGGTCTCTGATCCCGGGGTCGACCACCAGCAGGGCCGATTGAAGCCCCAGGCGTCGAGCGGCTTCAGGAAGTCTTCCGAAGGCTCCGGGTTCGATATGAACGCGGGTGGGCATACGAAATCCGATCATCGCAAGTCCTCATAAGAATGGGAGCAGCAGGCGCGGTGGCGCTCCTCGAACTCCAAATAGAAGGCATGCCTGGCTCGCATCTAGAGTCGCGCGTCCATCGATTGCCGCTGACAAGGCCGATGGCCTTTGGCGCTATGAATTGAGCCACTAAATCAAATATCTAGTTCAGGGTCAGAAGTTTAGGGTGAGTTCCGGTGAAAGATGTGCTCCTCCGGGCCACTTTAACCGTTTCAGAGCGGCTTGTCAGTGCTCCGGCAATGCCGGCCCAGTCTTAGTGCGGTAAGATACTCGTGGACTGCCCTAACAGGCTGAAGCAAGAGTCCCATCGTGCTGAAACTGGGATCCGGGAGACAATCATGGCAAAAACACTGGCGCAGGAATGTCCACATATGAAGGCGGCGAGTTCCGTCGGTACCCCGGCTTCTGCTTCGGCTGCTCCGCTGGACCTACCAACCCCATCCATTCCGAAATGGAAAGCGAATTTCCGTTTTTTAACCCAACCTTTTTCTTTGATTTCCGAGGCCCGTGAAGAATGCGGGGATCTCTTTCTCCTGGAGCTGCCGGGGTTGGGGCGGGTGGTCTTTCTCTGCCGGGCAGATCTACTACACGAGGTCTACCGGCGGGGAGAAGATGAGGTGGTGGCGGGGGAGATTCGCGGCCGACACCTCTCTGCCTTGACTGGTGAGAAGGTCAGCCTTTGCTTGGATGGGCCTGAGTTCAAGCAGCGCCGGCGGGTGATTGCACCCTATTTGAACGGCAAGAAGGTGGAGGCTTGTCTTCCACGAATCGTTGGATATACCGAAGATTTGATTGCTGGACTGACCCCGGGAAATGAGGAAGAGCTTCAACCTCGATTCGATTTGCTGACCCAGCGAACCATCGCAGGAATTCTCTTTGGTGCTCAATCCCAAACCAAAGTCGACGCTTTGGCGGTGTTGGCACATCGCTATCTCGAAGCTTTCCAATGGCGTACCGTGCAGGTGCCGTTCCTGAGGAAATCACTGGGTCCCTGGAGCCCATGGAGCCGATTCATCAAACGGCGGGCGGAATTTTCTCAGGCGTTGGAGATCGAAGCTCGCCGATTGGCCGAATCCGAGAATCCCAGCGATTCGGATCTCATGTCCGCCCTGGTGGCGGCCGGACTCTACGAGGATCCGGACGAGGCGATTGAAGCGGTGGTCCAAGAAATGATCGGATTGGTGGTCGGCGGCGCGGAAACAACGTCCAAGGCTCTGTCCTGGTGTTTACGCGGCTTGCTGACCCGGCCAAAAGCGAAAGCCTATTTGTGCGAAGAATTGGATCGCGTGCTCGGGGACCGACCGATGAACGCGAAGGACCTCAAAGAGTTACCCTATCTCGATGCGGTGATTCACGAAGGGTTGCGTCATCAGAGTGTAGGTCCGTTTGCCGGACCCCGTTTGGCGAAAAAGGAAATCGTTGTCGGTGGGTATCGAATCCCACCGGGGACAGCCATGGTCCAAGCATTGCACGAGGTGGGTCGAGGACCTCTTTTCCCGGACTCAGAGACTTTCGAGCCTGGACACTTTCACCAGCGAGAGATCAAACAGCGGGATTGGGTGCCAT
Source organism: uncultured bacterium (assembly GCA_965366625.1). GTDB lineage: Bacteria > Acidobacteriota > Thermoanaerobaculia > Multivoradales > J023 > JAUIJL01. Next base: position 212,375 of record CBDUGP010000001.1, read on the forward strand.
TTGGCGGAGGCATCCGAAAATGCACCGGCATGGGCTTGGCCTTGGTCGAGCTGGCCGCGGTCATAGGTACCCTCGTCCAGCGGACGGAAATGGAGCTGGGTAGCGGCTCGACGGAGCCCATCCAGTCGGGGATCGCGCACAAACCCCGCAACAATATGCGTGTCAGATATGTGGGGCCGAGATCTGAGGCTTGAGAAGTCGAGGGAGGCGAGTTTGGACGCAGAAGTGAGCTGTCGTGGTGAGATTTTTGCCTCGGGCGGTTAGAGACGACTATCCCACAATACGTCGCCGGTGCCGGCCTTGAGGTTTTGGAACCTGGCCATGACGAAAAGACTGTCTGAGAGACGGTTCAGATACCTGATCGTTTCCGGGCCGACGGCTTCCTCGCGAGCCAGGGCAACGACCTCCCGCTCCGCCCGTCTGCAAACGGTCCGCGCCACATGCAAATGGGCCGCCGCGAGATCTCCTCCGGGCAAGATGAAGTTTTCCAAGTAGCCGAGTTCTTCGGTGAAGGAATCCATCCAGCCCTCGAGCATGTCGACGTGACGGGTTTCGATTCGCGCTACTTTAAACTCAGCTTTGTCCTCTTCCAGAATGCAAAGGTCGGATCCGAGATGGAAAAGGTCGTTTTGGATCCGTTGAAGCGGCTGAACTAGAGCGTCGACTACCCCTGTTGCCAATGCCACACCGAGGACGGAATTGAGTTCGTCTACGGTTCCGTAAGCGGAGACTCTCAGGCCGTCTTTGGGCACCCGTTGTCCACCGCCCAAACCGGTCGATCCGTCATCGCCGGTTCGGGTATAAACCTTGGTAATTCTCGGCATGGAGGTGGATCAGTCGGTGGCGGTCTTGCGACGCTGGATCGGCTCGCCGGCCACGGCCGTACGATTACGGCCGGTTTTCTTGGCGACGTACATGGCGCTGTCCGCGAGCCGCAAGAGGGTGCTCTTAACCTCCTCGACGCCGCTGCGAACTTCGACGTGACGGTTCAGGGTGGCTACGCCGATCGAGCAGGTAATGCCGGTCAGACCGAGAGCCTCGCGCTGGATGTCGCCCGGTTTGTCGCAGAATTTGGTTTGCACGATGTCGTCGCGAATGCCTTCCGCCAGCTCACACGCCGCTTCGAGAGGCATGTCGGGCACGACGAGCACAAATTCGTCGCCACCGTATCGCGCGGGTATACCGTTGGGGTGGGAGCGCATGTGCAGTTTGAGCAAGTGCCCGACCTCTCTCAGCACTTGACTGCCGGCCAGATGCCCGTGGGTATCGTTGACACTCTTGAAGTAGTCGAGATCCATGAAAATGACCGTCAGGTCTTGGTTCTCATCTAGGCAAGTTTGAATGGTGCGGGTGAGGGCAACATGTAAGTAGTGGTCGTTGAATAGACCGGTGAGGTTGTCTCTCTTGGCCAGCTCTTGAGCCCGGCGCCCATCGAGGATGTTTTGGATCGAAATCGAGATGTAACCGGCGAAAATGCGCAAGAGGTTGCGGTCTTCCTCGCTGTACTCGGGGGCGTTGTGTCGGTTGATCAGCTCGAGCACACCGCAGACGTCTTGCTCGATTCGAATCGGAATCGCGACCAACGATTGGCTTTCGTATTCCGTCAGCTCATCGACGCCGGCGAAGAAGAATTCGTCATCCCGCGTGTTGGATGCATGGTACGCCTGTCCCTGGTGGTAGACATGACCGGCGATGCCTTGGTTGCCCGGTATTTGTCGGCCGATCAGCTCATCGGCTTTGTCGCCGAAGGCGGCGACAAAGGTGAGCATATTGTCTTTTCGATCAGACTTCTTCTGCAAGGGGTTGTCGAGCAGGATCGAACCTGCTTCAGAGGGAACGAATTCGTTCGCTTTGCGCAGGATCTCAGCGAGATTCTCCGCAAGATTCATCTCTTGCGAAAAGGCGAGGGTCGCCCGGCGGCGTTCTAAGAACGCCCCCATTTCGCTTGGCTCTAGGCAGTGGATCTCTACCGTCAACGATGGGCCCTCATGTTGAGACTAATAAGTAAGGACTTAAAGTATCAAAGAATCAGGCCATACTGGAAGCCTCAAGGAGGATGAGCGGGAATGGGCTCCCCCGCTTCGGTCTGTTGCAACCGTTCAATTCGGTCTCGCAATGCCAGGGCTCTGGCGTGATCCGATTGCAATTCTAGGGTCCGCTGATTGAGTGCGCGGGCCCTTTCGAGATCCCCCTGTCCTTGTCGCCACAATTCGACTTCGGTGATGGCGAGATTATGAAGGATGCCGGGATTTCGATCGTTGATGGCCATCGCTTGTTCGAGATGGGTCTTGGCATGGGCGAATTGCTTTTGGGCCATGTAAACAGCGCCGAGATTCAATTTCACGTCGTCTGAAGTCGGTTCTAGGCGCTCGGCCTGTTCGAACCAGGAAAGGGCTTCCGGCCAGTCGCGGCGGGTCGCAGCGAGCCTACCGAGATTCATGGCCGCCAAGAAATGCTCGGGATTCAGCCGCAGGGTTTCACGAAAGTGGGCCTCCGCCGGCTCGGCTTGTCGATTTTGATGGTAGATCACACCGAGGTTGTAGTGGACCAGATCCATCCTCGGCTCAGGCATGGCGAGCCGGGGCAAGAAAATGGCGGCCACCAAGAGCAAAACCCCGAGACCGGCTTCTTTTCGTCGGCCCTGCTCGAAAGCGGTGTAGGCGGCGGCCACCGGCACGGCCGCGAGCAGGGCCAATGCCGGTGCAATGGGCAGGCGGTAACGGGAAAAGATGAAGAAAATGACCGTGGAGCCCGTCCAGCCGAGCACGAATAGAATGATCGGCAAATAAGAAGAGAAGAGCCGATCACGGACTTGCCACAGGCCGACGCAGGCCAACAGGATCAAGCTTCCGAGTTCGAAGGGCATGGCGATCAGCACAGGTGAGGCTTTGCGCACGAAATAGTAGTCCACGGCATCCGGCCATTCGTACCAGCGCCAAAACATACCGAGCTTGCGAAATTGCAGACCGAGGAAATCGCCGGGTTCCTCCAGGGCCCAAACCAAGCTGCGACCGAGCCAATAGCTCGAAACCTCAGCGGGCGTCAGAGCATGGCCCAGCGCCGCCTCTGCCAAGCGAATAGGTTCTTGCCGTTCGTAGACGGGAATCTGCTTACCGGCGACGATCGGTTTGTAGGTGCCGTCGGCCTCGGGATTATTGCCGATGTAGAAATTCGTCCCCCCCTGGAAGGTGGTCGGGAGGTAGTTACCTCCCACCCAACCGTTGCGAAGCGCGACCGGTGAGAGCGTCAGCACCACCCCAATCAACAAGAGCCCGGAACGTTTGAAACCCGTGGCTAGGGGCGGTCTCTGCTCTCCCTGGACCGCAGCAAAGGCGGGCAGAGCCAACAGAGGCAGGACCAAAAGCATATTTTCACGCAGCAGGATCAGAATCCCTGCTGCCAGACCCGACAGCAACCAAGGAGAAGGGGAGCTGCTGTTGGAGGCGGTGGTCAGCGCCCAAAGCAATAGGCAGACGACGGAGACCGCCGCGGACTCTTTGAGAATCTGGACATCGTAGAAGGGAAGAATTGCCAGGCCGGACAGAAGTGCCGCCGCCGCCAGACCGACCCGGCGGTCGGCTATCTGGGCTCCTGTTCGGTAGAGGCCGTAGGCACCGACCGCGTAGAACGCGATTTGAAATAGGTAGACGATGTCGTAGGAGTGGCCGAAGAGCGAATAGAGGGCGGCGACCAAATAGGGGTAGAGCGGTGCCTGGAAGAAGACTTCGGTGCCTAGCCAGTTGCCCTCGAAGATCTCGGTGGCCCAACGGTCGTATTCTTGGCTGTCCATGATCAGCTGGGAAAAAAACGGCAGGTCGTGGACCGTCCACCAGTGAACGAGTCTGGCCGAAATTCCGATGAGGAGAATCAGCCAGAAGGTCCGAGGGGGGCGCAAAGCGGTGTCGGTGGGCCGCTCGGAGACGGAGTTTTGGGGTTTTTCCATGCTTCAATCAGTGCCCTGGGAATATATGGGCGCTGGAGAATGTGCAAAAAGATAAGTCATTTTGTGCTTTATTTGGTTAAAAAATCTGAGCTTTATTCTCAAGCTTTTTGGTCATCGGTATATATTGCCATTTTTCTAATAGTTTTAAAGCACTCTTTCTTAAGACCTTCGGGCATGCTGACGGGCCCGCTTGACGCCCCTGGCAACGGGATCTTTCGCTAAATCGGGCCTGGGCCTTCAGAGCTAGTGATTTGACCTCCATTCGGCCTCCTGGATAGAGTGTTTATATTACATTTGTCTTTGGTCTTTCCTGCGACCAAGAGAGTCAATATTATCTCTGCCGCTTCCTTTCGGAATGTGGCGAAAACGGTGAGTGGAACGAGGTTCCAGCCTAGGCTTCCTTTCGGATTTGAGCAGGAGACCAGCCTCACTACACGGTGCTGACCAGAAGCTGAAGAGGAATTCTCTTCTTCGGCGTCCAAACCTGGATCGATGGGACAAGGCGCTTTTGCGCGCGTCCTAAAAGTCCAAGGTTGCCGGATAAGGAGCTTTCCTTGGACTCCGGCAGAAAAGGAGCAGCCATCGTGTCTATTCAGGAATTCGAGAACCATCTTCGCCGCTCAGGAGAGCGTTGCCCCTACCGCAATCTTATGACGGTCGATTACTCGCAAATGGCGGGCGGCGGAGTCGATAGCGGGGACGATCCACAACAACAGCAAAACGGCTGGTGGCCTTGGATCGACAACGGTGGTGGCGGGGATTAAAGAATTTGGTCTTAAGCAACCAGACGATCGCACTCTCGTAGCCGGAAAGAATCTCAGGATTCTTCGACAGCCCTGCGGACAGTAGCAATCAAATTTTCGAGGTCGAAGGGTTTTTGCAAGAAGTCGAAGATGTCCTGCCTGCTCAAATTGCCGGAAGTGTCCATTTCATTGTACCCACTGGTCATGACGATCTTTAAGTCCGGACAAATCGCGCGCATTTCCTGAAACGCCTCTTCGCCGCTCATCCGTGGCATCGTTAGGTCCATGACCACGAGATCGATGGAATCTCCCTTTTCTCGGATCACTTCGACGGCCTCGACTCCGTCCGACGCTCCCACCACGTCGAGGCCGAATTGCGCCAGCATCATCTCTGTCACGTTGCGCACATGGTCTTCATCGTCGACCACCAAGATGGTGCCGCTACCTCGCCAATCGAGCATTGGATTCTCCAGAGGGGAAATCGAAACTTCCTGCATGGGCCGGACCGCGCCCTGATCCGGCCGGTCCAATTAGACTGATAATACCTGAAGAAACCCGGATTGGGGCTTAGGGATTTACCACCGCGACGGAGGTGTTGGGGCAGACCGCGTCATCGGCCCCGGCGATTCTCCAACCCTCCTGGGTTTTCGAAGCCCAAGCCTCGGTCCCGGCAGGCAGCTCTGCAGACCGTGTGTGGCAGTCCTCCAAGAGCACAATAGCCTTTGGTGCGCGGGTGGCGACTCCTGCTAGCGCCAGATAGAGGAGAGTCCCTAGCGCTGCCGCGCCGAGGGCGGATTTGAGTCGATTGTCCGGCAGGAGGGCTGCACCCAAGAATGTCAGCCATACCCAGACCACCAAGCCGTCGGCCAACATTTGGCCGTAATTCGCCAACCAGCCGTACAAACCCGTGATCGGCAGGCTCTGGCTCCCTAGGCTCTTGCGTGCCAGCCATAGGTTCTCCTCGACCCATGGGTCGTCAGGCATGCCGCGTCGATACCAGAGGATGGCTTCGGGCAACTGATCCGAATGATGAAGCGCCGTGGCGAGGTTGTAGATCAAGGTGCTGTTCGGTTTCTCGGGGTCATGGCCGAGGCGATACGCGGCGATCGCCCCTTCCAGGTCACCGGCCTCAAAGTGACGATTACCTTCCTGGAGGGCGAAGAGTGGGCCCGACGACTCTAAGGCGCTACGGGTGGTGGTTTCGGGCTCAGAGGTACGGCCCGTCGAAGGTGCGGCGGGCACAGGAGTTGCCGCCGCGATCGTCGGGGCGGCGAGCATGAGCCCCAGCATCAGACCGCCGGAGAGGGCCGGGGCTGTGAAAAAAGCGCAAAGGCAGCGTAGTGGTCGCATGGTCAAAGTTTTTTCGACAATCGTTCAGAGCGAGAAAGCAGCTCGGCGCGCATTTCATCGGTGGATGACAGCTTGGGTGCGTAGCGAAGGTAGTGGAGATCCTCCACTAAACGGACGATCTCTTCGGCCACGGCCGAGGATACTTTCTGCTCTTGCAGAAGCGAACTCCATTGGGAGCTGGGAGCCCCTTTAGGGATCTCCCATCTGGCTTCGAGGTAGGCGCGCCATGCGTCTTCCACCAGGGCTGCGGTGCGCCGAGGAACCTCTTCGTGCCGAGCTTCGGCAAGGGCCCGCCTGAGTTCGGAACGGAGGCCTCGACGAGGGTTTGATCCGCCCGGCGCTCCCGTTCCGCGCCGCCGCCAGGTCCATACCAATCCAAAGAGAATCCAGGGAAGGAGGATCAAACCGTGCCGCCAGGATTTGCCGAGGCCGAGCAGGGAATTCCCACTCACCGAAGGCAGCAGGGCAGTGCGGATGGAGTGTAGCTGGACTTCTTGACCCGATTGCTGGGTCGCTCGAGTACTACCCTTGATTTGGAGACCCAAACCCTCGACCGCAGTGGTATTGAATTGTCTTCGACGCGGATCGAAGTAGGTCAAAGAAATGGTGGAAAGCTCAATCGTGCCGGGACGCTGGGGCACCAGCACATAGCTCCAGATACGTTTGCCGTGAACCCGGTGGCCCTTCAAGGATTCTTCGCTCTGATGTTGTGGTGGGAAAATCTGCAGGCCCTCGAGTTCGGGAATGACCGGTGCCTGGGCGCCCTGCAAATGGCCTTCTCCTTCGAGGGTTAGGGTCAAAGTCGCCGCGTCGCCGATCTCCAAGATTCGAGGTTCGAGCGAGGCCTTCAGATCTACCCTTCCCACCACACCGCTGAATGCTTCGGGTGGATCCGGCAAAGGCTGCACGTCGACAGTCAAGGTGTTGCTGGTCCGGTCAATTTCTCCCATGCGTGGCAGCAGGGAGCCGAAGACGCTCGAATCCCGGATCAGGGCGGTCATCGTGGCCTGCACGGGCTCGATTTCCAGCCGACCCTCACGGCGGGGAAAGAGGGCGCGCTCCAGCAGAACCACCCGTCCGATTTCTCGGCCGTCGCGGATGACCCGTTCCGGGCGCGTGTCCTCAGGTTGGGGAATCGGCTTGGCCCAAAAACCTTTGAAGTCCGGAAGTTCCGTGGGCGTGACCGAGCGCACATTGACGTCGGTGTAGAGATATAGAGTGTATAGAGCTTGCTGGCCCACCAAAGGGCGTTTGGGTTGGATCTCAGCTTCGAGGAAGATCTCGGGCGGAGGAGCCTGCCGCTGCCGACGGGGTCGTTGGCGTGGAAACGTGGAGTCCAACAAGCTGTCGATCGGATCTCGGGAGAAAGGATCCGCGGACCGGCGTCGGGGTGCGCGCGGTGGCGGATTCTCAACGACCTGCAGGGCTTGGTCGGCTAGGTTGAGTGTTTTGGAGCCGGTATCAAGTCGGATTTGATGAATTCTGGCGGCGCCGAGGGCCAAAGGTTGAAGCATCCAGGTGTAGGACATGGTTTGGGACGAAACACCGTTGAAGAATTGCACGCTGGTGCTATGTGACGGTCCGCCGACGACTTTGAGATTTTCGGCCTGAAATACCGGCGGCCGGGTGCCTCTGGGCGGTGATTGAATCTCCACCGTGAGCTGGATGATTTCTTTGAGCCCCACCTCGCCTTTGGGATTGAGTTCGACCCGCACCTCCGGCTCCTGGGCCGACGCGGGCGAGCTGAGTCCGAGGCCGAGGAGAGTGCCCAGGCAACCGATCAGCCCGAGGCCGACCGCGCGACGCAGGTTGGCCTTGCCGGTCTTCGAATAGCGACGGCCTGTCTGTCGATCGACGAGACCACGGTCGATACGGGCGGTGATCTGGTGTTGCATCACCAGTCCTTCTTACCGCGGGCACCCGCTTTGGCTGCTTCGAGGGCTTCCTGGCGACGCTGTTCCCGTTCCATATTCTCGATGGCTTCCAAGATCGCTGCGGCTTCTTCGGCGGTCATATCTGGAAGATCCTTGAAGTCAGGCAGAGGGCTTTGCTGTGGCTGATTCTCTTGCCCCTGACCCTCTTGCCGTTCCTGGTCCTGCTCTTGCTCTTGATCCTGCTGGTCCTGCTGATCTTGCTGATCTTGGTTTTGCTGATCCTGGTTCTGCTCTTGTTGCTCTTGATCCTGATCCTGTTCCTGCTGATCTTGCTGGTCCTGGTTTTGATCTTGGTTTTGCTGATCCTGGTTTTGATCCTGGTTTTGATCCTGTTGCTCTTGATCCTGGTTTTGATCTTGGTTCTGCTGATCTTGACTCTGCTGGTCCTGCTCTTGTTGCTCTTTTAGGCGTTTCTGGGCCAGCTCGAGATTAAATTTAGCGTCTTCAAATTCGGGATTCTGCCGCAGGGCCTTTTTGAACGAGTCGATCGCCGGTTGAAATTCTCCGGCTTCGAGCAGCGAGCTACCCGCGTTGTAGTGGGCGAGCGACTTCAGCTCGCGATCCTGGGCTTGTTCTCCGGCTGCTTCCAATAGCTGTCGGCCTTCTTCCGGTGCGATCGGCAGGCGAGCAGTACCGGCGTTGAATTTGGCGGTGGCATCGTCCGGTGCGAGGCGCATGGCGGTGTCCATGGATGCGGCGGCCTGTGAAAAGTCTTTCGCCGCAAGGGATTGGCTGCCCCGCTGGGTCCGTTCTTCGGCGTTGAACAGCCAACGGTCCATCCAAGAAGGCCAATCGGCATGGGATGCGGGAGCCGTCGCCAGGGTCAGCCACAGCACGATCGCGCTTTTGACGGCGAGTTTTCCAGATTTCATCGCATCCCCTCCGTCGGTTTGAACAAACCAGTGCCGAGATGGAGGATGAGAAATAGGGCTGCTCCCGCCAGGGGCCACTGAAACCGCTCCTCCAACAGCTCGACCGTGTCGCTGCCGTAGCTTTTCTTTTCCATCGCCTCGATTCTTTCGAGGATTTGGGACACGTCGACCGCAGCGCTGGCCGCGCGCATGTAGAGCCCGCCGGTCCGGCGTGCCAGGGATTCGAGGCTGGTTTCCACCAACCGGCTGACCACGACCTGGTCGTTTTCGTCCCGCTTGTATTCCACCGGTCCGGGGCCGTCGAGTTGGGGCATTTCCAGCGGTTTGCCTGCCAGAGTGCCGACTCCCACGGCGTGCACCACCACACCCTTCTTGGCCAGAGCGCGGGCCACGGAGTCGGTGCCTTCTCCGTGGTCTTCGCCGTCGGACAGCAGGATGATCACCTGATGTTTGCCCGCTTCTTCCGGGAATAGCGCGGCAGCTCGTTCGAGACACGGCTCGAGCTCCGTGCCGGGCGTCGGCAGGGAGCCGGGCTGCACGGCGTCGAGAAGCAAATCGATGACCGCGCCATCGGTGGTCAGCGGAGCCATCACCACACCGTCTCCCTCGGCCTGCACGAGAGCTACGCGGTGACCCGGCAGATTTTGCACCAGGGTCCTGATGACGGTTTGGGCCACCCACAGGCGGGAAGGTTGTAGGTCACGGGTGGCCATCGATAGGGACGTATCGAGCACGAAAACGATGTCGACCCCTTGGCGCTCCACCTGTTGCTCGCTCGACCCCCAGCGGGGTTGTGCTAAAGCGAGCACGGTGAACGCGAGTGCAGAGCATAGGCAGGTGACGGAGAAGACTACCCGGCGGACGCTGTGGCTCGGAAAAAGGCGATTCCACAGCCCCTTGGCGGCCCAGCGAGCGGTGGCTCGCCATCGTCGACGCCAAATCCAGGCAGCCAGAAGGGCTGCAACCGGAGCTGTAACTAAGGCCCAGAGCAGATCTGGATGTGCCAAATCCATCGTCGGCTCCTCAGGGTTCCGCCAGCCAACCGAAGGCGGCGGGCAGGAATGGCAGCAGCAAGAGGCCGAGAGCGGCCCAAGCTAGGGATTGAAAGGCTTCTTTATAACGAATGTAGCGCTTCACTCGCATGGGGGTCTTCTCCAGCTGATCGATCTCGTCGAAGATTCGACGCAAGCTGTCGGGGTCGATGGCCTGGAAGAATTTCCCTTGGGTGCGCTCGGCGATGTTTTGTAGCAGGGCTTCGTCGACGTCGACTTCCATCATGCGCCGCTCGATGCGCTCTCGATTGAAGGCGTCGACCACCTTCATGGGTACCGGCACCACACCGCGGGTTCCGACACCCACGGTGTAGACCTTAATGCCGAGGCCCTCACACACGGCGGCGGCGGATTCGGGGTCGATGGCACCACGGTTGTTGACGCCGTCGGTCACCAACACCACGACTTTGGTCTTCGCCGTGCTGCCGCGCAGCCGATTGGCGGCGGTGGCCAGGGCCATGCCGATGGCGGTGCCGTCCGGCAATGTGTGCAGTTCGATGGAGTCCAACAGCAGCTGGAGCATAGGGTGATCGGTGGTCAGCGGTGCTTTGGTCAGAGCCTGGCCCGCGAATACCACGATGCCGACCCGATCACCGGTGCGTTTGGCGACGAATTCCTTCATCACGTCTTTGGCCACGGCCAATCGGTTGCGGGGTTGGAAGTCTTCAGCCGCCATCGAGCCCGAGATGTCGAGCACCACCTGGATGTCGATGCCTTCGGTCAGATTTTCTTCCCGAGAGAAGCCCAATTGGGGCCTTGCCAAGGCGAGGATCATCAAGCCGAGGGCCAAGAGCCGACAATAAAAGCCGACATGGAGTCGCCAGTTGCCGGACGGTGCTGTTCCGAGGCTCGAATAGGTCAGCGCGCCGTACGACTGTCGACGATGTCGCAGGACCGCCAGGATCGGCAGCACGACCAACAATGCCAGAACCCAGGGGTCTTGAAAGCTTGGGCCCAGATTCATGTTCGATTCTCCTGCGGGCGCGCAGACTGGGAGGCCTCGGCGTCCGACTTATCACTTTCGGCCTCCGAGGAAGGGCCGAAACGTTCCTCCAGACGCTGTCCGAGTTCTCGGGTGAGGCGTACCCGATCCCGGGTGGTGTCTTCTGGCACCGAAATGCCCGCGAATTTCACCATGTCGCAATCACGTAACAATTGAAGGGTGCGCATGCCCATGTCGGCGGGCAGCATCAGGCTACGCAAACGCTGTTGGATTTCCGTGGTGGTGGACTCCACCGCTGGGAAGTCCAAGCGTCTACCGAGATATCGACGCAGCGCTAGGCTGAGCCCGGTGTGGGCGGGTTTGACGTAGTCGGGATCGACCCGGTCGAGCCGGGACATGAGCTCATCGATCGGTGAAAGCAGGGTCAGGGGGTCGACCTGTCGCTGGAAGGGTAGGTGTTCGGTTTGGCTCTGATTCGCCAGCCGGCGGAGCAGAATGAAAAGACTGACGAACACCAGGACCGACAGCACCGCGGTGGAGATGACGAACGCGCGGCGGGCGTGCTCCAGCTCCAAGGGAGGTGCTGCTGGGCGGGGTTCGAGAGCCCCGGGTTCGGATTCCTCCGGATTTCCGGGCATGGCCGGGGCGCCGGGAATGGGTTTCCGATCCGCGGCGCCTGCTGAGGGCTCGGTCGCCTCAGTCGCCGGATCTTCGGGTAGCACCGAAACCACCTCAAAGCTCACTCCGCCTTCGCTCGACATCTCGAGAGTTTCGTCCCCCAGCGGCAAGGCGATGGTGGTTTGGGGCAACTTCACCTCACCCACCTCGAAGGAGGTCAGTTGGAGGATTTGTTTGAAGATATGGCGCCCGCTTTGATCCTCGAAAGACTCGGGATCTGAGAATTCCAACACCTCAGCGGATCCCCAGGTTTCCTGCCAAGTGGGGAAGCGGGCCGGCTCAGCCGGTCGGCGTCCCATCCACACCAAGGTGATCTCGGCGGTCACACGTCCGCCGACGGTGATTTGCTCGGGAGAAAGGGAAATGGTGATCTTGGCCGGTTGTTGAGTAGAGCCTGTCGGGTCTCCATCGGCGGGAGCGCCGGGCGCCGAGGCGCCGGCATCTTGGGCCGTCAGCGATCCGGGGATCGCTGCGAGGCAGATCGCCAAGGAGACTAGAAAGCTGCGGAGAGTGCTCATCGTGAGATTCTCCGCCGTCGGCGTTGGAAGAAATCCACCAAGGTTCCCAAATAGGGTCGATCGGTTCGAATCTCGAGGTGGTCGATGCCTAGGCTGCGGATCAAGCGCAGCAGTTCCGACCGCTGGCGGTGACGCAGATCGGTTTGGTGCCGAGACCATTTGCGACCGGTCATCACCGCGGTCCTGCCGGTCTCGGCATCCCGCAGCACCACCGGCCCCGCGGCCGGAGGACGATGGTCCAAGGGATCGTAGATCTCCAGGATGACGACGTCGTGTCGAGCGGCAGCGGCTTTGAGGGCAGATTCGGGAATGGAATCCAAGAAGTCCGAGATCAAGAACAAAACCGAGCGTTGTTTGAGGGTCTTCAGGGTCGCCCACAAGGAGATGTTCAAATCGGTTCGGCTCGCCGGACGCTGAGCGAGGACCTCGCGCACCAGCCGGAGCACGTGGGTGCGTCGGCGATCCGGTCGCAAGAATAGCTCGAGGCGGTCGGAAATCAGAGCCGCGCCCACCCGATCCTGGTTGCCCACGGCGGCGAAAGCGAGCAAAGCGGTGAGTTCGGCGGCGAGCTCCCTTTTCAGGATGGCGCGCGAGCCGTAGGCCAGACTGCCCGAGACATCCACGGCAATGAACACGGTCAGATCCCGCTCTTCTACGTAGCGCTTGATGTAGGGATGCCCCATCCTGGCGGTGACGTTCCAATCGATGGTTCGGATTTCGTCACCGGGCTCGTAGGGTCGGACCTCGGAAAATTCCACGCCTCGTCCCTTGAACGCGGAGTGGTAATCACCGGCCACGCCCTGATCGACCAGGCGTTTGGTGGAGATCTCGATGCGACGGACTTTGCGCATCAGATCCGCCGGCAGCTCCGGTCGGTCCTTTTTCGCCGGCTCCGGGGCCGGCCTGACGAATCGCAGCAGATTCTTGAGCAAGGCTTCCTCCGGGGCGGATCAGGTCACGGGACGGGAACCCGATCCAACAGCCGACTCACCAATTGGTCGGTCGAGATATCTTCGGCTTCGGCTTCGTAGGTGGGCACGATGCGATGGCGCAGGACATCGAGGGCGATTTCTTTGACGTCTTCCGGAATGACGAAAGCCCGGCCTCGGACCAATGCCAACCCCTTGGCCGCTCGAGCCAGGAATAGGGTTGCGCGGGGAGAGGCTCCGAAAGCGATCAAATCCGCTAAATCTTCGAAACCGGTGGCCCTCGGCTCGCGGGTGGCGTGCACGATATCGATGATGTAGGAGCGCATCTTGGCATCCAGCAGGACTTCGTCGGCACCGGCTCGCAGCTCCAGTAGACGGGCACGGTCGACGAGGGTTTCCACCTCGATCGGCGATTCCACCAACATCCGATCGAGGATCTCGCCCTCATCGGAACGGCTGGGGTAGGTCAGCTTGAGCTTCATCATGAAGCGGTCGACCTGTGCCTCTGCCAGCGGGTAGGTGCCTTCTTGCTCGATCGGGTTCTGGGTTGCCAACACCATGAACGGGTCGTCGAGTCGGTAAGTGGTGTCGCCCAGGGTGACCTGACGCTCTTCCATGCATTCTAGCAATGCCGACTGAACCTTGGCCGGAGCGCGGTTGATTTCGTCGGCGAGCACAATGTGGCTGAAGATCGGCCCTTTGCGCGGCTGGAACTCGCCGGTTTTTTGATCGTAGATCAGGGTGCCGATGAGGTCCGCAGGCAGGAGGTCGGGCGTGAATTGAATACGCTGAAAATCAATGTGCAGGGTGGACGCCAGGGTCTTGACCGCCAGGGTTTTGGCCAGGCCCGGAACACCTTCGATCAACAAATGACCGCGGGTCAGCAGCCCGACGAGCAGCCGGTCGATCAAATAGTCTTGGCCGACGATCACCTTTCGGATTTCGGCTTCGATGCGCTTCAGCTCGTGGGTGTCCCGTTCCACGTCACGGGTTGCGGGGGTGGATTCCATCGTTTTGCTTCTCCGACTCGAGTTCGCTGCCTACGTAGACCCGGGACACAGCTCTCCCCGGGGAGGGACTTAGGATGAGAGTTGGAGTGCAAGGCCAATGCCATGGGCGTCACTCGCCCAGATCGGGGGTTTTGGAGGCCTGCCAAGGTCTGGCGGGTGCAATTTCGTCAGGGTCCAGAGCATCGAAGCGCCAAATTGACACTTACGTCGAGACAGTGGAGCCGGCTCGGTGGTTTTCCGCTGGACTTCGAGGCCAGTCGTACTATCCTTCGCCCATGGGTAAGCAGCCTAAGTACAAGAAGAAATTCGGCCAACATCATCTGAGATCCGGCGAGCTTTGTCGGCCGTTGATCGACTTTTTGCGTCCCAAAGGCCAGTCGGTGGTGGAAATTGGGCCCGGCGGCGGTGTTTTGACGGCGGAGCTGGTGGCAGCAGGTGCGAAAGTCCTGGCCTTGGAAGTGGACCTGTCCTGGGCTTTTCATTTGCGCAAGGCGATTCCTTCCGGCGATCTGCGGGTCGCGGTCATGGATGCCCAACAATTCCCTTGGCAGCGATTGCCGGGGCCTGCGCTGATCACCGGCAATTTACCGTTCAACGTCGGCACGCGCCTAGTGGAGCAGACCTTGGAGGCTGCCGCTCGCCATCCGCGGAAATTTCCGCGGTTGGGTTATATGTTGCAGCAGGAAGTCGCCGACCGGCTCACCGCCCGGCCGGGACAAAAAGCCTACGGCGCCTTGACCGTTTTGGTGCGGGCCCTGGCCGACCCAATTCCTTTGGGCACCTTGCCGCCGGGCGCGTTTCGTCCCCCACCCAAGGTTTCGGCGGCATTTGTCGGCCTCACACCGCGCCGTCCACCGGTGCCGATCGACGACTGGACCATGTTCCGCAAGCTCGTTCACGGAGCCTTTGCCCAGCGGCGCAAGACCTTACGCAATTCCTTGGGCTCTACTCTCGGTAAAGAGCAAACCTCGGAGCTGCTCAGCGCGGTAAATCTCGACCCGAAGATTCGTGGAGAAGCTCTGGACCTCGCCGATTTCGTGGCGCTTTACGAAGCCCTTGTCAGTCTTTAGAACTGCCTTTAGAACGGCTTGATCCACCCTGCCGGATGAGTGCCGTCAGGGCGTCCAGCCGACACTTGTCGACCCTCGCCACCCGATTGAACACAGATTGGCCATGTATTCCGGCCGCTCATCATGTGGTGGGCCGGCCTAGGCGCGCCACTAGATGTTGTGGGCAACACGGTATTTCTCGCCTACTTTGGCTGTGACGAAGCCTGTACGAAGCGGCTTTCGCCTTGGCCCAAGGTCGTTGAAATGCTAGACTTTATGCATAGTTAGCGTGACTTTGCTCTAGTGATGCTCTAAATTGAACGGCTTTCCTGATGCATCTAGGTACTTTTCTTCCAGGTGTCGGGTGTCCAAGCCGAAATCCGGATTATGGCTACAAAGCCTCGATCCGAGCTCCATCGAGCCTTTTTGGGACTTGAATCGAAAACCATGTCGACTGCTTCCGCCACTCGTTCCACGAAGCTTCTTCCGAGGCTGCCGATCTCTTCGGAGAAAGGCAACGAAATCCTGGGATTTTTGCTCAGCGCTTTCGTGGTGTTGTTGTTCGGTAGCCTGCTGAGCCACCACCCCGGTGACTCCAGTTGGTTGCATCAAACCTTGGATAGCGAGAGCGGTCGGGTGCGAAATTTCGTCGGCCCGTTCGGTGCTCAGCTCTCGGCCCTTTGCTTTGCCCTCTTGGGCCTGGTCTCGTTCCTCCTGCCGGTGCTGCTGGCCTTTGAAGCCTGGACCCGCCTAACCCATCGTGAGCGATCCGATGTCGCGGGGCGTGGCCTGGGAGTCGGAACGATCCTCCTGTTTTCCCCAGCCCTCTTGCAGTTGGTCTTCGGCTCCGTGAGCTGGCGGGCTATGCCCATCGATTCCGGTGGCGCCTTGGGTTCGGTGCTCTCCGAGCTATTGGCGTCGAAGCTCAATGCCGGCGGGGCGTTTGTGGTCTTGGCCGCCGTGTTGTTGGTCGCCAGCAGCCTGGTGGCTCAATCCACCCTCAAAGAGATGATGGCGGCTTGGCGACAGCAGGGAGCCGGTGTTTGGCAACGGGGAATTTTGGCCTGGGCCCAACACAGCAAACGCCAACGGGAGCGGGATACCCGGCGGCGCGTTTTGGAACGTCATACCCATGGCGAAAGTCGAGAGTCGCGCCGGGGTGGGAAAAGCACCTTCGACGACCCGTCCCTGCGACGCAATCAGGGGTTGAGGGTGCAGCGCCGGGGAGTGGATTTCGAAGAGTCCGGCATGATCGAGCCGCCCTTGAGCAGAGACGAGTCCGTCGGTCGCGCCGTACCGGTCACCGTGCAACCGTCCGCCGTGCGGCCGCAACGATTGGATCTGCCGTTGAGGGTTACTGCGAAAAAAGGTGAGGGGCATTTTGCCGTGCGCAAAGTGCGTCTGGGACCGCCCTCGGATCAGGGCATGCCCATCTCCACCGGTGCCGGCAGTGGTTTCCGACCCGCTGGAGACGATTCGGATTCGGTTTCCATGATGCCATCCAGCCGGCCGCCGGCGGAGCCCAGTGCGTCGCCGGCTGCTTTTGCTGCTGCGTCTCAGAAATCGGCCGCGCAGGTGCCCGCTCCGCCTTCGTCTGGACCGTCGAGTTCTGAGCCCAGGAGACCTATAGCCGCAGTCCAGGGTTTCCAGCCCATTCCTCGGCCTGAACCAACGCCGCTGGTTTCGGCAGCGCCGCCCTCCGGACCGTTGATTCAGGAGGCTTTGGGCATCGAGCCTGAGATGCCCGAGCTGCCTCCAGTCAACCTGTTGTGCACTGAGAAGCCGACCCGGCACAGCGATGAGGCCGTCCTGGTGCGGCGCGGCGAGGTGATCGAGGAGTCTTGCCGGCATTTCGGAGTCGCCGGCGAGATCGCGGGCATCGGGCCCGGACCGGTGATCACGGTTTTCGAATTTCAGCCCGCGCCGGGTGTCAAAGTTTCGAAAGTCGTCAACCTACAGGACGACCTGGCTTTGGCTTTGAAGGCGGATTCCGTGCGCATCGACCGCATTCCCGGTCGCTCGACCATGGGTTTGGAAGTGCCCAACGACAAACGTTCGATCATCCACCTCGGTCAGCTCCTGGCGAACGACTCGTTCAAGAAAGCCAAGTCGCCGTTGTCGATGGCGTTGGGAGTCGATATCCACGGTCGGCCGGTCTACCATGATTTGGCGACCATGCCCCATCTGCTGGTTGCGGGTGCCACGGGCGCCGGTAAGTCCGTCGGGCTGCAAAGCATGATCACCTCGATCCTCTACAAGGCCACCAAGGATGAGGTGAAGTTCATCTTCATTGATCCCAAACGCGTGGAGCTGGGGGTTTATTCGGAAATTCCCCATCTCAAAACCGAGGTGGTGGTAGAGCCCAAGAAAGCCGCCAATGCCTTGCGCTGGGCCGTTTCGGAGATGGAACGTCGATACCGTCTTTTGGCCGAGGTCCATGTACGTTCGATCGACATTTACAATCGAGCCATTCGGGACCCGGAAGAGCGACGCCGTCTGACCCTGCAAGAGGGGGAGAGCGAGTTCGACGCCGCGGACATCAAACCCTTGCCGTATTACGTGATCATCATCGATGAGCTGGCGGATCTGATGATGGTGTCGTCTTCCGACGTCGAAACTTCGATTGCGCGCCTAGCGCAAATGGCGCGAGCGGTCGGTATCCACTTGATCGTCGCCACCCAGCGACCGTCCGTTGACGTGCTCACCGGAACCATCAAGGCGAACTTCCCGTGCCGTTTGTCGTTCGCCACCGCCACCCGTCACGATTCGCGTACGATTCTCGATCAGGTCGGCGCCGAGAAGTTGCTCGGCAAGGGTGACGCCCTCTTCATGCCGCCGGGAACCTCGCGCATCATGCGCTTGCACGGGGCCTACATCAGCGAGCAAGAGACCGCGGCCTTGATCCGTTGGCTCAAACGTCGTGGAAAGCCGGATTTGGATCCGGACGTGGTCAAGTCGCCGGAGGAAGATGCTCCGGGCGCCGGCGGAAGCGCGGGTGGCGATGCGGATCCGCTCTTCGAAGAGGCGGCTCAGCTCGTGGTTCGCGAGCGGCAAGGGTCCGCCAGCTTCTTGCAGCGACGCATGCGGGTGGGATTCTCACGGGCTGCACGGCTGATCGACATGATGGAAGCCGACGGTTTGTTGGGCCCGGCCCAGGGATCTAAACCGCGCGACGTTTTGGTGCCGCTCGACTTTTTTGAGGAAATCAGCGGCCATAAAGACGGAGTAGAAGAATAGGCGCCGAGCAGCCACGGCTGAATCGGCGCCGTCCTGAGTCCTGCCGTCTTGAGTCAAGCCGTCCCGAGTCGTGCAGTCTTGAATCGGTGCCGGCGGGTCAATTCCGGCGGATCTACACAGCGGATCTATACGGTGGAGAGCCCAAGCGTTGAATGTGATCTTTTTCGGCACACCCTTATTTGCGGTTCCGACCCTGGAGGCCTTGGCGGCGGAGTCGGACGTCAGGCCGATTCTAGTGGTCAGCCAGCCGTCCCGTCCCGCGGGTCGCGGTCGCAAACTCCAGGCGCCTCCGGTGGTCCAGACCGCCGAGGCTCTGGGCCTGCCCGTGATGCAGCCGGAATCGGTTCGAGACCCCGCGTTCTTAGAGCATTTGCGTTCCCTGGAGCCGGACGTGGCGGCAGTGGTCGCCTACGGGCAAATCTTTCGCCGCTCACTGCTAAATCTACCCCGCTTGGGCTGTGTGAATCTGCACGGCTCCTTATTGCCGAAATATCGCGGCGCTGCACCGATCCAGGCGGCGATTGCCGCAGGTGAGACCGTGACTGGTGTGACCACCATGCTCATGGAGCGGGGTTTGGATAGTGGCCCGAAGCTGCTCGAAGCCGAGCTGGCCATTGGCGAGTTTGAAAAAACACCGGAACTCGCCCCCCGATTGGCCGCGCTGGGAGCCCCACTGATGGTAGAGACCTTGCGGCGCTTGAACGAGGGCTCCGTGCGACCCCAAACCCAAGATCATGAAAACGCGACGTTCTCCCCGCGGCTGGAACGGGCCGACGCGGTGGTCGATTGGCGCTGGCCGGCCAAACGAATCTATGACCGCTGGCGGGGTTTCTATCCTTGGCCGGGTTTGTCGAGCACTTTGACCGGGGAGAGCGTGAAATTGGTGGACGTCGCCTTGCCCGACGCCGCGACGACCGATGAGGTCACCGGTTCCGGCGACTCAGCCGTGGAGCCCGGTGTTTTCCTGGGCCTTCGAGACGACGCTATGTGTGTCGCCTGTGGCAATGCTACGATGTTGCTCATCGAGCGTCTGCAACGTCCGGGCAAGAAGCCCCAGGCAGCCTCGGATTTCACCAACGGCGAAAGACTCTCCGTCGGAGAGCGGTTCTCGAATCCGTGACCGAGCCAGTCGTGCCGCACTCCTCAAGAGAATTTCGACCGCGGCGGCGCGGTCCTAGTCTCCGAATCATGAGCAAGCGTCGTTCCCATGCCCAGACCGGCGGAGCCCGGTCCCGCAAATCCTTCCATGGACGAAGAATGCGAGAGCCGAGAACCCCGGTGGATAACGTCAGGGCGGCAGCGGGATGGGTGGTCGAGAGAACCCTCGCCACCAGATCACCGTCGTCGGTTTTCCTGCACAGTGCCCTGGCTCGTCTCGACGAGCCTGAGCATCCGCTATTGCGGGAGCTTTCTCTCGGCACCCTGCGTTGGCTCCGGCGATTGGACCACGTGATTACCCTGGCTAGCGATCGCCAGATAGAAGCCATCGACCCAGCTTTGCGGACACCTCTCCGCATCGGCGCCTATCAATTGCTGTTTCTCGATCGCATTCCGCCCCATGCGGCGGTGCACGAAGCTGTAGAGCATGCCCGAAGACTGACCCACAAAGGCGGCGCGAGCTTTACCAACGCAGTGTTGCGGCGCATCGCTCGGGATCGATCGTTGCTCGCTTGGCCGGTGCAAGAGCAGGATCCCGTAGAGCGGCTGGCCGTGGAGCAGAGCCATCCGACGTTTTTGGTCCAACGGTGGTTGAACGTCTTCGGCGAGCAGGCGACGGCAGATTTGTTGACCGCCAATAATCGCCCGAAGGCTCTTCAGCTGCTGGCTTTTCGCGACCGGGGAGGCCGGGAATTGCTGGCCGAATCCCTGATCGACCAAGGGATCGACGTGGAGCCCACGACCTTGTCTCCGGCGGGCTTGATTGTCCGACAAGGTAATCCGCTGCATACCGACGACTACCATCGAGGCGACTTCTATATTCAAGACGAGGGCAGTCAGGCTGCGGCCCTGCTGCCGCCTCCGAGAGCCGGCGAGCGAATTCTCGACGCTGCCGCAGCTCCGGGAGGCAAGACCTTTGCCCTCCAGGCTCTCGAGCCGGATATCGATGCGGTCATGGCGGACGTCTCGCCGGCCCGGGTGGGTACCTTGCGCCGAAATCTGAAACGCCTGGGTCGCGACGCCCGATTGCTCGTGGCGGACGCCACCCGGTCCCCGCTTTCAGGCACCTTCGATCGGGTGATCCTCGACCTTCCTTGCTCGGGTACGGGCACCTTGCGAAAGCATCCCGAACTCAAGTGGCGGATCAGTGAGTCGGAAGTCGGCAGATTGTCACGCTTGGCGCGTCGGATTTTGGCCGGCTCCGCGGACAGGGTGGCTCCGGGCGGCTATTTGGTCGCGATCACCTGTTCGCTGGAAGTCGAGGAAAACGGCGACGTGGTCGAGGATTTCGCAGCTGATTCCTCGGACTTCGAGCCGGTCGCCCTTGACGAAGTCCTCGACTTCGCCCCGGCCAAACATGTGATCGGCCCCGGAGCGTGGCGTCTGTTGACGGGCGGTGACCACGATGGCTTCACGGCCCATGTCTTGAAGCGGCGTCCTTGACGCTCCGATCTCCTGCGCAGGTTCTTGTTTGGGAGCCGTGTATCTGCACTCTCTCTCTGTCAGCTCCAAGAGCCCGTGTTTCAGGCCTTCTTCCACGGTTTATGGGGCGATTTCGTGTTGACACCCATGAAGCCTTACCGTATCGTTCGCGAACCGTAACGGCGCGGCCGAAGTGGGTTTTCTGAGGATTCGTCCTCCCCTCAAGGTTGTGCCTGCTACCAGACAGCGACCCCTCGATCAGAAGGGATTCTCAATTCGGAAAGATCGATCTCTCATCGATCGGCTGAATTCAATCTCAAAAAGGTCGAGCAAAAAAGATCCTTTCGAAATCTAACTCGGTCGCAATTCAGAAATGGTCTTCAGGACCTTCCTATGGTCTTCAGGACCTTCCAAAAGTACAGAAGGAGCAATGATGGCTGGCAAAGCTGACATCGTCGATCACATCGTGAGTAGTGTTGAAGGTCTGAGCAAAAAACAGGCGAGCGAGACCCTGGAAGCCCTCTTCGGTTACATCAGTGACCAACTGGTTGGAGGCGATCGGGTCCAAATTGCCGGATTCGGTACCTTCACCGTGTCGGAAAGAGGCGAGCGTCAGGGTCGTAACCCGCAGACTGGTCAGCCGATGACCATCTCGGCTAGCAAGAACGCCCGATTCAAGGCTGCTAAGGCTCTCAAAGACGCCCTCAACTGAGGTCGCCCGTTTCCGCTCCGCGCCTCCTAGCGCGGAGGGTCGGTACAGGCCGGTGATCGATGCTAGCCATCATTGCATCACGCCTTCCGACAAGCCCCGTCGAGCTTCACGCTCGCGGGGCTTTTCTCGCGTTGGGGCGTCTAGCTACCTGCCAGAGCGAGGCTGTCGGGCTCAGCGAATATGCTGGTAGAGGCGGGCAAGGTGTCTGGGGGAGGCGCCGGCCAGGAACAGGGCCCAGATGAGCCAATTCCCGGCGACCGTGCGCAAGATGCCCTGATTCTCGAATCGGCGGGCTGAGGTTCGCACCGGGGCGTCCAACACCACCGTCGGGCCGAGCTTCTTGAGCCGCCGGATCAGATCCAAGTCTTCGAGGATCGGCCAGTCCTGAAAGCCGCCGAGCGTTTCGAAAGCCTGCCGAGTGACGAATTGGCATTGGTCGCCCAAGGGCCAGCGAGTGAGCGAGGTGCGCCACCGGATCAGTCGATTGCCCAAACCGGTCAACCAGCGGGAGCCGGTGTCGTATCGGACGTGAAAGCCACCTCCGACCGCGCCGGCGGCAACGGCGGCTTCGATCAGCTCCCGGGACCCAGGGGGTAAACGGGAGTCGGCATGCAGAAAGAGCAGAACCTCACCCGAGGTGGCTTCAACGCCTCGGTTGAGCTGTCCGCCGCGGCCGGCGGGTCCCTCAACCAGCCCAACCCCTAGCTTTCGGGCGATCTCCACCGATCGATCGGCACTACCGCCATCGCTGACACAAACCTCGTCTCCCAGGCCAAGAGCGTGGGTCACGGTTTGGTCGAGGACCGCTTCTTCGTCGAGGGTGGGAATGATGATCGATAATCGCATGAGTCAACGAGCATACCTCGACCTCGGCGCCGAATGGCTCGCAAACGAGACCCGTCGACCCGGGCGGGTGTGAGCAGGTTATGATCGGCCGCCGGAGCGGACTGAACCGGAAATCACAGCAGCCACAGATGTTGATTTTCCGGCTGAATAGGAGCATTCATGAGCAGCTTTAGCCATCTCGACCAGGAAGGTCGAGCCCGAATGGTCGATGTCTCGGACAAGCCGATCACCCGAAGAGTGGCCCGGGCATCGTGCCGAGTACTTCTCGATCCTACGACCGTCGAGCGTCTGTCGGACATGCCCAAAGGAGATGCGGTGGCCGTTGCCCGCTTAGCGGGAATCCAAGCGGCCAAACGAGTCGACGAACTGATTCCGTTGGCGCACACCTTGAACCTCGATCACGTCAATGTGGAAATCGAGCCGACGGAAGGCGGAGTTTCGGTGCGCAGTGAGGTCGTCTGCACGGCCCGGACGGGAGCGGAGATCGAAGCGATGTTGGCTTGCTCCAACGCGGCCCTGGCCCTTTACGACATGGTTAAAGCAGTGGAGAAGGGCGCGGTGATCACCGATTTGCGGCTCGAAGCGAAAAGCGGCGGCCGCAGCGGTAATTGGCGTCGGGAGGAGCGATAATGGCAGCCCCGATTCGCACGGGTTTGGATCGCTTGCTGCGCCAATCCGAGATGTTGGCGGGAAAGCGTTATGGCCTGCTCGCCCATGGCGCGTCGGTCACCGCCGATCTGCGTCCGGCCCATCTCGCCTTGTCCCAAGCCAAATGCGGTCCGCCCGCGGGCCTCTTCGGTCCGGAGCACGGCTACTACGGCGTTGAGCAAGACATGGTCGCCAGCCGCGACGAGACGGATCCCTGGACCGGCGTGCCGATCCTTTCGCTCTATGGTGACGACGTCGACAGCCTCAAGCCCTCGGTTGATGCCTTTGCGGGCCTGGACGTCTTGCTGATCGATTTGCAGGATGTCGGCAGCCGGTACTACACCTATGCGGCGACCGCGGTTTGGGCGGCTGAAGCGGCCATCGAGGCCGGAGTTGAGGTGTGGGTTTTAGACCGGCCGAATCCCCTGAGCGGCGCTGTGATCGAGGGCAATCGCCGGGCCGAGGGATTCGAATCGTTCGTCGGCGCCTTTGACATGCCGGTTCGCCACGGCCTGACCCTGGGCGAGATCATGCGCTTTGAGGGCAAACGTCGCGGATGGGACGAGCAAGGTCTGCAAGTCTGGATCATGGCGGGTTGGCGCCGGACCCAACTGTGGAGCGATTTGGACCGGCCTTGGATCGCGCCGTCACCCAATATGCCAACGCCCGAGACCGCCTACATTTATCCGGGAGCCTGCTTGGTTGAGGGTACGACCCTTTCCGAAGGGCGCGGAACGACCCGACCTTTCTCCTTGTTGGGAGCGCCGGGCATCGACCCCAAAGCCCTGGCCGAGGCCTTGGAGGAGAGGCGTTTCCCGGGTTTACGCTTTCTGCCCACCTACTTCAAACCACAATTCCAAAAACACGCGGGTCAGGTCTGCGGCGGGGTCGAGGTGGTGATCACGTCCCCGGCCGAGACGCGATCCTATCGGTGGGGCGTGGAGCTGCTGGCGCTGATCAAGGAGCGATTCCCCGAGTCGTTCCAATGGCGCTCAGAGGTTTATGAATTCGTCACCGATCGCCCGGCCATCGATCTATTGGTCGGTGGTGCTGAATACCGTCAAGCCCTGGAATCCGGGGATCGCGAAGCTTGGCGGGATTGGCTGCGAACTTGGCGTGACGACGAGCAGATCTTCCGCCAAGAACGTGCTCCGATTTTGCTCTACTCCTAAGGCCACACGAACGTGAAACGAAACCACATTTTGAAGACAGAGCTGGGCAAGACCGATCTAATGGGCCTGATCGAGGCCGCGGCCGCGCTGGACCTGCGGGTCGGGTGGCTCGATTGGCAACCTGAAACGCAGCCGGACCCTGGCGACCTCGGAATTCAGGGGCTCGCCGAGATGGCTTCGACTCCTGTGCTGCGGGCGGTGACCGTACAGTCTCGGCGGGTCACTTCGATCAAACCCATGGCGGGAGGCGCGGTTTTTTATGATGTTCTCCGGTCTCATTTTCGGGGCTGTTCGGTGGTGCTGGTACGTTCGATCGGCGAGTCGGAGCCGGAGGAGCTTTTGTCCGCTCCGGAGTTGCGAACAAAGGACGACAAGTACGCGGTGGACGTGTTGGACGAGAACGGCTCCCCGAAGAGCTTCTTACTGACCGCCGGCGAACTGGCGATTCGATTGCGCCGTCCACGACCCTTTCAAGACTGAATCCACCCGAGGAGGCCAGAAAGAGCCTTCTTCGGCTTCCCGCCATGAATGACTGATGTTAAAGTCGGCGCGAAAATTCGCCGCAATGCGGCATGCGCTTCGTGCCCCTGTATTTTCGTGCCCTAGTCTTCTCGTGACCTTGTCTTCTCGTGCTTTGGCCTCGCTTCGGGCCGCCTCATTTACCAGAGCCGATTCCAAGAGCGCACCGAGTCGTCGATCATCGGCGACCGATCGGAGAATCCCATGACCGAGGAAATCCGCTTTTTCTTACCCGGCCCGACCTATGTCCTCAAGGACGTTCGCCAGGCCATGACCCAAGATCTCTTTGGCCACCGCGGGCCCGAGTTCAAGGCCCTCTACGGTTCGTTGCGCGAGCGGTTACCGTCGGTATTTAAGACCTCGGACGAGGTGGTGACCCTCACATCCTCGGGTTCGTTGGCATGGGACGTGGCGGTCAGCTCTACGATCGAAAGCGACGTGCTCTGCCTGACCAACGGAGCGTTTTCAGAGCGTTTTCTCACCGTTTGCAAGGCTTGGGGAAAAAACGCGGATGTGGTCAGCGCGCCTTGGGGTCGGCCCATCGATCCGGACCATGTGCGCGAAGCCCTGAAGCGCAAGTCCTACGAAGCCGTGACCTTGGCCCACAACGAGACCTCGACCGGAATTCTTAATCCGCTGAAAGAGATCGCCGACGTGATCCGCGAGCAAAGCGATGCGCTGATTTATGTCGACGCGGTCTCGTCCCTGGCCGGTGCCGAGGTTCAAACCCAAGCCTGGGGAATCGACTATTTATTTACCGCCAGCCAAAAAGCGCTGGCCGTGCCGCCGGGCTTGTGTTTGGTCACCGCGTCCCAGAAGGCCCTGGATAAGGCGGAAAGGATCTCGCACCGGGGGTATTACACGGATCTTTTGCGCTACCTCGAAAAACACGCCGGCAATGGGACGATCACGACACCCGCGCTTCCACAGCTTTGGGCACTCGACAAACAGCTGGATGTGATCTTGGATGAAGGCCTGGAGGCTCGTTGGCAGCGGCATTTGGACCTGCGACTTCGAACGGAGCAATGGGCGGCAAAAAGCGGCTTCACCTATGCTTCGTCACCGGACGGCGCCTCGCCCACGGTTTCTTGTCTCCGACCCCCGGCAGGAATCGACGCACCCGATTTGGTGAAGTCGTTGGCCGCCGAAGGATTCACCGTCGGTGGGGGTTACGGCAAGTTCAAACCCACAACTTTCCGCATCGGCCACATGGGCCAAGTACAGCTTTCGGATTTGGAAACCCTCTTTGACGCCATCGACACCCTGGTCGCCGGCTGATCTCGATCACGCAAACTAAGCAAGCAACAAGGAATCGATCCATGTACCGCATATTGGTTTCAGACCCACTAGAGAAAACCGGCCTAGCCGCCCTGCGCAAGTCCGGCCACGAGGTTTACGAGCTCCCCGCCGAAGAAAAAGGCAAGCTGATCGAGCTGATCGACGGCTATGACGCCTTGGTGGTGCGATCCGGCACCCAGGTGACCGCCGAGCTGCTCAAAGCCGGAAAATCGTTGAAAGTCGTGGGCCGAGCCGGAATCGGTGTCGACAACGTCGATACCAAGGCCGCCACGGAACTCGGCATTCTGGTGGTCAATGCGCCCACCGCCAACTTGATCTCGGCCACGGAGCACACCTTTGCTCTCATGCTGGCCCTGGCCCGCAACGTCGGCAAAGCCGACGCCGACATCAAGAATCAGCAGTGGAATCGCAAGAAATTCGTCGGCACCGAACTCCAAGGCAAGAAGTTGGGCGTCATCGGCTTCGGCCGCATCGGCCAGCAGGTTGCCCACCGTGCACGGGCTTTCGGCATGGAGATCCTGGCCTACGACCCGTTCCTGTCCGACGAAGTGGTGCGGCGTGCCGAAGCCGAGCCCCGGACCCTGGACGACTTGATGGCCGAAGCCGACGTGGTCACTCTACATGTCCCCCTGACCGACGAAACCCGCGGCCTGCTGACCGGTGAGCGGTTGAGGAAGCTGAAGAAGGGTGCGTTGTTGGTCAATTGTGCCCGGGGTGGTGTCGTCGATGAAGAGGTGTTGCTCGAACTCCTGGACTCTGGGCATTTGGGCGGCGCCGCCCTCGATGTTTTTGCCCAAGAACCGCCGACCGACTACCGCTTAGCGGCCCATGACCGAGTGGTGTCGACCCCCCACCTCGGGGCCCAGACCTCCGAGGCGCAGGTTCGCATTTCGACTCAAACCGCCAAAATGGTGCTCAATGCCCTGGACGGCTCGCTGGCGGTGACGGCGGTCAACCTACCGTTCCGGCCCGCGGGTGCCTCCGGCGAGCCGTTTTTGCGCCTGGCGGAAAAGCTCGGTCATTTGGCTTCGACCCTCGGGTCAGGCTCTTTGACCCGGGTGGAGGTCGAGCTGCAGGGACTGGAACAGGCATTTCATGTGCCGGTCACCATCGCGGCGGTTAAGGGGGCTCTGAAACGCCCGATGGGTGAGTCCGTGAATTACGTCAACGCCGAGATCATCGCCAAGGATCGGGGTATTGCGGTTCGACGCACCGTTGCGGAGGCCCAAGGGGACTACCCCAATCAGATCATCGTGCGCTTGAGCTACGGTGAGCAGGAAGTGGAAGTTCGGGGAGCGCTCTTCCATGGTCATGACGAGCGGATTGTCGGTCTGCGGGGATACCAGCTCGAATTTCGACCCAAGGGCACAATCTTGGTGGTTCGCAACCACGACGTTCCAGGCGTGGTCGGCCAGCTCGGAACGCGCTTGGGCAATGCGGAGGTCAACATCGCCGAAATCCACTTGGCACGCCGGTCCGGTACCGATCGTGCGCTCGCGGTTGTGCGTCTGGATCAGCCGATCTCCGCCGACGTGCTCGACGGGATTCGGGCCATGGAGGCGGTGGACACCGCCGAGATTATAGACCTGGGCGAAATCTGAGACCCAGGGTCCCTGGGTTGAGATCCAGGAGCCCTCGGGTATCAAGAAATGGCGAGCCGAGCCGTGGCTCGCTCTTCTTTTGGGTCGAAATTTTGATGGCTCAAAAAAAATATAGAGACATTGTGAAAATCGTGTTAGTGTCCAGAGAGTGGGAAAGCCGCCGCCGAAGAGGATGACGTCTTTTCGGTCGAATCGACGAATCTCAACCCCCGAGAGCCCGTACAAGTTCTAGACGGGTATCGACGCTCGGGTATCGACGCGCGGGTATCGACGCTCGATATGAGGAAAGACCGTGATTGAAGTTGCAAATTCAACTCCGAAGACAGTGGCTGAAAGGGCGGTTTTCGTCGCCCGCGGAATCACCAAGGTCTACGACATGGGTGAGGTGCAAGTGCACGCCCTCCGGGGTGTCGACCTGGAACTCGACGGGGGTGAACTCACGGTTCTCCTGGGGCCCTCCGGCAGCGGCAAGTCCACATTGCTCAATATCCTCGGTGGGCTCGACGTGCCCACCGAGGGGCAAGTGTTTTATCGCGGCGGTGAACTCACCGCCGCGGACGAGAAGGGGCTCACCCGCTACCGTCGCAACCACGTGGGTTTTGTTTTCCAATTCTACAATTTGATCCCGAGCCTCACCGCGCGCGAGAACGTGGCGTTGGTCACGGAGATCTCCCTCAATCCCCTAAGCCCCGAAGAAGCGTTGGACATGGTGGGTTTGGCGGACCGCCTGGATCACTTTCCGGCGCAGCTTTCCGGCGGCCAGCAACAGCGGGTCGCCATTGCGCGCGCGGTCGCCAAACAACCGGACGTTTTGTTGTGCGACGAGCCCACGGGTGCTTTGGACATCGAAACCGGTGTGCTGGTGCTCGAAGCAATCGAGCGGGTGAATCGCGAGATGGGCACCACTACTGCGGTGATCACTCACAACGCGGCGATCGCCGACATGGCGGATCGGGTCGTTTACTTAGCCGACGGACGGATTGCCCGGGTGGTCAACAATACGTCGAAGAAAGATCCCCGCGAGCTTCGCTGGTAGGAGACGAGCATGCGCGCCATCCATCGCAAGCTGCTGAGAGATCTGTGGCAGATCAAGGGGCAGGTTTTTGCCATCGCCGCGGTGATCGGGGTTGGTGTGGCCATGTTCGTCGCCTATTTGTCGACTTTCGACTCCTTGAGCGGAACCCAGCGGGCCTATTACGAGCGTTATCGCTTCGGAGACGTGTTCGCCAGTCTGAAACGGGCCCCGGAGTCCCTTAAAACCCGCCTCGCCGACATTCCGGGTGTGGCCCAGGTGGAAGCCCGTGTGGTCGCCGAGGTGACCCTCGACGTGCAGGGCATGAACGAGCCCGTGACCGGGCGGTTGGTCTCGGTTCCGGAGCGTCAAACGGCGATCCTCAACGATCTTTCGATGATCGAAGGTCGCTATATCGAGCCCGGCCGAGGCAATGAGGTGGTGGTCACCGAGGGATTTGCCCTTGCCCACAGCTTGCGCCCCGGGGATTCGGTTTCGGCGGTGATCAACGGTCGACACCGGGATCTGGAGATCGTCGGAGTGGCCTTGTCGCCCGAATTCATATACACCATCCGGCCCGGGGCCCTAATGCCCGACGACGCCCGTTTCGGTGTGTTTTGGATGAGCCGCAAGGCTTTGGCCAACGCGTTCGATATGGAGGGCGGCTTCAACGATGTGGTGTTGCGCCTCCAACCCGGAGCCTCTGAGCCGGAAGTGATCGCCCGGGTCGACGATCTGCTCGAGAAATACGGCGGTTTGGGGGCCATGTCGCGAGATTTTCAGATCTCCAACTGGTATCTGAGCTCCGAACTCGAACAGCTGAAGGGTTTCGGCACCATCGTGCCGTTTGTATTTCTCGGGGTCGCGGCATTTCTCTTGAACGTGGTTTTAACCCGCATCGTCTCCGTGCAGCGGGAGCAGATCGCGGCCCTCAAGGCGTTGGGTTACAGCAATCTCGAAGTCGGTTGGCATTACACCCTTTGGAGCCTATTGGTGGCGGGTTCAGGAGGCATTGTCGGGGCGGTGATGGGTCGAAGTATGGGCCAAGGCATGCTCAATATGTATAACGGCTATTTCCGTTTTCCGTTCCTGGAATACCGTCTAGCCCCCGACGTCGTCTTGGGAGCCCTCGGCATCAGCATCCTGGCGGCCATCGTCGGCGCGGCCCAGGCGGTGAGGGGAGCGATTCGCTTGCCCCCGGCCGAAGCCATGCGGCCGGAGCCGCCGGCTCGTTATCGTAAGACCCTGCTGGAGCGGCTCGGCACCGAACGGTGGTTTTCCCAACCCGCCCGGATGGTGTTGCGAAATCTGGAACGTCGGCCCTTGAGGGCCCTGGCTTCGATCGTCGGCATTGCTTGCTCCGGCGGTCTCTTGGTCATCGGCCTATTTTTTCTCGACTCGATCGAAGTCTTGCTCGACGTGCAATTCAACATCGCCCAGCGGCAAGACATCACCTTGACCTTCGTCGAGCCGAGATCCTCGGGTGCTCTATTCGAAGTGTCCCGGTTGCCCGGTGTGATCAACGCCGAGCCGTCACGGTCGGTGCCGGCTCGGCTTCGGGCCGGCCATCTGAGCCGTCAAAGCGCGGTGACGGGTTTGGTGCACGATCCACGTCTTCAAAGGGTCGTCAGCTCGGACTATCGACCCGTAGATTTGCCGCCGGAAGGGGTTCTGATGACCCGCAAGCTGGCGGAGATCCTCGGGTTGCAGCGCGGCTCGGTGCTGACCGTAGAGGTCTTGGAGGGGGCTCGGCCGGTGAAAGAGGTGGTGGTGACCGATCTGGTCGACGAGTTCATGGGCACGGCGGTGTATATGGATATGGACGCGTTACACCGATGGATGCGCGAAGGCACCAACCTTTCAGGGGCCTATTTGCAAGTGGATGCGCGCCATGCGGATTCCCTCTACGAGCATTTGAAGAGTCTGCCGGCGGTGGCCGGTGTCGCCCTCAAATCCGCAGCCATTGACGCTTTCAACAAGCAGATGGATGAAATGATGGGGGTGTTCATCTTTTTCAACATCCTCTTCGCCTCCATCATTACCATTGGAGTGGTCTATAACGCCGCGCGGATTTCGCTCTCGGAGCGCAGCCGGGAACTCGCCAGCCTGAGGGTGTTGGGATTTACCCGGGCAGAGATCTCGTCGATTCTCCTGGGCGAGCTGGCGCTGATCACCCTCTTGGCCATTCCCCTCGGATTGTTGGTGGGTTATGGCTTCGCCGCTTTGATGGTCACGGCTTTTGATACCGAGCTTTATCGTTTTCCTTTGGTGGTTTCCGCGCGAACTTTCGGGGCTTCGGCTCTGGTCGTGGCCCTGGCCGCGACCTTCTCGGGCCTCGTGGTG
Source organism: uncultured bacterium (assembly GCA_965366625.1). GTDB lineage: Bacteria > Acidobacteriota > Thermoanaerobaculia > Multivoradales > J023 > JAUIJL01. The sequence goes on from CBDUGP010000001.1 coordinate 243,365, forward strand.
AGGCGACGGCTCGATCATCTGGATTTGGTGGAGGTTTTGAAGACCCGCGAGTGAGTCTTCGATCCTCAACACTCTTCGAGCCCCGTCCTTGGTCGGGGTCAAATCAGACCCTGCGGGGTTGGGAATGGAGTCACGTTGTGGCTGGGCATAAAGAAAATATTGGCAGCGGTGTCATGCGTGGCAAGACCGCGAGGCGCGCTGGACTTGCCTTGTTGATACTGGTTTTCGCCGGTTTGATTTTTGTGATCAGCCGGCCCAAATCGGTCGCCGTCGATTTGGTGGCGATCGAGCAGGGGCCGATGGAAGTGACTCTCGACGAAGAAGGTGAAACTCGGGTGCGAGATCGCTTTGTGGTGTCGGCGCCGGTCGCCGGTCGGATCTTGCGGATCGAACTCGAGCCGGGGGATCCGGTCATCGCCGGCGAGACCGTGTTGGCCACGTTTCAGCCCGTGGAGCCGGGCCTGCTCGACGCTCGCACGGAGGCCGAGGCCCGCGCCCGCGCCCGAGCGGCCAAGGCGAGCCTGGGTCGCGCCGAGGCGGACCGCAAACGAGTCGAGGCGGAGCTGGCGTTTGCCCAGCGGGATCTGGAACGCCAGGAGCGTCTATCGGAGGACCAAGTGGTCGCAGCGGATCGATTGGATAAGGCGCGATTGGAAGCGGAACGTTCCACAGACGCCCTGAGCGCGGCAAAATTTGCCGTCCGGGCGGCACGTTTCGAGCTTGAAATGGCGGAAGCGAGCCTCTTGCATGCCTCGGGAGGAGCACCGGGGGGCAAACCCATGTCGTTGACCTCGCCGGTGGACGGAGTGGTGCTCAGCCGGATCCGCGAGTCGGAGGCCGTGGTGCCCTCCGGCGAGCCCCTTCTGGAGGTCGCCGATCCGGATCGCATGGAGATCGTTTCCGACTTCCTATCCACGGACGCGGTCAAGATCAGGCCCGGCCAACCGGTGCTGATTGAGCAATGGGGCGGTGATCACCCGTTGAACGGGGAGGTCCGCCGGGTGGAGCCTTCCGGTTTCACCAAGATCTCGGCCCTCGGGGTTGAGGAGCAGCGGGTGAACGTCATCATCGACTTGGTAGATCCACGGGAAGTCTGGCAGAACCTCGGCGACGGATTCAGAATCGAGGCCAGGGTGGTGATTTGGCAGGATCAAGAGGTGATCCAAGTGCCCACCAGCGCATTGTTCCGTCGCCAACTTGGAGCCACAGGCCCCCAAGCCGGCAACGGTGATTGGGCGGTGTTTCGTTGGCAAGATGGCGTCGCCCGGGTAACCCCCGTCGAACTCGGCCGGCGCAATCGACTCAGGGCCGAGGTGATCTCGGGTTTGGAGGTGGGTGATCAGGTGATCGCCCATCCGTCCGAACACGTCAGCGACGGCGTTAAAGTTTCGCCCCGAGAGTGATCGGTCAGCCGGCGCCGTGCTCAGCCACCCATTGGTCGACCAAGAAACGGGCGATGGAGTCGCGTCTCGGCAATTTGAGGCGTGAGCTTTCATCGCCCCATTCACCGAAGGTGGTCAGCTCTTCGGCAGTGAACCAACCTGCGTCGACGATTTCTTTGGGATCGAGGGTCAATTCGGTGGTGGTGCTCCGGGCGCGAAAGCCGAGCATGAGCGAGGAAGGGAAGGGCCAGGGCTGCGATCCCCGATACTCGACCCGGTCGACCAACACGCCGGTTTCCTCCAGGACCTCTCGGGCGACGGCCTGCTCGAGGCTCTCCCCCGGCTCAACGAATCCAGCGAGGGTGGAGAAGGTGCCCGGGGGCCATTTCGGGCCGCGTCCCAACAAACATTGGGCCGGACCTCCGTCTTCCGGCAGGTGCTCCACCAACATGATGACCGCCGGGTCGGTGCGCGGGAAGGTCTCCTTGTGGCACTCGGGATCACTGCACCGGCGTAAGTGTCCGCCGTGTTCGAGGGTCGACGGTCGACCACAGCGTCCACAAAAACCATGGTGGCGATGCCAATAGATCATGCCGCGGGCGTAGGCGAGCATGGAGGCCTCGTGGGCGGCGAGGGAGGGCCCGACTCGTCTCAAGTCGAGGAAGGTGCCGCCGACGCGTTCCTCCAGCTCCGACTCGTGAGCCGCGTCGAGGTCAATGGCGAATACCGCTGAATCCCGGTCTAGGCCCAGGAAGACCGTTAAGGAAGCCTTAGCCAAGAGATCTTGCGCCGCCGGCTGCTCGACGATCACTGCCCGTGGACCGTCGTGATGCTCGCGCACCGCGTGCCGATAGCGCCAATTGGGCAGAAAGCGGCTAGACCTGGAGTTCAGCAGGTCGCGGATCCACTCTGGATCTTGCCGTCGGTCCGAGGCCCGGTCGAGTACGCCGTGTCCATAGCTCAAACTCATGGGGCCCGAGATTAGCAAATTTGCTACGCATCAAGTAGCAAGGGGCGGGTAGCGACGTGCAGGCAGCGTCGTCTTTTGCAGGATTTTGCCCCCGACATTGCACCGACGGAAATTCTTTGACATTTTTCAGTCATGATCGACTCAGAATCACTACCTACTCTCGAAGGCGAACGGGTGCGACTCAGAGCCATGGAAAGCTCAGACGCCGCAGCCCTGTTGAACGTTTTTTCCAGCGAAGAAGTGACCCGCTATTGGAGCAGCCCGCCTTGGACCGACGAGTCTCAGGCGATCGAATCCTTGGAGTCGGTGCGCAGCGGATTCGAATCCAAGACCCTATTTCAGTGGGGGCTGTGCGTCTCGCCCGCGGATACGGTGGTGGGAACTTGCACCCTGTGGCAAATCGATGCGAAGAATCATCGGGCCGAGATCGGCTTTGCCCTGGGCCGGGAAGTTTGGGGACGAGGCCTGATGACCGAAGCATTGACGGTGCTGCTGGACTACTCGTTCAACGGTCTCGGTCTACGCCGCATGGAAGCCGACGTGGATCCCGACAACCGGGCGTCGATCGCGCTGTTGGAGCGGTTGGGTTTCCAGCGAGAAGGCTATTTGCGAGAGCGTTGGTGTGTCGACGGTAAGGTCACGGATTCGGTATTTCTAGGGCTCCTGGGTCGGGAATGGAATGCCGCCGGCGGAAAGGCCGTCGAAAGATGAGCGGCGAGCTTGGGGGTCCATCGACAGCTGGGCTCCAAGGGGCCGAGGCTTCCGCTCCGCTTGTATCGAAGGCTGAATGGCGGGAGCGGATGCGCGCTCGACTGCAGACCTTGGACGCCGAGTCTTCTCGGCGGGCCGCCGAGCGGTTAGCGGAGCACGTGATGGGTTTGCCGGAGGTTGAGGCCGGTAAAGGGGTGCTCGTCTGTTTATCCTTCGGTCTGGAAATCGACACATGGGGCCTTGTGGACCGGCTGTTGGCGTCGGGCCGACGGGTTTATGTGCCCAGGGCGGCCGCTCGGACGAAACGCTTGCATGTGCATCCATACCCCTGTGAGCTGGCCCAATTGTCTTTTGGTTTGAAGCAACCCAAGGCGTCTTGTGCCGAAGTGGAGCCTGAGCAGATCGATGACCGAATTGACGTCGCTTTGATCTTGGCCCTGGCCTTCGACCGCCGAGGTTATAGGTTGGGTTACGGCGCAGGCTTTTTCGATCGATTTCTTGTCCGTCGACCTTTTCTGAAGGTCGGATTGGCTTTTGAGTCTCAGCTGGTCGACCGACTGCCCGTAGAAGCTCACGACATACCCATGGATGCAGTTATTTCGGACCAATCGATCCTCAGAGAACTCCATTTACCGGAGAAGCGGCGAGGTTGTGCCAATGAAACGCCGAGCTAATTCCAAGTAAGGGGCAAATCGAAGTACCATTCGGCTTATGGACTTTGGACATTCCTCGACATTGTCGAACCTGGGCGGCGCCTGAGCGTGGCCCGTAAGAAACGAAAAAAGATCTCGTCCGGGCTACCGATTGTGGGCCGACCGACCCGTGCCGCCCAACCCGGGGTCCGCCTTGGGGATTCGCCCATGGGAAAACGCAGGGCTTGGGTTCTGCTCGGAGTCCATCTCCTCATTCTCGGCCACATTGTGCATTGGTGGCTCACGGGTCAAACCCTGTCGCCCTTGGAGCCGTCGGAGGCGATGGAGCTGTCGAAGCACGACATCGTCAACGCTGGGGCCGTCTTCTTCGCCGCTGCTATTTTTTCGACCGCTATTTTCGGTCGTTTCTTTTGCGGTTGGGGATGCCATGTTCTGGCTCTTCAGGATCTTTGCGGGGCGTTGCTCAAGAAGATGGGTATCCGTCCGCAGCCCCTCCGGTCTCGGATTCTGATTTGGGTTCCGATGTTGGCCTTCGTTTACATGTTCGTATGGCCGGCGGTCTACCGACTTTGGATCGGCGACATTCCGGCGCCGAAACATCTGGAGCTGACCACTTCCGACTTCTGGGCTACTTTCCCCACCTGGCCCGTCGCGCTACTGACCTTCTTCGTCTGCGGATTTGTGATCGTCTACTTCCTGGGTCAGAAGGGATTCTGCACCTATGCCTGTCCCTACGGCGGAATTTTCGGCGCCGTCGATCGTTTGGCGCCTTTGAGGATTCGAGTCAACGATGCGTGTGAGAGCTGTGGTCACTGCACGGCGGTCTGTACCTCGAATGTGAGGGTCCATGAAGAGGTCCGTGATTACGGATCGGTGGTGGATCCGGGCTGTATGAAATGCCTGGATTGCGTGGCCGTGTGCCCCAATGATGCCTTGAGCCTTTCTTGGGGAGCCCCGGCTGTGCTCACCTCGCCCCGGCGTGAGGAGGCCCGCGACAAGAAACCGCAGCAGGCAATTTGGGAAGAATGCATCCTGGCTCTGGCTTTCGTGGCGGCCCTGTTCACATTTCGCGGTCTGTACGGGATTTTCCCCTTCCTCTTGTCGCTCGGCCTGGCTGCGATTCTGTCGTATCTGGTATTGGTCACCGCCAGATTGGTCAAGAGGCCCAATCTTCGATTGCGTCGGACGAAGCTCAAGGCCGGCGGTCGATTGACGGCAGGAGGCTGGGTTTTTGCCGGGGTCATGCTGTCGATCTTCGGAATTTGGTGCCATAGCGCATGCATCCAATGGCATCTCCAACGGGGTCTAAGCTCCTATGGCGCAGTCGCCGGCTTGCGGTCCAAAGTGCTTGCGCCCGATGCTTCCACCTGGGCTTTGACGGCCGGCGAACGGAGCGATTTAGACCGAGTGATTGGGGACCTTTCACCGGTCGCTGATTGGGGGCTCTTGGCCCAATCGGAACTCGAGGTCCGTCTTGCCTGGATGAATTTGCTGCTGGGCCGAGAGGATGAATTCGACCACCGCATGGCACGGGCGGCTAGCCGGGGCGCGGATCCTTCGATCTTGCACTCCCTGTGGGCGCGGCGCCATGTCAAGAATCAGGATTGGCATCGAGCGATCCAGGAATATGAGCTGGCCGTGGTGGCGGATCCTCAACAATTGCAACCCCATTTGGGGCTCGGAACCCTTTTGGCCGGCCTTGGTGATTTAGAGGGAGCATCGGCTTCTTTTGAGCGTGGAATAGGTCACTTACCGAATGAGGCAGACCTGTACTACAATGCGGGCTTAGCATCGGCATTATCCGGCGACCCTTCGCGGGCGATCCAGCGTTTTGGAGAGGCGTTGGATCTCAATCCCTCGCATGTGGCCGCCCGGGAGAATCTTGCTGGTGTTTTGGCCGGTCTCGGGCGCTATCGTGAAAGTCTTGGCCATTACCGCCAAGCAGCCCAGCTGGCCCCTTCCGATGCAGAAACTCGTCTATTGATGGCCCGTGTCCACATGGCTTTGGATGAGCCGGTGGAGGCTGAGGAACAAGCACGCTTGGCATTGGAGCTGGACCCAGAATCCGCTCAAGCCAGGGAGCTGTTGCGAATTCTAGCTGCGGGGTCTTAGTTAGCAAGCCTCCGCCGGGTTCTGCCCGCCGGTAATCCGTTTCCGGTGCCTTAGGCATCGTTTCCGATGGCTTTAGGAGCTGCTACCCGATCCGGGTCAGGCCGCTCTTGACCGAAAGCGCCGATGCCTTGGCACAAGGCACGACGTACCAATTTCCGGTTCGTCCCGTTGCAGGTAAGAGCATTGAATAGCTCTTCACCTGGGCAGAAACGATCCGGCGATCCAGCCGACCGTGAGCATCCGACTCGGGTCCGCTATAGAACCCCAGGGAGAAAAGATGGAGAAGAGAAAAGCAGTTGTTTGGGTTTCCATGCTTCTGATCGCCGCTGTGGCGTGGGTGGGAACCATGGGGGCGTCCGACTCCCAGTCTGAAGCGGTTGAAGTTGGAGATTCGACCGAGTCTTTAGGCGGAAAAATTGGCCCCGACGTGATTGTCGGTGAGCTCAACGGAATCTCCCACTACGGCACGGTGGGCGACATTACGGCATATGCCGTGGGCACGACGTCTTGCAACATAGGCGACGACACTCTCCAATGGGTTTCGAGCACCAATCGCCATCCGGTAATTGCGCAAAACCTATTCCGAATCAAGGATGGCCGCATGACCCAAATCGGTCAGAGCTGGCTCAAACATGGATTCCTGGCTTTGGCTCAAAACGCCTGTGGCCTCGGCTGCCAGGACCCCGGCTCCGGCTCTTTGCTCGGCATCGGATGCTCCGATCCCTATTCCTCGGGGCTGAACGGCTCCCAAGGCGGCCTGGGCCCACGTTACGAGGTCAACGCCGCCACGGGCAATTTTGCATATCCTTTTGCGTTCGACAATCAGACCGGCAATACCATTTACAAACGTCTCCAAGTGCATGTGGACGACGTCACCCCGGCGCTCAACAGTGGCGCTAAGTATTTCGTCGAAGGTCATTACGTGACCCCCGACGACGCGGAATCCGGCAACCAGAACAACAACGCTTCCTATCGGGAAGTGACCGTTCAACCTGACCTCGACCTCACTTTTGCCGCTTCGACGGTACGTGAGTTGCCCGCAATTCACGCTTGGCAGGCAGCGGATGGATCGGTGGCGATTGAGAATGTGGACGTGCCTTCGGACGGTCGGTTCGTTGTCGCTACGAAGGTTTCGGACAACGGTGACGGAACCTGGCGTTACGAGTACGCAATCCACAACCTCAACTCCCATCGCAGTGCTGCCTCTTTCTCGGTGCCGATCACCCCGGGAACGGCGATCACCAACATCGGCTTCCACGATGTGCCGTACCACTCCGGTGAACCCTACGACGGCGCGGATTGGAAGAATGAGGTGGCGAACGACAGCGTGACCTGGAGTCTCGGGGGTGTCTTCACAGATGACTTCGAGAGCGGTACCACCGCAGCCTGGGGCGTGGACGCGATCGAAGAAACCGCCAACGCAATTCGTTGGGGCACCATGTACAACTTCTGGTTCGACGCCGATCAATCTCCGGGCGCCGTCAACGGCAGTATCGGCCTGCTGAGAGCCGGCAGCCCTGATTCGGTTTCGTTCCCGACCCAAGCGCCACAATAGCCGGCACAGCAGCTAGGGTCATGGGCCATGCTCGGTGGCCAAAAAAAAGAGCGTGGCTTTGAATCCACGCTCTCGGGCTCTACTGCGAGCCTGTCGACGGAGGTTTCAAGGGTGAAACCTCCGTCTTTCTATTCGGCATCTTTCTATTCGGCAGGTCTTGCCGGTCATCCGGCCAGATTCTCGGCGAGGTTGGAGGAGTGTTCTTCAGAATCCCTCATGCCTGAATCGATGTGGGTCGTATCGATCTCCAGCCGGCCGCCGACGAAATCGACCGAGATCTTGGAGCCGTCGGAGACGTCTCCGGCGATCAGTGCCCGGGCGATTTTGGTTTCCAGCTGATGCTGTAGGAAACGCTTCAAAGGCCGAGCGCCGAAGACCGGGTCGTAACCCTCGCGGGCGATGTGCTCCTTCGCCGCCGGGGACAGCTCGAGGACCATTCCCCGCGGTGCCAGACGATCCTTGAGTTCCGTCAGCAACAGGTCCACGATCGCCTTGATCTCCTCCAATTGGAGGGGTTTGAACAGCACCAAATCGTCGACGCGGTTGAGAAACTCCGGCCGGAAATGGGCCCGAAGCTCCGCTTGAACCGCGTCGCGCGCGGGTTCCGAGATTTCTCCGCGATCGTTCACGCCTTCCAACAGATGGGGCGAGCCGATGTTGGAGGTCATGATCACGACCGAGTTCCGGAAGTCGACGGTGCGCCCTTGATTGTCGGTCAGGCGCCCTTCGTCGAGCAGTTGGAGCAAGATGTTGAACACATCGTGGTGTGCCTTTTCGATTTCGTCGAAGAGAATCACCGAGTAGGGCTTCCGACGAACCGCTTCGGTCAGTTGGCCCCCTTCGTCGTAACCCACATATCCCGGCGGGGCACCAATCAAGCGGGCGACGGAGTGTTTCTCCATATATTCAGACATGTCGATGCGGATGATCGCGTCCTCGCTGTCGAACATGGCCTGGGCCAAGGTCTTGGCCAGCTCCGTTTTGCCGACACCGGTGGGGCCCAAAAATATGAAGCTGCCGATCGGCCGCTTCGGGTCTTTGATGCCCGCTCGGGCGCGGATCATGGCGTCGGCCACCAAGCTTACGGCTTCGTTTTGACCGACCACCCGCTGATGCAGGATGGAATCGAGACGCAGCAGCTTTTCGCGCTCGCCTTCCACCAACCGGGAAACCGGCACGCCGGTCCATTTGGAGACGATGTCCGCCACTTCGGACTCCGTCACCTCTTCGCGCAACAGGGTGCTACCGCTTTTCTGCTGGGACTCCATTTGCTCTTCGGATTCCGCAAGGCGCTTCTCGAGATCCGGTAGCTCGCCGTATTGCAGACGACCGGCGAGATTCAGATCGTTGTTGCGAGTCGCCTTTTCGATCTCGAGCCGACAGCGCTCGATATCTTCGCGCAAGCCTCGCAAGCGGTCGATACTCTCCTTTTCCGTTTCCCACCGATCGCGCATGGCGTCCGATTGGTTGCGGAGATCGCCGAGTTCGCTCCTCAGGGCCTTGAGTCTGGCCTTGGATGCCTTATCCCGCTCCTTGCTCAGGGCGGCTTCTTCGATTTCGAGCTGCATCACCCGGCGGGTGATCTCGTCCAGCTCCGCCGGCATCGAGTCGATCTCCGTGCGGATCATGGCGGACGCTTCGTCGATCAGGTCGATGGCTTTGTCGGGCAGGAAACGATCGGTGATGTATCGATTCGAGAGGGTCGCCGCGGCCACCAGAGCGTTGTCTTGAATGCTGACACCGTGGTGGACCTCGAAGCGCTCCCTCAAACCGCGCAGGATCGAGATCGTGTCCTCCACCGAAGGTGCGTCCACCAGGACCGGCTGGAAGCGCCTCTCGAGGGCCGCGTCCTTTTCGACGTGCTTGCGATATTCATCGAGTGTCGTCGCGCCGATGCAGTGGAGTTCGCCCCTTGCGAGCATGGGTTTCAAGAGATTGCCGGCGTCGGTAGCGCCTTCGGCCTTGCCCGCGCCGACGATGGTGTGAACCTCGTCGATGAAGAGCAGCACGCGGCCTTCCGAAGCCTTGATTTCTTGTAGGACGGCTTTGAGGCGCTCCTCGAACTCACCGCGATATTTGGCTCCGGCGAGCAAGGAACCCAGGTCGAGGGAGAATACGGAACGGTCTTTCATCCACTCGGGCACGTCGCCGCGCACAATCCGTTGGGCCAGTCCTTCGACGATCGCGGTTTTGCCGACTCCGGGCTCACCGATGAGCACGGGGTTGTTCTTGGTTTTGCGCGACAGAATTCGAATGGTTCGCCGAATTTCCGCATCCCGACCGATGACCGGGTCGAGCTTGCCGCGACGGGCTAGCTCGACCAAGTCTTGGCCGTATTTCTCCAGCGCTTCATAGGCCTGTTCCGGGTTGGCGCTGGTGACTCGCTGATGGCCTCGGACCTCCTGCAAGGCGGTCAGGAATCGATTTCGATCCGCCCCATGATCGGCCAGAATTCGCCCGGCGTCGGTGCCGTTGCCTTCTTCGAGCATCGCCAACAGCAAATGCTCGACGGAAACGTATTCGTCTTTGAGTCTTTTGGCTTCGCCTTGGGCGCTGAGAAAAAGCCGTTGCAGTCGCTGCGTGACCATGACCTTGCCGGGCTCGACCCCCGGACCCGAGACCCGAGGGCGACGCTGAAGGGCTTCAGTCACTTGGCGGCGAACGCTGTCGGTGACCACTTCTGCTTTTTGCAGGACCCGGGGAATCAAGCCGTCGGTGTCCTCGAGCAAAACCAGGAGGAGGTGCTCGACGTCGGCGGCTTGGTGTCCGAAGGTGATGGCTTTGGATTGAGCGGCCTGAACCGCCTCTTGGGACTTCTGAGTCAATGCGCTGATGTCCATGGCTGCCCCTTTGATCTTAGTTAGATGTGCTCAAATTTTTAATAGATTCATAGATCTTAGTGTTCATTCATCAAATAAAACAGGCGGACATGGTTGGATATTCCCGCAGGCCGGGATTTTCGAAAAAATGAACTTAGCGGTCTATGCCCGCCGAAACGTCGAAATTGGGCCGGGGTGACGATTGGATCCGCTTGGGATCCGGGCAGCTCAGGACTTGGGCTTGAATTCCGAGGTCTCGGCCAGCTCTTGGAACAACCGCTGCTCGTCGTCGGTTAGGGCTTCCGGCACCATGATCTTGATCTCGACGGTCAAGTCGCCGTCTTTGCCTTTGGGATTTGGGTAGCCTTTGCTGCGCAAGCGGATCTTACGCCCCGAAGAGGAGCCCGCCGGGACTTTGACCCGCACGGTGCCGTCGAGGGTCCGAACGGAGGCTTCGCCTCCCAGGGCCGCCACCCAAGGGCTGACGGGCAAGTCTGCGTGCAGATTGCGACCTTCGAGCTTGAAGCGTGGGTGGGGTCGAAAGTCGATCTTGAGGAAGAGATCGCCGTTTTGGCCGTTGGGACCTTCGATTCCTTTTCCTTGCAAACGCAGCTTCTGCCCCTCTTTCACGCCGATGGGCAAGTTGACCGTGAAGGATTTCGACCGGCCCTCTTGGTCGCGAACGGTGACCTGCCGTTGGCCGCCTTTCGCAGCTTCTTCCAGGGTCAGCGCCAGCGTGACTTCTTGGTCCAGATTCGGACCCCCGAATCCGCCGCCACCGCCAAAGCCGCCGAATCCGCCAAACGGACCCTGGCCGCCACCCTGGTGGGCTCGTCCCGCCCCACCGAATAGGTTCTCGAAGAAATCGGAGAAACCGCTGCCGCCTCCACCGCCGAAATCGAAACCCACGTTCTGCCAACCCGGGGGTGGACCACCCCGCTGTTTCCAATTGCTTCCGAATTGGTCGTAGGTGCGGCGCTTGTCGGCGTCCTTGAGCACCTCATAAGCTTCGGTGACTTCTTTGAATTTGTCTTCTGCACCCGCGCTGGTATTCACATCGGGGTGATATTTTCGCGCCAACTTACGATAGGCCTTTTGGATATCGTCTTGGGAGGCCTTTCGGTCGACGCCCAATGTGGCGTAATAGTCTTTATAGTCCAATGCATCCTCCGTTTCGGAGCCGTGCGCACCGATCATAGAATCGGCGGCAGAAAAATGAGGGGTGAAATCTGAGTGAGGCTCCATCACATTTCATAACAGCGCCGAGCCTACTGGCATTCCCGTCGTCGAGCAAGTTAATTCCAAGGCGGCAGCCGGCGGCTGAGTCAGGGCGCTCGGGAAGGTCGTTCGGGCCTGCCGGCTCCTGGGTTTATCAACGAGTTCTTCTGGTCTTGAATTTTGGGGTATCACACGGCATGCGCCGACTTCTGCTTCCCTTGTTGATCGTATTTTGCTTTGTGGCTTTTGGAGCTGCTCGTCCCGGGTCGGTGGCAGGACCGACGTGGCTGCTCGCCTCTCGGGTGGCCTTCAGCGTGGTCTTTCTTTTGGCTTGGCGACTGCGCAGGGGCCGAGCCGCCTGGACGATTGCGGGCCTGGCGGCGGCGGTCGAGTCGCTGGCCTGGGCGGAAGGCGAAGCCCGTTGGCCGGATTTGCTCCTGGCGATCGGCCTGGTGCTACCTCCGACCCTGGGAGCGGTGGCATGGCTCCAAGAATGGTGGGTGGTGTCTAGAGCGGGTTGGATCCGCGGATTAGGGTTGGCTTTCGGCGCTCTGGGGGTGCACGTCCTCACCCTGCCGGCGGCCGAGCCCTGGCTGAATCGAGTCCGGGTTTGGGGCGGCATGACGCCGAATCCAGGGGGCGACGGCTCGTCCGAGGTTTCTTTTTCGACCCAGCTTTGGCAATGGTTTGCCGCCGTGGAGCTTCCCGGATTGGCGGCTTCGAGTGTGGAAGCCGTGCCGGCGGTGTGGTTGGCGTGGTTTATTGGGGTGGTGCTGGCCGGGCTCGCCCTGTGGAAGAAGAGGACTTCGATCGAGGCCGGGCTGGTGGGTGTGTTGCTCGCCTCGGCCTTGGCGTATGGTCGGCCGGATGAGCTGCGCTATTTCGCTGTGACCTGCGCCGTCGTGCTCGCTGCGGCCTTGGTGGAAAATGCGTTCACGTTGGCCTTTCACGACGGCCTGACGGGTTTGCCGGCGCGCCGCGCTTTAGAGGAGCGGCTCCAACAAGTGGGTCGCAATTATGCTCTGGCCATGCTGGACTTGGATCGGTTCAAGCTGCTCAACGACAAACACGGCCATGAGGTGGGGGATCAAGTCTTGAAGTTGGTCGCCACCCAGATGCGCGGGGTCACGGGGGGCGGCGAGGCGTTCCGATACGGCGGTGAGGAGTTCATGGTGGTGTTCGCGGGACGTTCCGCGGCGGAGGCTCAGGCCCATATGGACGCTTTGCGCCAAGAGATCGCCGGCCGCAAATTTGTCGTCCGCTCGCCGGGGCGACCCAAGAAAAAACCCCAGGGCGGGCTGCCGTCGCGCAATTCGACCATCACGAAAGAGCTGAAGGTGACGGTTTCCGTCGGCATTGCCGAGCGCTCCGCCAAATATCCGACTAAGGATGACGTTATGAAAGCTGCGGATAAGGCGCTCTATCGTTCGAAAAAGGCGGGCCGCAACCGGGTCACGGTCACCAAATGAACGGACCCGTAGGTGCCGACCACAGCCGTCCGCAGCCGGCCACGCTGAGTCGGTTAACAGGCTGTTAAACTTCCCGGACCGGTTCGGTCGGACTGACCGGGATTTTCGGACTCGACACCCAGCAAACGACCGAGGGAAGCCATGCGCGCAGATTTAGCCTTGGTAGCCATTTTGGGCCTTTTGATCGCCTTGAATGGTGGTTCCGCGTCAGCCCAAGAAGAGTTGAAGGAGCTGGCACGGAGCGCCCGGGGATCCGTGGTGTTGCTCGAGGTGCTCAGCGGTACGGGACGGGTCTTAGGTACCGGCACGGGTTTTTTCATCGACGCGGAGACCGTGGTCACCAATCATCACGTGGTGGCCACTGCTTCTTTCGTCCAGGCCCGATTCGAAGGCGACGTGGTCATTCCGGTCCAGCACGTCTTGGCAGAGAGCGCGGATTCCGATCTGGCGTTGCTGCAAGTTCCCGGCGCCGCGGCAAGGGGCCTCGTGCTTTATCGAGGAGGCAGCGTTGAACCGGGAGAAGAAGTGGTGGTCTTGGGCAACCCCCACGGCCTTTCGGGCACCCTTTCTACGGGCATTGTCTCCGCCTGGCGAACAGACAACACGGACGTCACCAGTTGGACGGGGGGACCGCTCCTACAAATTACTGCGCCAATTTCGCCCGGGTCCAGCGGCTCGCCGGTCATGAACCGACGGGGTGAGGTCTTGGGCGTGGCGGTGGCCGTGCATCGCACGGGTCAGAATTTGAACTTTGCCGTCCCGATCGACGAAGTGCGTCGATTGTTGGATCGAGTTGGGCCCGAGCCGATTCGATCCTTCACCCAGGGAAGCGGGCTGCGGGTGCCTTGGGTCCGCAATCTGACCCTCTCCCTGCTAGTGTTCGGCGCCTTGATCGTCTTTATTCGACGCCTCTAACAGCCTGCTAAGCGCGTCCGAGTTCAAGCGTGGATCTTGCGGGTGGTTTCCACCAGCTCTTGGATCAGCTTTTCGAGCCGAGCTTGCGTGCCGCTGTCGGTCAAGGCTCCCTGGTCGTCGAAGGCGCGGTGGGCCTCGGAAACGGCGAGTTGGGTTGGGATCACCAAGACGCCGATATTTTGCAGGATCGATCGCACATGAACCAATCCCCGCAATCCCCCCAACTTGCCGGGCGAGGCCGCCAACAGGCCCGCGACTTTGCCGCGATAGGCCGAAAGGGGAGGTTCGTTTTCCGCCCGTCCCCTCGACGCCCAATCGATGGCGTTTTTGAGCAGGGGAGTGATCGAAGAGTTGTATTCAGGGCAAGCCAAGATCAGGCCTTGGTGTTCGAATAGTAAGTCCTTGAATCGTTGGGCATTGGCCGGCATGCCTTCAGCTGCTTCCAAATCTTGGTCGAAGAGGGGCATCGGCAGCTCGGCGAAATCCACCACCGTGACTTCGGCTCCCGCTGCCCGAGCTGCGAAAGCAGCGGCAGAGGCCAGCTTCTTGTTAAAGGATTCACGGCGGGCGCTGCCGGCGAAAGCGAGAATGCGGGGTTGACTCATGGGGTTTCTTTCGGTGGGGTGGGGGGTTGTTGGATTGTCAGGACTTGATCCACGTCGATATTCAGGGTTTCTGAGGTCGAGCCGTCGGGCCAGATGATAGACAATGAGTCGACCTTTTTGGCGGCTCCTAGTCCCCAGAATACGCGTAGGTCGTCTTGAGACAAATAGCTGCTGCCGCTGCGGACGATCCGGGCGTATTTCCGGTCGCCGACCCTAGCGATCAATGTGGCTCCAATGGCGTCGACATTGCGCCCCTGCCCCTTGAGCTGGACCGCCAACCAATGGCCTGGCTTGGCGGAGCGATTGAGCAGGATTTGGGCCGCGCCGTCCAGATCGTTGATCACCACATCCTGCAGGCCGTCGTTGTCGAGATCCCCTAGGGCTAAACCCCGGGAGACGCGGCTTTCTTGCATCGGCGGCCCGGCCTGGGAAGAAATCTCTTCGAAGGTGGCCCGGCGTGGCCCCAAGCCTTGGTTGCGGTAGAGCAGTTTACGTTGACGATACGGGGCCGACGCGCCGAGGCGGGCACCGTCGAGCTGGGGATAAACATGGCCGTTGACCAAGATGAGGTCCTGATGGCCGTCGTTTTCGAGATCGATGAAAGCGGTTCCCCAGCCGACGAAGGGCAAGCTGCTGGCGGCGCTGCCGGATCGAAACGAGACATCGGAGAAGTATCCGTTCTCATTGCGAAAGAGGGCGTTGTATTCCTCGGAGAAGTTGGTGACGAAGAGGTCCAAGCGGCCATCGTTGTCGTAGTCGCCCACCGCCACGCCCATGCAGCCCTGCTCGGCACCGTCTTCGCTCACGGCCATGCCCATGGGAAAGGCGGCTTCCTCAAAGGTGCCGTCCTTCTTGTTCAGGTATAGGAAGTTGGCGGTTGAATCGTTGGCGACGAAGAGGTCCAACCAGCCATCACCGTCGGCGTCGAACCAGGCGACACCGAGGCCGAAGTAGCCGTCCGGATCGTGGACGCCGGCATGTTTGCCCACTTCGGTAAATCGGTCCCCGTCATTACGAAACAGCAGATCACCGGTGCCCGGCAGGCCACGGGGACCGCATTGCACGGCGATGTCCCGATATTGGCAGGTCTTGTCCTTGCCGAATTCGGGCAGTTCGTCCAACGAGATTTCAACGTAACGGCTGACGAAAAGGTCCAAGTCGCCGTCGCGATCGTAGTCGGCGAATCCACAGCCCGTAGACCAACCGGTCGCTTGGATGCCGAGGGACGCGCTGACGTCTTGGAATCGACCGTCGCCGAGATTACGGTAGAGCACGTCCTGACCGATGTTGGTGACATAGAGGTCGCGCCAACCGTCACCATCGAAATCCCCCACGCAGGTGCCGACCCCCCAGCCGGGATGGGCGACGCCCGCTTTCTTGGAGACGTTCTCAAAGCGAAGCTTGCCTTCCCGGGTCCCCAAATTGCGATAAAGGTGGCTTTCGGCAAGTTCCGGCCGGCCGGCGGTGTCGACGGTCAGGGAGTCGACGAAATAGAGATCGAGCTTGCCGTCGTTGTCGTAGTCAAAAGCCGCCACTCCGCCGCTCATGGATTCCAGGATGTACTTTTTTTCGGGTGCGGAATGATGCACGAAAGTCACCCCGGACGTCTCGGTGACGTCCTCGAAAATGGCTGCGGGCGGGGTTTTTGTTGTTGCTTGGGTGGCTGCTTTCGGCTCGGCCCCGGGAGTGGCTTGGGCTGCCAGAGCTTGAGGAATCGCTCCGACAAGCAGCGCGCTCAGCAGCACGCAACCGACCTGAAATACAGCTAAACGGCGGGCAGTCGAACGGCCGGCAGATTGCGATCTTGGGTCGAAGTGGGGCCGTCTCGTGGGGTCGATCATTCAAGCCGGTCCTTATGGTGGGTCATCGGAGCTGGTGGCTTCGAGGGGCGGTTCCGTCGGCACCCCCTGGAGTTCTAAGAGGTTACGTTCCGCGTCCCGCTGAGCTTTGCGGTACAGCTCCAAATGATGCTGCGATCGTTCGTGCTCGCCCAGCCGCGCGAGGGCCAGGCTCAATTGATAGTGGGTCTTGGCCGACCCCGGCTCTCGCTCTGCCGACGCTTCAAAGGCGTCTCGCGCCTCGGCAAAACGGCCTTGCCTCATTCGTACCATGCCCAAGGACCATTTGGCCACGGCATTATGGGGATCGAGGCCCAAGGCACGGGCCGCGGTTTGCTCCGCGCGTTGGTCGAGATTCGAGCCGACATAGGCTTCGGCCAAGGCGGACAAGACTTCGACGTTCTGGGGTGCCAGGAGTTCGGCCCGTTCCAACACCTTGATCGCCCGAGCATATTGCTTGCTGCGGTTGAGGGTCAGGCCCAAGGCGACGAAGGACAGCAGGTGGTCGGGACGTTGGTCCACGGCCGCCGAAAGGACGGCCGCGGCTTCTTCCAATTGGCCGACTTGCATGCGGGCGACCCCGAGCAAATAGGGATAATCGGGATCTTCGGGCACCATGCGAACGAGGGCTTGGAGTGGGCGGATGGACCATGCGGGATTTCGGGAGGCCAGGGACGTGCGCGCATAGAGGGCCAGGAGGTCTTCAGCGTTCGGAGCGACGCCCAGGGCCTCGCGCAGGGTTGCCAACGCGCCCTCGTGGTCGCCCCGCTGGACCTGGATGCGAGCCAGCTGCAACATGGCGTTGACCGAGCCGTGAGTCTCTGCCAGCTCTCGAAGCTGGATCTCGGCGGCATCGGCTCTACCGGCGGCCAGCTCAGCTCGAGCCAGATGTGACGCCAAGTTTCGATCGAGCTTGCCCAGTTCGGCTGCCCTGCGCAGGTGGTGGAGTGCCCGGTCGTCGGCGCCGGTTCTCAGGTAGAGCAGGGCCAAATTCTGATGGGGTGCGATTCTGTCGGCAGCCATGCCCAGGCTGGCTTGCAGCACTTCTTCCGCTTCTTGGACTCGGTTGGTCCGTGCCAACACCACGCCCAGCAGATCGAGAGCCTCCGGTCGGCGACCTTGGCTCAAGATTTCGCGCAATCGGCGTTCCGCGTCCGCCAAGTGACCCTCACGGATCAGCCGGCTTGCCTCTTGGAGTTCGCCTGCCTGATCCCCGTTGGCCGCGGCGATTTCCGGGCTCGATGCAGAACTCCAGACCGGGCTCGACGCGGAGCCCGACGCGGAATTCAGCAGGCACGTAGTGAGCAAAAAGACGAGGATTTGAGGGCGGCCGGTCATGGCACTTGCCTCTGGCTTTTCTTGAGCTGTCGATAAAGAGCGAAGGCGCGTTCCGCCTCTTGCCGTCGGCCGAGCCGCTGATAAGTTTGGCCCAGCTGATAGTGGACGTTGGCATCTTCCGGGGCTAGCCCCGCCGCAGCTTCCAGTTGGGGCAGGGCGGCTTCCGGTCGGCCGTCGGCGAGCATGATTTTACCCAGCAGGTAGCGGGCATCTCCCCGTTCGGGGTCTGCCTCGAGGATACGGTGCAGCTCGGATTGGGCGCTTTCGTGCTCTTGTAATAGATCGAGCACCGTGGCGAGGTGAAAGCGGGTTTGCAAATGGTTCGGGCGCAGCTCGAGCTCCTGCTGCAAATGGTCTCGAGCGGAGTCCAGCTCGCCGGTCCGCAAGAAGATCTCGCCCAATGTGGCATGGGCTTCGGGCAGCCCGGGGTTCAGCTGGAGAGCTTTTTTCAATCCGGCGATCGCGGCAGGGAAATTGCCGTCCTGGGCCTGCGCCTGTCCCATCAAAAGCTCCAGCTCGGGCCAGTCGTTTTGGCCGGTGAGCCGGGCAAAAATAGGTTGGGCCTGCTCGGCCTGGCCGCTCCGGACCAAGGCCAAGGCGTAGGCGTATTCCAGCGAGCGATTGCCGGAGCGTTCCGGATCCGATGCCAATAGTTCTGCCGCTTCGGCGTAGGCCTCGGCGTTGAGCTGGGCCAGGGCGAGCATGCGTCTCACCTCGGCATCGTCTCGGCCTTGGGCCCGTGCCTCGCCTAATGCGGCTGCCGCTTCAGCGAATCTCTCGGCGTTGAAATACGACACGCCGAGGGAATATTGAAGGTTCGGGAACCTTGGGTCGAGGGCGGCGGCTTGCTCGAAAAGCCGGATGGCGACCGGGAAACGCTGTTTTCGGGTTTGCAGGATGCCCATATTCAAGTAGGCCCTGCAGAGCACGGAGATCACCCGCTTTTTGAGTTCGTGGCGTGCCTCGGCGGGCATCTGACGCAGGGCCGGCGTCGTCAATTGGGGTAGGGAAGTGCCGACCTCGGTTTCCGGTTGGCCGGCCAGGTATCTCTTGAGCTGCTCTCGGTGGTCGAGGGCCAAGTTGCCTGAAGACTTCTTCGCCGCCTCGAAATGCATGGCAGCGTCGGCGGTTCGGCCCTGGCTGCGCAACGCCTTGGCATATTGATAGTGCAAGCTGGTGAGCTGGTCGTAGGCGGCGTCCTGGGCTAGTTGGAGGGCCTTTTCGAAGGCTTCTATGGCCCCGTCGACTTGTTCCAGCTCGAGCAGACAGCGACCCAAATTGTGGAAGGCGTCGCGGGCCGATGAAGGCTCCTGGGCGGCGAGGCGCAAATGGGGGATCGCTTGCTCGAATCGCCGGATCTCGGCGAGGGTCAAACCCAGGAAGAGATGAGTGGTGGTGTCTTGCAGTGGGTCCTGACCCAACTTTTCGAGCAGGCTGAGTTCGGCTTGAAAGAGCTCGACGGCGTGCTCGTAGGGCGCACGTCCCTGGGAGTAGAGGGCGAGGGTGGCCAAGTAGAAACGGGTCCTCGGCAGATTCGGGTCCATTTCGAGGGCCTTTTCGAGATGGATCCGCGCGGCGTCGAGCTGTTTGAAGTCGCGCAGGGTTCGCCCGAGCAAGAGGTGAGTTTGGGGAATGGGCCGAGCTTCGACGATTTCGTTGAAGAGGTCCTGAGCTAAGTCCGCTTGGTCGGTTTTCAGATAAGCCGTGGCGAGAATGAAAGCCGCTTCCGGATCGTCCGGACGGGAAACATGACTTTGCCTCAGCTCACCAATGGCCTGTTCGGCTCGGCCGGCGGCGAAGAGGGTGTGGGCCAGGCTGCGCTGAAGCTCGACGTCCGAGGGGTGTTTGGCGATCAATTGGCGCAAGATGCGGATCGCGTCATCTTGGCGACCGGAGTGTTGGTAGAGGGCGGCCAGCGCTCGACGGGGTCGTCGATCGTCCAACGTCATATTTCCGGCGGCGAGAAAGGCGAACTCGGCCGCCTCGGGCTGGTTGGCTGCGATTTCGATCGAGCCGAGCAACAACAAGGCCTCGTGCAGCGCCGAGCGGTACCCGTTCTCGGCCATCTCCGGCTCACTCCGCTGCAGATCTGCTTCCGCTTGGCGACTCGCCTGGATAGCCCGGCTCAGGGCATCTTGTCCGGTGTCGGCGAGTCCTGGGGTCGGCGTGAGCAAGCTGAAGGCGGAAAGGGCGACCAGCGGGACTATGGCGACCACGAAGGCCGGAAATCGCGTCGAGCTGGGACTGTGGGCAAGGTGTTTCATGGTCGCAAGGGTCTGTCGCCGGGCCGGTCTCGGGTCAGAAAATAGAAGAAGATGGCGACGAGGGTCAAGCTGAGTAAGGGGATCGCGAATCCAAATCGGGTGGCGCCGGCGAACTCGGTGATTTGCCCAACCAGCCATGGAATCGACGCTCCCCCGAGGCCCGCCGCGGCGAAGACCCAACCGGTATTGTCGGTTCCCAATCGTTCCGCGTGCTGGGTCATCAATGAGACTGTCAACGGGAATATAGAAGCCAAACCCAGGCCGCCGAGGCAGGCAGCGAGCCAAACGACTGAGGCCCGGGGCACGGTGATCAACAGGCCTGTGCCGAGACCAGCGACAGCAAGAGAGGCCCAATATAGGCGATTCTCGCTGATGTTGCGGAGCAATGGGGCCGCTAAACCCCGTCCGATCAAGAGGGCGGCCCAAAACGAGGATCCGATCAGCAGGGCGACGGTGGGTCCGGTCGACTCGAATTCCGACGCCAGGCTCACCATCCAGCCGCCGAAAGTCGCTTCAGTGCCGACGTAGCAGAAAAAAATCGCGGCGAAGGGTATGAGGGAAACGAAGTCGGTCCACCCTCGGCCTCGGTCGGTCGAGGAGCCATGAGATGCGGAGAGGCTAGCCGGAGTCGAGGGAACGGGAATCCGGAGCAGGGGTAAGACCGCCAACAAGCTCGCGGCGCCGATCCAGGCTACCGGCAGCCGCAGGGAGATCCTATCTGCGGCCATCGCCAGAATTAAAGGAAAACCGGTGGCGCCTAAACCCCAGATCAAATTGAGCTTAGCTAGGGCTGCCCCGCGATTCTCTGGGTGGTCGTAAGCGATTCTGAGATTGGTGGCGGGAATCGCACCGCCCAGGCCGAGGCCCACGAAGGTCGTGGCGATTAGAGCAAAAGCCGATCCGGCGAAGGCCAACAAGAGCAATCCCACTCCCATGAAGCCGTAACCCAAGAGAAGGGACCAATCCAAGCGCCGCGTCGACAAAATAGAACCCACGGCGCTGCCCGTGAATTGAGCGGTGAACAGCCAAGAGATCCGGCCCGCGCCCATGGACCAAGCTTCGCGCAGCTCCGGAAGGATCAAACCGAGGGTCACGGTGGCCGCGCCCGTGAGCACGAACGCGGAGCTGAGAATCATGAAACGGCCCCGTCGGTCGAGGGCTCCGGTCATCGAAGCTCTTCACTCAGCTTGGAGGGCGTGGCCGTAGGGGCAGGCACAGAAGGTGGGGTGGACGGAGGTTTCATTTGAATCACCTTGGGTGGTGGTCCCGTGGTTCCCCTGACAATGAGCTCGGGACTGACATGGATCGAAGGTAGGAAATTCTCGTTTCCCGACAATCGTTCCAGCAACGTGCGGCTGGCGATCTCACCCATTTCAGCCAAGGGTTGTCGAATCGTCGTCAACCCGGGGTTGTGAAATGCCGCGCTCTGGATGTCGTCGAAACCGATCACTGAAATGTCCTCGGGGATTCTCATGTCGGCGTCTAGAAAAGCACGCATCGCACCGATCGCCGACACGTCGTTGAAGGCCATCAATGCGGTGAAAGGGCTACCTGAGGACAACAGCTGCTGGCCGAAGGCATAACCCTCCGCGTAACCCTGCTGGGGGGTAAATACTTGGGCCGCCTGATTGCCGCTCAGCTGGGGCGTCAGCTCAGGCCGAAGCTCGATGCCGAGGCGGCCTGCAGCCCGTTCGATCGAGGTCCATCGAGCTTCCGTATCCGCGCTGCCCGGATGGCCCTTGAAACATGCGATTCTTTCGTGCCCTAGGTCTACCAAATGCTTCATCGCAAGGTGAATAGCGTCGTCGTGGTCGATGACGACATTGGTGACCCCGGGCAGCTCCTTGTGGCCGGCGACGGCTACTGTGGGCAACGGGGGCTCCTCGTGGAGCTGGGTTGCGATGGTCAGCAGCCCTTCCACCGAACGGTCCTGTAAGAGCTGGATGTACTTCTCCAACAGACCTTCTCGGGAGCGGTGTGAGGCGATGAGGTAAAAGTAACCTGCCTCCACCAAATGCCCTTCGATGCCGTGGATCACTCCGACGGCATACCCGCCGATGATTTCCGGCACGATCACCCCGACGGAGAAGCTGCGCTGATTGCGCAGTGACCTGGCCAGGAAGTTGGGTCGATATCCGAGTTCCTTGGCGGCGCGAAAGATCCTCTCCTGGGTTTCCTGAGGAATGGATTTCGCCACCGGAGAGCCGTTTAGAACGATGGAAATGGTCGCAGGGGAAAGCTTTACGTGCTCCGCCAGCGTTTTAAGGGTTACGTTCTTGCTGCGCCGTTTCTTAGGGGGTCCTGTCTTTTTTTCTTCGGTGGTCATATTTCTAGTGTGCCAGGAGAATTCCGGTCTATCAAGGGAATCTTGCCTCTTCGTATTCCGCCTAAGTCTGTTAGCAAAACGATTCAGTAGAAGGATAAAGACTTGACAAAGGATGTGGTGCTTGGTCTACCATCTAGAGGTTAGCTAAAACGATTTAACGGATGGCGAGCAGTTGATGGGTCAGCCATCCACACTGGAGGCGGGGCAATGCGAACCTGGTCAGCGATACTCTTAGCGCTCTCGATCCTCCTTTCGGCCCCCGCGTTTGCTCAGCGACATTCCGCTAGCATCCGCGGCACCATCACCGATCCCAGCGGTGGTTTGGTCGAAGGAGCAAAAGTCACAGCGATCAATGCGGACACGGGTCTTACCCGAGCGACTCAGTCCAACAGCTCAGGCGTCTTCGTGTTCGGTGATCTGCCGGTAGGGCCTTATGTGGTCGAGGTGGAAAAAGCCGGATTTCGGTCGGTTGTGATGTCCAATGTGGTGCTCAACGTGGCCGACAACCGCAGAATCGATGCCCAGCTCGAAGTAGGTGAGGTTGCCGATGAGGTGACCGTTCAAGCCTCTTCCACCAACGTCGAAACGATCGGTGGTGAAGTCGCCGGTTTGATCACCGGCGAGCAGGTTCGTGAGCTGCCCCTCAACGGTCGCAATTTTGTTCAGCTGACCCAATTGATGCCCGGTGTGGCGAGCCCTGAAGGCTTCGATACCAAGAATAAGGGCCTGCTGGGCGGCGTGGATATGTCGGTCTCCGGTAGTGCAACCACCGGAAATCTTTGGACCCTCGACGGCGCCAACAACAACGATGTCGGCTCGAATCGCACGATTCTGATCTATCCGTCAGCGGACGCAATCGAAGAATTCAAGATCCACCGCAACAGTTACGGTGCCGAATTCGGTGGTGCCGGCGGTGCGGTGGTCAATGTGGTCACCCGCGGAGGTGGCAACCAATACCACGGTGGCGTTTACTACTTCACGCGCGACGACGCTTGGAGTGAAACAAACTTCTTCCTCGAAGAAGCAGGTTTGGACAAAGAAAATCTGGCCCGCGAGGATTACGGTTATACCTTCGGCGGCCCGATCATTAAGGACAAGCTGCACTTCTTCGCTTCTCAGGAATGGAATATCGAAGACCGCGGCATCGTGCGCTCGGGTTTTGTGCCCACCGCCGCCGAGCGCGCCGGTGACTTTTCCGGCCCTGGCATCGCCGGTTGTACGAATCCGGTGCCGACCGATCCGCTGACCGGAAATCCGTTCCCCAACAACATGATTCCTTCGGATCGCCTCAGCCCCGGTGGCCAAGGAATGCTCAATCTCTACCCCTTGCCGAATGTGACTCCGGGTCCCGGAAACTGCCGTAACTATGTGGAAGCGGTGGATACCGGTATCGATTGGAAACAAGCCAATCTGCGGCTCGACTACAACGTCAACGATCGCACCCGCTTGATGATGCGCTATACCGAAGACGATTGGGACAACTCCGCGCCCAACGCGGGTGAGTCCAACGGACTTTGGGGTGATGATCCCTTCCCGGCGGTGGATTCGACCTGGAACCAACCGAGCCACTCGATCGTCGCTCAGCTCAACCAAACCTTGGGCAACAGTGCCGTCAACACCTTGCAATATTCCGACTCGGGCAACGAGATCGAGATTTCTCGGGGTGGCACAAACCCCGGCCTGAACAACGAGATCAACGGCAACATCCCGAGCATTTTCGACGATAAGACCGGCGGCGGTGATCGCAGCCACCCGGTGTTCTGGGGCGGAGCCGGTTATGACGCGCTGTGGAATATCGCGCCCTGGAGCAACGAGCAGGACCTAAAAGTCCTCAAGGACGATTACCAACAAGTTTTCGGTGACCATTGGTTCAAAGCGGGTGTGCTTTACAGCGACAACATTAAACGCGAAAACATCGGTGGCGCGTCGGCCTTTGAAAGCCCTCAATTTTGGGGCGCCGCCGGCCTCAACGGCTGGGGAGCGACCACCGGCAACGTGCTGGCCGACTTTCTGCTGGAAGACATGACCTTCGGCTTCAGCGAGAACGGTTTTCAGCCGGATCCGACCGTCGAATGGCAAGATTTTGAATTCTACATCTCGGATTCTTGGAAAATCGCTTCCAACGTCACCCTCGACTACGGCGTTCGCTATTCCCGCTACTTCGAGCCGACGGTGGAGAACAACGCCATCGCCAGCTTTGACCCGGACTCCTTTGATCCGGCTCTCGGAAACGACGCTTGCAATGGTCTGTTGCTGCCTCCCGACCAGGTCGATGCCTGCGCGGCGGCAGGTTTCGCCGGCGGAGCTGTCGGGCCGAACGACTCGTTGATCGAAGAGGACGAAGATAACTTCGCTCCTCGCTTGGGTCTGGCTTGGGATGTCTTCGGTGACGGCCGATCCGCCCTCCGGGCAGGATTCGGCCAGTTCTATCAGCGCGATCGTGTCGGCATTCTGCTCGATTTCGCCGGAAGCCCGCCGTTCGTTCCCAACCAGTCGGGAATTCGATATCTAGGCAGCGCGGAAGAACCCTGTGGAGGTTGTTTCAACGTCAGCTTCGGTGTGCCGACCCGCGGTTTCGCGCTAGATTCAGAGACCCCGTACAACCTTCAGTGGAATCTCACTTGGGAGCAGCGCCTGGGCCAGAACACCACCCTGGAAATGGGTTATGTGGGTAGCCGTGGCGTGCACTTGACTCGCCGCTCCGACATCAATCAGGTGCCGGCGGGCGACCAGAACGGCAACGGAGTCTCCGACCGCTTGGAGTACGTGCAAAATAATGGTGATCCAGGTGCACTAGCGGCGTTGCGCCCCTTCTCGGCCTTTGGCGACGCCTCAATTCTCTATTGGGAGCACGACGGCGAATCCGAGTACCACTCCTTGCAAAGTCAATTCATGACTCGCTTCGGCGAAGGTTCTTCGTTCCAGGCGTCCTACACCTGGTCGAGCTTCAAGGCCAACGATCCGCTGACGGACTCGGGAGCTGGAACGTTTGCCGGCCAAATCCTCGATCGTGATGATCCGAATTCCAATTGGGGTTACGCCGGGCTGCATCGTGAGCACGTATTTAACGCCAGCTTGCTTTGGAATTTGCCGGGATTTGAAGGTTCGACCGCTTTGACCCGCGCCCTTTTGGGTGGCTGGCAGGTCGGTTCCGTGGTGGCTTACGCCTCTGGGCAAGCCTTGACGGTGACCACCGGATCTTTGCCGGTCGTCAATGGGGTTTCCGGCACCGGTTTCACCGACAACCAACGGCCGAATCGGGTCGCGGGTGTGTCGTGCCGCGGCGGTGGCTCAGCCACCCAATGGCTGAATCCGAACGCCTGGACCTTGACCGGTTTCCAACTTGGAACGACCGGCAGCGCCGAAGTCGGCGAGTGTGAAGGACCGGACTTCTTCCAGGTCGACCTATCCCTCTACAAGAACATCCGAGTGACCGATCGGATTCAAGGGCAGCTCCGCATTGAGGTCTTCAACCTCTTCAACCGGGACAACTTCACCAACGTGGACACGGTCCTGGATCCGTCCGCGATTACCTTGGACGCCGACCTGTCCGAGGCGACTCAGATCACCGGCTTCACGCTGCCGAGCACCTTCGGTCAAGCCCAGAGCGTCCGTGATCCTCGTCAGGTTCAGTTGGGCTTCAAGCTCTCCTGGTGATCGGTCCTGCCGATTCGTTTAGGTGATAGGGAAGGGGTCGCTGCTCGGTGCTGCAATTCACGGCTTCGAGCGACGCCCCTCACTTAAATCGGCAAACTGCCCGCGTTCGTTCCAACGACCCGGGGCGAGCCGAAATCGTTTGGGTGCTACACAACATTGGATCCTGGGCGGGTTTGCGTCGGAGCTCGCCCGTCCAGGATCCCCTTTCTTTCCCTGGCATCCTCGCTTCGTCCGACCCGCTTTCTTAGACCCCAAAATTTTGACCCTCTGCCGACGGAGCTGTGCCATGAAAACGTGGACCCACAGGGCGCTCGTCCTATCCATCACGGGCCTCGCCGCCATGACCGTGACCTTGTTGCTCTCCGCTTGTGATGCAGCTCCGTCACCCGAAACCACTGGATCCCAATCGGAGGCCGAGTCGGTGGGCAAGGTCCATCCCGAGGTTTGGCCGGATCTCAAGAGCCCCGTGGGGCTCGACGACGACATCGAAAACCGTGTCTCCGGCTTTCTCGCGGCCATGAGCGATGAAGAGAAAGTCGGGCAGATCATCCAGGGAGAGATCCGACACACCACGCCCGAAGACGTGCGCCAATACCATTTGGGCTCGGTGCTCAACGGTGGCGGCTCTTTTCCCAACAACGAGAAGCAATCGAAACCCTCCGACTGGCTGGCTCTCGCCGACGCCTATTGGGAGGCGTCCACGGATACCTCCGACGGTGGTCAAGGCATTCCATTGATTTGGGGTGTCGACGCCGTGCACGGCCACAACAACGTCATCGGTGCCACCCTCTTCCCCCACAACATCGGACTCGGAGCGGCCCGTGACGCGGATCTCATGCGGCGAATAGGTGAGGCGACCGGAGCCGAGGTCTTGGCGACCGGGCTGGATTGGAATTTCGGCCCGACCCTGGCGGTGGTTCGGGACGACCGTTGGGGCCGTACCTACGAAGGTTATTCCGAGCACCCGGAGATTGTCGCCGAACTCGGTGCAGCTTTGGTGGAGGGCCTCCAGGGCGCGGTCGGCAGCGACGAATTCCTATCCAAGACCAAGATCATCGCCACAGCCAAGCACTACCTGGGGGATGGTGGAACCCATACCGGCAAGGATCAAGGGGACAACCGATCCACGGAAGCGGAGCTGCGAGACATCCACGGCGCCGGCTATTTCACGACCTTGCAATCCGGGGTCCAAACCGTCATGGCCTCATTCAGCAGCTGGCACGGGCAAAAAATGCACGGTCATCACGAGCTGCTGACCGACGTGCTCAAGGGGCGGATGGGTTTTGACGGCTTTGTGGTCGGTGACTGGAACGGTCACGGTCAGCTGCCGGATTGCACCAACGGTAATTGTGCTGCGGCGTTCCTGGCCGGTGTCGATATGTTCATGGTGCCGGAAGATTGGAAGGAGCTTTACGGCAACCTGTTGGCACAGGTGAAGTCTGGCGAAATTCCCGGTGAGCGTTTAGACGACGCCGTGCGTCGGATCCTGCGGGTCAAGCTGCGCGCCGGCCTGCTGGATCGCGGTAAGCCGAGCGATCGGCCGGTGTCCGCGGACCTGGGCGTGATCGGATCGGCGAAACATCGCGAGGTGGCCCGTGAGGCGGTTCGTAAGAGCTTGGTCCTCTTGAAGAATAATGATTCCGTGTTGCCCATCGATCCGAGCCTGCGCATTCTGGTGGCCGGAAGCGGGGCCGACAATATCGGCCAACAAAGCGGTGGCTGGACCATCAGCTGGCAAGGCACCGGCAATGAGAAATCCGACTTCCCGGGTGGATCCTCGATCTGGGACGGCATCCAGCAGGCCGCGCAGGCAGCCGGCGGCAAGGCCACCCTTTCCGCCGACGGTAGCTACGACCAGAAACCGGACGTGGCGATCGTGGTTTACGGCGAGGAACCCTACGCGGAATTTCAAGGCGATCGGGATTCCGTGGCTTATGAAGGCCCGGGTCTCGAGTTGCTCAAGAAATTAAAGGCGGACGGTATTCCCACGGTGTCCATCTTCCTTTCGGGCCGGCCGCTGTGGATGAACCCCCAGCTCAACGCTTCCGACGCCTTTGTCGCCGCTTGGCTCCCCGGTTCCGAAGGGGTGGGCATTGCTGATGTGATCTTCAAATCCAAGGACGGATCCTTGGCTTATGACTTCCAGGGCAAGCTGTCGTTTTCTTGGCCCGCCGATCCCTCCCACGCCGTGCTCAACGTCGGCTCCGAGACGAAGAAACCCCTTTTCCCGTTCGGTTTCGGCGGCTCCTATGCCGAA
Organism: uncultured bacterium; assembly: GCA_965366625.1. Taxonomy (GTDB): domain Bacteria; phylum Acidobacteriota; class Thermoanaerobaculia; order Multivoradales; family J023; genus JAUIJL01. Next base: position 271,454 of record CBDUGP010000001.1, read on the forward strand.
CCGACCACGCTGGCGGAGCTTTCGGAAGAGATTGAGGAGATCGAGGTAGGCGATAGCGCCAAAGTCTATTTCGAGGGGGGAGCGGTACCGCCTTGGAAGCTCTTCTTGGGCGACGAAACCGATTGGCGGGTACCAGCCCCCGGTGCCTTGGCGACCACACGAACCTCTCAGCGCTTGAAGTTGAGGGTGTCAGATCGCCGGGTGCAGGAAGACTCTCGCTCCGTGCGTTGGCATTTCCCGGGCACCGAAGCGGTGGTTTATTTGCACAGTGAGAAACCCGTGGATTTGGAGCGGGAGGCGAACGGGGGATTGGCCCTGTCGTTCGACGTTTTCATGGAAGAGGCCCCCAGCGATTCGGTCACCCTAGCGATGGGTTGCGGCGGTGAGCAATGCCGAGCAGAACTCGACCTCACCGATGCTCTATCGGAGCTGCCGCTGGAGACCTGGCAGACCCTCCGGTTCAGCCTACGCTGCTTTGCGGAAGCCGGAATGAATATGAACAACGTTGAGATTCCGTTTTCGGTCGGTACCGAAGGCACCTTGGCGATGCGTTTCTCGGACGTCAAATTGGTCACGGCGGCGGAAGGCAATGCTCTTTGCCCGAAGGGCTGAGCCTGCCGGGACTGCTCTGCTGACTCGCTAAAACCAATAGGTCTGAAGGTTCTTGGGCGTCTGTAGACGGACCCTGATCCACCAAAATCGAATGAAAGCTTCGCGGGAGAATCCGAGTGGAACATTTAGCTACCCTTGATTGGGTCCTGATCGGACTCTACTTCCTCGCCATCATGGGTGTGGCCTGGTGGTCGGCGGCGCGCAAAACATCGACCCACGCGTCAACCGCGGGTTATTTCTTGGCCGGGCGCGATGTCGGCTGGTTTGTGGTCGGGGCCGCGCTCTTTGCCTCCAATATCGGTTCCGAGCACTTGGTGGGTCTGGCAGGAACCGGCTTCGGCAGCGGCGTGGCGGTAGGGCAATTCGAGGTCCTGGCTTCGTTGATCCTGTTGATCCTCGGCTGGCTCTTCGTGCCGTTTTACATCCGCAGCAACGTCTTTACCATGCCGGAATTCTTGGAGAGGCGATACTCCTCCGGCGCCCGCTGGTATTTGGCGGTGATTTCGATCGTCGGTTATGTGCTGACCAAGATTTCCGTCACCCTTTACGCCGGTGGCATCGTCTATGAGGTGCTGGTCGGAGGCTCGTTCTGGACCGGCGCGTTGATCATCGTGCTGGCGACGGGTGCTTATACCGTGCTCGGCGGTTTGCGCGCCGTGCTCTACACGGAGCTGATGCAGATGTTCATGTTGGTGGGCGGTGCCGTTTTGGTGACCTTCATCGGCCTGAGCAAGCTCGGCGGTTGGGGCGCGCTCCAAAATTCCGTGGAAGCCAGCTTCTTCGACATGTGGCATCCGATGACCGACCCGGCTTTCCCCTGGACGGGTATTCTCTTTGGCGCACCGATTTTGGGAGTTTGGTATTGGTGCACGGACCAATTCATCGTCCAAAGGGTGCTCTCGGCCCACGGCATCGACCAAGCCCGGCGTGGAACCATTTTCGGCGGTTATTTGAAGTTGCTGCCTCTCTTTATCTTCGTCGTGCCCGGCATCGTCGCCCGCGCCCTTTCCGATTCCGGCGCTTTGGTGGTGGAAAAGGCGGATCACGCCCTGCCCGCCATGATCCAAAGTCTCCTGCCGGTCGGCATTCGCGGTTTGGTAGTCGCCGGTTTTCTGGCGGCCCTGATGAGTTCCTTGGCGGCGGTCTTCAACTCCTGCTCGACCCTCATCACGTGGGACGTCTATCGCAAGCTGCGACCGGACGCCTCGGAAAAGCAATTGGTGCTGGTGGGCAAAATGTCGACGGCGGTCCTGGTGGTCTTCGGCCTCGCTTGGATCCCCTTCATGCAATACATTTCGAGCCAGGTCTACGTATACATGCAGAGCGTGCAGGCCTATATCTCCCCTCCCATCGCAGCGGTTTTCCTCTTCGGCATCTTCTGGCGGCGGGTCAACTCGGCCGGCGCCATGGCCTCCCTGCTGACCGGATTCGTGCTCGGCATGAGTCGTTTAGTGCTCGAACTGAACAAGGCCTCGTTTGAAAACGAAGCGCTGCAATGGTTCGCCGGCATCAACTTCTTGCACTTCGCCATCCTGCTCTTCGCCATCTGCACCGCAGTGCTGGTGGTCGTCAGCTTGCTGACCCCGGCCCAAAGCGACGAAGAACTGGCAGGCCTGACCTTCGCCACCGCCGACGCCAAAAGCGGCCCCAGCGCGGCGGAATCCGGGCTTCCCGAGCCCGATCCGGCGTGGCGTCGCAAGGATCTATGGTTGTCCATCGGTCTGATCGGCTGTGTCATCCTGGTATGGCTGAGCTTCATGGGTTAGGGCGTTTTCAGACATCTGGAATGGCGGCCCACGCGAAGGAATTGGCATGGGCTTCACGTCGGAGCCCAGAAGGGAGATTCCGATGGTAGGTAACCGCTATTCTTCTAAATTCCCGATTCTGGTGTTGGGCCTGGCTTTGACCCTCACCTCGTCGAGCCAATCCGCCCAGGCCGAGGATTGGCCCCAATGGGCTGGTCCAACCCGAGATTTCAAGGTTTCTTTGGCGGACGATCTGTCGGAGACGTGGCCCGAGTCCGGCTTGAAGCAGCTCTGGCGGCAGCCCCTAGGTTTGGGCTATTCGTCGATTGCCGTGGTGGGGGAGCGCCTCTACACCATGGATCGCGAGGCCGATACGGAACGAATTGTTTGCCTTTCCACGGTGGACGGCAAGACGCTTTGGGCCTTCAGCTACGAGGCTCCCCATCTCGACGGCATGCGTACGGGTTATGGGACCGGGCCCCACGGCACGCCTTTGGTGATCGATGGCCGGTTGTTCGTGGTCGGCACCACGGGCCTTCTCCATGCTTTGAACGCAGAGGACGGGTCGCTGCTGTGGCAGAAGGATCTTTGGGGCGAACTCGGCGGCACGTTCTTGGTGCGCGGCTATGCGTCGAGCCCGATCGCCCTGGGTGATTCGGTGATTGTGACGGTCGGTGGAGAAGGCCAGGGTTTCATGGCCTTCGATCGTGGCAGCGGTAAGGAGCTGTGGCGGGGCACGACCTTTGACAACTCCCAAAGCTCGCCGGTCTTGGTGGATCTGGGCACGGCAGATCAGACGGACCTGATCCTGGTGGCTTTCGTCAACAACGAGATCGTGGCTGCGGATCCGAACTCCGGCAAGGAGCTGTGGCGGGTGGAGCATAAATCAGGCGCTGCGTACAACATCACCACCCCGGTTTTCGATCCCAAGAACCACCATCTCTTTATTTCCTCCGCTTACGGTGGCGGCACCCGAGCATTGAAGATTTCGCGCGCCGGCGCCGAGGAGCTTTGGCATACCGGGCGAATGAAGATTCAATTCACCAACATCGTTTGGCTCGACGGATTCCTCTACGGCACCACCGGCAACGTGGGCACGGTGATTTTGGCGGGCGTCGACGCTGGGGACGGCAAGATGTTGTGGAAAGATCGCCAGATTCGGCGTTCCCAATTACTGGATCTCGGCCAGGGGCGGTTGTTGGCCCTGTCGGAAGACGGCGAGCTGATCCTCGCTCGGCCCAACGCGCAAGGGGTTGAGATCCTGAGCCAGACTTCGCTCGGTGAATCCAAGACTTGGACGATTCCCACGGTGATCCACGATCGGATGTATCTTCGAAACGAAGGTATGATCTCCGCCTATTCCTTGCGATAAAGTTGTTAAGTAATGATGGATCCGGATTGGATAGCTATCCCCGCGGGCAGTTTCATGATGGGCGGTGGTCCTCGATCCAACGAGAACCCGGCTCACGAGGTGGAGGTGTCGGCCTTTCGATTGGCTCGCACTCCCGTGAGAAGAGCGCAATTCCAGGTTTTTCTGGATCAGACGGCGAGGCCGGAGCCCGTGGAATGGCGGAATCCGGCCTTTGGTCATCCCGACATGCCGGCGGTCGGCACGACCTGGTACGACGCCCAAGCCTATTGCTCTTGGTTGTCGGAGCATTTAGGGATGGCGGTTCGGCTACTGACGGAAGCGGAGTGGGAGTGGGCCGCCCGTGGGGGCAGAGACGTCACCTATCCGTGGGGTGATCTTCCACCGGAAGATTTGGTGGACTACTCGTCGCGGTGGTTGAAGGGGCCGGAGCCGGTGGATGCCTATCCGTCGATCCATCCTTGGGGGCTGCTCGGCATGTGCGAGAACGTGCACGAGTGGTGCTCGGATTGGTACGGCGCGGATTACTACGCGGAATCACCCCGCCTAAATCCCCAGGGGCCGGATTCCGGGCGTCGAAGGGCGTCCAGAGGGGGTGCCTGGCGCCACGACGTGAAAGTTTGTCGGGTGACCCACCGCTCGTCGATTCCGCCGGATAAGAGCTATTCGGACTATGGATTTCGAGTGGCCACGGCTGCTGAAAGTTAGAATTTAAAAAAATTTCAACTTTTTTGACCCTGACCTATATCAAAGTCGGCCGGCTGGTCTCTATTGAAACAGAGGGCGAACGGCACCCCAGCCGGTGCTTGCAAAAGCCCGTTCTCTACCCTCAGCGCGCTTAGGTGCGTTCGGCCGACAAATAGGGGGTTCGGTCGAGGAGGGGGAAGGGTTGTCGCGGGGTCGATCCGCGACAACCTAAGGTTCGCCGCTCTCGTCTCTTGCGGCGCTTGATTTGTTAACGGCACGGATCCTCGGGTCCGTGCCGTTAGCTTTTGGTCCCCAGCTCTCAGCTTTGAAAGTGAGGCGATCAGTTTTCCAGCTTGCGTTTGGCGAACACAGCCAGCAGCCCGGCGATGGCCAAAACGGCTAATAGAGCCAAGGCTTGCGCGGCCGGACCGGGAAGGTCGAGCGGGATGCCGGTGATCTTTTTGCCACCGGTCAATCCGACCCAAGAAGCGAGCAAAACGCCCGTCAGACCGCCGCCGCCCACCAAACCGGAGCCGAAGAGCACGCCCTGCTCGCGTCGTCGCTCAGACTCTTTTTCTTCCTGGTTGCGGGTCAGCAAGTGGCGCAACAGGCCGCCGACGAAAACCGCCGCCATGGTGTAGAGGGGTAGGTAGACGCCCACCGCAAAAGCGAGCACCGGAGCCCCGAGGGCGGCCACCACCAAGGCCAGCGCCACGCCGATTCCGATCAACGCCCAAGGCAAGTTTTGGTCGAGCACGCCGTCGATCACCAGCTTCATGAGCACAGCTTGGGGAGCGGGTAGCTCCTCGCCGCCGAGGCCGCCCTCGACGTTGCTGTCGAGCATCATGACCACCGCGCAAACGAAACCGGCGGAGGTGATCACACCGATCAGCTCACCCACTTGCTGCCAGCGTGGAGTCGCGCCCAATAGGAAACCTGTTTTGAGATCCTGAGAGGTGTCGCCGGCGATCGAAGCGGCGATGCACACCACCGTGCCGACCATCAGCGCCGTGGCCTTGCCCATGGTGTCGGTCCAGCCCAGGGCCAGGAAGACCATGCTCACACCCAATAGGGTGGCGATGGTCATGCCCGAAGTGGGGTTGGAGGTCACGCCCACCAGGCCGACGATGCGTGAACTGACGGTGACGAAGAAGAACGCGAAAACGGCGATGAGGATCGAGGCCACCGCCCTGGCGAGCACCGAATCGATGGCTCCGAGCACGCCGGGAATGAGGGTCAAAGCCAACAGGATGCCACCGATCATCATCAAGACGAGCTTGAAGGAAAGGTCGTTGTCCGTTCGCTCGACTTCGATCTGGTCACCACCGCCGGCCTGTTTTTTCAATTGCTCGAATCCGAGCTTGAAGGATTCGAGCATGGTCGGGATGGATTTGATCAAGGTGATCATGCCGCCGGTGGCCACGGCGCCGGCGCCGATATAGCGAATGTAGCGATTCCAGATTTCGCTCGCCGACATCTCGCTGATCAGCTTGACGGTTTCGGGAAAGACCGGAGCGCTTTGGGAGGCGCCCCAATAGTCGATCAAGGGAATGATCACCAAGGCCGAAAGCGCGCCACCGGCGACCATCACCGTGGCGATTCTGAGGCCGAGGATATAACCCACACCGATCAGAGCCGGCGAGACGCTGATCGCCAATTTGGCTTTGCCTATCAAGGCCAACTCAAATTTACCTTGGACCAACTTGAAGCCGTCCGTGAGCAGCTTGAAAAACATGCCGACCCCAATGCCCCAGAACACCGGCGACGCCTGTTGTCGGCTGCCCTGTGACGCCACCAGAACCTCGGCACAGGCCAACCCCTCGGGGTATGGCAACTTGCCGTGCTCCTGCTTAATCAAATAGCGACGTAGGGGGATCATCGCCAACACGCCGATCAGGCCGCCGGACATGGCGAGCAAAGTGATCTGCTGCCATTGCACGGGCATGCCCCAAATGAAGAGCGCCGGTACCGTGAAGAGCACACCCGAGGCGACCGAGGAACTGGCGGAACCGATGGTCTGAGAGGTATTGGCTTCGAGGATCGTATGTTTGAAGCCAAAAGCCGAGAGTAGTCGGAAAGCGACCACGGTGAGCACGGCCACGGGAATAGAAGTGGAGATCGTCAGACCTGCCTTCAAACCCAGATAGGTATTGGCAGCGCCGAAGACCACGCCCAGAATCACGCCGGTCACCACCGCTTTGAGCGTGAACTCCGCCAAGGTTTCCCCTTGGGTTAGGGGTACATAGGATTCGCCTTCTTTCAACTCGTAGGCGGTAGGCGGTAGCTTTCTGGTCGGCTTGGGATCGGCCATGACATCTCCGTAGGGTTCAACAGTTCGGGAAAGGGCTTTTCTATCACGTCAGGGCTCGATCCGGTCCCTGGACGGAGGCCTCAAGGAGGTTGGCGAACGAGGCGGAAAGCGCGGAAAGCCAAAGGGGCGCCAAGCGCAACCCACGTGCCGATCGCCCCATAGCGGACGAAATCAGACATCGCCTCGAATCCGGCGTGGTCGGGCAAGAGCTCTTTCAAACCCCAGCGTAAGGCAAACGTGCCCGCGAGTCCGATGGCGACGGCTGCCGACAAACGTGCCGGGCCTCGAGGTAAGCCGGGGCTGAGCCGATGCGCTTGCCGGGCCCCCAGCCATAAGGTCAGGAACACACCACCCGCCTTGGCGCCGGTGGTGTCGTGTTGGTAAATGGGAAACGAGAATACAGCCGGCACCACCGCCAGCGTCAAATAGAGGAAACGAGACCGCTGTCCGAGCCGTTGCCAGAAAGCCGGTGGACAGGTGTCGCTCCAATGTCGGATGAGAACCATCACGAGGGCGCCGAGAAGCAATCCCCAACTGACGTCACGCAGGGTGTGAACCCCAAGATAAACGCGGCTGAAGGCCACTCCCAGGGCCAAGGTCCACGCCAACGTCCACACCCATGGCAAGGCCCGGCGTCGCTCGGTCGCCCTGCGGTATTCCAGGGCCAACCAGGGCCAAATCGCCCCTGCGACCATGGCGTGTCCGCTGGGGAACGACCAACCCTCCGCGACGGCCAAGGCTAAGGCAGGGTCCGGGCGCGGCACTTGAAAAATTGCTTTCAAAACGCTGTTGGCCAAACCGATCGTGGCCACAAGCAGGGTCGCCCGGGTAAAGATTTGCCGGTCGAACAACCAATAACCGACCGTAAAGGCGAGCAGGAAGAAAGTGGGCTCGCCGGTGAATGAGAGCGCCTTGAATAGAGGGGTCAGGAGATCGTGACGGAGAGCTTCGATCCACACGGTCATGTCCGGTCCGCTTCAGAGACCGAATCGATAGCCGGTCCGAGCTCGGACTTCGATGTCGGGATCCGTGGTGCTCACGGTGAGGGTCTGGTAGCCGATTTCGCCCGACGGTCGCTCGGATCGATAGGTCAGCAAGTAGTAACCGTAATTTTCGCTCGCGATCGCTTGGAACGGCTGAAAGAAACCGGTGAAATTCGGGTCGTAACGACCGCCGGTGTCGTTCGCTAATTTCTGTAGGAAGTCTTCCTGCGGTGGTGGTGAGCCCGCCGGCGTCAGGTCGATGGGATACACAGCCACGTTGTGATCGTTGAGAACTGGCTCGAGCTGAGGGTAGTAGCGGGGATCGGGAATCGACGTTCGACCACCGGCTTTTTCGACTCCGAAGCCGATGGTGTAAAGCAACATCACCTTGCGTCCGATCAAGAAACCCGTGGACTCGGCGACCTGTTGGATCGCTTCATAAACGTTGGACGCGGATTCCTCCAGCTCCCGACCCACGGGTAGCCGGCTGAGGATCCCCAGCTCGCGGCCTCGAACCACGGCCTCCCGGCGTCCCGGGCGGAAGTGGTCGGGTTTCTTGCCCGACGCAACCCTCTCGAGGGCGTCGGAAAGGACCTCGTGGTCTTGGGTGAAATCCTGGTGCACTCGGAGTCCGACGTCGTAGCTCACCACCGACACCCAATCCGAGGGCTCCATGGCTTCGTTGACCCACTTTCTGGCGTCTCGAACCGCCCTCAGCTGTTGGCGCATGAGACGATTGTTGAATAGGCCGAATCGGGTCTGGTCGTGAAAAAATAGAATGAAGTATCGGCTGGAAGGCACTTCTTCTACCGAGGAGTCAGCGTCTGTCGAAGTGTCAGTCTCTGCCGAGGTAGCAGACGAGGCTTCGGTACCGTAGCGGGTGGAGTAGTAACTGACGGACGTGAGCTCGACCGGTTGACCGTCTTCCTCGACGACGAAATCCTCGATTCCGAGCCCTCGAACGACCTCACCGTCGCGCAAAGCCAGAACGTCTAGGAAGACCTCTGAAACCTCCACCAGGTCCTCAAAGGTCTGCAGCTTCAGCCCCTCCACAGGCGGATCTTGAGCCAAGGCTGGGGAGGAGAGGGAGATAAGTGTACCGAACAGCACCAGGCACAGGCATGAATACCGCGTCTCGTCGAGCACATCGACCTCCTTGCGAGCGAGTCACACCCCATGAGGAGGTGTGGAGAGGTGATAAGAAAGCGAAAGTCTGCAACCTTAGAGATGATGCCAGAGAACGACCCGGGAAGCGAAGGATTGAACGCCTCAGGCAGCCTCAGAAGCGGTCAAAAATCGCGACAAATTCTGTAAATACAAGGCTTATGAGACTCTTCAGGAATTGGATATTCACCCCTAGCTATAGACCTGTGGAAAACGTCGGGTGATTTTCATCAGAAAGACAGGGGGGTATCTGCGGCGGTCTTGTTAAGTGTTGAAAACAATAGACTTGAATGTTGTGCACATTTTCTTGTGCAAATCGTCGGAAACCCCGATGTTTGTTGGCTTCTCGCGCATTTTCCGGCTACTTTTCCACAGGCTTTTTCACACGTTCTGCGGAAGATTTGAAGAACACGCAAAGATTTGGAGAACCCATGGAGATTCGGCTCAAAAGGGCCTATGAAACGCCCTCCGACGAGGATGGTCTAAGGATCTTGACCGAGCGATTGTGGCCTCGGGGCGTGTCGAAAGAGCGGGCACGGATCGATCAATGGGCGAAGTCGTGGTCGCCCTCCCCGGAGCTGCGGAAGTGGTATGGCCATGAGGCCGAGAAGTGGCCCGAATTCCAGAATCGTTATCGCCGGGAACTCTTCGACCGAGCTTCGGAATTGGAGGGTTGGGCGGAAGAGGTGAGCAACCATGAAACGGTGACCTTCGTATTTGGGTCGAAGGGGGAGTTGGTCAGCTCAGTGGTGCTCCGGCAGGTGGTCTACGAGGTCCTCGGAATGAAGGCGCCGCCGAGTTCGGCTTGGGGGAAAGCGTAGAAAGGTTAGAATAGGGACACGAGGGCAGGATGCTGCCTCTTGCCGTCCTCAACCCGAATTTCGCCCTCAGGCCCGAATTTCGTCCTATGACCCCTGACCAATCGAGAGACCCCATCATGAAAACTCTACGCTTTGGGCTGCTGCTGGGCCTTTCGGCTCTGACCTTGTTCCTTTGCTTCTCAACCGCCGCCGATGTGTTGGTTTTGACGGACGGCACCCAGGTGTTGACCGAAGGAGCCTTTGAGGTCCAAGGTAAACGCACGACCTATACCGATCCAGAAGGCCGTTTGTTGGCCATGCGGTCTTCCGAAATCGACTTCGAGGCGACGAAGACGGCCAATATGCCCGCTCCCAAGGGCATGCCGAGCGCCCGGGACACGGCGGTCCCACCCCACAAAGAACCGGTTTTGGTGTTGACGGATGCGGATATTCCGGCTGGAGACACGGATTCCGAAAACAACGATGGGCCGGCTGCGAGTCAAATCACTCTTTACGTCACGGATTGGTGCGGTTATTGCCGCAAGACCGAGCGTCTGCTGAATGAGCTGGAAGTCGCTTACGAAACCGTGGACGTGGAAAAAGTACCCGGGGCTCGCGCCGAGAAGAATCGCGTTAAGCCGGGGTGCGGGGTGCCAGTGGTGGTGATCGCCGACGAATCTGTCTGCGGTTATGCGGAAAACAAGATTCGGGAGATGGTCGAAGGTCTCAAAGCATCCGAGAGTCCCACCGCCGACGGAACCGACGGGCAGGCGGGCAGCGAGGCGACCGAAGCCGAAGAGGCCTGATCGGCGATCTACGGTCTTGGTGGATCAACCATTTTCGGCAATCATTCGGGCTGCTCTCTCGGCGATCATGATGGTGGGTGCGTTGGTATTGCCGCCGATCAGCTCGGGCATGACCGAAGCGTCGGCGACTCGCAGGCCGTCGATGCCGTGGACTTTGAGCCGGGGATCCACCACCGTTTGAAGGGGACCCTGCTCGGGGCCCATGGCGCATGAGCAGGCCGGGTGGTAGAGGGTCTCCGCACGGCGACGCACAAAGTTTTCCAATTGTCTTTCGTCTGCCGCCTCGATGCCGGGCCACACCTCGCGATCCGTAACGTCTCGAAAGGCGGGGGTCGCGGCCAAGCGGCGAGCCTGCCGCACACCCTCGACCAGAATCCTCAAATCCTCGGGGTCGTCGAAGTAATTGCCGATGATGCGCGGTGGATCCAACGGGTCTGCGGACCTCAGGGTAATGCTGCCGCGGCTTTTGGGTTTGATCAAGGTCGGGCCGAAGTTGAAGCCGTGATCCGCGGCGGAATCGAAGCCGTGGTCGATGAGCGCGGCGGGGATGAAATGGAATTGCAGATCTGGTTGGGGCAAGTCGGGGCCGGATCGAATAAAGGCTCCGCCCTCACAAACGGTGGTGGTCAGCGGACCCCGTTTGAGCAGCAAATACTTCAACAAATTGCCGAGCGTTTCGGCGTTGTCGAGGCCCATGTCTTGCCGGCTGCGGTAGATCACCGACACCACCGGGTGGTCTTGGAGGTTCTGGCCGACGCCCGGAAGATCGTGCACGACCGAAATGTCGTGTTCGCGTAAGGCGTCCGCTGGACCGATTCCGGAGAGCAACAGGAGGTGAGGAGATCCGATCGCTCCTGCCGCCAAAATCACCTCGTGCTCGGCGGTGAAGCTTCGGGTTTGACCCTCGTGGTGGACCCGAATTCCGGTGGCGCGCCTTCCTTCCACGGTCAGGCCCAAGGCGCGGCAATGGGTCAAAACGGTCAGGTTGGGGCGTTTGCGGGCCGGTTTCAGGAAAGCCGTCGAGGTGCTGCAGCGCTTTCCCTTGTTTTGGGTCACCTGATAGAGGCCCACGCCTTCCTGTTGGGCGCCGTTGAAATCCCCATTGGCCGGCCAGCCGAGGTGTTCGGCGGCGGCCAGGAACCGCTCACTCAAGGGGTTGACGTAGCGTCGCTCCTGGACTTCGAGCGGGCCGCCGACGCCGTGAAAATCCGACGGGCCCCGTTGTTGGTTTTCCGACGCCTTGAAGAAGGGCAGCACGTCATCGAAAGACCAGCCGGAGGCACCGTAATGGGATTGCCAGCGGTCGTAATCTCGCTTGTGACCACGAACATACAGCATGGCGTTGAGGGAGCTGCATCCACCCAACATCTTGCCCCGAGGCCAATAGAGCCGTCGACCTTGGCAATGGGGTTCGGGATCGGTTTCGTAGGCCCAATCCAGATCCGTTTTGAAGAGTTTCGTAAACCCCGGCGGAATATGTACCTCTTTGGCCCGATCCTCGGCGCCGGCTTCGATCAACAAAACCTGTCGCGACGGATCCTCGCTCAGGCGGGCGGCGAGCACGCAACCCGCTGAGCCGGCTCCCACAACAATCAGGTCGTAATGTGAGTTGAGCTTTCTTGCCAAAGGGATCCTCCGAGGCGAGGGTGGGTATTAGGAATCCGCAGAGTATCAGAGCGCATCTCCATGGAGCAGGGCGGAGGGTTTCGAAACGGCGGTTCGCACGTTCTGCAGTGAGCACAGGTTGCCGAAGCCATGTTGCCGAAGCCATGTTGCCGAAGCCAGGTTGCCGAAGCCAGGTTGCCGAAGCCCGGTTGCTGAGCAAAGGTTTGCGGAACTTTGTGCCCGGAAGAAAACCCGCAGGAAAGTCGTATTGAAAGTATACGTGGGCTTTACCCCTGACTCTCACCCTGGAGGTTTTCATGGTTTCTGCGGACCCAAGTCTGAATGCCGAGACGGTGTCTCGCCGCTCGGAAGAGAAAATTACCGACCTGCTGTCGGAATGGAGCCAAGGAGACTCAGCTTCCTTCGATCACTTGTGGCCGCTGGTTTACGACGATCTACGTGAAATCGCTTCCCGATATCTCACCGACGAGCGGGCTGAAATCAGTCTCCAGGCGACCGATGTCGTGCACGAAGCCTACTTCCGGCTGGTCACCCACCATCGAATCCAATGGCAGAGCCGATCCCACTTCCTCGCTATTGCGGCCAAGATCATGCGCAGGCTTTTGGTAGATCACGCTCGTCGCCAGCTTGCGGCCAAGCGGGGCGGCCGGGGAGTTCAGGTACCCCTCGAAGAGGTGAAAACCATGTCGCTGGACCGTCCCGAGGAATGGTTGCGTTTGGATCACGCGCTGGAAGAGCTGGCGACCTCTGATCCGGTCAAGGCGAAAATCGTCGAGCTACGGTTTTTTGACGGCCTATCGATTGGAGAAACGGCGGCGGTGATCGGATATTCGAGAGCTACGGTTGTTCGTCAATGGCGCCTAGCCAAAGCCTGGCTGCTACGGTCGGTGGTCGCGGACGCTTCCTAGGTCGAACTTATCGGGGCCGGTCGTGGTCTCTGCGTCGGTGGTCATGGACGGTGTGGTGTCGGCCAAGTCCAAACCGAATCGCCGGCAAAGGTCTTGGGCTCGTTCCTCCGCAGCCTTGGACCCCATGGGATAACCGATGCGAAATCGTAGTGGGGCAGCCGCAGCCGGGGCAGCCGCAGCCGCCGGCTCTGGGCTCGGTAGCTCCACGCTCAGGATCAATTTGTGGCTGCGCAGAGGAGAACTCACCAAGCCCGGATCCCCCTGGTGTCCTTCGATGCTGAGCCCAAGCCGTGCTTGATCCTCCGGCAAAGACCCGCCGTGACCCTTGCTGTAGGACTCTGAGAAGGTCGGCGGCCCCAAACGCAAGCCCTGTCGGTAGGTCAAGCGCCTGGTCTCGCCGTCCAATTTCAACTCGTGGGTTTTCAAGGCCAGAGCCGCTTGCCAAAGGCTCAGAGAGGCGAACAGCCAGGGGGCGATCCGGAGAGGCGTCAGCCAAAAAGCCCCTAGGCTGAGCAGGGCGAAAACCCCGGCGGCCAATCCGGATGGCAGGTTCGAAGCGGCCAAAACCAAGGAGCTCTTGTGGTCGACTTTGAGGGGCAGGAGGATCTCGGACATGCTCAGACGTTGAAGAGGAAGTGCACGACCTCGCCGTCTTGAACGATGTATTCCTTGCCTTCGGAACGTTTGCGCCCGGCTTCCTTGGCGCCTTGCTCGCCACCGAGCTCGATGTATTCGGGATAGGACACGATCTCAGCGCGGATAAAACCCCGCTGGAAATCGGTGTGGATCGCGGCGGCAGCCTCGGGTGCGGTGGCGCCGACCCGAATCGTCCAGGCGCGGACCTCTTTGACGCCGGCTGTGAAGTAAGTCTGCAGTCCCAGGAGGTTGTAACCGGCTCGGATGACCCGATTCAAACCCGGTTCCTCCATGCCCATGTCGGCGAGGAATTCTTCTTTTTCGTCGTCGTCGAGTTCGGCAATTTCCGATTCGAGCTTGCCGCAAACCGCCACGACCCCGGCGCCCTCTGTTTCGGCCATGGTGCGGACGCTGTCCAATAACGGGTTGTTCTCGAAACCATCCTCATCGACGTTGGCGATGTACATCACCGGTTTGGCGGTCAGAAGATGGAAGCCCTTGACCCGGGCTCGCTCGCTGGTGTCGAGGGTCAAGCTGCGGACCGGCATCCCTTCATTGAGGTGAGCGACGACTTTTTCCAGAACCGCCTTTTCTTGGATCGCGGTTTTGTCCTGGCTTTTGGCGCTGCGGGCGGCCTTTTGCAGCGCTTTCTCACAGGTTTGAAGGTCCGCGAGGATCAGCTCTGTATTGATGATCTCGGCGTCGTCGGTGGGCGATACCTTGCCCGACACATGGACTACGTTGTCGTCTTCGAAACAACGTACCACGTGGGCGATGGCATGGGTTTCGCGGATGTGAGCCAGGAATTGATTGCCTAGGCCTTCACCCTTGGACGCGCCGGCCACCAAGCCGGCGATGTCGACGAAGGTCATGGTGGCGGGAACTACTTTTTGCGGATTGACGATATCCGCCAGCTCCTGAAGCCGCGGGTCCGGCACGGGAACCACACCGGTGTTGGGCTCGATGGTGCAAAAGGGGAAGTTTTCAGCGTCGATGCCGGCTTTGGTCAAAGCATTGAAAAGAGTGGACTTGCCGACATTTGGCAGGCCTACGATGCCGCAGTTGAAACCCATGATTTTTCGATCCTATGTAAAACCCGCTAGGCAGGATTGTGGAGTGGGGGCACGCGCCGACCGCTGAAGAAGCCATCTAGGGCTTGTTGACTCCGGGCTGTGCAGCGGAGGCGGGATCGGCGGCTTGTTGGAATGGCGGTGATCCGGGGGGCCGGAAAGCAAGCTCGGCGCCCCAGGTAATCGGCTCATTCTACATCGAAAACCCCTGTGCCGCATCTCTAACGGTCAGGTCAAGCGCTTGAGAATCGCTAGGCATTGGGAACGGTAGCCCGACCCGAACAGGTTGAGGTGGTTGAGCAGGTGATAGAGCTGATAGAGGTCGAGCCGCTGCTCGGCTCCGGGAGCGAGGGGCCAAGCGTCTTCGTAAGCTTCGAAGAAGCTGCGCTCGAAGCCGCCGAATAGATGGCACATGGCCAGCTCCGCTTCCCGATGGCCGTAGTAGGCGGCTGGGTCGATCAACACCGGCTCGCCCTGGGCATCGACCATGAAATTGCCCGACCAGAGGTCGCCATGCAGCAGGGACGGCGGCTCCGTGACGGAACCGATCAACTCCGGCAATCGATCGATCAGCCGTTCGGCACAGACTTCCAGTTCCGGGTCTGAAAACCCTCGCCGGCGAGCTAAACGCAGTTGGTGGCCCAATCGATGCTCGGCCCAAAAATCCACCCAATCGGCGGTCCAGGGATTGGGTTGGGCGGTGGCCCCGAGGTAGTTGTCGTGGGCAAATCCGAATTGATGGGCGGTAGCTTTGCGGTGCAGGTTCGCGAGGCGTCGGCCGAAATCTGGGAAGAAACTCCTCTTGGGACGGCCGGGTTGGATGGCTTCCAAGATCAAGAACGAGCAGCCGGCCCCATCCTCGGCCCCATCCTCGGCCTCGACTCCATCCTCGACTCCATCCTCGACTTCGTTCTCGACGCCGAGCACTTGCGGCACCCTGAGCGCTCCGGCCTCGCCCAAGGCGGCAAGTCCTTCCGCTTCCCGCTTGAAGACGTCAACACCGGTCCCCGCGGTCGGCAGCGAGCCGACGATCGATTTGAGAAATACCGACGAGCCGTCGTGCAGCTCGAGCATCAGGGTCCGGTGAATGCAGCCCCCGGAGACGGGAGTGGCCGAAACGATCCGATCGGATTGACCGATCGCGGCAAGCCGAGCTTCGACTCGTCGGCGCAAGGGGGCTTCGAGCATTGCCACAGCCTGACAGCCTGTTAGGAGGCGGAGCCCAGCATTCGGTCGAGGATCTCGGGGCAAGCTTGCTCGATCATGTCGAGCACGGTTTCGAAGCCTTCTGGACCGCCGTAGTAGGGGTCGGGTACGTCGATGGGTCCACCTTCGGGCAGGAAGCTCGACAGCAGCCGGACTTGACCTTCTTGTGCGCCGCCGAGCGCGATGATGTCCGAAAAATTCTCTCGATCCATGGCTACGATCAGATCGAATCGGTCGAAATCCTGAGGCGTGATTTGGCGCGCTTTGCCCGCCAGCTCGTATCCCCTTCGTGCTGCGGCCTCGGTCATGCGCGCATCGGGCGAATTTCCCGTGTGGTAGGAAATCGTGCCGGCTGAGTCGATGTGAATCATCTCACTCAGTCCGCGACCGTCCACGTAGGCCTTGAATAGGCCTTCTCCGGTGGGCGACCGGCAGATATTTCCCATGCAAACAAAGAGAACGCTGTGGGTTTTGTGCATCATCAGCTTTCGTGGAATTGGAATTGGAATTGGAATTGGCAGTGGCAGGGCTGGGCTCGACTTCAGCTCAAAAGACGTATCCCAGGGACTCCATCTTCTTTCGCGCTTCTTCGTTGGTGGACGTGCCCAATTCGACTCTTTTACGACGATCTGCGCTCCAGCGGTCCAGCAATTCGAGATATTCGGGGACTTGCGGGTCGTCTGTGAGGGGAGTGAGTTCCTTGGGATCGCTCGACAAATCGTAGAAGTAAGTGAGTTCACCGCCGTTGGGGGTGGGGTAGGTGGTCAACTTGTGATCCCCTGTTTTTACGGTGGTGGCAAGCCGGCTCTCGTCGAGCTTTTGACCTTCGAATTCAAAAATGAAGCTGGCGACCGTACATTCGGCGAATTCAGCCCGCTTTCCCCGATCGGTTTCACCCCGCATCAAAGGCAGGAGGCTGCGGCCCTGGTTACCCGCCAACGAAGAAGGATCGAATCCCAAAAGCTCCAACAAAGTTCCGGGAAAATCCACCAAGCCAACCAGTCCACCGACCCTACGAGCTGGAACGTCAGGGGCGCGCAAGATGGCGGCGATGCGAGTCTGTTCTTCGAATAGCCGTGATCCGTGGTCGAAGGGGTAAACGAGCCTCTCCCCCAAGGTCTCGCCGTGGTCCGAAATCACCAAAACCACTGTTTTTTCGAGATCGATTTCGTCCAGCAGTCGACCGAGGTGGCGATCGACGTAGAGAATGCCGGCGTCGTAGTGATCCACATAGATTTGGACGTCGGTGACGATGCCACCGGTCACCGGATCCAATTTGCGCTGATACTCGGGCACTCGGTGGGCCCACGGGCCGTGCTTGTCGGACTCAAACTGCTTGATCAGCCGTTCTGGAGGCTCGTAGGGTCCGTGGGCGTCATAGAGATGAACCCACAGGAATCGTTGACGGGTCTCATTGTCCTTCAACCACGCCAGCGCGTTCTCGACCGTGACCGCGCCGTTGCGTCTGAGGGACTTCAGGTCGTCGTCGTAGACGTCGAAGCTCCGGGCCAGCCCGCTCATCGGATCGGTGAGCGGAAAACCGCTGACGAACGCCCCTGCGGCGTATCCTTGGTCTCTCAACAAGGTTCCCAGGGTGTCTAGGTCTTCGGGGATGAGTTCACCGTTGCGCCGGACTCCGTGGGAATGGGGATATTGACCCGTCAAAAGGCTCGTATGAGCAGGTCCGGTGGTGATCGCCTGGCTCATGGCATTGTCGAAGACCACCGAATCTTGCGCCAGGGCATCCATGTAGGGAGAGGTCGGCCGATCGTAACCGTAGACCCCGAGGTGATCGGGACGGACGGTATCCAACGTCACAATCACCAAATCCTTTTTTTCCGGCGAGCACCCAGTGCAGAGCCAAACCGACGCCAGCAACGCTAGAATGCGCCAATTCCTGTCGATTAGTCTTTTTCCCTCGGGGACGTTTTTTTTGGCGATGGAGCTGAAACGAGCTGAAAGCGTTCGTCGAATAGAGGCTGACATCAGGTCTCCCAACCGAAGGCATTGGCATAGAGATCGCGAGGATCCAGGGGACGGGGGTGGCGGGGGTGGTCGGCGGTAAAATTCGCTCGCGGACCGGCCGTAGCGTATCCTCGACGTGAACAATTGTCGACGGCTCGCGGTGCACCACGCGGGCAAAAAATACTAGGAGAGTCAGATGGAATTGAAGACCAGGGCCCGGGCTCGTCGTGAGATCTTTTTTCGCCTGTCGATCATCGGGATTTTGATCGGTTTCGGCGCTGTGAGCAGCCAAGCCGATACGTGGATCCAAGCCGGTCGGCTGATCGACGGTGTGTCGGACCAAGTCCAAGTGGAAAAGACGGTGGTGATCAGTGACGGAAAAATCGTTGAGATCCTGGATGGTTTCCAGACACCCGATGAGGCCGAAGGCGGCGGTGACGAGGTGATCGATCTTCGGCAGTCGACGGTGCTGCCCGGGTTGATCGATTTGCATACCCACCTGAGCCACCAAGGTAGCAAGGATTCCTACAGCGAGCGGTTCCGCAAGAATGTTTCGGACTATTCCATTGAAGCGGTCGTTTTTGCCGAGCGGACGCTGATGGCGGGTTTTACCACCGTGCGCGATGTGGGAGATGGTCTCGGAGTCACCGTGGCGTTGCGCAAGGCGATCGGCGCCGGGCTGATCCCCGGCCCGCGGATCCTCACGGCTACTAATTCTTTGGCCACCACCGGTGGCCACGCCGATCCCACCAACGGGGTGCGGCAGGATTTGATGGGCGATCCCGGCCCTGAGCGAGGGGTCGTCAACAGCGTGGAGGACGCCAAAAAAGCAGTCCGTCAGAGGTATAAGGAAGGCGCGGATCTCATCAAGATCACGGCCACCGGCGGTGTGCTGAGCTTTGCCAAGAATGGCCAGAATCCCCAATTCACCGAAGAAGAGATCCGCGCGGTCGTTGAGACCGCCGCCGACTACGGCTTTCACGTGGCTGCTCATGCCCACGGTGCGGAGGGTATGAAGCGGGCGATCCGAGCCGGTGTGCGGACGATCGAGCATGGCACTTATCTCGACGACGAGGCCATGGATCTGATGATCCAACACGGCACCTATTTGGTGCCTACTTTGTTGGCCGGCGATCACGTCGCCGGCAAGGCTGCCATCGATGGTTATTATCCCGAAATTGTTCGGGTCAAGGCCGAGGTGATCGGGCCGGTGATGAAGGAGACCTTCGGCAAGGCCTACAAGAAAGGCGTGCGCATCGCCTTCGGCACCGATAGCGGAGTTTCTCCCCACGGCGAGAATGCCCACGAGCTGACCCTGATGGTCGAGGCCGGCATGCCGGCCATGGAAGCTATTCAAGCGGCCACCTCCGTGGCGGCTCGGGTGCTCGACTTACAGGACGAACTCGGCTCGATCGAGGTCGGCAAAGCCGCGGATCTGGTGGCGGTAGAGGGCGATCCGATCGAGAGCATCGAGTTGCTCGAAAGGGTGGCCTTCGTGATGCGCCTGGGCGAGGTTTATAAGAGGTCCGAGAACTAGCCTGTTCGCCGTTGCGCGCCAATCCGTTTTCTCACCTGCGAACGTACCCAGGAGAAGCCCCTGCCATGGTCATCTCGGCCGCGGTGGGTTCGAGAAATTCGGATCGAAACGCAGGTGTCCATATGCGTCCGCTGATGGTTGGTTTTTGCTTGGTCGCGATGGCGGGTTTGGCGTTCTTATTCGGCCTGAGCTTGGCGCCCGCTCCGTCGAGCATGGCAGTTTCGTTGGCGGAACCGTCCCCGGGCCCCGATTCGGTTGCGCGGCGTCCCATTTTGGTGGAGCTATTCACCTCCCAGGGCTGTTCGAGCTGCCCGCCGGCCGATGAACTCTTGGAGAGGTTGGCCGAGGACCCCAACCGCAGGGTGATCCCACTCTCTTTCCACGTGGACTATTGGAATCGACTGGGTTGGCGGGATCCCTTTTCCTCGGCGCAATGGTCCGAGCGGCAGCGTCTTTACAACGCGGCGCTGCGGACCGGTCGGGTCTACACTCCGCAATTGGTGGTCGACGGTGCCGACCACTGTGTGGGGTCCGACGTTGCGACCGTGCACAAATTGATCGATACGGCATCTCGAAGGTCCACAGGCATCCATTTAGGTCTCGAAGTCGAGCGGACGGGCAATCGCCTGATTGCCCGGGTAGCGGCCGAGGTCGGCGGTGAGGATTTCGATACCAAGGTTTCGCTCGAATCCATCGAGCCGACGCAAGTGTGGGTCGCTTTGACCGAGAGCGGTCTCGAGACCTCGGTCAAAACCGGCGAGAACGCCCGGCGAATGCTCAAAAACAATTTTGTCGTGAGGGCGATGCAGCCCGCCTTCAAGCTGAGCCGAGGCACCGCCTCAGGGACCGGACGAGTAGAGTTTGATCTGTTGGAAACTCTGGGGAACCAGCCGTCTCTGGATCGACTTCACATGGTCGCATTCGCTCAAGAGACTGCAACCCGACGGATTCAAGGGGCTCAGGTCTGGCCGACACCCTGAGCCCGGCACCCTGAGCCCGGCACCCTGAGCCCAGCACCTTGAGGCCCACCCGGTGGCAGCTTGTCCAGCTTCCGCGCAGGTGACGTCTAGGTCGGGTGGAACATAATCTGGCTCTTTCTTCTGTCCCGTAGGTCTGCGTCAACGAGGGTGTAAAATGACGGTAGGCTCAATAGAGGCCTGTTCTCGACCCTTGAGGAGCAGATCGATGTCCGATTCTTCTGTATCCAATGGAAAAGCCCGAGTCCTGATCGTCGACGACGATGACGGTATCCTCCAGATCTCCCGAATGAGTCTGAAGCGGGTCAAATTCCGTAATCGCCGGTTGGAAATTCTGCTGGCGAAATCTGCTCGCGAAGCCGTGGAAACACTCAGCGAAAACAATGGGGTCGGCGTCATGCTGATCGACGGTGAGATGGAAACCAAAACGGCGGGTTTGGATACCTGCAAGGCCATCCGCCAAGAGCTGGGTAATCGCGACCTGAGGATATTTTTGCGGACGGGCAAAGTCGAAATGGATCACATCGAGAGGCAGGCGAAGGAGACTTGGGATCTCGAAGGCCACTTACCCAAGGGCGATGCTTCGAAGGACGACCTCGTCTCCACTGTGATCGCAGGCCTTGAGGCCTATTACGATCGTATCGAGGCTTAACTACCTAAAGGCTCAGTTGATGACCGGCAGTCCGCCGTCCCGTTCGCAATGCTCGGGCCGCTCGCTTTTCGGTTTGTCCCGATTCGGGCACGTGGCGCACGACAGCGATTCGCCGGCGGCGCCGAGCACCTCGGGCCCACCGCAAGAGCCCCGCAAGCAGGGCCGTTTGAAGATCACGCCGACCGCCATGATCAACATGGCGAAGGCGAAAATCGTGAAGGTCAATAAAACGAGGGTCATGGATTGGCCTCCTAGTTCTGGGCTATCGGTTCGGTGTTCATGAATTCTTGCTCGAACATCTTGCTGGGTATTTCTTGGAAGGTCTCGCCGTCACGCACCAGAAAGAGTGCGGCTAGGCCTTCACGGTCGGCGTAGGACAGCCCCTCTTCGGGCCCCAACACCATCAGGGCAGTGGACAGGGCGTCGGCCCTCATGCACGACCTGTGAATGACACTTACGGATGCCAATCGATGGCCGATGGGTCGACCGGTCCTCGGATCTATGATGTGCGACAACCTGACGCCGTTACGTTCACGATAGTTGCGATAGTCCCCCGAGGTGGCCATGGCAGAATCTGCCAAGCCGACAATCCGCTGGACCCGGCCCGGTTCGCTCGCAGGACGTTCGATGCCCAGGCGCCAGACTTCCCCTTGAAGATTGAGGCCCGAGGCGCGAACCTCGCCGCCGACTTCCACCATCAGGTCGGTGTGTCCGAGTTCCGTGAGCCGAACGACTACTTGATCAACGGCGAATCCCTTGGCCAGACTGGAGAGATCAACGTAGAGGTCGGGACGCGCTTTGGTGACCGACTCCGAGCCCAGGCTCAGGTGGTGATAACCGACCCGGGCGCGCAGCTCCGAAAGCCTCGGCTCGTCCAAGACCGGCGGCTCGTCAAAGTCGGGACCAAAGCCCCAGGCGTTGACCAGAGGACCGACCGTGATGTCGAGGGCCCCATGGGTGGACTCTGCCACTTCCAAAGCGGTGGCCAAGACCGTGGCGGTTTGCGCCGAAATCGGTAAAGCCTCCGTTGAGGAAGATGCATTGAAGAGGCTGAGTTCGGAATCCTCGCGGTAAGTGGACATCAGCTGATCCACGTGCCCGAGGGATTGCTCGATTTCCTCCATCAGCTGCTCTTGGGCTTCGGCGCTCAACTCCCGCTCGGCCGGTTCCACCAGTTTGACGACGAAGTAGGTGCCCATGGTAGAGCCCTGAAACGTGTACAGAAGGCGTTCGGGAGTAGTTTTGGTGTCACCGGCGCAGCCGAGGTTCAGCCCAAAGCCGGTGATGACGGCGGCCAGGCAAAACCACCAGAGCACCATCGGGAAAGAGGCAGACGCAACCGCGCCTGCCTCTTTTGAAGTCCCCGACAACAGCATGCTCTCCGTTAACCGAAGTCGTCGAAGAGGATGTTCTCGCGTTCCACACCCAGGTCGTCGAGCATTTTCATGCATGCGGAAAGCATCATCGGCGGACCACAGAGGTAGTACTCGATGTCTTCCGGGGCAGGGTGTTTTTGCAAGTACTCGTCATGCACGACCTGGTGGATGAAACCGGTAAAACCGTCCCAATTGTCTTCGGGCAACGGATCCGAAAGGGCGAGGTGCCATTCGAAGTTGTCGTTTTCGGCGGCGATCGAGTCGAAGTGATCCTCGTAGAACGACTCTCGACGGGAGCGAGCGCCGTACCAGAAGGTCACCTTACGGTCGGTGTTGAGGCGTTTGAACTGATCGAAGATGTGCGAGCGCATGGGTGCCATGCCGGCGCCGCCGCCGATGAAACACATCTCGTTCTTGGTCTCTTTGGCGAAAAACTCGCCATAGGGGCCGGAAATCGTTACCTCATCGCCGGGTTTAAGGCTGAAGATGTACGAGGACATGATGCCCGGAGGAGTACCTTCCGGCGCCCGTGGAGGCGGCGAAGCGATACGCACGTTGAGCATGATGATGCCGCGCTCTTCGGGGTAGTTGGCCATCGAGTAGGCGCGGGTGACCTCTTCGTCGACCTTCGACACATAGCGCCACATGTTGAATTTGTCCCAATCTCCCCGGTAGTCCTCTTCCACCTCGAAGTCGGCGTATTTGGCCACGTGGGGTGGGCATTCGATCTGGATGTATCCGCCGGCTTCGAAGGGAACGGATTCACCTTCCGGCAGCTCCAGGATCAGCTCCTTAATGAAGGTCGCCACGTTTTCGTTCGAGCGCACCTTGCATTGCCATTTGCGCACCGAGAAGACTTCGTCGGGCACGCGGATCTTGAGGTCGTTTTTGACCTTCACTTGGCACGATAGGCGGCAGCCTTCGCGCGCCTCACCGCGGCTGATGAATCCCTTCTCGGTCGGCAACATGGCGCCGCCGCCTTCGAGCACGTCGACTTTGCAGACGCCGCAGCTGCCTTTGCCACCGCAAGCCGAAGGGATGAAGATCTTTTCAGCCGCCAGAACACCCAAAAGGGTGGTGCCGGAATTTACCCTCAGCGCCTTGTCGGGGTCGTCGTTGATCAGGATGCTGACCTCGCCGGAGGCGACCAAATATTTGCGCGCCACCATCAAGAGCAACACAAGCGACAGGATGATGAAAGTGAACATCCCAACGCCGAGGCCAATGGTCGTCATATCCATGGTTTGAATCTCCGATGACTTGCGGGACTCAGAGCTGGATGCCCGAGAACGCCATGAAGCCGATGCCGATAAGGCCTGTCAGGATGAAAGTGATGCCGAGACCGCGCAGACCCGGGGGAACGTTGGAGTAGCGCATGCGCTCGCGGATCGACGCCAAGGCGACGATGGCGAGCATCCAGCCGATGCCGGAGCCGACGCCGAAGACCACGCTTTCGCCGAAGGTGTAGTCGCGCTCGACCATGAACAGCGAAGCACCGAGGATGGCGCAATTCACCGCGATCAGGGGCAAGAACACACCGAGGGCGGCATGTAGGGCCGGAACGAATCGATCCAAAGTCATCTCGACGATCTGGACCATCGCGGCGATGGTGCCGATGTAGGTCAAGAACCCGAGGAACGAGAGATCGTATTGGGCAAACTCGGGGCCGATCCAAGCCAGGGCGCCGTCCTTCAACAGGTAGTTGTAGAGCAGGTTGTTGACCGGCACGGTCACGGCGAGCACGAAGATCACCGCCATGCCCAGGCCGAGAGCGGTTTCAACCTTCTTGGAGCAGGCCAAGAACGAGCACATGCCCAAAAAGAAGGTGAGCGCCATGTTTTCAACGAAAATGGCCTTGACGGCCAGACTGAGATATTCCTCGACCATGGCTTAGGACTCCTCGATCTGCTCGGGCTTCCAAATGCGGAGCGCCCAGATGAATAGGCCGATGATGAAGAAAGCACCCGGGGAGAGCACCATCAAACCGTTGGGGTTGTACCAGCCGCCTTCGGTGACCAGGGACATGACCTCAAAGCCGAACAGCTTGCCCGAGCCGAGCAGCTCGCGGAAGAACGCCGTGCCCAACAAGATCACGCTATAACCCGCGGCGTTGCCGAGGGCGTCGAGGATGCTGGGCATGGGGCCGTTTTGCATGGCGTAAGCCTCGGCGCGGCCCATGACGATGCAGTTGGTGATGATCAGTCCGACGAAAACACTCAGCTGCTTGGAGATCTCGAAGAGATAAGCCTTGAGGATTTGGTCGGTGACGATCACCAACGAGGCGATCACCGTCAATTGCACGATGATTCGAATCGAGGGCGGAATCTTGTTGCGCAGCAGGCTGATGGAAAGGTTCGAGCCCACCAGCACCGCGGTCACCGCTAGGCACATGACGATGGTCATTTCCAATTTGGTCGTGACCGCCAGGGCGGAGCAGATACCGAGCACCTGCAAAGCGATGGGGTTGTTGTTGAATAGAGGATCCAGCAGGACCTCACGATTTTTCGACATTACGCGGCCCCTTTGGCATGGAGATTCTCGATGTAGGGTCCGAAACCGTCATCACCGAGCCAAAAACGCATCATGTTGGACACGCCGCGGGCGGTGATGGTGGCGCCGGAAAGGCCGTCGACCTTGTGGGGAGCGGATTCCGGCGGTCCGGCCGGGCCCTTGATGACTTCGATCACCGGCTCACCTTGGTCGTTGAACACCTTGCGGCCGGGCCAGAGGGCACGCCAACGGGGGTTCTCGACCTCGCCGCCGAGTCCGGGAGTTTCACCGTGCTCGTAGTAAGCCAAACCTTGGATGGTGTTGAGGTCGCCGTCCAGGGCGAGGAAGCCGTAAAGGGTCGACCACAGACCGTAACCCTCGACCGGCACGATCAGCATATCCAAACCGCCGTCTTTGGAAACGCCCTTATAAACCAGGGCTTGCAGCGGAATGCGCTTGACCCCGGCGTTGTTCTTCGGTGCCACTTGACTGGTGTCGGGGTTCTTCTTGGCCTTTCGCTGATCGAAGGTATTCGGATCCACGTCGGGCAGCTCTTCGCCGGTTTTGAGGTCGATAACCACCGGCACGAAGCTCGCGAAACGCGATTCGATTTCCTCGGCGGATACATCCTCGTCGGATTGCACCAGGCCGGCTGCCATCAGCACGTTTTTCTTCTTGTCGAGCAGCTTGTTGACTTCCTGGGCGTCCTTGAGGGAAACCGCCAGGGACGACACGAAGACCGCGCAAACCCCGCACACGGCCAGGGAGAAGAGGATGATGTAGCGAACGCTAAATTGCATAGCGAGCTTTCCTCCGTTTGATGTTGGCCTGGACCACGAAGTGATCGATGGTCGCAGAGAAGCAGTTCATGAACAGAATCGCGAGCATCATGCCCTCGGGGAATGCCGGATTGAGCACCCGGATGAAGATCGCCAGCACGCCGATCAAGAAGCCGTAGATCCAGCGACCGGTATTGGAGTGGGTCGCGGACACCGGGTCGGTGGCCATGAACACCATGCCGAAAGCCCAGCCCCCGAGCACGATGTGCCAGTGGAACGGGATGTTCAGCAGCGCGTTGGTTTCGGAGCCGATGGCGTTGAGCAACAGCGAAGCCGCGAAGCTGCCGCCGATCACGCCGAGCATGATGCGATACGAGCCGACTCCGGTGAGCACCAGGATCAGAGCCCCTAGGAAACAAGCCAGCGCCGAGGTCTCTCCCATCGAGCCCGGGACCGTGCCCAGGAAGGCGTTCATCCAGCCGACGCTTTGGTCGAGCATGCCGGTGACCGAGCCGGTGGTGGCGTCGAAAACCGCACCCTGGGCGAGCCAGGTGGCTCCGGAATAACCGTCGGGGGAGGTTTGAGCTGCGGTCCACACCTTGTCGCCGGAAATCTCGGCCGGATAGGCAAAGAAGAGGAAGGCGCGGGCGGTGAGGGCGGGGTTGAGCACGTTCATGCCCGTTCCGCCAAAGATCTCTTTGCCGATCACCACGCCGAAAGCGATGCCCAAGGCCACCTGCCAGAGGGGAATCGTCGGCGGAAGGGTCAACGGGAAGAGGAAGAGGGTGACGAGGAATCCCTCGTTGATCTCATGTTTGCGCACGATGGCAAACGCGGCTTCAATGTTGCCGCCGACCAATCCAGTGACCGCCAGAACCGGCAAGAAGTAAAGCGCGCCGTGCAGGAAGAGGGTCAAGAAATCACCCTGGGCGGTGATGTCGAAACCCAGGGCTGCCATGGCGCTGGTCTGCCAATTTTCGAGCGGTAGAGCGCCGCCTTGGAAGGCCCGGTAGGCCTGCAAGCCGGTGTTGTACATGGCCATCAAGATGGCCGGTAGCAACGCCACCACAACGGTGATCATGATGCGCTTGAGATCAGCGGCATCACGGACGTGGGAGGCTCGTCGGGTCACGTCGCCCGGAGTGTAAAGGAACGTGTCCTGAGCCTCGTAAAGTGGGTATAGCTTCTCGAGCTTGCCGCCCTTTTCAAAGAGCTTGGCTTGATTGTCGAGAATTTTCCTTAGGGCTTTCATCAGCCTTCCTTCTCGATGGTGGTCAGGACGTCACGGAGGTGAACGCCGTAATCGATCTTGCCGGGACATACAAACGAACAGAGGGCCATATCCTCCTCGGCGAGCTCCAGCGCACCGAGAGCTTCGGCTTGCTCGATATCGCCGACCACGAGCGAGCGAGCCAAGAAGGCGGGCAGGATGTCGAATGGGAAGACCTTTTCGTAGAGCCCGATCGGCACGATGGCCCGGTGCGAGCCGTTGGTCGTGGTGGTGAAAGCGAACTTTTTGCCCGGCGTGAGCGCCGAGGTAAAAGCCCGCACCAATGAGAATTTGTCGCCACCCGGTCCGAGCCAGCCCAGAAATTCCCGCTCACGGTCTTCCGCCAGCACGGAAATCTGATTGGAGTAGCGGCCCAAATAGCCGAGCCGATCCCCCATCGCGGAGCGACCGCTGAGCACGTCACCGGAGATCACGCGGGCTTCCGCTGCAGAATGCTCTCCTGCGACGAGATCGTCGATGGCGGCGCCGAGGCGGGTTTCCAATAATCGAGGGCTAGTGACCGGCGGACCTGCCAGAGACACCACGCGACGAACGCTCAGCTCGCCGGTGTGAAAAAGCTTGCCGATGGCGATGACGTCTTGGTATCCGAGGTGCCAGACCTCTTTGTTGCGGTCCACAGGATCCAGGGTGTGGATGTGGAAACCGACAGTGCCCGAAGGATGAGGGCCTGAGAAACGCTCGTGTTGGAACGAGCCGGCGCTGGGCAATTGGACGCTGGTCGACTCGTCGGTACAAACGAAGACGCTACCGTCCGTCAGCCTACCGAGGGCCGACAGTCCCCGTTGAAAGTCTTCGCCGTGCCCCTCCAACACCACGTTGGCCTTGGGGGCCAGCGGTGAGCTGTCCATGGCGGTGACGAAAATCGATCGGGGGACCGATTCAGGTGCAGGCACCTTGTTGAACGGCCGCCGGCGCAGGGCGGTCCAGAAACCCGATTCAATCAGCAAGGCCTTGACGTCGTCACGGCTCAGCTCTGCCGGATCCTTGCCTTGGTATGCCTTGAATTCAATACTCGCGCCGCGTCCCGCTTTTTCGTCGTCGTTGAGTTCGACGACAACCGACTCTAGGGCGCGTTTAGCGCCGCGGTTGATGGCGACGACTTTGCCGGCGGCCAGCGAGGTGTAATGCACGCCTGGGGTCTTCTTGTCTTCGAAGAGCAGCTGACCCCGGCGGACTTGGTCTCCGACCTCCACATACATGGTCGGTTTCATCCCGTGGTAGTCGGCGGCCACGTGAGCCACCCGACTGGGCTGACGGGCCGTCTCGACGGTCTGCTTAGGCTCGCCGACGATGGGCAGGTCGAGCCCTTGCTTAATCTTGTGCACAGCCATCTTGGATTCGGTCCTTCTCGATCTCCGCCATTGGACTGGACGCCGTTCGTACGACGGCTCGCCCACCATCTATCCGTGAGCCTGTCCGTGAGCGGGGAGGTCGGCCTTTGGCCGAGGTTACCGTGGGTATTCGCGCAGCCTGAGGGTTTGGGGAATGGACTGAGAGGCGCCCAGGAGTGGCACTCCTCGTTATCAAGGTCCTTGGCGGACCGCGCTATGAACCCTCGCCGGGCTCTATTTTGGCAGGGATCGATCGGGGTTCCAAGCCCCATTTGTGAAATTTTTCACAAGCTCAGCGGCGAAATTTCGCCGCGGGCAGCAATCGAGCACGAAGCCGCCCGTACGCTGCCTGCTGAGAGCCGTTTCCCGCCGACGGGACCTTCCTATAGGATCCGCCGACCATGACCCCACGACGATTCGCACGACTGACCGCCATCCTCGATCGACGTCAAATCGGCCTGACCGTGTTGATGGACGATTTGCAGAAGGCTCACAATGTTTCCGCGGTCATCCGTACCTGCGATGCGGTCGGTGTGCCCAAAATTCACGCCGTCACCGACGAATCGAGTTTCAAGGCGAAAATCACCAGTTCGGCCGGCGCCGCCCAATTCGTCGAGGTTTGCCTGCACGAATCCTACGGTAAGGCCGTCGAGTCCCTGCATCGGGACGGCTTCCAAGTGCTCGCCGCCCATCTCGACCCCGAGGCGGTGGATTTTCGGGAGATCGATTTCACCCGCCCCACCTGCATAGCTTTAGGGCAAGAAGGTCCCGGTGTTGCTCCCGAACTCTTGGAACTCTGCGACCGCTCTTTTTATATTCCCATGGCCGGCGCGGTGGATTCCCTCAACGTCTCTGTGGCCGCGGCGGTCACGCTGTTCGAAGCCCAACGCCAAAGGCAGGCTGCCGGCCTCTACGACCAACCTCAACTCGACGAGGCCACCCGCCAACGCCTGCTTTTCGAATGGGGATATAAGAGGCTCACCCGCTGGTATCGCGAAAAAGGCCACGACTACCCGCGCATCGGCGAGCAGGGAGAGATCCTCGATCCCGTTCCCCGTGGCTGAGGCTTTGACACCGCAAGGGCGCAGCGATCAAGCGCCCATTTGGGTGTGATCGATGCCCACCCGCAGCAATAGGTTTTGGATGATGCGCGAGGTCAGGCCCCAGATTTGCCGTCGGCCGACGTGGTAGATGCGCAGGTCTTTTTCGAGGCCGTCGATCAACACGGCTCGGTCTTCCACCAGGTCGGGGTTCGCCAGGTTGTTGAGGGGCACGGTGAATACATCTTCGATCTCGCCCTCGTCGATGACGGTTTCAAGCGGGTAGGGCACTACACCCACGCACGGGGTGACCCGAAATCCAGCTGGGGTCTCGGCCTCGTCTAAGCATCCGAGCCGGAGCACCGCTTTGGGCTCGATGCCGATTTCTTCGTGGGCCTCCCGTAGGGCACCTTGCCAGACGTCTTCGCCTTCTTCCAGGCTGCCGCCGGCGAAGGCGATCTGGCCTTTGTGGGTGGGCAGATGCTCGGTGCGTTTGGTGAGCACGGTCCACAGCTGACCGGCGTCGACGTAGAGGGGAATCAAAACCGCAGCCTGTCGAACGTCGGAAGGCGGCAACACGGAAGGCGGTGGATTTTCCAACCGGCCCCGAATTTCCGTGATCCAGCTGTGGATTTGAGGTTGATCATTCATGGGGTATCGGCTCCTTATCGGGGATGTCGGCGGGTTCGCCGACCAGTCGAAATCGAATGCGTCGGTCGGTGGGCTCGGGCAAGCGGAAGCCCAAACGGTAGACCCATTGGGTGCGCGGGCTCCACCAAAGATTGTGTTTTCGATAGAGCTCAGGCTCTAAGCGGAAGCTGATGCCGCCGTCGGAGAGCAGCATGCGCTCACGGATTTGCGCTCCCGCCAGCTCGAGCTGGGAGGGAGCATTTTCGTCCATGGCCAAGTGGATCCATTGAAGTGGCGCCGGGCTGGCGAGCCAGAGCTTGGCTGGACGATCTCCGGCGAAGGAGAAGAGATCCACCACATCCTCACCCAGGCCGCGATCCATCAATCGGACCCGAAGATCTAGATGGTCGAGCACCGGTCCGCCCGGCATGGTGCGTTGGCTGAGTTCGTAGGGCAGCAAGGCTTTGGATACGGCGGTTGGATAGCTGTAGCTCTCGCCTTCGACCACCGGATGGGCGCCCGGCTGGGACCAGAGTCGCCACAGAAAAGGGGCGGCGAGCAAGGGGATCGCGAGCGCCAATGCGGGTTTGAGTCTTGAGGCATTCCGCCTTGAAGCCTCGGGGCGTCCCCAGGCCAAAACCGAGGTGGCGGCCATCGGCAGCAACAGCCGATTGGCGATCACCGCTTCGCCGCCCGACAGATCGAAGGGGCGGAAAATCAGCAATCCGAGGGCCCAACAAAAGAGCGCGACCCACCAGCTGCGACGTCCCGGCGCCGGTCCGGACGCTAATAAGGGCAACAGCACCAAGGGCAGGAAGTAGGGCAGGATGCCGAAGGATTGTCCGGCGATCAGGTGCAGCACATTCCACAGCCACAGGTCGAGATCGAAACCCCAGGAGAGCTTGAGCGCGCCTTGCCAATGCAGGGCCGAGAGTTCGGCGACGGATGCGCGCCATTGATTTTCGGCAAATTCGACCGCCGGAAATCCGGTTTCGGGCGTGAATCTGAAACGGCTGGTGCCGAAGATCCTCAGGCCTCCGCCGCTCCACCATTGCACCATGACGATCGACAATCCACCGAGGAAACAGCCGAGGCCGCCGGCCATGGCTAAACCGCTGCGGTCGGTCTTGGGCAAGGCCAGGGCGACCGCGAGCAAAATCGGCAGGTGCCAGGGTGAGGTCAGCACGGGGATTGCCAGCAGGGCGCCGGCGATCACGGCGTCCCGTGTAGATACGTCCCGTGTGGATACGTCTCGTGTGGATACCGAGCCCGGGCGTTCGGAGGATTCCCGAATTAAGACGCAAGCGACCAGGGTGAGGCAAAAAAGGAAGAGGTCGGCGGTGGCGAAAAAGGCGTGGGCGAAGATCGACGAGCCGAAGACCAATAGGGCGATCAACACGGGAGACCAGGTCCCGAGGATCGGCTGGAGCCGACGGGCGGCCCAGAATAGGACAATTCCGAGCAAGAGAACGTTGGCTAGGGCGAAACCCGTGGACGGGCGCAGGATCAGAAACGGGGTGATCCACAGGGCGTAGGGGAAGGGTTGGTCGTAGGTGATCTCCCGGCCCCCGGAGCCGGTGGCCAAGCGTAGGTCGGTCGGCGTGCCGTAACGGCTGAGCAAATGGCGGTCGAAATCGAGGCGCGAATATCGGAGGTCGTGGTCCTGCCACAAGCTTTCTGCTTGCATCAAATAGGTGGACTCTTCCGCCGCTGCCGCCGGGGCCTTCCGATAGTCGTAACCCACGGCTGCCATCACCAGCAGGATCATTGGCAGGCCCAGGGTCAACCAAGCCAGGCCTGCGAAGCGCGACGGGGTTTGGGCGGAATCTGTGGGATCTATAGGTTGGCTGTCCACGTGGGGCCCTCCAATCTGGCGAAGGAGGCATGTCCCAAGGCGTGGGGGATGATTTCCAGGCGGACGTCGGCAGCTAGGGGTCGGCGCAAGGGTAGCTCAAAGACGTGGCGTTCACCGGGTTCCAGGTCGAAGGGCAAACCCATCCAAGGCCGGTCGACGAATAGGTCGTTATCGTCCACCCAGAGCTGGACCTCGAGGGCCAAACCCCCGGCAGCGGCTTCACCGGCGAGCCAGCGAGCTGTGCTGGTATTTTTGAGCCGAATTTCTAAGTTGCGTCGTTCACCCGGAGGCCAGGGGCCCTCGGCACCCAAAACTTCGATGCAGCCCTCCAACCGATGCCAGATGAGGCTGGTGGGAGCCGGTACATCCGGTTCGGTCGGCAGATTCGGGGGATCGAGCTGTGCCCATTCTCGGCACGCGTCGATCATCGCCTGGGCGGCGTCGGCGGGTCGATGATGGGTTTCCACGTGTCGACGGGCCCTTTGGCCCATTTCCCGTAAGCGTTGTGGCTGGGCGAGCATCTCGGCCAATTGACGGGCTAAGCTTTTGGGCTCGTCGTCTCCCAGGGGCACCTTGATCACCACATCGTCCGGTAGGTCCGCGCTTTGGGCATGGTCGGAGACCAAAACGGGGCGTCCGACCGCCAAAATCCGCAGGAGGGAAGCGGAGGTTTCGCCGGCGGTCGGATAGCGCAAATTGAGCGCCACATCAGCGGCGGAAATGCCCGCCTCGAAGTCTTCGAACGGCAGGAAGCCGAGCACGTGGACTCGATCTCGGACGCCGATCTCTTGGGCTAGATCCTCCAGCTCCAAAATCGGGGCGACCTCTCCGGCGACCATGAGATGGGCTTGCTCTAATCCCGGTTCGGCCAAGGCGCGCACCGCGCTTTCAGTTCGTTTCATGGGGGTTTGAAAACCGAACGAGCCGATGATCGGGCTCTCGAGAGGTAATCCGTAGCGACGTTTGAAGTCTTGGCCCAGCCCGCGATCCGCTTCCGCCGGCAAAGGAACGCCCATGCTCAAGCTGCGGACCCTCAAACCTGGTATCTCCTCGGCGAGGAAATCAGCGGACCAAGGGCTGTGGGTGAGGATGCCTTTCTGGCGGATCAACAGCTCACGATGGGCGGGTAGGGCGAATTGGGCGGCATTGCCCACCGCCCCTGGCCATCGGATCGGCCGACCGGCGGCGTCGCCTACCCAACCGTGGGCGGTTTCGAGGGCTTCGCGATAGGCCTCGAAATGTCCGTATTTGACGGTTCGTTCGATCAAGAAGTGGTGCAAGACCAGGTCGTGGAGCACCAGCACGCCCGGTTTCGACTGCGCCAGATCCCACACCGCCTCGTGATGGTGGTTGTTGCCCATGTGGTAGAGCGGCAAGCGACCGTCGGCGCCGAGTTGATCGGCTTCGACCACCGGCCAGCGCCCGCGCACCGCCGCGTCGACCTCTTGGCCGGGCAAGCGGATCAGCCTCAAATCGCAGCGGGATTCGAGTTCGGGAAAGAGGTCGACGCTGTAGTCCGAAATGCCGGAGCGAATCGGGGGTAGCGGCGACACATAGTCGATCTTGAGGGGTGAATCCAAAGTGTTTTGTGGAGATCGGATGTCTTCGGAAGGCGGGCTGAACTTAGCGGGTTACGCCCGCAAACCTCCGGAGGTAGGGGCGGGGCTTGCCCCCGCCCGGGCGAGGTGAAGCCGAGCCGCTGCTTATGGAAGAGCGGGAGGGGGCAAGCCCCGCCCCTACATCAAGTCATTTATAATCAATGGTTTGTGAAAATTCCGAAGCGTCTAGTTAGGTTCTGTCCAGATTTTCCGTTTTCCGATGAAACCAAGGCCGGATGGACTGAGGACGGAAGCGAGCGTGTCTGAGCTATACATCCGAATCCTCGGCCTAAGTCCCTACTCTTCAGCAATTTATGGCGGCATGGTAGCGGTGACGCGAGTTCGGAGCGACGCCCGCAGGCCATTCGGCCGACACACGCGAAGGCATTCTGAATGGACCCTAGTTAGCAGCTTTTGGCTCCGAGTCCATGCTGGTTCTGAGGAATGCTTCGATGAATGGATCGAGCTTGCCATCGAGCACGCCGTCGGCGTCACCCACCTCGCAATTGGTGCGATGGTCTTTGACCATGCGGTAGGGGTGTAAGACGTAGGAGCGGATTTGGCTTCCCCAACCGATTTCCATCTTGGCGTCTTCCAGCTTGGCCTTTTCCTCCTCACGGATTTTCATCTCACGGTCGTAGAGCCGTGATTTGAGGATCTTCATGGCGGTGGCGCGGTTCTTGTGCTGGCTGCGCTCGTTTTGGCAGCTGACCACAATGCCGGTGGGCAAGTGGGTAAAACGTACGGCAGAGTCGGTTTTGTTGACGTGCTGTCCGCCGGCGCCGCTGGCGCGGAAAGTGTCGACCTTTAGATCCTTGTCGAGCACTTCGATCTCTACGTCGTCATCCATTTCGGGCACCACATCCACCGATGCAAAGGAGGTTTGGCGACGAGCGGCGGCGTCGAACGGGCTGATGCGAACCAGCCGGTGGACCCCGGCTTCGCTCTTTAGGTAGCCGTAAGCGTTTTCGCCGCGCACGGCGAAGGTGGCGCTTTTGATTCCCGCTTCATCCGCATCCTGGTGGTCCAGGGTTTCCACTGCGAAGCCGTGAGCCTCGGCATAACGGAGATACATGCGCAGCAGCATGGCTGCCCAATCCTGGGATTCCGTGCCACCGGCGCCGGGATGGATTGCGAGAATGGCATCGCGGCTGTCATCCGGACCGCTCAGCTTGATCTCCAGCTCGAGTCGCTCGACGTCGTTCTCTACCCGACCGATGAACTCCACCAGGTCGTCGTCGGCTTCGCCTTCGCCCGCCAGCTCGCGCCATGCTTCGAGTTCGTCGGCGTCTTCGCGCAGCTGGTTGAGGGTCTCAACTTTACGTTCGATCACCCGTCTCTTTTGCAAAATGGGCTTAGATTTTTCCGGGTTGTCCCAAAAGTCGGGGGCTTGCATCTCCCGGTCGAGCTCGGCGAGCTCGTGCTCTACTCCAGCCTGGTCAAAGGAACCCCCGAAGGTTTTCGAGCTTTTTGGAAATATGGTCGAATTTCTCGGTCAGTTGAAATCTGAGATGGGTCATGGTTGTTTACCTTATTTCGATGCCGTCGAAGCTGTCTCTTGAAGGGTGCCGGGCGGACGGGGCGTCTCGTTGGCCCGTCGAAACCGGAACACGCGGATCATAGCAAAGCCGAGCAAGACTGCGCTCGTCCAGACCGGCCACCACGGAGCCCGAGAATAGGGTGATGGGGCAGGCGAGCCGACGACCTCGCCACGCAAGATGCCGGTTTCTTCCACCCCCAACTGCTCGACGACCCTTCCCCGTGAGTCAATGATCGCCGAAACGCCGGTGAGGGCTGCTCGAATCATGGGTTTTTGGTTTTCCGCCGCCCGAAATCGGGCGGCGCGCAAATGCTGCCATGGCGCTGCGGTATTTCCGTACCATGCGTCGTTGGTCACGGTGAGCAGAACGTCCGCCCCGGCCCGGCTTTGTTCCGAAACGAGTGACGCGAAAATCACTTCGTAGCAGATCGCCATGGCGAGCGAATGCCCCCCGAACGGCATCAAACCCAACTCAGTGCCGGGCGTGAATTGACCGGCGTTGCGCGCCAGCCGACCGATAAAAGGAAACCAGTCGGCGAGGGGAATATATTCCCCCCAGGGCACCAATCGTCGTTTTGCGTATTCGGCCGGCGCGGACTGTCCGTCACCGGCGATCAGCAAGGCCGTGTTGAAGGTTCGATCGCCCCTTTGACGGGGCGAGTTCAGTAAGACGGCGCAGCCGAGGCGATTGATCATCTCCACATCGCGGCGCAAGCGCGGGGCATCGTCCCAATTGAATGGCCAGGCAGCGCTCTCGGGCCAGACCACCAAGGCCGGTGTGTCACAAGCCTCGTGGGTCAACCGGATCAAGAGTTCGTAGTTGGCCAACAGCTCCTCGGGTTCGATGGAGATTCCGGAGTTGGGCTGCACCACCCGGACTGGCATAGGCTCTCGCGACGGCACGTCCGCGACCGGTACGAGCGTGCTCGCCGACATCAACCCCAAAGCGACGGCCGCCCACACGCCCACGAGCAGGCGGGGGGAGCGTCGTTGCCACGCCAAAACAGCGGCCACGTTGACCGTCACCACCAGGAAGGACAGGCCCCAGGCGCCCAACCAAGCTGCCGAAGTCATGGCACCGGGCAGGTCGACCCAGGCATAGGCGGCTAGATTCCACGGAAATCCGTGCACCATGAACCCCCGTTGCGCCTCCAGCAAAACCCAGACGGCCGGCAAGATCCACAGTAGGTGGACGGCGCCGAGCGGTTTCAAGGCCCGTCCCAAGGCGACGAAGACCAGGCATTCTAGGGCCAACGCTGCGCACAGGGCCACCCAAAGAAGTGTGGCCAAGGCCGGGTGTAAGGGACCGTATTCTTCGAGGGTTGTAGCCACCCAATGGGTTGAGGGTAACCAGGCGGCCAGGCCGAAAAGCCATCCGTTGAACAACGGACGCTCACTGTCGATGCACAGCACCAGGGGGATCAAGGCGATCCAGGCGAGAAGAGGTAGGGATTCCGCGCTGAAACATGCAGACCAAGCCAGTCCGCCGACCAGGGCGAGGGCGAATTCAGGAACTCGGTTGCGGTCGTTGGGCCCGGAAGTCGAATCGGAGAAAGGATCCGTCGTTGATGGGCTCACCTCGGCTTCACCACAAGAGGGTTGGATTTTGATCGGCAGGTCGACGGGGGATCCAATGTAGCAAGGGATCCCAAAGTCAATTGCCGGCGGCGGTCACCCACGGGTCTAGCTTCATTTGCCGGCGTACTTGGTCTGCGACCTTTTCTGCGTCTGCCCGCTGGGTAAACGGCCCCACGCGCACGCGGTACATGGTTTGGCCGGTCACTTCGACGGCGGACAGAAAAGCCTTGTGGCCGGCGCCCTTCAATTGGCTGAGAACTTTACGCGCTTGGGGTTCGTCGCGGGTGGAGAAGACCTGAACCACAAAACCGTCTCCGGCCCCGGCTTGGGCGGGTGCGGGGCGAGTCGTGGGAGGCGCCGTTGGTTTCGGCTCGGCTTGTTGGGTTTCTGCGGGTTTAGGAGCCGGCGGCTCTGGTTTGGTTTCCGGCTGCGTCCGGCTTTCGTTGCCAAGGCTTTCGCTGCCGATATCTTGGGCCAACGTTGTGCCTTGTCCGGGCCTGGACTCTCGAGGGGATCGGTTCTCAGGCTTTGGCTTATCCAGAGATGCCAGATCGGGTTTGTCCAGGGTTTCCGCTTTTCCGCTTTTTTTAGCGTTTTCCTCAGCGAAGAATTTGAACTCTTCCATATTCGCCAATTGTTCCGGCTCGGCGGCGGCGGAAGGATGAGTCGGTGCGGTTCCGGTGGTTCCGGCCAAGCGCTCTTGGCCATTTTTACCGACCCACACACCGCAGAGGAAAATGGCCAAGACCAGGGTCAGAAGAATGACGAAGGCGATGACCACTTGGCGATTGGTCAAAGCGATCTCGTAATAACTTGGTTCAGTGCTTTCGCTCACGAAGTCGATCCTATATCCGATATTCAGCCGTCCAAAAACGACTGCTGAGAGAAGTCCATAAATTTCGCTGACGGGCGAACTCGGGCTAGCGCCACAGGGCTCGCTGCAAGCGGATTATTGCATGAATCGAATGAATCGGCAGATGTTCCGTGCCTACGCCCCCTTGATCTTGGGGGAGTATCGTAGTAAGTCTTGCGGATCAATATGAGATACTCGCCGTTTTCCACCGCTACTGTCCAGATTCGGGACTCGGAGTATTTCGCCGCGTCCCCTCGGCCTTGGAGCAAGACTCGATCGCTCGCGATCGGTGCCTTCACAACGGCCTCGTTGGCTCTCTCCGTAACGGCCTTCGCCCAGGCCGGCTCAAACCCCCACTCTCTCCTGGTTCGCTACGGCGATCGCGGCTCCGCCGATGCGATTTTTTACTTCGATCTCGGCAACGGTGCCGGCTCGGTGGTGGACCAGCTTCGTCGCAATCCCGACGAAGGGCGCATCGCCAGGTTGAAGACCAACCTCTTCACCGAAATCGGCCGTTCCCGCGACCAAGCGGCGACGGTCGGCGAGATCTTTCTCGGCCCCCTAAGGGGTTCCGACGGCCAGGTTCGCGCCGCGCTTTTCGTCGAAGCGAGCACCGGGTACACCATGTATTTCGATCAATTGGGCAAAGGGGGCAATCTCGGGCGGGTGACGACCATGATCAAACGGGGCTTCGAGTCGATCGCTTCAGCGGATCGGAATTTCGCCCTGCTCATGAGACGCAACAGCTCGGGTCGAACCGACGGCGCGTACCTCTATCATGCAACGACCGGTAAAGCGTTACATTTGGGCGGTCTCGAGGAACTCGAGATCGATCCCCCGGTCACCCCTGTGGCTGATCTGCCGGTGCTCAAAGGCCAGGTCAGCGCTGCCCCGATCGTGTCGCGCGAGGAAACCATTGGTTATGTGGTGATCGACAACGCCGACGGCGCGCTCCACTTTTTCGACGCCTCCGGCAGCCTTAGTCGATTTTCCGTCCGATCCCCCGAAATCGTATTGTCGAAGGACCTGACTGCGGAGTCCATGAATCCATCGACCCAACGGTTCGTGCCCGTGCCCCTGCAAAACGACGAAATAACCACATACGCCATTCTGATCGTGGATGTCGGCACGGGGAACCTGGCGATTGTG
This sequence comes from uncultured bacterium, assembly GCA_965366625.1. Taxonomy (GTDB): domain Bacteria; phylum Acidobacteriota; class Thermoanaerobaculia; order Multivoradales; family J023; genus JAUIJL01. The sequence goes on from CBDUGP010000001.1 coordinate 310,018, forward strand.
GATGGATTGCGCAATCCGAAGCCACAAGTGCGAGTGTTGTCGCAGAATCTCTATGGGTCGATTTCGGGCGGATTGCGCACGGATGTTTGGCGCCACTTTGCCGCCGCCGATGCCAACGGAGCGGACGGCGCTACGCGCGGGGCTTGGGTCCTCGACAGCTTGACCGGCACCCTTGTTTACGTGGATTCGCCGGGCAATCCGGCCAACACCCGGATTCGGAGAGTCACTCTCGATCGGTAGCAGCCTCGGCTCCGCCGTGGGGATCGTCGTCGGGGGGATCCTCGAGCAGCGACAAGCCGAGTTTGGATGCCGCCTCTGTGAAGTCCTCGGGCATGGGGCAGACCACCCGAATTGCTTCGTGGTGCACCGGGTGCTCGAAGCTCAGCTCGTAGGCGTGCAGCATGGGTCGACGAGCCATGGCCGCGACCGTGGGGTTTGAGTAGAGCCGGTCCCCGAGGATGGGTAGCCCAAAGGCGGCGAGGTGGGCCCGGATTTGATGCTTTCGACCCGTTCTCGGTCTCGCTTCTAGGATTGCGAAGTTTCCCGAATCACTTTGGGTTTGGGCGATCCAGCGGACCTCCGTGACCGCTTCCAGGCCCAACGAACTCACCTCTACTTTTCGGCCCTGAACGTCCAACCCCAGGTCGATCGTAAAGTCCTCTGTTTCCGTCCTTCCATCTTCTATCGCCACCAACAGTCGGTAAACCTTGTCCACCCGTCCGTGGCGGAAGGCCTCTGCCATGCCCGCATTGGCGCGGCGAGCCTTGATCAAAATCAGCGCGCCCGATGTGCCACGGTCCAAGCGGTGGGGCAGGACCAAATAGGGGGCTTCGCGGTCAGCAGTGCGTCGCTGTGCTCGCCGGAGGTAGTCTCGCGCTTGCTCGAGGGCGTTGCCCATGGCGTCGGTTTGGGTGGCTTGGCTCGGCATGCCCGTTTTCTTGTCGATGATCAGCAGGTCCGAGTCCTCGAAAAGGATTTGATGGGTGGTGAGCGGTGGTGGCGGCTCGGTGGTCACCGCGTTGGCGCCTCCGGAGCCGTCGAGTTCGATCACGATCTCGACTCGATCGCGGGTGAAGACCGGTCGGGACGCCACCCGCACCCTTTTGCCGTTGACATAAACCGCCCCGGCTTGCAGCGCCCTCCGCACCGCCCGCCGTGAGAGCTGGTGTCCATGCTGATCCGGCACTGCCGCAGCGAGGAATTGGTCTAGCCGAGCGCCTTTTTGTTCCTGGGAAACGAGGCATTTCAGCTTGCTCTGGAGTTTCGTGCCCAGTTGGCTCGGGGGTCTGGTGGGTGGCTTCGGCGGTTGGTGGCTGCTCATGGTCTTGGGGTCCCGCCGTGACGGCTGTGGGTTGTCGGTCTTGAAGGAGCTTCTGCTCGGGTTGGGTCGTTCCCTATCCGATAGAGATGCCGGTCGGTGCGGACGAAAAACGCTCCGTCAGCGATCGCCGGGGTGGCCCGAATCTCGCCGTCGAGCCGGCTTTCTGCCAGGATCTCAAAGTCGTCTGCGGCTCGCAGCACGGTGGTCTTGCCCGGCACACTGAAAATGAAGATCTTGCCGTGGGCCGTCAATGGCGACGCGTAATATTTGCTTTTCAGCCGTTGGCGCCAAATATCCTCGCCCTTGGCGGCATCTAACCAGGTCGCGTTGCCGACCTCGTTGATCATGAAGATCCGGCCGCCGATCAGCAGTGGCGAAGGATTGGCGGGCACTTGCCAATAGTAGCTCCAGCGCAGGTCTTGAGGGGCTATCTCGCCTTGCCCGCCGAGCCGAAGGGCCAGGAGGTGGGGTTTCATATAACCGGTGTTGATGAAAGCCATGCCCAAACCCACCATGGGCATGGCGACGTTGGAATATCCGTCGTGGGCAAGCCACCAAACTTCTCGGCCGTCGGTCGGATCGTAGGCGCTGGTGTGGGTGGCCCCGGTGGACAACAGCAAGGCCCGGCCCCGATGATGAAAAATGAGCGGGGTGCTGAAGGCTTTCCGGTGGGGCGGCTTGCGCGCCTCGGTGAAACGGCGCGGAGTCTGCCAGACCGTCTCACCCGTGTTTTTATCCAGCGCGGCGACGAATTGAGAGTCCGTTGCGTCGCAATTGATCAACAGCAGGTCGCGCCAAAGAACCGGCGAGCTTCCGGGGCCTACCCCATGCTCTTGGACGAAAGCCCGGCGGCGCCAGATGGCTTGGCCGTCGGTGCGATAACAGGCTGTGCCGTAGGTGCCGAAGTGCACACAAATTCTGCCGGGCTCGCCGGCGGGGGTTGGAGATGCGTAGCTGTTGTCGGGATGACCCGGCTGCCATTCCGGTGGGCTGAAAACCTGCAAGTCGTGCACGATCCGGCCATGCTTGAGGTCGACACCGATCAACCGCAGGGACCTGGTGTCTTCGATCGCCGTCGTGAGCCAGACTTTGCCGTCTACCACCACCGGGGAAGACCAACCACGGCCCGGAATCTCAATTTTCCAGGTGACGTTGTGATCTTCGCTCCAAGAGGTCGGCAAGCCGGTCTCCAGAGAGCGGCCCCGTCCATCGCCCCGATACTGCCGCCATTCGCCGCCTTGGCTCGGGCTGCCGAGAGCGCTCAGTCCCATAAGGCACAGGGCGGCGAGCCCAAGACCTAAACGCCGGCTAGCAGGCTGTGGCGGAAGTCTCGCGCCGGCGAGAGCAGCGAATTTTTCGTCGAATCGAGGCGTGAAAACCGCAGGCGATTCGGGAATCGTCGAGGTTTTCCAACGAAGAGTCGGCGGAAAAGGCGCGCTCGCAGCGCGATGAGACTTTTGGCCCAGCCTGCTAGGACCCATCGGGTTCGGTTCTACGGGAGCCTAGAATCAAGCAGCCGCCGTCGGTGTTGCTGCTGTAGCCGAGATTGAAATCCAGCGGGTCGACGTTTTTGCCCTTGGCAAAAGCCGCCACCAGATCGTCTTGTAGCCAATGGCTGTAGGCCGCGAGCACGGATTTGTATTGGCCGAAAAGACGCACGTCCCAAGTGTCGGAGGTGAGGAATCGAATCGGGATTCCCGAATCGTCCTGCAACAGGGTATGGGCCTTTTTCAGCAGCAGTTTGCGAAAAGTCGAAAACTCGTCCGTATGCAGAAGGTATTCGGCGGATTTCATGTAGACGTTGAGCGCTTCCTGGCGCTGGATCAGCCGGCTGAAAGGATCGTCCGAGAACAGGCCGCTGTTGGATATGTCTTGGGCGAAATAATAGACCGCCTTGGCCTTGACGGTTTGAGCCTCGCCGGAGGTCTCCGAGCGAGCTTCGGGGTTTTCTCCAGGATGCTGGTCCCGTGGCACGTAGTGGATGACCACGGCCTTGGCGGATTCGGCGGTCGGCGGCAAGGGGGTTATGGCGATCGTTTCCGGATCGATGGTGACGTATTGCAAGTTGATCGGCACTTGTCCTGCTCTGACCAGGCAGATCAAGAGGATCGGCAAGATGCCGTCAAAGCTGCCTCCCGACAGGTCCTTATCAATTTCGCTGCGAACAAAATAACCGTGCTCTTCAAAGGAGCTGAACGGCTTGCGCAGACGTTTGAGATCACTTTCCAACACCGAAGCCGAGAAATCCTCGCCGCTGGGCAAGTGTCCCGGCGCTTCGAGACCGATCAGCAGATAACTCGACGCATCGGGGAAGAATTGGGCGGCGCTGATCAGGTCGGGGCCGCCGAGGGGATAAAGCAGTGGCGCATCTGCTCGATCGCCGGCGGGTTGAACCTCTTCGGTCCACTGGCGCATCTTGATCAACCGATTTTCTATGCCATTCCAGGTCTGATTCATGAGCCGGGCATGCTCGATCCATTGAGGGTCCAGCTCAGCTTCGTCCTCGGGCTCGATTCGACCCGCCAAGAGATTGGACATATTGCGCAGGCTGTCGGGGTCGAGCATCCGCATCGGGTGTTTGGAGGAACTCGCTTCTTTGGGCGCAAAGGAGCCGCCGAGAGCTTGCTCGGTTTCGGGAGCTTCAGAGCCGCAAGCGGCGAATAGGAGCGCGACCGGCAACAGCAAGACCGGCAACAGCGAGCGTTGGACTGGAAGTCTAAAAATACGAAATTGGGGGGGCAAAATCCTCTCCTAGCGCGTAACCGGCGAAGGGGGGTCTGGGCCGATTTTAGGGGACAGCAAATAGATCGGTAAACCTAATAATACCGTGAACAAACCTCCGAGGGACTCGGATGGATGCCGCAGCAAGGTGAAAATGACGGTCATCAAGCTGATCAGCAGGAAGATCGCAGGGGTCCATGGGTAGCCCCAAGTCCGATAAGGGCGTTCGAGATCGGGTGCCCGCCACCTGAGCACAAAGACCCCCAGCACGGTCAAGGCCGAGCACAGGGCCAGCACGAATTGGGTGTAGACCAACAGGCTCTGGAAATTGGATTTGATCAGCAGGACCACCACCATGCTGCTTTGAACCAAGATGGCAAGGGCGGGAATCCCTCGCTCGGTGGTGCGAGCCAAGACCCGGAAAAAGCTGAAGTCTTGGCCGAGGACTTGGATCACCCGCGGCCCAGCCCAGGTCATAGCGCTGATGGTTGAGATCAAAGCCACGCAGAGTAGACCGCTCATCCAGCGACCCGCTTGAGCCCCGAAAACGTGTGCTGCAGAAACGTGCCCGACTTCCACTTGGCCGGCCATCTCCTCAGCCGGCGCGGTCACTAAAAACGCCCAATTGAGGCCGGTGTAGAGAACCGTGACCAATAGCGTTGCGACGATCAAAGATTTGGGAACCGCCCTTGCAGGGTCCGAGATTTCGTCGATGATGTAAGTGCTGGCATTCCAACCGGCATAGGCGAACATCACATAGAGCAGGGACACCGCAAAGGGGCCGCTGAAGATCTCTCCCCAGGCTTCGCGATTCGGAGAGAAGTCAACCGCCTGCAATCGTCCACGGCTGAGGGTCACGCCCACGGTGGCAGCGATGAAAACCGTGATCAGAACGACTTTGAAAGCGGTGAAGATATTCTGAAACCAGGCACCGATCCGCAGGTCGAAGAGGTGGGCGGCCGTGACCAAAGCCACTACGGCACAGGAAATCTCGGTGGAATATTCGGTGCTGAGCACCCTTTGGAAGTAGCTGCCGAAGGCCATCGCCGCCAAGGCCACGGGCAGGGTGAAACCCATGATGAAGGAGATCCAACCGGCGAGGAAACCGAGGGAGGGATGGTAGATGCGGCCGAGGAAATTCAGCTCGCCACCGGAGCGGGGCAAGGCGGCTCCGAGTTCACCGTAGGTCAGGGCACCGCACAGGGCGAATAAACCTCCGACCACCCAAAGGGCGAGCAGGGCGAAACCGGTGCGCAGATCCACGAGCTGGAATCCCAGACTGGTGAATACGCCGGTTCCCACCATGTTGGCGACGGCGATCGAGCAGGCCGTGCGCCAGGAAATCGAACCCCGGGATCCCTTGGATGCGGATGAACTCAACCGTCGGTTCGGGCGAGAATCGACGCTGAGAGGGATTCTTCCTTCAGCATCATGGGAATGTCCGAAACGATCGGATAGACCCGCTGGGATTGCTCACAGTAGAGTCCTTGGGTCGCAACCGGGTCTTCGTCACGGAAATGCTCGCGATACTTTTCCGCCAGCATGGCCTGAACGTCTTCCGGCAGCTCGACGAGCTCCAGGGATCCATGGGTTTCGGGGCAGACCAGAATCTCGAGCAACTGGGGGTCAACGGCCATTGGTTATTCCTTTGAAGGGCGATGGGTGCCTCTGGGTCATCGCCCGAGGCTCCAACTCAAGACCAGGGATTCGGATCCTGGATTCAAATCGTAGATCCGAGCGTTCGACAAATGGTAGAAAGAGAGCCCGACGCGCGATCCGTTGCGCAAACGATAAGCTAGGTCGATGCTCGAGCGAAATTCGACGACCCCGCCGAGATCCTTGCCACTGCCTTGCTCGTAAGCTGAAACGGCGAAACCGAGGGTCGTCATCCAACGTTTGCTGGGCAAAGGAAGATCCCAACGGAATCCGCCGTAACCCCAATAGCTTTCGTCGCTCGTTCCACTGAGACCGAGCACGGGAGTCAAATCCAAACGCCAGAATCGGAAGGGTTCAAATCGGTATTCAACGCCGAACTCGGTGGCCTTATCGCTGTCGATAATATCGAAAGCGCCCAGATTGAAGGCCCAGCCTTTCACGGCTTTAGAATCGCTTTGGGCGTCGGCCGTGGCGACGGGGATTATGAATAACGCCATGAAGGCGAGAGTCAGCCTTAGCTTGTCCATGAGAAGAGTCTTTCGATGTGTGTAGAGATGAACTCTGGGACCGAGGCTTGATACGGAGAAGAGGAACCCGCGGTTTCAGAATTGCGTCGGCGCGAGGCGCTCGACCTGGTAACCTTCGGGCCGCGTCAGCATAGCCGAGGAGAAAATTGATGTCGAATAAGAAGCCCACGGGAGACTTCCCGCGCCCCCGAGTGTCGGTGGTGGTCACCACCTTCAACGAAGAGCACAACATCGAGGCCTGTCTCGAATCGTTGCTTTGGGCAGACGAAATCTTGGTGGTGGACTCATTTTCCACCGACAAAACACCGGAGCTCGTAAGAGCTTTCGAATCAAGGCACGAAGATCTAAAGCTCGTCCAGCGGACCTATTACGGTTCCGCCGCCCAGAAAAATTGGGCCATGGATGAATGTGCCCACGATTGGATCTTGATCTTTGACGCCGACGAACGGTGTACCCCCGCGCTCAAGTCTGAAATCGAAAACCTGTTGGCCGGAGGTCCCGAGCATGACGCCTACACCATTCGGCGCCGAGTCTTTTTCCTCGGCAAGGTGATTCGTTTTTCCGGTTGGCAACGGGATCAGGTCATTCGCCTGTTGCGCAAGGGCACCGGCAGATATCCCAACCGGCGGGTCCATGCGGACATGATGATCCGTGGGACTTCTGCCCCTCTGCTGAAGCACACCATGGACCATCATATGGTGGAAGACTTCCACAAATACGCTTTGCGGATCGTGAAGTACAGCCGTTGGGGGGCCGCCCAAGGCTGGAAGGAAGGCAAGAATCCGGGCGTTTCCGAGGTGCTTCTGCGCTCGATCTGGCGGTTCGTGCGCACTTATTTCGTCCAGATGGGCATTTTTGACGGCATGCGCGGTTTGGTGTTTTGCCTGCTGCAGGCCTATGGGACTTATATGAAGTGGTCCATTCTCTGGAGCTGGCGGGTCAACGAAGCCAGGGGCCTCGAGCCGAATCTGCCGGAATTCGACGACAGTGAGGAGACCTGGCAAGGGTTGGACTCTCTGAGGTGAATTCGGCGGTGGCGCTCCCAGCGGTGGTCTCGGAAACCTCGCGCGGCAGGGTCGGTGAGGGAGAGGTGGGTCTTCCCGCCTCCTGGTCGTACGACTTCCGGGTGTTATCATTCCATCAAGGGAGATCCAGGATTTGAATCCCAGGTTTGTCGCCGTCAGCGGTCCGTTCGAAGGGCAGAGCTTTGCTTTGACAAATGACGGTTTTACCGTCGGGCGTCACAAGGACAACCAATTAGTGCTGTCCCGATTGGAAGTGTCCAGATTTCATTGCCGAGCCGAGCAAATCTTGGGCGAAGGCTGGCTGCTGACCGATCTCGACAGTCTCCACGGCACTTTTGTCAACCGAAGGCCGATCCGTCATTGCCAGCTCAAACATGGGGATCTGATCGGCGTCGGCGACACCCACCTGCTCTTCCTCTCCCAGGATCCCAACCCATCCGGTACCGACAGCGCGGAAGACTCCTCGAGCCTTTGGGATTCCAAATCTCTGACCGATCAGACTCTCACCCAGAAGCCTTCCAGGACCTTAAACCTCAACGAAATCGAGCTCGAATCCGACTTTCCCGAACGGGCTAGGCTGATTCGGGATCTGCACGTGCTGCTCGGAATCAGCACGGCGTTTCAAGAGACTCTGGAAGTCGAAACCCTGGCCTGCAAACTCTTGGACTTTGCTTTTCAATTGGTTCCGGCGGAAACCGGGGCGGTCTTCATGCGCGAGCCGGGTTTGAAGCACCCGGAGCGGGTCGCAGAGCGGCTGGGTACGGATTTGGCTTCGGGTTGCGGCACCCGCACCTCCACCTCCACCGTGAAGGTGAGCAAGACCGTGGTCGAACGGGTGGTGAACGAAGTGGTGGGTGTTTGCCACACCAGCTTGGAAGAGGATTCCGAGCTGATGAACGCATCCAGCGTCATGGAAGCACGGGTTCAATCCCTGCTGTGTGTGCCGTTGGTGGGGCATGGCGAGGCGTTGGGAGTGGTTTACCTTTCGAGCCGGAGCCTGAGGGCTTTATTCGACAAACGTCATCTCGAGCTGACCACCGCCATCGCCGGAATCGCGTCGTTGGCCTTTGAGAACGCCAATCATTTGAGATGGTTACGGCGTGAGAACCGTCGCTTGCGTGAAGACCATCTCGAACACGACATGATCGGCGAAAGCACCACCATGAGGAAATTCTTCGACGTGGTGGCGAGGGTAGCTCCCTCCGATTCGACGGTTCTGATCCGCGGCGAGAGCGGCACCGGCAAAGAGCTGGCGGCCCAAGCGATTCACCGGTCGAGCCGTCGGTCCGACGGCCCCTTGGTGGCCGTCAACTGTGCCACCTTTTCGGAAACCCTCTTGGAAAGCGAGCTCTTCGGCCATGAGCGGGGCGCTTTTACCGGCGCGGTCTCACGCAAAATCGGCAAGCTCGAAGCGGCTCATACGGGCACTCTTTTTCTCGATGAGGTGGGCGAGATTCCTCAATCGATCCAGGCCAAGCTGCTACGCGCCCTCCAGGAGCGTGAGATCGAGCGGGTGGGCGGAACCCGACCCATTCCGGTGGACGTACGCATTCTCGCCGCGACCCACCGCGATCTCGAAGCCGCAATCGCTGAGGGAGACTTCCGCGAGGATCTCTACTACCGGCTCAACGTCATCACCTGCTCCTTGCCGCCGTTGCGTGAACGGCGGGACGACATCCCTCTCCTGGCGAGCCATTTCGCAGCCGGTATCGGTCGGCGCCAACGGCGGCAGGTGATCGGAATTTCTCCCGAGGCTCGCCGCTGTCTGCTCGCCTACGATTGGCCCGGCAATGTGCGGGAACTGGCCAACGTCATCGAGCGGGCGGTGGTTTTGGGGGAGGGAGACGTGATCCTGCCGGAAGATCTGCCCGACGAGATTCTGACCGGCGGGGAGGAATCCCCGAGCGATTTCCACGCCGCGCTGGTGGCCCATAAACGCTACTTGGTTTTGGATGCCTACAAAAGGGCCGGCGGCGACTATTCAGCCGCCGCCGATCTCCTGGGAGTGCATGTCAACTCCCTACATCGAATGATCCGGACCCTTGGGCTCAAAACCCAATTGGGTCGTTAGCACCGCCGCCGGTTGGCGGGCTACGCCCGCAAACCTCCGGATGTAGGGGCGGGGCTTGTCCCCGCCCAGGCGAGGCGAAGCCGAGCCGCTTCTTAAGGAAGAGCGGGAGGGGACAAGCCCCTCCCTTATATCAAGTCATTTATAATCAATGGTTTGTGGAATTCCGAAACGTCCGGTTAGCGGCGCCTCAGCTCGAGCACATAATCGCCATCGACTTCAGCGCCGTCGACCTCGTGCCCCGATCCCACCTCCACGAAGTATTGCCCCGGCATCAGGGTTCCGACCCAGCGTGAGCCGCTGCGGCCTGAAGGTTGCCCCAAGGCTTGTCCGTGGTGATCGTAGACCGTCAACTGAAGCTCAAAGCCGCCGTCGGCCTCAGCATCGGCGATCACCGTCGAGCGGTCGTCGACCCAGAAGGTGAAGACGTCGGCGTCGGCCTCTCCCGCCCATCGACTGCCGTGGATTTGCTGATCGAACGACAAGGCGGAGGCACAGGCGAAGGTGTCGCCGTGCTCGTCCAAGGTCAGTGCAGAACATAGATCCGCCAACACCTCGGCCCGGGCTTGATCCCTAGACACCTCGAGCTGTGAGCCCGATTCGCAAGGTCCGGCGAAGGGGTCGATCACCACCTCAATGCCTCGATCGTCATCACCTTCCCCTTTGGAAAAATCGGCGCCTTTGGACAAGTCGGCGACCCCAATTCCCGACGGCTGGCCACAAGAGTCGGTGAAAGGATCGATCACGACCTCGATGCCGCGCTCATCGCCGGTCTCCGAGTCACCTTTGGAGAAACAAGGGTCGGCGAAAGGATCGATGACCACCTCGATGCCCCGATCTTCGTCGACTTCGGAGTCCGCAGCCTGATCGCACGGCTCCGTTCCGCCTTGCCCATGAAGCCACGTCTCCAGACCACCTCCTGCGGCCCAGGCTTCGCGAGCTTGGGAGACCGAGACGAAGCTGGATTTCAGCACGTACGGCCCCAAGGTTTTCGCCGGGTCTTCGGCGCTGACCCGGATTTGGTAGGTCGCCGGTGCGACGGCAAAGAGCAGGCTGTTCGAGGTTTGGTGTAGAGCCTTAGCTTTGACATCAATAGGGCCTTCGACATCCAGGCGCCGGCTGTCCGATTCGCCGCCGAGCACATCTTCAATGAAGATCAGGGTCCAGCCGGGCTCGTCGATCGTCAGATCGAAACAAGTCGAACCAGCTGGTTCTGCCTCGTTTTGAAGCATGGGCTCACCGGCAAAGACGGCTCCCTTGAAATGACATTTAGGCTGTGGATCGGTCGCGAGGCAAACGGTGCCCAGGCTCGCCGCGATCGTGTAGGCGGCCAGGGTGGTGAAACAACGACTTCCCGATTGGAACGATTCGAAAAAGAACATAAGTGTCCCTCCTTCTAGCGGGATAACACCCGCCGGTTTAAGAGTGAGGGACCTGAGCAGCCGGCTTTTCAGGTCTTGCGATGACCACTTCAATTGCGGGATCGATGCCAACTCGACCGCAGCAGTGGATTTGTAAAGAATCGTCTCGCTGGGGGCTGGTTTTAACTTTTCACACCGCTGAAAGGGCAGATTTACCGGCCGATGGGCCGCTGAATCCACGTTCGGCTAACCCATGGGTTAGCTCCGGGTTGGGTTGACCAGCCGGAGCCTGGATCGAGCTAACCGTCGGGTTAGGCCCACAACCCGAGGGTTAGCGATCTGCCGGCGATCTGTGGCGGGTGCGATCGGCGACACGCTGAAGCCACACCGTGAAGCCAACGCTGAAGCCACACGCTGAAGCCATACAGTGAAGTTCCGGCCACTGGCCGTAGCCTCCAGGGAAGGCGTTTAGGCCTTGATCAGGCTACAATGTGCCCATGTTCGACGATTCCACTCAGGTCAATCCGGGTGTCACCGAGTTACTCGATGCCTGGAACCAAGGGGACCCGGATGCGCTCGAGGAGCTGATTCCTTTGGTGATGTCCGACCTGAGAAGAATGGCCCTCTTCCATTTAGCGAAAGAGAAGCCCGGGCATACGTTGCAGGCCACGGCATTGGTCAATGAGGTCTATTTGAGGCTCGCCAAACGGTCGGACGTGAATTGGCAAGATCGAAAACACTTCTTCGCCACCCTCGGGACTCTGATCCGTCGGATCTTGGTGGATCATGCCCGCCGACGCTGCTCGGAGAAGAAAGGCGGGGGGCAACCTCACGTTTCTTTCGACGAAGCCCTCGGCCGTGGAGCCTTGACCGATCCCGGAGCCGGCCTGGAAGAGGCGATCATGGAACTCGATCGGGCGTTGATTCGTCTGGCAGAGCTGGATGCCAGGCAGGTCCAAGTGGTCGAGCTGAGGTATTTCGTCGGCCTGACCATCGACGAGACGGCTGAAGCCTTGGCTGTTTCCCCGATGACCGTCAAACGGGAGTGGCGGACGGCCCGACTGTGGCTGCTTCAAGAACTCGGCAGCTTTCCGTCCGCTAAACCCGCAGCCCAAAGCCCGAGAGAGTGAGGAATCCGTGACTCCTAGTCGGTGGCGGCAAATTAAGGAGCTGCTCAACGAAATGGAGGATTTACTTCCCGCGGAGCGCCAGGTCTGGTTGGAGCAGCGTTGCCAGGGGGACCCGAAGCTGCTCGAAAGCGTCGAACTCTTTCTCGGTCATGAAACTCGGCTCCATGGGTTTCTGGAGGACACGGCCGCGGATCATCTGCAGATCGGCGCCTTCAAACCGGAGTGGCAAGGGGAGAGCGGTAAGAGGATCGGTCCGTATCGGGTCTTGGGCTTGCTCGGCCGTGGCGGCATGGGAGCCGTTTACGAAGCGGTTCGCGAAGACGACTTTGAGCAGCGGGTGGCCCTCAAATTGGTGCTTGCCGGTCGTAACCATCCGCGAACGCTGCAGCTCTTCCAGAACGAGCGCCAGATTCTGGCGCGGCTCGAGCATCCGAATATCGCTCGCTTGCTCGACGGTGGTGCCGATCAACAGGGGCGTCCCTACTTCGCCATGGAGCTCATCGAGGGCGAGCCCATAGACAGCTATTGCGACCGCAATCGTCTGAGTGTGTTTCAGCGCCTTGAGCTGGTTCTACACCTTTGCGACGCGTTGCAAAAGGCCCATCGCAATCTCGTGGTGCATCGGGATATTAAACCCGGCAATGTTTTGGTCGACGCCACGGGGGCTCCTAAGCTGTTGGATTTTGGGATTGCTAAGCTGATCGAGCCGGAGGCGACGTTGGCAACCCAAAGCGGTAGCCAACCGATGACCCTGTTTTACGCCAGCCCGGAGCAGCTCAGCAACGAGCCGATCACCCCGGCCAGCGACCTCTATTCCTTGGGTGTGGTGTTGTACCGGCTGTTGACCGGCGTGTTGCCCAACGATTTGGAGAAGCTGGGGTATTTGAAGCTGGCCCTGGCGGTTTGCGATCAGGATCCCCAGCGGCCGAGCGACGTTCTTGCCGGTTTTTCCCCGGATCAGCTGGAGCAAGTGGCGCACCAACGTGCTGTGGATCCCGCGCGCCTGCGCCGACAGCTGGCGGGGGACGTGGACGCCATCCTGCTCAAGACTTTGCGCAAGGAGCCCGACCGCCGCTACAGCTCGGTCGAGCAGCTGGCGGCAGATATCCGGCGCTTTCTCGACGGCCGGCCGGTGTTGGCCAGAAACGGCAATTGGACTTATCGGGCGGGAAAATTTGCCCGCCGCAACCGTTGGCCCTTAGCGATCGGCTCGGTGGCCCTCTCCGTGATCCTGACCCTTTCGACTCTCTTTGTGCTTCAGGCTCGGGAGGTGGAAAAAGAGCGGGATCGGGCGTTGTTCGTCAAATCGTTCCTGACCGATCTCTTCATCGAAGCGGCGCCGTACGAAGCCGAGTCCCATGAGGATTTGGAAGCTTGGAATCGGGTGTTGTGGAAGGGGTATCACCTGCTGAACGCCGACACGGACATCGTCGATGAGGATCGCGCGGATCTGATGCGGACCATGGCCGGAACCTTCTATCACCTCAATAGCTTCGAAAGGTCGGAGTCTCTGCTGCGGAAGTGCCTGCCGTTGTTGCGTCGGGTCCACGGCGAGCGCAGCCAGGAAGTGGCTCGGGCCTCGGCCGATCTCGGCGCGGTGTTGTTGCAAACGAATGAGCTTTTGGGCGCCGAGTCGGCCCTGCTCGAATCCATCCAGATCGAGAGGGAGGTGGGGTCAGATCTTCCCACCAGGGCGATGCACAATCTCGCCGCGGTTTACCGTCGCCGGGGCGAGACGGAGCGTGTCGAGCAGATTTACCGAGAAATCCTGTCGTATCGCCGTTCCTATTACGAGCACCAAGAGGATCGCCGGAGATTGGTCGGCAGCTTGCGCGCCTTGGCGGCGGTGCTGCTCGATCAAGGAAAGTTGGAGGAATCTCGGAGCTTGTTGAACGAAGCGCTCGACACCCTCGAAGCCATGATCGGCCGGGTGGACGATTTGGCCCACGACGATCAAGAATTTGTCGACGTCCGGGCCACCCTCGGTCGTGTGCTTCAGGAGCAAGGGCAAACCGCGCAAGCCATCGAGCTCTTTGACCAAGTGAAGAAGATTCGCACGGCGCGGCTGGGGGTTTCAGATCGACAGGTGGGATTGATCAACCGAGACCTGGCGTCGGCGCACCTCGACTTGGGCAACCTCGATTTGGCCGGCGAGCTGTTGGCGGATTCACGCCGGATTCTCGAAGGCTCAGAAACGCTTCCGTCACCGGAGGTGGCGGAGGTGGACAGTTTGATGGGTTTGCTGGCCCTGCGGCAGGGCCAAAGCGAGCGGGCTCGGGAGCTGCTGCAATCAGCCCGTGATTATTTGGCGTCCGAGCGTCCGGGCACCAGGCAGTCCCGGTTGGCGGAGGAGCGCTGGCAGTCGTTCTCAGGTGGGTCCGAAGCGGCAGGTGCCGAAGACGGGGCAGTTTCTGAAGCCGATTGACGATCAATCGAAGTCGGGGTCGTCCCACCAAGGGAAATCACTCGGCAAATCCTCCGAGACTTTCATCGAAAACTCCGCAGGCCGCTTTTGCAGGAAGCTCTCGACTCCTTCCCGGGCGTCGGCGTTGGCGCCCATGTAGAACATGCCCCGGCTTTCGATCCGGTGGGCTTCCATGGGATGGCGAGCGGTCAAACCGCGCCACATGGCTTGACGGGTGAGAGCCACGGAAACGGCACTGGTTCGGTCGCAGAACGAGCGGGCCATCTCGGTCGCGGTGGAAAGAAGCTCTTCCCGGGGCACGATCTGCGACACCAAACCCGCTTCGAGGGCTTCTTGGGCCGGAAAAACACGGCCGGAGAGGGTCCAATCCAACGCTTTGGTGATGCCCACGAGCCGAGGCAAGAACCAGGTGCTACAGGCCTCGGGAACAATCCCCCGTTGGGTGAAGACGAATCCTAATTTGGCTTCTTCCGCGGCAATTCGGACGTCGAACGGCAGGGTCATGGTGATGCCGATGCCGACCGCGTGGCCGTTCAAGGCACCAATCAGGGGTTTCTTGGATTGAAAAAATCGCAGCGTCAGCACGCCGCCGGGGTCCCGATGGCCTTTTGAAGATGGGACCGAATCCCGCGCGCCCTTGAGGGTCAGATCTCCCTGGTCGGCATCGAAGGTGGAGCCGCCCCGTTCCAGATCCGCGCCGGCACAGAAGGCTTTGCCGTCACCGGTCAACACGATGCAGCGCACGTCGTCATTGGCGTCCGCTTCGTCCATCACTTGCATCAGCTCATCGGCCATTGGCAAGTTGAAGGCGTTCATACGTTCCGGGCGGTTGAGGGTCACCGTCAAGATGCCGTTGTCGAGGGTGGTGTATAAGGTTTGGTAACTCACGGGTTATCCTTCGCGGTAAACCGGGCGGGTCAAACAGGTGGGCCCACCCTCTGCTTTTAAGCTCAGCTCTTCACCCCGATAAACACGTACGGAGCAGCCCGCTTTTTCCAGCCGGTCCTGGGTGATGGGATTTCCTTCGATCATCACGCAGCGCCCGGGTGCTGTGGCCAATACATTGGGTGCCATGGACATGAATTCCGTATCCGGCACCTCTACCTTCCGAAATCCCCTTTCCGCCAGCAGCTTCCACAGAGGCACGGGAAAGAGGGGTGGATAAACCACCACCAGGTCGTGATCGACGACGGAAATCATCGACAGCAGATGCAGGCAGGCGTTGGGGCCCTGGAAATAGGGTAGCTCGGCGGTCAGAACCTCCACGCCCAAGGGGGCGAGAAGATCCCGCAGCTGCTCGGCACCTTCGCGGTTGGTTCTGAATCCTTGACCCGCGACCAGGGTTTTGGGGCCCAGCCACAGCAGGTCGCCGCCGTCCGCCCTGGCCTCGCCGGTCAATCGACCGAGGATGGGCAGGCCGAGACTTTCCAAACAGGCCGCCAAGGGCTCTTCCTCTCCCCGCCGTAGATTCTTGCCCAGGCTGAGCACGATCACTCCCTCGTCGGTAACCCACACCGGGTCGTAGACGAAGATCGAGTCGGCATGCTCGGGCAGATCGGCGTCGTGGTAGGTCACCTCCACGCCGTCTTGCTCGAGCAAGGACACCAAGTAGTCATGCTCCTTTTGGGCGATTTCCAGATCTGGACGACTGACGTAATTCCAGGCGTGGATGTCGTCGACGGCGAAGGCCGCCGTGGGGCGTCGGACCACGACCCGTTTGAGGGGACCGAACATGCTGTGTCCACCGTATTGGCTCATCGGTAGGCTCCTAGGGTGTTGCTGGATCTTTAAGGGAATTTCAGAAATTTCGGCCGAGGTTTAGCTATGACTAGCAGAAATGGAATCTCGGTGGGCCGGCGCGGAGCCCTGCGCGCGTCGCTGCGAACTCGCTCCACCGCTGCGGTGTCGTCGCAAATCTATGCTGTGCAAAAATTTAAGATGATTCACACGTTATATCGCTCAGGCACCCTCGCTTTCCGTGCTCGGATCACCGCGCCTTCTAGATCCTCGAAACCCCATTTCTGGACGGGCCCTAGTTGGCTAGTCGCGCCATTGGACGCCCAAACCGGGGGCGTCCAAGACTTGCAAGGCGCCGCCCTCGAGCTGGAAGCCGCCGGTCGCCAGGTCCTTGGCCAGGTCGAAGGAGCCGTCCAAGTCGAGGTATCGGGTCCTCGGGCAGGCATAGGCGCTATGCAGGGCCGCGGCGATGGAGATCACGCTTTCGTCCATGCAGCCCCACATCAGCTCCAGGCCGGCGGCTTCCGCCACCGTAGAGATGGCCAGAGCGCCGGTAATGCCGCCGGACTTCATCAATTTGATGTTGAAAATGCCACAGGCTTCCGGACGTTGGGCGAGCTCGAAAGCATCGCGCGCGTCGTGGATACCCTCGTCGGCGGCGACCCACCGTCTGAGGGGCAAGGCGAGGCGCCGTTGGTCGTGCTCTGTGCCCCGGGGCAAGGGCTGCTCGACCAACTCCAGATCAAGCCCCTCGAATAGCGCTTGCAGCTGCACGGTCTGGTGGAAGTCGTAACCCTGGTTGCCGTCGACTCGGATTAAAACGTCCGGCCCCGCGAGTTCTCGCATGCGGGTCAGGCGATCGGCGTCTTCTTCGAAGTCCTTACCGATTTTGACCTTCAAACATCGGAATCCGCGGTCCAGGTATTCGCGCGTCTCCTCGAGCGCGGTTTCCGTCGACTGGATGCCGACCGTGATCGACGTCAACAGCGGCTTCTTTCGACGGCGACCGAGCAGGTCCACCACCGGGGTTTCGAGAATATTGCCCAAGAGGTCGTAGACGGCCATGTCGACCGCGGCTCGGGCGCCGGGGGTCGAGGGCAGAAACTCCTGGGCCGAGCGAGTCAGGCGGCCCAGCTGCCGCGGGTCGGCGTCTTTGAGCCAGCCGAGATCGGCAAGGGCCGCGGCGCAGGCTTGGTGGGATTCGCCGGTCACCGCCTTCGACGGGCAAGCCGAGCCCAACCCGCGATGTCCTTGGTCATCGAGCAGCTCGACGTAGAACAAGTTCACTGCGCTGATCGTGCGGTCGGCGATGGTGTACGGCCGGACCAGCTCCACCGGCTCCTGCCAGGCGCGGATTTCAGTAATTTTCATGGGGTGAGCCTTTCACTCGGCAGGCGCTCATCGGGCCGACGCGGGTTGAAGGTCGAGCTGTTCGACTACCGCCTGGGCGATTCGGCCGACACCGTCGCGGATCGGCAGCACCACCGGAATGTCCAGCTCCTGCTCGTAGCGGGCTCGGTGCTCTTCGGCGGTTTGTTCGTCGAGCCCTTCGGTGTGGATGCCGACGGCCCACACCGGGACGCCATAAAGGCGCATCAACTCGATTTCCGACTCCAGGGAGTGGATTCGACATCCCTCTTCTTCCAAGCCTTCGTAGCAGGGCCGGCCGGGGGCGTGTTGCAAAACCACGCCGGAAGCGGCGCCGGAGAGCAGGAGTTCGGCGCCGCAGGGGCCGGAGGGATTGCGCAGGGAAGACTGACCTTCGAGCAAGATAACGTCGGGCTGGGTGTCGGTGGCGCAGCTGAGAATCGCGTGCTCGAGTTCACCGCAGACGAAGTCGTTGGGGCAGGAATCGAAAATGAACCCGTGACGATAGCCCTGCAGCCAGCCGGTCTGGCCGGTGAAAACCATCTCGGCTCGATAACCCATCGATTCCAGATGTTGGCGCAGAAAACCGGTGGTGGTTCGTTTGCCCAAGGCACAATCGGTGCCGAGCACCGCCACCCGGGGGACTTTCAAACCGAGGATTTCACCGGACCAGAAATGGAGGTCCTTGGCTTTGGGCGGCTTGCGGATGTCGATAATCTCACCGCCGTTTTCGGCGGCCAGACGGGCGATTTCCGGCTCGTCCTCCGACAGCAGGTGATGCAGGCCGTTGACCAGGGTCATGCCCGCGCGTGCTGCGTCTTCGAGGCTTTGTCGCAGAGGGCCGGGCAGCACCCCGCCGACGGTGGCGACGCCGACGACGCAGTGGGAGGGCGGTGGATCGCAAGTCGACAGGGCCTCGGCGACCGAGGCGAAAATCGGAATATCTCGGCGCTTGCCGTCGAGCAGCTCGCCGGCGTCACGGCCTGCGCAAGACGCATCGACGACGCCGGCGATCGGCCAACGGCTCGGTCCTCGGACCAAGCCGTGGGTGGACTTCGCGTAGACGGTTTCGAAGTGCTCGTTGGCGAGCAGCAGGGCGGTATTTTTCATGGCGGGAGCTTATCAAGCCTAGGCCGATTATCTCACCGGCTTACTCCCGGGGGCTGGTTCGGAAGCCCAATGAGGGCTTGTACAGAAAATGCACTTTCTGCGGGTCTGGAAGGCGCGGCGAGCCGAGCACGGACAGCGAGACTGTCTGAGCGAGATACCTTGAGAATCGACGTAAATTCCTACACATCAGCACTTCAGAGCGGCACATCAATGGCTGCGCGAGTTTCGAGCGCCGCGCGCAGGACGCCGCGCCGACCCACCAGAGAGCAAAACTGGATGGACCCCAATAAGAACGGGCGGGGACAAGCCCCGCCCCTAGATTTAAGCCTCGACAGGCCGTTCGACCGGTTCAGTTATCGAGGTCTAGGCCACCGGACGCGCCGGAACCCGTGGAGCCGATCGATACCAACAAACCGTCCTCAAATTTGATGGTCTGAGGTACGCCTTCTTCCTTCTTTTTCTTGGAGAAGATGAAACCCATCTTCATGCCTTTGTCGACGCGCAATTTCCAGACCTCGGTTGTTTTGCCGTCCGATTCCGACTTATCGAAGCTCTCGGGGGTGCCGGTGATGTAGAAGACCTGGCGTTTGGTCATGCCGTTGACCAGCTCCCGCTTGGCGATCGAGTCTTTAATTTCCGACGACCAATCGTCGTGCTCATCCTGCAAAGGCGTGCGGGCAAAGGCATGCTCGAAGGCCTTTTCAAAGTCGCTCAGGGAGTGGATGTCGATGAATTTGATCACCGTGCTTTCGTCCTCCGCCGTATCGACCCCCTCGAGTTCGATTTCGACCGTGGCATCGTCGGACTCGTAGTCCATTTCGTCCAGCTCTACGGGGTCGTTGATGCGGATGCCCCAATAGGTGCTGTCGGCATGGAAAAGGCTGACGTTGAGTTCGGTGCTGGTGTCGGTATTCGAGCCCTCGGGAGAGATCTCCACGAGTGGCCGTTTGTAGGTGCCGTAGGCGTGGCGTCCAGTGGCGCAAGGAGCGTCCATGCGCATGTAGAGCTTGCCCTTGAGGGCTTGCTTCATCGCCTTGCGATCTTCTTTAGAAAGGCCGGCGTCGGCCGGAGCCGCGGCGAGCAGCAGTGAGGCGGTCAGGGTGGTGGTCAAGGCGGTGATCAAAATTCGTGACATACGAGATCTCTCCTCCAGTTTAGGCGGGGTCATTAAATCCATGTGGCGGCACGTCCTTGATAACGTGGGCACTCGACGTGATGGGACAATCTTTGTTGCCTTTAGCTTATCGGATCTACCTCCTACATGAGCGGCGGCCTAGAAACGTTTCGTTTTGGGGCCTCCGGGCAGCGGGAGCTTGCAATTTTGCTCAGAAGCGGAGAGTCTTTCGTCTCACCGAGGACCCTTCTGAATGAGCCAACCGTCCGCCAAAGCTTCGTTGCCCAGTCTTTTCGCCATCATCATCGTCGATCTGATCGGCTTTGGCGTGGTGATTCCAATTCTGCCTTTTTATGCCGATTCGTTCGGGGCCAGCGCAACGGTATTGGGCCTCGTGTTCACTTGCCACGCCGGGGCCCAATTTCTATTTGCTCCGGTGTGGGGGCGCATCTCCGATCGCTGGGGACGCCGCCCGGTCATGTTGGTCACGATCGCGGGAACCTCGGCGGCTCTTGCCCTGCTGGGTGCCGCAGATTCCTTGTTCTTGCTTTTCGTTGCGCGATTATTGGGTGGAGTTTTCGGCGCCAACATCAGTGTGGCGACGGCCTACATCACCGATGTCACGGCCGAGGACGAACGCACCAAGTACATGGGTTTGTTGGGCGCGAGCTTCGCGGTGGGTTTTATCCTCGGACCGGCGATCGGAGGGGGATTGGCGCCGTTCGGCTATCACGTGCCGATGTACTTCGCCGCAGCGCTGGCAGCGATCAACTTCGTCGTCGCTTGGGGTCGATTGCAGGAGCCCAAACGGGCGGCGCAGGCCCCGGACCGAGCTCGACGTTTTCGGTTGCCCGCCGACCCACGGGTGCAACGCCTCTGTTTGGCCTATTTCATTTTCGTTTTCGGTATCTCCCAGCTGGAGACAATTTTTGCCTTGTTCATGAAGGATCGTTTCCAATGGGATGCACGGCAGGTGGCCTTCATCCTGGTGTTTCTCGGTGTGCTGATGGCGGGTATCCAAGGGGGAGCCATTCGACCCCTGAGCCGACGATTCGGTGAGAAGCGCCTGTTGATGTACGGCACCCTCTTGGTAGGGCCGATGCTCGCCATGGTGCCCCTGATGCCGACCGTATGGTGGATGATCGTGCCTTTGGGCTTGTCCTCCGTCGGCCGAGGTTTGGTGCACCCAGCCTTGCTTTCCCTGGTGTCGCGGGCAGCTTCGCCAGAGGATCGCGGCCTGGTGATGGGGACCTTTCAATCCAGCGCTTCCCTGGCGCGCGTGGTCGGTCCGCTGGCGGCCGGCGCCCTCTACGATATTCGGCTGGGTTTGCCTTTCTTTCTCGCCGGTGCGCTGATGGCTTTAGTGTTGGTGATCGCCGCAGCCTTGGATCGATGAGCTGATATCCTTGCGCCAGTTGTGGCCGGTCGACTGATTTGCCATCCGTACGAAAGAACTGAACAAGGGGCGCTGCGTTGCAGATCGGCATTCGAGAAATCGAGGAGAAGTACGACATCCTGGCCAAGATGGGCGAGGGCGGCATGGGTGCCATTTACAAAGCCCACCATCGCCTACTCGACGAGGTGCGGGTGATCAAAACGATCAAACCGCAGCTACAAGACGACGAGGATCTTCAAGCCAGATTCAAACGCGAGGCCCAAGTCGCGGCCAAGATGCGCCATCCCCACATCGCCGTTTTGCATGACTTTGCCTTTACCGACAACGGCACTGCTTACATTGTGATGCAGCACATCGAGGGTGAAAATCTGAGGGATTTTCAACGCTCGGGTGGTCAGCTTTCGGTGCCTCAAGTGATCGACATTGGCTGCCAAGCCTTAGATGCATTGAGCTACTTACATGGTAAGAGTTTCGTGCATCGCGATATTTCCACCGACAATATGATGATCGGTTGGGTGGCCGGCCAGCCCCAGGTGACCTTGATCGACCTCGGTTTGGCCAAGAGTCTCGAAGGCTCCCAATGGCGTACCAAAACCGGCATGGTAGTCGGCAAGGTCCGCTACATTTCGCCTGAGCAGCTCAATGCGGGCTCCGATGGGGTGGTGGTCGACGCTCGCAGCGATTTATACAGCTTCGGCGTGGTGCTCTACGAGCTGCTGACCGGCGAGTTTCCGATCACCGGTGCCGACGATATGTCGTTGATTGCCGGGCACCTTTACCGTGCCCCTCGCTCGTTCGAGGAGACAGACCCCAGCGCCAAGATTTCACCTTCGTTGCGCGCAGTGGTGATGAAGGCCTTGGAAAAGAATCCCGCCTATCGTTATGAATCCGCCCAAAGCTTTGCCGAGGCTTTGCGCGGCGTGTTGGCGTCCGGTGGCGGGGTGGCGGTGGAGCCTGACGAGCAACCGACCCGGATTCTGGCCCAAGGCGACGTGGATTTGGCCCATCAAGCCACCCAGACCGTAGGCGTCCAAGTGCAAGGGCAGGCGACCCGTCCGGCGGTGGCGCCCGGCGAGGCACCTTTCACTCGAGCGGCAGTACCTCAAGGTTTCGTTGAGCCGCTGAGCACCCAACCGGTGGCGGGAAACGATCCCACCCGTAGAGATTTGCCGGCCGGCGCTGCGGCGTCCGTGCATTCTCAGCTGCCCCATTCGGGTGCCTCGGCTCAGGTGGATATGTATGCTGAGACAGCGCCGATTACCACTGCGGTGCCGTCGGAGGTTACGGCGCCGCTCATCCAGCCCACTATCAAACCCAAATGGCCCATTTGGTTGGCGGCGTGTTTGGGGGTGTCGGCGGTGGTGGCCCTGGGTTTTTGGATCGCGTTCGGTTCCGGGGGCATCTGGCCTGGCGGAGTGAAATCCGTGTCGAAGGGAAAGGGCGGTGCACCTCTAGATATCTACTGGGGCAAATACTATGCCCTGGTGATCGGCAACAACGACTATCAGAAGCTGCCGAAGCTGGAGATGGCAGTGAGCGACGCAGAAGCGGTCGCTCGGGTCCTGGAGCGCAAATACGGCTTCAATGTGACCCTTTTGATCAACGCCGACCGGACCACGACCTTAAACGCTCTGTGGGACCTCGGAGATCAGCTGACCGCCCGCGACAATCTGTTGATTTATTACGCCGGCCACGGGGCGATGGAGAATTTGGCGCCGTGGTGGCAACCGGTGGATGCCGGTCCCGGAGATACCAGTCAGTGGATTGCCACGGAATATGAGGTGGTTCAAGCGTTCGAGCGGATTCACGTCAGGCATGCCTTGGTGGTCTCGGATTCCTGTTTCGCCGGCGCCACGGCTGCTCGGGGGCTCTCCGCTCCTTCTCCTCTCGACGACCTTCCGGACGACCGACCGTCGGCCGTGAAGCTCAAGGAGTTGGCGACTCGTCAATCCCGGCTGGTCTTGGCTTCGGGCGGTTTGTCGCCGGTATTGGACGCCGGGCGGGGTAGGCATTCAGTGTTTGCCCAGGCGTTTCTGAAAGCTTTGGAGCAAGCCCAGGACCCCACACCGGTTTCCGAGCTTTACGACCAATTGGCCCCGGACGTCCGTTCCACCGCAGCGGATCTGAGCATCGAGCAATCGCCGATCCTCGCTCCGTTCACCAGCTTGGGGGACGAAGGGGGAGAGTTCTTCTTTGTGCCCACTGCTCAGACCGCTGGTTAGTTAGGGTCCATCCAGAAATGGAGTTTTCCGATGAAACTAGGGCCGGATGGACCGAGGACGGAAGCGAGCGTGTCTGAGCGATACACCCGAAGCATCGGCCTAAGCCCCTACTCTTCAGCAATTTATCGCGGCAGTGCAGCGGTGGCGCGAGTTCGGAGCGACGCGCGCAGGGCGCCGCGCCGGCCCACCGAGATTCCATTTCTGGATGGGCTTTAGCTGGGACCGTGGGCTTCCACCCGGCATTCACCGTTTTTTTGTTGGCCTTGCTGCCGCTGTTCGGCTGTGCCACCAATGAGGGGAATCGCTTGGATCGCCGGGCCCTGCGCCAGGGCTTAGAGGTCCTGGCCGTCTCCGGTGGAGACTTTCCCCTCCGCGCCTACGTGAGCCCTGGGGCGCGGGCCGGCGAGGGACCGTTGCATCTCTACCTGGAAGGGGACGGTCGACCCTGGATCGACGGACGATTCGTCGCCGCGGATCCCCACGGACGCAACAACGTGGCCTTTGACCTGATGCTCAAGGATCCGGCGCCTGCCGCCTATTTGCAACGGCCTTGCTACCACCGCTTAGAAGACCGGTCGGAGATCGGCTCTCGGGGGCCTCGAAGACCTTGTCGACCGGAACTCTGGACCCACGGGCGTTATTCCGAAACCGTGGTGTCGAGCCTGGCGGCGGGCATCGAAGGGCTCTCCGTCGAGCTCGGGAGGTCGGACGCTGGTCTGGTTCTGATCGGCTTCAGCGGCGGAGGGGTCTTGGCGCATCTTCTGGCTTCGCGCATCGAAGGAGTGCAAGCTTTGGTCACGATCGCCGCCAATCTCGATGTCGAAGCTTGGGCGAGCCACCACGGCTTTGAACCCTTGGAAGCTTCCTTAAATCCCGCTGTCGAGCCGCCGCTGCCGGCCGCATTGCCTCAAATCCATTGGCTCGGGGGCGAAGATTCCAACGTGCCCGTGGAGCTGATCACCGCCGCCTTGGAACATCAGCCCGGGGCGCGGGTTGAGATCATCCCGGAATTCAACCACATCTGCTGTTGGGTGGACCGTTGGCCCGAGTTGCTCGAAAGCTCATTGGGCCCTAGGCCCTCATTGGGTCCTAGGACTTCGACAGGTTCGCTGCGGCGATGAGATGCATGCGGAATTGACGTGGCTCGCCGAGATCCAAATCGTCGCAGTTGAGCAGGACCTCGGCTCGGTCGACGATCACCTGCCGAATCCGGATCCACCGCTCGGTGCGACCTCGGGAGCCGTCGTAGGAGATGTGGACGGTCGAATCTTCGTACCAGGCCTGTTCCAAAACCCGGCGAACTTCCGAGTCCACCGGCCGCGACGGCACGCCGACAAAAGCCAAAGACGCGGCAAGGGGGGAGAGCTGGCGGACGACCTCGTTGGGCAGGGCGGCGCGCACCTTGTCGATGGCGTCACCCAGGGTGTCGACAAAAGGGATCACCCGGTTTCGGACCAGCCAATCCGCGGTGCTGACCAAGAGCGCGGCCTCGCGGGCGGTGAAATTGATCGGCGGTAGTTTGTAGGAGGGGTCGAGGGCGTAACCGCCGCCGGGTCCGGCATCCGCCAACAGGGGAAGGTGGCCCGCGCGCAAAGCATCCAGGTCACGGTAGATCGTCCTGATCGACACACCGAAGCGGTCGGCGAGCTGTTGAGCGGTAATGCCGGTGCGGCGAGATCGCAGGGTTTCGGCGATCGCCAAGAGGCGTTCAGTTCGGCTCACGGCTCATTATTCGGATGCGGGATCTGGCCGACCGAGGCTCCCCCCTTGGAGGAAGATCCCTGGGTTGAACGCGATACAGGCTCCGGCGGTGCGACCTCCCGTGCCGCTTGCTGAAGCCCGGATGTTAAATCGGCAGCGCGCATGGCCACGTTTTCGATGTCGGTCAGCTCTCGATGGAGTTCACTGCCTTCCGGAACCAAGTCCATGGCCATGCCCGCTCCGCCGACAATGGCGCTCAACAGATTGTTGAAATTGTGGGAGGTCTGTCGAGTGAAGAGCGCAAGGTCGAGAGCCTGGCGATTGGGGATGGCTACCAACCAATTGGGCCGGCTTTGCGAGCCCGGGGTTTTTACGGGATAAATGAAAACCGAGGCTTCGGTCGGCTCCGCATGCTCCAACCGATCTCCGGGGCCGGGAGACGGAATTGGCACCTTCGCTCCGTCCACATACCCTTGTTCAGCGGCCCGGGTCAGTAGTGGCTCGAGCCACTGGATTTCCGGCCGTTCGGATTGGATCCGTTGGGGGCCGGCACCGGCGGCGGCAAAGAGACGTTCCCAGGCGAGGTTGGCAAATAGGCGATGATATTGGCTGTCGAGAAGGGCGATCGCGTCTTGCAGGCCCGCAAGGCCCTGGAGCCAACTCTCGTCGGCGCGGACCTCCACCTCCTTGCCAACGTCCTGGTCAACGTCTTTGTCAACGTCTATGGACGTGGAGGAGGCCGGGGCGGCCTGAGCGCGCACCAAGTCCAGGCTCAACCCCCATAACACCAAAGCGCCCGACCATGGGGCCAACGGCGCGACGGCAGTGCGATCGCCGAGCCATAGGTCGAAAACGGCCGCGATGAACAAGAGCAGCGCGGCGATGGAGGAGAAGCGCCCGAGCCGCGAGCTGGCTGGGCCGACGAGGAGCCATGCTCCGGCCATGCCCAAAAGTGCCGAAGCTTCCCAAGAGAATGAGTTTTCCATGACTGTTGGCGAGCGAGGCGCAAGCACAGAAGGCGGGCTGAAGGTGGGCCTTCAAGTCCAGCCATAAGCACAGATTTGGCAACGCTCCTCCGCATCCTACTATGGGAGCCCGTCGAATGGCCCACGGAAACCGGGCCCATGGGGCGATATCGAAGACAATTCGTCCGTTGCCCGCCTTCGTTTGACCCTTGCCGTGGGGCCGTACCTAGACGAGAATGACGCCTGACTACCTTCCGCTAATGAGAGATGGAGATGCTCGTGGATAGCCGATCCGATTCCGTAAAGATTCCTATTTGGAAAGCCGCGCTGCTTTGGCTGGTCGCGGTGCTGATCATGTTTTCCGCCGTCATTTATCAACGAAGGACCGGTCCGACTTATCCGATGCGCGGTGAGATCCAAGTCGAGGGCCAAGCCCATGCCTATCGTCTGGTGCGCAGCGAAGAGACCGTCCGCGATGCCCGGGTCGCGGTGCCCAATCCCGGAGACGCGGTTCAAGGCACGCTCTTTTTTAAGAGATTCAAAACCGAAGATCCCTTTGCTCCGGTGGCCATGAAGGCGGAGACGGGTAAGGAGGGGCGAGACGAAGGCGTGCGGCAGTGGGTCGGTTATCTGCCGGCTCAGCCGGCGGCGGGCAAGCTCGAGTACTACCTCGAACTCGAAATCGACGGTAAGACCGTTCGCATTCCGGAAAGGAGCGAAAACGGCGACGACAACGTGATCATCCGTTTCAAGGATCCGGTGCCGCTGCCGCTCTTGGCCTCCCATGTCCTCTTCATGTTCTTCTCGGTGCTGATCGGCATGCGGACGGGATTGGCGGCCCTATTTGCGCCTTCGACCATGCGGAGATGGGCTTGGGTGACCCTCCTCGGGTTGACCGTCGGCGGCATGATTTTGGGGCCATTTGTTCAAAAATACGCCTTTGGCGAGTATTGGACGGGTTTCCCATGGGGATACGACTTGACGGACAACAAGATGTTGATCATGTGGGTCGCTTGGCTGTTGGCCTGCTCCACGGTGGGTACCGCACCGAAGAAAAAGGAACTCGTCGGCCGTTTGGCCGTCGGAGTGGCGGCGATCGTCATGACCGTGGTTTACATGATTCCCCATTCCATGCGCGGCAGTGAACTCGACTATTCCAAGCTCGAGCAAGGGGTGCCCGCTTCCGAGGCGATCGGTACCGGGGATTAACGGTCCGTGTCCGCCGCTCACCTCCATCTGATGATCGTGCATCTGCCGGTGGTTCTATGTCCGTTGGCCCTGATTTTTCTAGCGATCGACCGATTTCGCGGCAGCCGTCGCCCGACGGCGGGATACGGGCTGCTGCTGGCGGCCGGGGCTTTGGGCATCGTGGCCTATTATTCGGGTCCGTCCGCTTACGAGCAGCTCGAAGGCGTGTTGGCAGGGGAGAAGGGTTGGGTCGAGCAGCATGCAGTGGCGGGACGGGCGGCGTTTGTGACCCTGATCTTGGCTGGGGTTTTGGCCCTCCAAGCGATTCTACGAGAATTGCAGGAGGAGCCGGTTTCCAAAACCCTGAGCCTCGCTATTGTGGTGATGGCTCTGATCGCCTGCTATTGCTCGATTTGGGCGGCCCACCTGGGTGGGCAGATCCGCCATCCGGAGATAAGAGAGGCAAATTGGACGATTTTCCCGAGCCTGGATCGCTGAGTCCCACCGCGAAGACAGATTGACGGTTGTAAGGGCTATACTTCTGCTCCTATGGCCCGAACCGATCGCGATGTAGAGGCCAGAGCGAGACTAGAGCTTTCGAGACTAGAGCATTCGAGACTAGTCTTCGAAAAGCAGAGCTTCCTGGAACGGAGGGCCTTTTGAGACCGGCAGTCTTGATTGTGGATCCAGACGACGACCGACGACATGCGTTGGCCCATGGGCTTGCGGAATACGGCTATGAGGCCATCCCCGCCGGAAGCTCCCAAGAAGGTTTGAAATTCGCTCAAGGCCTTGGGCCGAGCGTAATTGTTGGCCCGTCCGAGCTGCCGGCTTTCTCGGACGGTGCAATTTTGAGGCAGTCCTCTGGCCAAGACGGCTCGAAAATGCAGCGCACTCTGGTGCTTCTAGGGGCTGAATCGGAGGCGCCCGATGAGCTGTCCGACGATATCTACTACCTGCCGAGATCGGGCTTCGATCACGAAGAGTTGGTGCAAAGAATACGCCTGCTGTTGGTAGGTCGGGAAGTGGGTATCGAGCCGGATCTCGAGTTGAGGTATTTGGTAGGTGATCTAGCGCTGACCCCGCTGTTGGACCTGGTTCGATCTTTGAGCCGATCCCGGGTCACGGGCACGGTTGAGGTCAAAGACGGGCAGATCTCCTGCGATCGCGGGAACCCCGTTTTCGCCCGCTTCGGCAAGACTGTCGGAGCGAAGGCTTTCTGTCGCGTTGCCCGATTGCAGTCTGCCCCCTTTCGAGTGCGCGTGATGCGCCCGGGAGACGATTTGCAAGTGGGTCGGTCGAATTTGGAAGAGGATCTCGACACGCTGAGCATTTGGGCGCTCGACGAAAGCCATCTGGAAATCCCGGATCTGCGGAGTCGGGTTCGTCTAGTGGCCCTGCGCGATATTCCTTCCGGCGAGCTGACCCCCCACGAAAAGCTCTTGGCCACGGCCATTCACCGCTGCGAGACCCTCGGTGAGGTGCTCGACGGTTTGGCTGCCACCGATGGTCTGTTGGTCAAAGCCGTGCTCAAGATGGTGGATCGCGGAGCCCTAGTGCTCGAACGTCCGAAAACCCAGGTGCGGATCGTCACCGATTCCACCTCGGACTTACCGCCGTCGATCGCCCGCGAGCACGATATTCTGATCGTGCCGCTCACAGTTGTTTTCGGCAAGGACGCTCTGCGGGACGGGGTCGACATCCTGGCTCGGGATTTCTACAAGATGCTGCGTGACAATGAGCATCACCCACGCACGGAGCCCCCGGACGAAGCGGTGTTCTTCGAGCACTATCACGATTTGATCGTCGATCAAGACATCCTCTCGGTCCATATATCAGCCAAGCTGTCCAAGACCTTGGAGCATGCCCAACAGGCAGCCCTGCGAGGTATTCGCAGCTTCGACCACCTACCGCCCGAGCGCCACAGTTGTGCCTTGGAGGTGGTCGACACCTGCAGCGTGTCCATGGGTGTGGGCATGCAGGCCCTATTCGCTTCACGCATGGCCTTGCGCGGTGAGAAGGTCTTTGCCATCGCCCAACGATTGAGGGATTTCTCGTCCCGCACTCACCTGCTTTTCGGCGTCGACTCCCTCGACTATTTGGTCAAAGGTGGGCGGATCGGCAAGGCCCGGGCCTTGGTCGGCAAGCTCTTGGGCATCAAGCCGATTCTCGGAGTGGTGGACGGCGAGGTGACGGCCGTGGACCGGGCGCGCGGTGGACGTAGAGTCCATCCGCGCATCATCCAGCTATTGTCGGAAAGGATCGATCCCAAGAAACCGATCGTCGTCTGCGTGGCCCACGCGGAAGCGCCGGTGTGGGCGGATCGGCTCCGGCGTTTGATCGAAAAGACCTTCAAGGTCCACGAGATCTTGCTCGCCGATATCGGGCCCGTGGTCGGCACCCACGCCGGCCCCGGCTGCGTCGGCACGGTGGTTTTTCAGCCCACCGACGAAGAGTGGCAGCTGATTCGGCCCGTCGAATAATCCTAATCCGATCGAAGTATCGGTTCGTCCTCACCCCTGCATTAGCATCCCGCTGATATGCTAATAGGAATATTTGAAATACACTCGGCCCTAATTGCCTCCCTTCTATTCGACCTCGTCCTTCAGTAAAGGTGGTGCGGTGTGTCGACGGAAACCGGAACGGTGACCGAGATGCTCCAGGCTTGGAGCCGAGAGGAGCCCAAGGCTTTGGAGCGGGTGATCGAGCAAGTCTTTGCTGATCTCAAAAAAGCGGCGGCTCATTATCTGCAAAAAGAAAAAGCCGGCCATACCCTGCAAACCACTGCCTTGGTCAATGAGGTTTGCTTGCGCTTGCTCGGTCAGAAGAACACTCATTGGCAGAGCCGGGCTCAATTCTTTAGTTTTGCCGGCTTGTTGATCCGAAGACTATTGGTCGACCACGCTCGGCAAAAGAGAACGGCCAAGCGGGGAGGTGGAGTCGAGAAGATCTCCCTGTGCGAGGAATCTCGGTTCCGGGGCCGGATTAAGGAAACCGTGGATCCACTGACTCTGCTCGCCCTGGATCAGGCTCTGGAAGAGCTCGAGCAACAAGACGCCCGCGCGGCAGATGTGGTTGAGCTGAAGTATTTCGTCGGTCTGAACTCGCAGGAGATCGCCGACGTACTGGCTTGCTCGGTATCCACGGTGAAAGACGATTGGGCCATGGCGAAGAAGTGGCTCGCTCGGCGATTGGCTTAGCAGCCGAAAAACCACGGAGCAAAATATGGACGCTGAGCGCTGGCAAAAAACGAGAGAACTCGTGGCCGCGGCTGAGAACCTAGGCGCGGCGGAGTGGAAAGTTTTTCTGGCCCGAGAATGTGCGGGGGACGATGGTCTTCTCCAGGAGGTCGAGGCTCTGTTGCACGCCGATCTCGGAGCGGTGGATTTCTTGGAAGAACCGGCTCTCGGCTCCTTTTCCACCTTGCTCGAGCCGGCACCGTCGAAACCTCAAATCTCTGACTACACCTTGGGGCGAGAACTCGGCCGTGGAGGCATGGGGGAAGTCTATGAGGCTCACCGTGACGACGAGCAGGTACGGCGGCGAGTGGCGGTCAAAGTTCTTCAGCTGGGCTTGGGCGGCGTCGAGTTCCAATTGCGATTCCGGCGGGAGATTCAAATCCTCGCCGATCTCGACGAGCACACCCATATCGCCAAGCTCATCGATTTCGGTCATGCTGAGGACGGGCGGGCATATTTCCTCATGGAATATGTGGAGGGTTTACCCATCGACCGCTATTGCCGTGAGCAGAAGCTCGACATCCGAGCACGGATCGAACTCTTTCTCAAAGTCTGCGGCGCCGTCCACTATGCTCACCGAAACCAGGTAGTACATCGAGACCTTAAACCGACCAACATTCTGGTCACCGCCGACGGCGAGCCCAAGCTGATCGATTTTGGGGTGGCCAAGCCCTTGCGTAGTGAGAGCGACGGGCCCGTGACCTCGCTCGGTCGCGGTGCCCAGCCGATGACTCCCGAATATGCCAGCCCCGAGCAGATCCGCGGCGAGCCCATCACCACGGCCACCGACGTCTATTCTCTCGGCGCCTTGCTTTACGAGCTGCTCACCGGTCGGCGGCCTTACGATTTCGAAAGCCGCTCGCCAATCGACATCGAGAAGGTGATTGCCGCTTCGGACGTGGTCCCCCCCAGCGAAAGAGCACGCCGTGAGGCTATCTCGCCGGCTGACCTTGCTCTGGGCGCGTGCAAGATCAATCTCTCCAGCGCGCTGAAAGGGGATTTGGACACCATCGTGCTCAAGGCCTTGCACCGCAAGCCGGACGAGCGCTACTCCGGTGTCAACAAGCTGGCAGACGACCTGAAACGTCACTTAAATTTGGAACCAATCCTCGCTCGACCGGCTACCTGGTCCTATGTAGTCCGTCGTTTTATAGTGCGAGATCGCCGCACAGCAGCAGGTATAGCGGCTTTTGTCTTGATGGTGATCGGCTTCGGGGTGGCTTTAATCTACGAGAACCGCCAGACGGAACGGCAGAAAGTGCGGGCGGAAAAAGCTTTGGGTACGGCAGAGCGGGAGGCCCGGCACGCTCGCGAAGTGGCGGACTTTTTGGTGGGTCTCTTTGAGGTCTCTGATCCTAACGAGGCCCGGGGGCGGTCCATCACCGCCGACGAGTTGCTTGAAAAAGGATCCGAGCGCATCGGGCACACCCTGGCCGAGCAACCACTGGTCCGCGCTCGGCTGCTGGTCACCATGGGACGGGTCTATCGGCAGCTGGGAATTTACCCTCAAGCGAAAACTCTGCTGGAAGAGGCGTTGGCGCTACTCCGTGGGCACAGCTCAGCGCCACCTCTTGAGCTTGCCCATGCATTGGCGGCTGCTGGGGACGTGGAGCAGTCCATGGCGCAAAACGAGGCGGCCCGAGCCCTTTATTTGCAAGCTCTACAGCTCCGCCGAGAGTCACTCGGACCGGATCACCTGGACTTGGCGCCAATCCATAATGAACTCGGCAACAGCTATCGCAAATTGGGCGAACTCGACCTGGCGGAAGAGCAACTGAAAAGGGCGCTGCAGCTGCGCGAGCGCGAGCTCGGGTCGACGCATGAGGATGTGACCTATTCCCTCAACGATTTGGGACTGCTCTATCACGTCAGCGGACGGCTCGAAGAGGCGGGGGATCTTTATCGTCGGGCCCTCGACACTCGCCGTCGGGTCTTGCCGCCGAACCATCCCCATTTGGCCGTCACCTTGACCAATCTCGGAGGCCTGGCATGGTCCCAGGGCAATTTTCCGCAAGCAACCTCTTTTTTCCAGCAAGCGATCGAGATCTGGCGCAAAACCCTAGGTTCCGAGCACGATAAATTGGCCACCGCGATCGACAATCTGGGCCATGCTCATTTCCGTCTCGGACGCCTTCACGACGCGGAGCAAGCTTTTTTAGAGGCCCTAGACATCCGAAAGAAGGCGTTAGGCCCAGACCATCCCGATGTCGCCAATTCCCTGCAGAGCCTAGGCCATGTCGCGGGCAGCCGGGGTGCTTTGCGCCAAGCCGCCGATCGCTACAAAGCCGCCTTGGAGATTTGGCGAGTTCGACTTGAGGAAGAGAATCCCTGGATTGCTTTCGGTTTGGCCAATCTCGGAGTGGCGGAATTCAAATGCGGGAACTTCAGGCTGGCCGTGGAGTTGCTCGAAGAATCCCTCGCCATCCGCCGGGCAGCCTACGGCGACGCCCATCCCGGCGTCGCTCACAGCTTGATGAATCTGGGCGTGGTCTTGCGCTCCACAGGACAGCTCCACCGGGTCGAGGACCTTTTTGAAGAGGCCCTCGCCATCCGGTCGAAGGCCTTAGGGCCTGATCACCAGGATTTGGCCGTTACTTTGTTGGAGCTGGCTGTGCTCTTTCGCTGGCGAGAAGAATGGCCACGTTCAGAATCCCTGCTCGACCAGGCCCGCACGATTCAGCAGGCCCGTCTGGCGGAGGATGACCCGGGAGCGGTGCGCACCTTGGAGGAAACGGCACGGGTTCATCTATCCCAGGGCCGCCTCGAGCCGGCGCAAGAGCTTTTTCAGCAAGCTCTCGCCCGACTCGATCGTCGAGTGGTGGAGCGACCTGAGGATCGTCCCTCCTTGTTGCGGCGGGCCTCCGTCCATATCGGCTACGGTTGGCTGTGGCGTCTGAAGGGAGAGAAAAACTCAGCGACAGACCATTGGCGCCAAGCCGTTGCCGATCTCGAGGCCGTGCCGGGCACGGACTTCGACGCCGAGCGCCTGTCCTCGCAAGCCACAGCCCTCTGGTTGCTGGGCGAGGAGCGCAAGGCCCGTGCGCTCACCGACGAGCTCGTCGCTAGAGGTTGGTACGAGCCCTTGCTGCTGCGTTTGGCGGACTCTTGACCGAGCGGAAGCATTTCGATCAAAAAAATCTAGCCTTTTTTCCTTCGCTACCGCTTCTTAGCTCAGGGACCGCAACAGTGGTCCGAGTTTCTAAGAATCGGATAAGGAGGAAAAACCGTGCGTCAGCTGAAAAATTTCTCGCGATGGTTGAGCCGCGCCGCGGGCGCGACTCTCATGGTCCTGTTTTCGTCGAGCCCGTCGAGTGCCGTGCCCAGCTCCGCCGCTTGGTTGCAGCAGGGGTCGAGCCAAGGGGAAGTCTTGATCATGGACGTGGCGGCCGATGCCGTCGGTCGGACCGTGATCATCGGTCGTTTCGCCGATCAAATGAGCCTCGGATCTCAGACCTTGACCTCTTTCGACGGACTGGACTTTTTCGTCGCCCAGATGGGCTCGGACGGCGAGCCCATTTGGCTGTGGCATGCCGGAGGACCGGGCAACGATTTTGGCAATGCTTTGACCGTAGATGTCCACGGCGACATCTACATCACCGGCGGCTTTGAACAGAGCATCGACTTCGGCGGCACGGTGCTCACCTCCGGCGGTGGCCGGGACTTTTTTGTCGCCAAATTGGCGTCCGAGGGGCATCTGCTTTGGGTCCGTCAAGGTGCCGGACCCGGGCCCACCGGCGGCCCGGACAGCGGTGTCACCACCGGTTTGGACATCACCCTCGATGCTGAGCAGAGGGTCGTGGTTTGTGGCGCTTATATCAACTCCATGACCTATGACGGCACCACTTTTCCCATCGCCGGTGCCAACGAAGAAGGCTTCGTCATGCAACTGGACCCGGACGGAAATCTGATTTGGGGGCGTCCGCTGGTCGGCTCTTTCGTCGTTTATGCCCGGGCTGTGGTCACAGATGCCGCGAGCAATTTGTACGTGGCGGGCGATTTTGCCCACCACAATATCGGAGGCAATCTGACCATCGACTCGACCACGGTCAATACCCGTGGCGGAAGAGATATCTTTCTGGCGAAATTCGATGCCTCTGGGGGCCTTCAATGGTTGCGTACAGCGGGCTCGCCGAGCACCGGCACACAATGGGAATTTGCCATGGATGTGCAGACCCTCGATTCAGGTCCCGACAGCCAGGTCTTGCTCGCAGGCGGCTTTCGTGGCACTGCGAGCTTCGGCAGCCAAAGCCTGAGCACCCTGGGGCAGGACGACGCGTTCCTCGCCAGCTACTCGGCGCAGGGCGATTTGCTCTGGGTGCGTCGAGACGGCGGACCCGGCCGGGAATTTGCTACGGATATTGCGACCGTGGACGGCAAGATTTGGCTAAGCGGGCGATTCGAGGGCACTATGAGCACTCTGCAATTAACGTCGAGCGGCGTGGGCGACATTTTCATCGCCGAATATAACGCCACCGGCCAAGCGATCGACGCGAAGAGCGCCGGTGGTGCCGGAGAAGACCGTCCAACGGGACTCGCACTAACCGCCGACGCCGACCTGCTCTTCACCGGCTACTTCGAAGGCAACGCCCATTTCTTCGGCCATGATCTATCGACACCGGGCGATCGAGATGCTGTGGTCGGGCTCCTGGGTAAGCCGCCGATCGCATCGTTGACGGCGGATTTCGAAGCGGCTCCGATCTCCGGAGACTCACCACTGAGCGTCCTATTTACCGACCGCTCGGTCGCCGTGGGCACGGAAGTCAACTCCTATGCTTGGGATTTCGACGACGACGGCGTGATCGACTCGACGGATCAGAGCCCGAGTCACCTCTATCAGCAGCCTGGGCTCTATTCGGTAATTCTGACGATCTCGGACGGCATCTTGCTAGATTCGATCACCCGCTCCGAGCTGATCCAGGTCTCCGCGCCGCCGCGAGCCGAAGGGTTGGTGGGCTATTGGCGCTTCGATGAGGGCGCCGGTTGCACGATCACGGATTCCGCCGGCACGGCCGACGGCCACTTGACCGATTGCCCCTATGGCGGCCCACAGCGGGTCGCCGGATTCATTGGCGAAGCCGTGGCCTTCGACGGCAGCGACGATGGTGCGCGAGTGCCGGCCACGGGGGCCTTGTCGTTCCTCGACCGGCTGACCTTGAGCGCTTGGCTGAAGCACCCGCCGAGCTCTGGCTTCCGAGCCTTGATCGACAAGAGAGACGAGCAGATCCGAGGTTACGATCTTTATCTCGACTCCGTCTCGCGCCCCTTCGTGCGGATCGACGCCGCCACCCTCAGTGGCCAAACCTCGGTGGCAGACGGACAATGGCACCACTTGGTCGCCACGTTTGACGGCGACCTCCTGCGACTCTTTGTCGATGGTGTTTTGGACGCTGAGACGAGCGTCGGACCACAAGAGATTGACACCGCTGCGGATCTTTGGATCGGTCGCAACTTTGCGGCTCCGGGCTCAGCCCTGGCCGGCACCCTCGACGAGGTGCGGATCTACAACCGGGCCCTGAGCGACGGCGAAGTAATGGCTCTTTTCCATTTCAACGATCACTCCGAGCAAGTGGATTTCAGGCCTCCGGCGCGTACGACCGGTGCCCCCAGCGGCGTATTGTCCGTCGGCACGACCGAAACAGTTCTTGAGCTGCACACCGACGAATCGGCGCAGTGTCGCTTTTCCACGTCTGAGGGCGCCCCCTTCGATCAGATGACAAGTCTGTTCGCGACCGACGACGGTCAACATCACGCCGCGCACATCGGCGGTTTGACGGACGGAGAGATATATCGCTTCTACGTCCGTTGCCGCGACCTACTCGGCAATACACACGGCGACGATTGGCCGATTTCCTTTGCGGTCGGACCCTCGCCCAATATTCAAGCGGGATTGCTCGGCTATTGGCGTTTCGACGAGAGAGAGGGTTGCCTAGCCCACGACTTTCTGGATCGGCACGACGGCCTCCTCGGGCCGGATTGCCCCGCCAATGGGCCGCAGCGCACCGACGGTCGAT
This sequence comes from uncultured bacterium, assembly GCA_965366625.1. GTDB lineage: Bacteria > Acidobacteriota > Thermoanaerobaculia > Multivoradales > J023 > JAUIJL01. Next base: position 346,303 of record CBDUGP010000001.1, read on the forward strand.
TCGGCGGCGGCGTCAAGCTCGACGGTCTCGACGATCAACTGGTCGTGACCGGCAGCGCGCAATCCTTGGCGATGCTCACCGTTTCCGCCTGGATCCGGCATCCGATTACTTCCGAGTTCAGGCCGATCGTTGATCAACGGGATCGGGTGGACGACGGCTTCGACCTATATATCGATCCCTCGTCTCGCGCTTTTATGCGGGTCAATGGAGCTACCTTGAGCAGCGACCGTTGGATCGCCGACGGAGCTTGGCACCATGTGGTCGGCACCTACGACGGCGTCGAGCTACGTCTCTATGTGGACGGTCGACCGGACTCTGTTGTTTCGGCCGGTGCTGGAGCGGTAGAGACCGAGGCGGATCTCCTCATGGGTCGCCATTTCTTCAACCTGGATTCACCATTCGACGGCACCTTGGACGAGGTCCGTGTCTACGGTCGAGCCTTTTCCGAGCTGGAAGCTCTCAAGCTCTACAGTTCCTCGGGCTTCGAAGGGCGTGTTTGGCAATATCGTCGCCTCGACGGTACCGACCCAGCGGCTGCCGGAATTTGGGCGATGGGCTCCGCTGTCGGTGGCTCGGTGGCACCCTTCGTCGATCTCGATGGCGATGGGGTTGTGGACCTCTTGGTCGGCGCCCCCGAGGACGATCGCATGGGAACGGACCGCGGCACCGTGTGGATTGTGCGCCTCGGAGCCGATGGCAGCATCGTAGGTAGCGCCTCCATCGACTCCAACTCACCAGTCCTCAGCGGCCGTTTGGCCAACGGCGATCGATTTGGAGCTGCGGTCAAGGTGCTCGGCGACATCGACGGTGATGGTCACGTCGACGTCGCCGTGGGCGCACCGGGTAACGATGATGGCGGCACGGATCGAGGCGCTGTCTGGCTGCTCTCCCTTGAGGCCGATGGCAGCGTGCGCTCGGTGAGCAAGATCGCCGACGGTGTCGGAGGCTTCGGTGGCGAGCTCGCCGACGGCGATTCTTTTGGCCATGCCCTCACTGCGATGGGAGATCTGAACGGTGACGGTACCGTTGAGCTTGCGGTGGCGAGCCGGGGTCCGGCTGGCTCGGGCGACGTGATCTGGTTGCTCTATTTGGAATAACCGAGACCGTCGTTCGGCCCTTCGATCTCACTCCTCCTCCCGGCCGAGGCTGTGTGGATCGATCACGGATTGGCGTTGATGCGAACCTTGCGAGCCTGGCGAGCTTTGACCGCTGGCGGGCGGTGCGCGAAAGTCTGTCCAAACTCGCCCCAAGATGACCCCTTCTTGTCCCGGTCTGACGATCTTTTCCCCGATCTCGCCGTACCCTAGGGAAGCAAAACCGGACGATCGACGGAGGATCTGAGATGACCCAGGAACGCATGCGAGAAGTCCTGACCGAGCCCTTGACCGCCGAGCACATGGCCCGCAGGTCGAGCGAGGGTTGGATCCCGGTGGCGGTGGAGTGGCAGCGGGAGGCGGGGGCTTCGACCACTGAAGCGAAGGGGCCGAGGATTGAGGTGCCCTACGGTTTGGAGGTCGCCGAGGGAGGTGGCTACCTCCAGGAGAGTGGGGTGGAGATGGCGGTGTTGCGCCGGATTCTGTCCCAAATTGTCGATGATCGACCGCTTTCCGAGATCGCCGAGCGGCTCAGTGAGCTGGGCTCAGCCCAGCGCAACAAGGAGCCGTGGGCCCAAAGCGCGCTTTTCGAACTCTTGCCCCGGGTGATCGAGGTCGCACCGAGCATTTACGCCTCCGCCGCCTGGCAGGAAGAGCGGCGTTTTCGTCGCGACGCGGTTTAGGGACAACAGAAGAGCGGGAGGACACGAGGCTCTCCCGGGGGACCTAGGAGTCAGCCTCTTGGAGGGCGGTCCCCCGAAGCTCGACCTCTTGGGGCTCGGATCCCTGGTCGGTGCGAATTTTGAGCTTACCGCTCAAGGCTCCTGCTCGGCTGGGGGAGAAGCGCAGCTGGGCGACACACGACCGGCCGGCTTCAAGAACACGCTCTGCACAGCTCTGGGTGAGCACCACATCTCCCGCGATTGGTCCGGTGATGGTCATGCTCTGAATGGTCAGCGGTGCTCGACCGGCATTGCGCAAGACCAGAGAGAGGGTCCTTTGTTGCCACTGGCGGACCGACGAAAAGTCCAGGCTTTGGGGCTCGATACTCAGGCGAGCGGAGGTGCCGATGCCGTTCACGGACACGCGATCCCGACGATCGTCGGCGCTGTGGATCACCTCCAGCTCAGCGCGATGGGGGCCGTCTCGCCGCGGGCGAAAACGGATCTGCGCACTACAGCTTTGACCCGGCGGAATGGGTGCTCGGGTGCAGCCGTCGGCGGACAATTCAAAATGCCGGGCGTCGGTGCCCAGCAACCGCAATCGCTCGACCTCCAAGTCGGCAGTTCCGGTATTTTTCAGATCTAGGCTTTGCCAAGCCCCCGGCCGACCGACGGCAACCTCTCCGTGCGCCAATTGCGCCGGTGACAGGGCGAGGTGGGGCGCGGTTCCGGTGCCCACGAGGGGAAGGCGATGGGCGGAGGCCGCGGCGCTGTGCTCGATTTGCACCAAGGCGCCCACGGGACGTTCCAATCTCGGCTCGAAGGCGACCAGGAACGAGCAGCTCTGTTCGGGCGCCAACGATTTGCCGACACAATCCACATTTTCGAAGGGAAAGCCGGCGACGATCTCGTCGGCCTGGAATCCGAGACGATCTCCGGGACCGGCAGAGATCTCGGGCGCCGTGACGCGGATCGAGCGGATGTCCAACGGACCGTTGCCGTCGTTGCGCAGGGTCACCCGCCGGGGATTAGATTGTTGGCCGATCCGGAGTTCACCGAAATCCAATCGTAAGGGCTGCAGCGCGAGCAAAGGGATTTGTGCCCGGCCGTGGCCGATCAAAGTGGGCGCCGGCGATGGGCTCGGGGCGTCCGCCGAGACTTCGACCGTGGCCCGGCGCTCGCCGTCGGTGGTGGGCACGAATTCGAAGGAGACCTCGCAGCTGGATTCCGGGTTCAAGGATTGTCGGCTGCACAAGTCGTGGGTGAGTACGAAGTCGGCTGCGCCGAGTCCTTGAAGCCGGATGGAGTGAACTTCCAGCGGTGCGCTGCCGCGGTTCTGAAAAACAACGGATTGGCGCCCGCCGCGATAACCCACGGTGGCTTCATTGAATTGCAAAATCGCGGGTTCCGCCCCGAGTTCGGGGGCGATGGCTTGGCCCAACAAAGGTAGGGTCTTGGTCTTGAGCGCGTCCGGCGGGCCGGTGATCAGCTGCAGCCGAGCTTGGTGCACGCCCGCGGAGATGGGGGAGTATCGGACCTTGGCGCTGCAAGCCGTGGAGGCCTTGAGGAAAATGCCCGTGCATTTAGGGCTGGGTACCAGGCTGAAGGCTCCGGCCGGATCGTCGATGATGCTCCAGCCCTGGACCACCAGATCCGCCTCGCCGTCGTTCTGCAGTCGGGCGTCGGCTTGTCCGTGTTGGCCGACGATAACTTCGCCGAAGGAGATTAGGTCGGTGGAAAGCACCGGCCTTGCCGGTTGCGGCTTGAGGCTGTAGCCGATGGCGATGCCCAAAGGCACCGCCGCCAAAACAGCGATACTCAGGGCGAGCAAGCCGCCCCAGGGTGACCGACGTTTGGTACCCCTGGGTCGTTCAAATGCTTTTGAGCTTCGAACCACCCGGGACCTTGGGGGCGATCGGACCTGAGGCTCGTGAGAGCCCGGCTCGTAGGAGTCCGGATGATAGGAGTCGGCGAGATTTTCGGTGGATCCAGAGTCTGAGTCGCCGCGCGCGAATCCCAGCTCGGCGGCTTCAGGCTCGGTGTCGGTCAAAGGCAGGTCCAACAGGGATCGATCACCCCCGTGAGAGGTGGACGGCGCAGGGATCTTTGGGATCGGTGGCGTCGTGCGACGCCGGATAATAGGACGATCGGAGGACAAGGCAGGCTCCTCACTGCCGTGCACGGCAGGATTGCTCAACACCTTGTATACGAGGCTCAGCGGCCCACGTTTGGCTTCATCGGTTTTTTCGGTGATTTCTAAGTGGAATTACTACGGGTCCACGGGATCGCCGAGTGTGGCTCGGAAGAAAACGCCTTGACCCTGGATCCGAAAGCCCGGTAAAGCGGCAGGCACAAAGTAGGACGAGCCGCGGCCGAAGTGTACAGGTTCGGTTGGGGTGTGGATTTCGCCCTGTCCTTCACAGCACAGCAGGATCTGAGGTCCCGGGTCCTGGGGCAGTGCCCGGCTGTCGAACGGCTGGACTCGATCGATGGTCAACTTAGACAGTTCGAATTCCCGGGCTGGGGTTTTGAAGATCTCCACGCCGGGAATGGGGCGCTCGACCCGCACCATGTGGGGGGTGTGGTGCTCAAAACGAACGACCCGCAGGAGTTCGTCGGGATCTACATGCTTCGAGGTGCAGCCGCCCCGCAGCACATTGTCGGAATTGGCCATCAGCTCGATGCCTAGGCCGTCGAGGTAAGCGTGCAGGATGCCCGGCCCGGTGTACATGGCTTCGCCTGGCTCGAGGGTCCGCAGATTGAGGAAGAGGGGTGCCAAGATCCCCCGATCCCCGGGGAATTCTCCTTGCATGCGTTGCATCCACCGCCGCTCGGGACCTGGATCGTCGACCCCCAAGGCGGTCTCTAGGATCCGCCCGAGCAGATCGGAATCGAGCGCCAGAAGGCCGCTGAAGACTGCGGCCAACCCGCCCCTGGATTCGAGTTCGGCCGCCCCGGGCAATAAGCTCCCGATTTGAAAGCGCTCGAGCAGGCTGTGGATCTCCGCCGGTGGACGAAAACCGCATAACGCCGTGAACGGGGTGAGGGCGTAAATGATTTCCGGCTTGTGGTTGCGGTCTCGATAGTTGCGGTTCCGGTGCCAACGGGCAAGACCGGACTTTTCCTCGCGCTCGAAACCCTGTTGTGCTTGGTCGAGGTTGGGATGGGCTTGAATCGACAGGGGTTTCGCCGCCGCCAGAATTTTGAAGAGGAACGGCAATCGGCCTTCGAAGGTTTGGGCAGCCGCCACGCCCAGCCAAATCTCTGGATCTTGCTGCACAGCCTCGTGGAGGGGGGACCAAGAGCCTTCGATGCAGACTTCGGAGGAGGCCTTGGGATGGGCGCCGAGCCACTCCTCAGCCACGGGCTCGGGTGACTCGGGCCTTCCCAAAAATTGGGGAATCGCGGTCTTGGAGCCCCAGTCGTAGGCCATGGTCGGATTGCGGAGGGGAAGAATTCCGAACATCAAATATTCTCAGGCACCAAGATTCGGCGCTTGTTCTCTGCCGCCCGGTTTCGGCGCTCTTGGCTCATGTCGAGCGAGGTTTTGACGGTGGCAGCGCTGAGGATTAAGAGCCCCCCCAACAGGGCCATTCGGGTGGGAACCTCGCCGTGAAACCACCAAGTCCAAATGGGGTTGAAAATAGGCTCGACCAGTAGCAAGAGGGAGGTTTCAAAGGCCGGAACCTGCTCGATGGCGCGGGTCAACAGCCAATAAGCGACGGCGATTTGAAAGACGCCCAAGTAGAGGATCCAGGCCCAATCCGTGGGGGCTGAAGAGACCACCGGCAAAGCTAGAGGCAAGGTGGCGACAAAGGCGATCGAACTGCCGGCGACCACGGCGCGCACGGCGTCGGCTCTGGAGGCGCCCGGCGAGGAGGCCAGCCAGCGCAGACCGAGCACGGTAAGGGCCCATGAAAATCCCGCCAGCGCGCCGTAGAGATTGCCCCGTCCCGGCTCGGGCGCCGTTGCCGAACTCGGTTGATCACCGATAAAGAAGAAAACCAGCCCGGCGGCCATGACGAGCATCAACAAGAAGTCCCGTCGTCGAGTGCGCTCACCGAGCAAGATCGGCGCCAGCACCAGGATGTAAAGGGGTGCCGACGATTGCAGGAAGATGGCGTTGGCGGAGGTCGTCGCTTTATTGGCCAGGGAGTAACAAACCAGGGTGACGGCATACACCACGCCGACAGCGAGGGTACGTCCGGTCCAAGCGCGACGGCTTTGGGGCACGAGCAGCATCAGCGCCAGGGCTGCCACTCCACAGCGAAACCCGGCGATTTGCCAATCCGTGAGTTGGCAGCTCTTGATCCCGGTTCCGCCGGTCGAAAACAAGATGGCCGCTGCTAATAGCATCAGCCGCGGGAATATGAGCCCGGTGTGCATGATGAGCGAATTGTACCGGAAATTCGATCCAAGCGACGCTTGGTAACGGCGCTCGGGCAGAGCTTCTAAATGCCGTGAATAAAGGCTCTGGCCCGTTCTGGGGAGCTGCGTTGCCGCGCGGCTAGGCGGCGGCCGGATCAGGGATAGGAAACGCAACCCGGAATTCCGCGCCGCCGAGGGATGCGTCTCGGTAGGTGATTTCGGCTCCTTGGGCTTTAGCGAGCATGCGCACCAGCACCAAACCCAGACCGAGACCTTCCGGTGAGTCGGCGGTAGAGCCACCTCGGGTGAAGGGACGAAAGAGTGATCTGCGCAGGGTTTTCGGCAGCCCATTGCCGTTGTCGGCCACCGAAAGCACAACGTTCTCGGATTCGTGGCTCAGGCCGATGACGATCCGTCGGCCGTGGATGTCGCGGGTGTACTTCTCGGCGTTGTCCAAAAGGTTCTGCACGATGTGGGTGACCGCGTCGCGATCGAAACGGATCTTGGGAAGGCCTTTGCAGAGCACGAGGTCGACCTGGGCCCCGGATTCGTCGAGCGCGGGCTTTTGTCGCTGAAAAGCCTCCATCACCGCGGCTTGGAGATCACCCACCTCGGGATTGACCGTAAACCCTCCCTGCTCCAAGCGTGTGAAGGAGAGCACATTGGTCACCACCCGGCCGAGACGCTCCGCTTCACCGGCCATTCTGCGGGCGTAATCCCGGGATCGGGAGGGGTCTCCGAGGCCTTCCGCCAGCATTTCACCGTAGAGCCGTAAGCCGGCCAACGGGGTCCGTAGTTCGTGGGCGGCCGCCGCGGCGAATTGAGCCCTCTGTTGGGCGAGTTTTTCGCTGTGGAAGAACATGAACACCAGTAGCAATCCAGCGATGCCCGCACCGAGGGCTCCGAGTATGAAGACTCGCAGGAACCGGGCCTGGGCGGCTGCGGCCGCTGCTTCTGTTTCCGCCAAGTCCGAACCGATATCCAATCGAATCTGCCACGGTGTGCCGTCGATCGGCACGGTAATGAAGCCGTCTTGCCGACCTGTGCGATTACGCGCGGACCGCGGCTCGAAAACCGTGGGATAGGAGGAGCTGTCCAAGACACTGCTGACCGTAGAGTTGGAAACGGTGAAACCCTGCGTCCAGGTGCCGGCAGGGGTTTCGACGGCACGCATGGCCACCAAACTGGGAAGCCCACCGACGGGCAGTGTCCGCCACTCCATCGAGGCGGTGCTGACGCTGACCAGTTTTTGCTCGGAGCTAGACCCGGTGCTCGGGTCCAGCTCCGACGAGCCCTCACTGCCTGGGTTCTCCTGGGGGCGGTTCTCCTGGGGACGCCGAAGCTTGAGGTCGGCGTAGAGATCGTTGGCGGCCAGATGCTGTCTCCAAGACGTGGAACTCAGCCATTGAATTTCGGGCTTTTCGGGGCGGCCCATGGTTTCTCTGCCGGAGCCGGCCCCGCCGAAGGGGTGAAAGAGGGGGGCGTCAGTATCTTCGGATTCGGGCTCTAGGCCGTAGCCAAGGTCGAAAAGCTCGGTGGAATCGATGGGGAAGCCGGTGTCGGCCTCCAAATCACAGAAGATAGCCACGTCCTTAAGCTTCCATAGAAGCTCACATTGAGCCTCGTCACCGTGTTGGAGGCCGAGTTCCGGGAAGGTCTCGTTGAGAGTCGGTAGGCTCAGCTGGCCCTTTTCATCGACTTGAAAATGAGCTTCGATCAGTGGGTCGGCCTGGCTTTGGGCTAAGGGAGAAACGGAGACGGAGAGCCCTTCGGCTGCGCCTTTGGGATCGTGGAAGAGGTTCTGGTAATGGTAGAAGGGGCGACGGGACTCCGATTCCCTCAGGACCTCGAAGCGGGTGGCCAGATGCTCTGCTTGCACGACGGCTTTGCGTAACCCTTTGCCGTAGAGATTCTTTTCCGCCAGTTGGGCTTCCCGTTCAACTTGGCGCTGACCGGCGACGTACCACGAAGTGCAGGGCACGGCGACCGCGGTGAGTGTCAAGATCAGGGCAGCGGCTGTCCTGGGGTAGGCCAGTCTTATTCTGCCGCCCATCGGTATCCGACTCCGGTAACGGTGGCGATAATTCGAGGTTGGGAAGGGTCCACCTCAATCTTCTGCCGAAGCTTGGCGATGGTCATGTCGACGGTCCGGGTTTGCAGGCTCCCGACCGTGCCCCAAACGTTTTCCAGCAGCTCGGCGCGTGAAATGCTGCGCTTTTGATGGCGATGGAGCCAACGCAGGATGCCGACCTCTCGCGCGGTGAGCGAGATGATTTCGTCATCCCGTTGGGCTTCGCAGCGGCCGAGGTCGAATCGGCAGCCATCTGCCTCAATGATCTCAGGCTCAGAGGGCACGGATTGGATGCGGCGCTCGAAGGCTTCAACCCGTGCGAGCAGCTCGCGGACGCCAAAGGGTTTGGTGACATAGTCGTCGGCACCGGCCTTCAGACCTTTGACCTTGTCCTCCTCCGCTCCGCGAGCGGTGAGCATGAGGATGGGTAATCCGGGGCGGACGGTTCTCAGCCGCTGACAGACTTCGAGACCGTCGAGCTTGGGCAGCATCAAGTCCAACACCACCAAGTCGAACGCTTCTTCGCGGCCGGCTTGAAATCCAGCGGCGCCGTCTGTGACCGCTGTCACTTCGTGGCCCGCGCCTTGTAGCAAATCGATCAGACCGTCCCGCAACATTGGGTCGTCTTCAACCACCAAAACTCTCATGCACTGCTCCTTGTCGGCCGATGGGCCGAGCGTTCGTCCCCATTCAGGATACCCGAGCCGAGGGCCCGCGTCGGTAAAAGTGATGTAAGCAGAGCTATATTTTGAGGTTGGACGCAAAAACGCCGGATGCGGAGCATCCGGCGTTTCGTGCAGCTGCGGTTTCGAGCTGAACTCAGTCGATCTGGTTCTGGACGTAGAAGGTCCGTTCGCCGATTCGAGTTGAGGAGCCGAGATCGTCGACCACGAAAACTTGGACTTGGTGGAATCCTTCGGACAAGTTGTTCGAGTCGTAGGTCAGCGCCCAAACCGGAGCATCGACATCGGGATAACCGGGGAATTGAAAAGCCACGCCCGGCCGGGAGTCCAGTCCGAAGGCTGCGGTGCCGACGAAGTCGCCGTCGATATAGAGATCGACTCGATCGACTCCTTCGATCGCCAACGCCCATCCTTGGAAGAGGATGTTGTCACCGTAGAGGGCACCTTCCCTGGGGGATTCGATGTTGCCCACCAGGCCGGCCTGGGGAGGCAGATCTTCCACACATTGGAAGAAAACTGGGTGCTCGTCGATATTGGCGTTTTGGGTCGAAATGTCGCCGGCGCGAACCGTCAACGTATGATGCCCGCGATTGAGACCCCAGCAGGTGATCAAATCGCCGACATCGAGCAGGAATCGGTAGCCACTGTTGGGAGCGTCGATGGCGAAGGGGAAAGCCCGTTCGACATCCAAGCGGGGCAGCCCGTAACACTGGTGAAGGCCGAGGGAGGGGGTGAAGGTGCAGTCACGGCGAGTGTTGTAGTAGATCTCGCCATCGATCATGATTTCGACCCAAGCCATACCTGCGTCGCCGATTTCCATGCCGAGATCCAAAGCCCAGCCGGACACCGGCGTGTAGATGGAATTTCCCGGGTCGAAAATACAATCGCGGGAACAGCGGCCGTACATCTGGGCGTTTCGCAGCGGTTGCTCAATCTTACCGAAGGGAAACAAGAGCGGTGTCGAGTTGACGAAGCTGATGTTCTGAGTCCCCTCGATAATCACCTCGGTGCCGGAATTGGTCAGCACTTTGGCTGAGATCCGGTGCAAGGTGTTGTTGAATTGGGTGCTGTTTAAGTGGTAGGTGAAGCCGGCGCTCATGCTATCCGGAAATCCGGGATAGAGGTCGTTGACCAGCGGGCGGCTGAAGCCGTGTCGCGCTTGGCCGATGTCTACTCCGTCGACCTGAATCACCACTCGACGGATTCCGGAGTCGGCTACTGCCCAGCCTGTTAAGCCGATAGCGCCGGTGCCTGCATTTCCTTGGTACACGGGGCCTTCGAGGAAGCCGAGCACCGTTTCTGCGGTTGCCGGCAGAGCGCTGAACTGCAAAAAGGAAAGCGCCAGGGGCAAACAGATCTTGAAGCGTGGTTTCATCACCTTCGTCTCCTGGGAGTTTCTCGCGTCGCAAAGGCTGGATAGGCATAGAAACTCAAGTGTTACTCGAACTATCGACGATATTCTATCTATGCTGGAAAAGCAAGGTCAACGGTCTGGCTAAACATCGATCAAGAAAGGCGAATCCGTTGCTGAGCGAAGTTGGTGTCATTTTTCTCCGCGGCTCAGGTGGAGCGTCGTGACGGGCGGTAGGAGGTGATGGAGGGGATGGCTGGGCCTCCCCGAAGCCCGACGTTCAAGACTCAGTCCTTCGCGCTGGAGGGCTTTTCTCAACCTGGCGACCACGTTGTCGACCTGCTTAGGGGAAAGGGCCCGATCGAGTCGGTGACTGGCTTCGATGCTGGTGCAGCCCTCGAATAGGGTCAGCTGGATCGCGCGGGTTTGAAGCGGGCTCGCCGGCCGACACAAGCTTAAGCAACGGTCCGCGAGTTCTTTGTGGTGCTCCTTGCGCAGCAAGGCATGCTCGGGGTCGCACTCTCGGGCACCGAGCACGCCGACTCGGTACTGGGAACGAAATGTACTGGAGGAGGAGACCGCTAAGCTGCCTTGGCAACCTCGACGTTTATTCGCCCGTTTTCGTCGCGCAAGATCGAGCACCAAGTGTCGAACCGACTTGTTGATGTAGGCCCAAAACTCGAAGTCGGTCCGCCCTCGAAACGGATGCTCGCAGCTGAGAAAACGTAAGAAGAGATCTTGGCACAACTCGAGAGTCTCCTCCCGGCCGAGATGCATACCGGCTCGACGACCGGCGCAATAGAGGCGAAACCGAATTCTGGGGGCATAACGCGCCGAAAACTCCTCCCAGTCACGATCGTCCCCTTGGCCGATACAGGCGGCCAAAAGCTGGCTGGGCGGTCGTTGCTCGACAGGGTTTGAAGGGGACGTGCAGGGAGCTTCTAGACTTGGATCGTGACAGGGCATGGCCGTTCCTCTCGGGGAGGAAAGGACGCACGCAAGACGGCGGCACAGAGAAGCGGTGCCTTGGGCTGCTGTAGTTCAGCTGTCAGCGAGGAGCTGAAGAGGGAGAGGTGGCCGAAGCCGGCAGAGAGGTGCCGAGCGTAGCAGAGTTGATCGAGGTGCTCAACCGGCGAGATGCCGGGTGGAGATCCTGCTAGAAGTCGAGGCCGCTGCGTCGGACCAAGTCGGTTCGAGCGATGTTGGCCTGACGGCGGATGTCATCCAGGTCCAAGTGGACTAAGCGGCCATCTTCCACCACTTGTTCGCCGTCGATGAAGACATGGCGCACGTTGGCCCGTGAAGCGCTGTAACAAACGAGATCGTGAAAGTCGACCGGTTTTGCCGCCCACATCTCCGGTCGGTCGAGGGACAGCACTGTCAAGTCCGCGCGTTTGCCGACTTCCACGCTGCCGACTAGTTGCTCGAGTCCCAGCGCCCGCGCCCCTTCGCAGGTGGCCAGGCTCAGGGCCTCGCGACCGCCAAAGACACCGGGTCCGTGTTTGACCGTCTGCAGCAGCGCCGCCAGGCGAATTTCCTCAAATGCGTCGAAGCCGTTGTTGCAGGCGACGCCGTCACAGCCCAGGCCGACCGGGACGCCCGCTTGGCGATGGCGGACGATATCCGCGATGCCTGAGCCGAGCTTTAGGTTGGCAGCGGGGCAATGGACCACCGAAAAGGAGCGATCATTGACCCGAGAGTAGTGCTGGTCGTCGAGCCAGACCCCATGAGCGATTCTGAGATCGGTGTCGAGAATGCCGCACTCGTCGAAATATTCGATCTCATCGCGACCATTTTTGAGCTGTCGGACGATTTCAGTCTCGTCCTTCTGCTCTAGGGCGTGGGTGTGGATGGGCCAGCCTCGTTGGTCGGCCAGGTCCCGGGCGCCGCTCCACAATTCATCGGAGCAACTGAGGATGAAGCGCGGGTTGATCGAATATTGAAGTTTTGGTTTGCCGTCGAAATCGGAGCCGAGGGCTTCGGTGCTCGACAAGGCGTCGTCGACATCCTGGGCTAGGCCGTCGGGTAAATCTTCGCCGACGTCCATCAAGCATTTGCCTGCGATAGCTCTTAGGCCGGACTCTTCGATTCCGCGGAGCAAGCCTTTCGCGCCCGGACCGATGCCGATGTCTTGGATCGTCGTCGTGCCCGCCAACAGTGCTTCTGCTGCACCCTGAAGGGCACACCAATAGGCGCTCTCGTCGTCATGGGCAGCTTCGAGGGGCCAGATTCGCTCTTTGAGCCAGGGGAGGAGCAGCCGGCTCTCTCCCAGGCCGCGGAAGAAGGTCTGACCTAAGTGAACGTGACCTTGGATGAGGCCCGGAATAACCAAATGCCCGGTCACGTCAATTAAACGCGTACCGGGCATTAAGGTGAGAGTCTTACCAACGGAAGCAATTCGACCCCGCTGGATGAGCACCTCGGCATCACGAATGACCTTGAAGCCGCCGTCCATGGTGAGGACCGTGCCTCCATAGAGGAGCAAGGAGGGTGGGGCTTTGGGTCGTTCGGTCGACCTAGAGGCGTGGCTCATGGTGGGTCCTGGGTGCCGGACCCAGGGTCCAGCGGAAGCTTCAGCGCATTTTTTCTTCCGTGAACTCCACGTGCTTGCGGACTTTCGGATCGTACTTCTTGAAGCGAAGCTTTTCGGTCGAGAGCCTCTTATTCTTGGTGGTGGTGTAGAAGTAGCCGGTGCCGGCGGAGGAAACGAGTTTGATTTTTTCGCGCATGTCGAGATTCCCGTCAGGTTGAAATCGCCTACAGTGGTGACGATCTCGGTTCTGGAAAGCTTGGATTTAGATCTCGCCCCGGCAAATGACGGAGCGCAACGTCCAACGATTGAGCTTGGATCGATTCAACGAGTCGATTTGAGGCAGTCGTCTCGGAACCGTCGCTCTTAGGGTACCGCTTATGGCCATGGTCATGCCAGGAACGATTTCGCCAAGTAGGTCGAAAGGATTTCGCCAGGAAGGTCGAAAGGACTTCGCCGGGAAGGTCGAAAGCGTCGTGAAGGCTACCAAAACAAAACCGCCGTGCCCGAAACGATGGAACACAGCGGTCGTTGGAGGGCATTGGGACCCTGAAGAAGCTGAATGGCGGGGTCGACGGGGTTCGAACCCGCGACCTCCGGCGTGACAGGCCGGCGTTCTAACCAGCTGAACTACGACCCCGCAAACTTTTTCAATGACTGTCGACCTTTCGACTCCTCTGAAACCAGCCGGAGTAGGGCTTCAGAGTGCTGACTCGGTTGCTGTGCCCGCTTGGCTCAGCCCCGCGTCGGAGGACGAAAGTTATTGCGACCGGGTGGTGGTTGTCAACAACTTTTTCGCCTGATTTCAAACCGACTTTCACCATGACCGTTAGGCCAATTCGGTGGACTGCGGGCCCGTCCTGGTGGGGGGTGTGGGACTCGAACCCGCGACCCCCTGCGTGTAAGGCAGGTGCTCTAACCAACTGAGCTAACCCCCCGGCCGTCGGGCTGCGAATAATAGTCAGTGACGGAATTCAAGTCAACGGTGAATCTGAGTTCTCTTTGGTCTGTCCGGCCCCAACCATTGAAAACTCATGGCACAATATTGATTCGATTCCGAGCCGGCCAGGGCAGGCGCTCGCGGCCGGGTTGCGGAATCGCAACGACGTGGCCGGTTGCGGAAGCGCAACAATGCGGCCGGTTGCGGAATCGCAACGATTCGGGCCTGCTGCAGTCCACCTTTGCGCTGGGGAGGGCGAGAGCCCAGCCCCTAGCCCTTGAAGAAGAACGCCCTTGAAGAAGAGCCTTCGATGAACACCCTTAGCTACGAGGAGCCCATCATGTATAAGCTACCGAATTTGCCCTACGCGTTCGACGCGCTCGAACCCCACATCGATGCTCGGACCATGGAGATCCACCACGACAAACATCACGCCGCCTACGTCAGCAACGTCAACAAGGCGCTGGAAGGGCACGCAGACTTGCAAGCGAAGAGCATCGACGACCTGGTCGCCGATCTCGGCTCCGTGCCGGAGGCTATCCGCGGCGCCGTTCGCAACAATGGTGGTGGACACGCCAACCACTCCCTGTTCTGGGACATCATGAGCCCTGCTGGTGGCGGCGCGCCTGAAGGTGATCTCGCGGACGCGATCCAGCGAGACCTCGGTGGTCTGGACAAGTTGAAGGATGGGTTGAATAAAGCCGGCATGACCCGTTTCGGTTCCGGCTGGGCCTGGTTGGTCAAGAACGGTGGAAAGCTCGAAATCATGTCAACCGCGAATCAAGACAGTCCCTTGACCGAGGGTAAGACTCCGATTCTGGGTGTCGATGTTTGGGAGCATGCCTACTATTTGCACTATCAAAATCGCCGCGCGGCCTACTTGGACGCGTGGTGGAATGTCGTGGATTGGAATAAGGTCGCCGCACGTTTTGCTGGGTGACGTTTGCCGCTAGACGTTTCGCCGGTTGACGCTTCGTCGCTTGATTGGTCCCACCTCTGAGCGGCCGGCGTGAATTAGCCGGACCGAATCGATCGGCAAGGATCTCTCGATATCGCGCGTAGCGATACCAGCCGCTGAGACTCGATGCTCGACCAGAAAAGCTCCGCAAATGCGGAGCTTTTCTGCGTTTGTAGGCTGAATGTTCTCGGATCGATTCGTTTAAGCGTGTTTGCTAAATTTTGTATATTGAGAACTTTGCAATTAATTGCGTAGTAGCTTGTCGAAGAGGTGGCTAACTTGAATGGCGATTTCAATAAAATGCGAATAGTTGATGCTTATCGTATGTACAGTTGACAAAGTGGGTCGTCGGCAAGATCGAGCCTCGACAGCGAAGGCACGACAGGTGCCCTGGCCACCCTTCGATTCCACCCTGCGATTCCGTCGTCAACGGCTCCCGATCTGATTTATTTGCGCTGAAATAGCGACTGAAGATCTCATAATTGCCCAATTCCCAGCCCACGGAGGAAAGTCCATGCACAGCTCCCAAACCGCTAATCGCCGTATGACCAAGGTGTTCAAAGCTCTGGCCGATGGCACGCGTCAAGAGATTCTGCAATTGCTCGAGAACCAGCAGTACACAGTCGGAGATATCGTGTCGAAGTTCGACCTATCCCAGCCGACTATTTCTCGGCATCTCTCAGTTCTCAAGGAGGCCGATCTGGTGATCGACCAACGCCGAGGACAAAACGTCATCTACCGCCTGAACGACTCTGCGTTGGCGGATGCGATGCGTCAATTCTTTGGTCAATTCCGGAGCTGCCAAGAAGTCTTGCGCTGACTTTGATCCCCTTTGACAGACAAGGGGCGATCATGTATCTTCCGTCGCCGCTGGTGCTTGAACCAGCGCGGACATGTGGCGGTGTAGCTCAGCTGGTTAGAGCGAGCGACTCATAATCGCTAGGTCAGGGGTTCAAGTCCCTTCACCGCTACCATTCCTTCCCCTCCCTGTCTCCTCATGCACCCGATAATGGTACGCGGTCCGGGTTCTCCGGCCTCCGACCCACCCTCCACCGATTGGCACCGGATCGAGTCACACCTTTGGGCTCAGCTCGGAAGCCTCGCACTGCGGTCCAACGACTCCGGCCTTCAGCCCACGAGTTCATTGCTGGTTGCCTTCTCCGGGGGTCCAGATTCCTTGGCGTTGCTAGCCGCGGCGGTTCGACTCCGTGATTGGAACGGGTTCACATTGCATGCGTGTCACGTGGACCATGGGTTGGATCCTGGTTCCGGGCAACGAGCTCGTTTAGCTCAAGGATTGGCCACAAAGCTGGGCGTTCCGCTCGGCAGAGGTTTTCATCCGATTCGTCTGAACGCCGAACCGACAGTGGGGCACAGCCTCGAGGCATGGGCTCGGGAGCAACGCTATACGGCGCTCGAGGAATTGGCAGCCCGATTGGATGGAGCCTGGATTGCAACGGCACACCACGCGGACGATCAAGCGGAGACGCTGATCCTACGACTGATGTTCGGAACTGGCCTTCGAGGCATGGGCGGAATCCGTGCCCGTCGCGGTAGATTGCTACGTCCCTTTTTGGAGCTGCGCCGTAGGGAGCTAGGGGACTATTTGGCCGAGTTGGGATTGGAGCCGATCCTCGATCCCACCAACGAGGACCTCAAGATTCCGAGGAATCAAATCCGAAAGCGGGTCCTCAACGAATGGATGAAAGAGGAACCCGCTCTGGTGCAGCAGCTCGGAAGGGTTGCCTCCACCGCTGATCGGGTGATCGCTTCGACAGAAAAGCGGTTGGCAGATCTAGTCGCGGTACGCCCTTTAGCGGTCGGCTCAGGTGCTCAGCTCGATCGCCAGGCCCTCAATGGACTGCCTAAGACTCTACAAGTTCATGTTCTGAACGCTCTGGATCGGGCTGCTGGGCGTGTCTATCCCTCGCCCAAGACGGCCCGCTCGGAACTCTTTGAACAACTCAAGAAGAGGACTGGGGTCGTGAGCTGTGACGCCGGTTCAGGGTGGCGATGGTATTCGGATCGTCAGACTTTGAGGCTTCTGGGTCCGTCGACGCAACCCTTAGTGGATTTCACGTATACTTTAAGGGCTCCGGGCTCGATTGACTTGGTCGAGATCGGTCTCCGAGCCACGATCACCTGGGGGCCGCCCGCGCCTTGGATGTTTGAAAGCTCTGATAGCAGAACGGCATTCTCCCTTGAGCAGGTCGAGATGCAATCGAAAGGCGCGGGCACCAGCGGTCCTGAGCTGCAGATTCGGAACCGTCGGGCGGGAGATCGTATTAGGCCCTTCGGATCACGCCGATCCAAGAAACTCAAGGATTTGATGATCGATCGGCGAATTCCGCGCGAATCTCGGGATCGACTCCCGGTCTTGGTTGCGTCGGACCGACCCATTTGGGTTTGCGGTGTAACTTTGGACGATCGCTGCCGTGTTGAGGAAAGGGCTTCAAACGTATGGATTATAGAGCTGCAAGCCCTAAGCAAGAACACTCCCGGCGAGGCTCGACCGGTCGTCGAGCCCGCTCTGAACATATTTCCGTCGGTCACATTGGCCGCGGACCGAGAGAAAGGTAGCTGACCTTGAATTCCACCTTCCGATCCCTTCTCTTCTGGATCGTTATTTTCGGCGTGGTTCTCTTGCTGTGGCAAGCGATCCAAGGCGGGTCCGGCGATCCCAGCGAGCTGACTTTTTCCGAATTCCTGACCGCCGTTGAAAATCGAGAGATTCGGGAAGTTACAGTCAAAGATCGAGTGCTCGAAGGCAAGTACACGGGATCCCAAACCCCGGACGGCAAGCCCGACTTCACTGCAGAATTTCCTGAATGGGACGGGCTGACCCCGCTGCTCATTGAATCGGGGGTGACGATCAAGGCCAAAAAGGAGAAGGAGAGCCCACTGCTGGCGATCTTCCTGACCTGGGGCCCGGTGCTGCTGATTGTCGGTCTGTGGATCTTCTTCATGCGGCAATTCCAGTCCGGAGGCAATAAGGCCATGTCATTCGGCAAGAGCAAGGCCAAATTGCTCAACACCGGGGGCAAGAAGGTGACCTTTGAGGATGTTGCGGGTGTCGAAGAGGCCAAGGCGGAGCTGGCGGAAGTGGTGGACTTCCTGAAAGAGCCGCAGAAGTTTCAGAAACTCGGCGGCAAGATTCCCAAGGGCGTTTTGCTCATGGGGGCTCCCGGCACCGGCAAGACCCTTTTGGCGCGGGCGATTGCGGGCGAAGCCAATGTGCCGTTCTTCTCGATCTCCGGATCCGATTTCGTTGAAATGTTCGTCGGCGTCGGCGCGAGTCGAGTTCGAGACCTCTTTGAGCAGGGCAAAAAGAATGCTCCTTGCATTATCTTCATCGACGAAATCGATGCGGTGGGTCGACATCGTGGGGCCGGCTTGGGCGGCGGTCACGATGAACGTGAGCAAACCTTGAATCAGCTGTTGGTTGAGATGGACGGCTTTGAGACCAACGAGGGCGTGATCTTGATCGCCGCCACCAACCGTCCGGACGTTCTAGACCCCGCTTTGCAGCGACCTGGTCGCTTCGATCGTCGGATTGTGGTGGACCGCCCAGACATCAACGGTCGAGTGGGAATTCTGCGGGTTCACACCAAGACCTTCCCGCTCGCCGACGACGTCGACTTGGTCGTGTTGGCACGAGGAACCCCTGGATTTGCCGGCGCCGATCTGGCCAACTTGGTCAACGAAGCGGCTTTGGTTGCTGCTCGCCGGGACAAAAAGACCGTCGAGATGGTGGATTTTGAATACGCCAAAGACAAGGTCATCATGGGAGTTGAGCGCCGGACGCTGATACTCACCGACGAAGAGAAGGAAAATACTGCTTTCCATGAAGCTGGGCATGCCGTGGTGGCAGCCTTCATGCCGGGCACGGATCCGCTGCATAAAGTGACGATCATTCCCCGCGGGCGGGCCCTCGGTTTGACCATGCAGCTGCCGACCGAAGACAAACACTCCTATCGACAGACCTACGTTGAGAGCCAAATTGCGGTGCTGATGGGCGGCCGGGTCGCGGAAGAGATCATTCAAGACGGCGATATTACGACCGGCGCCGGCAACGACATCGAGCGGGCCAGCCACCTGGCTCGCCAAATGGTGTGCGATTGGGGCATGTCGAGTCTCGGTCCACTCGCTCTGGGGCAGTCGGAAGAACCGGTGTTCTTGGGCCGTGACTATGCCCAACGCCCGAGCTACAGCGAAGCCACTGCGGTCCAAATCGATCAGGAAATCGGTCGACTGGTCAACGACGGCTTGGAGCACGCTCGTCGAATCTTGACTGAGCATCGCGCGGTATTGGATCGTTTGGCCCAGGAACTGTTGGAGCGCGAATCCCTCGACGGTTGGGAGATTTACGACATCATCAAGGAACTCACCGGACAGGATTTGGCGCCGGAAGTCCTGAAGCGTGCCCGCGATTCGCAGCGCCAGGATCCGCCTGCGGCAACTCCTGTCACTGCGGTCGAGGAGACTTCCGCTGCCGAAGAAGAGTCCCGGCTGGGGGGCTCTTTACCCTCGCCGGCCCCAGGCTGATCAGTCATCGGGTCACATGAAGTCAAAAGCCGGCAAACGCCGGCTTTTGTTTTAGGTCGGGTGAGCAGCAAAGTTGGACCAAGGCCGGACGAGGAGAAGCCTTTGGGAGATCAGCACAGACGGACTTGGATTTTCAGTGCCGAGGGGCGCCGAGATTTAACGCTGTCTCGCATTCCGCGGGTCATGGGCATCGTCAATGTGACTCCCGACTCCTTTAGCGATGGTGGGCGTTTCCTAGCTCCCCAAGCGGCTGTCGACCAAGCTTTGAAGCTGGTTGACGACGGGGCGGACATCCTAGACCTGGGGGCTGAGTCGACCCGTCCAGGGGGTGGGGTTTACGGCTCGGGAAGCCGTGAACTCTCGGCGGAAGAAGAACTCGACCGTCTGCTACCGGTTCTCGAACTTCTTCGCCATCGCCTCGGCGAAGTCTGGATTTCGGTGGATACTCGCAAAGGCCCAGTCGCCAAGGCTGCTCTCATGGCTGGGGCGGATATGATCAACGACGTCGGTGGATTGAGTGATCCCACTTTGATCGCGGCGGTAGCGGAGGCCGGATGCCCTGTGGTCGCTATGCACAGTCGGGGACGTTTGGCGACTATGCAACGAGAAGTGGCCTACGACGACGTCGTGACGGAAGTGATCGACGAACTCACCGAGGTGGTGAGTCGAGGGGTGCAGGGTGGGATTCGGCCGGAGCGAATCTTGGTGGATCCCGGGATTGGATTCGGCAAGTTACAGGCGCACAACTTAGCTTTGATCGCCTGCTTGGATCGGCTTTCGGCCCTGGCAAACCCCGTGCTTCTCGGGGCAAGTCGCAAGAGCTTTATTGCAGAGACGTGTCCCGCGGATCCGAGTCGACGTCTTGGAGGCAGCTTGGCTGCAGCGGCCTGGGCTGCACATCACGGTGTCGCGATTCTCAGAGTGCACGATGTTTTCGAGACCGTTCAATTCCTTCGGGTCTGGAATGAGATAAATTCCGCCTCGGACGCAGGCTGAATTTCGAGGTTGCTGGTGGCTGAATTGATAGAAACACTATCGCAGTGGTTACAGCCGGTCGCCGGTTGGATCGACCTGCTCGATGTCTTGTTGGTGGCCTTGGTCATCTACAACCTCTTGCTGTTGATCCGAGGGACTCGTGCGGTTCAGGTAGTCCTGGGCATCGTGGTGCTGGTTTTGGTCTACTGGCTGGCGGGATTTGCCGGTTTGTCGGCCCTTGAAACCACCCTGGAGAAATTCTTCGGGGTATTGCCCGTAGCGATCTTAGTGCTCTTTCAGCACGAGATCCGCAGGGCCTTGGCGAGCTTCGGCAGGACACCTCTTTGGGGCTTGGGCACTTCGGCCCAAGAAGTTAAGGACCTCTACAACGACGTGGTGGTGGCGGCTTCCACTCTTTCGGATCGACGGATCGGCGCCCTGATCGTCTTCGAGCGTCAAGAGGGTTTGCGCAATTACATCGAAAATGGATTCACGGTGGACGCTGTGGTGTCCCCGTCTCTATTGGTCTCTCTCTTTCATCCAGAAACGCCGACCCACGACGGCGCGGTGATCGTGCAGGGAGACCGACTTGCGGCGGCAACCTGTTTCCTGCCGCTGACCCGCAGCTCGGAGCTGTCCAAGGAGCTGGGCACCCGCCACCGGGCGGCGCTCGGAATTTCAGAGGAGACCGATGCCGTCGCGTTGGTGGTCTCCGAAGAAACCGGCTCGATCTCCTTGGCGGTTGCCGGACAGATGCACCGTCGGCTCTCGTCTTCCTCGTTGGCGACTCTGTTGATCAAATATCTGGTGGCCGAGAAGGCCCAGTCTGAAGGAGAAGAGTGATGGGGCGCGGAAGTCTATTCCTATTTTTCCTATCGCTGATCTGTGCCTTTGTGATCAAGTTCGCGGTCCACGAGCAGAAGCAACTTTCCGAGCGCGTGGTCGAGGCTCAGGTTTCATACGGTCAGGCGGCCGAAGGCATGATTTCTTACGAGCTCCAGGAGAGTGTCAAAGTCAGCGTGCGCGGTCCCTCGAGTGATATTTCTCGCCTGGCACCCTTTACCGTCGAGGTCTTGGCGCGAATTCCCAAGGGACGACCCGGCCCCCGAGAAATTGTGCTCGAAACCGAAGACGTGCGATTCAACGTTCCGGGGGATTTCGAAACCCTGTCGTTGGAACCGAATCGCTTCACGATTCAAGTGGAAGAGCGTCTGCAAAAGACCTTGCCGATCCGGGTGGTTTTCTCCGGCGAGCCTGCGGCGGGTTCCCGGCAATCCCAACCGGTTGCACGCCCGTCGGAGGCTTTGGTGGCGGGGCCTAGATCTAAAGTCGAGCGGTTGGTGGAAGTGACCGCTACCGTCAATCTCGACGGCCACGCTCGCAGCTTCGAGGAGTCTGTGCCTGTCGCTTCCTCGGATCCATTGGTCAAGGTGGTCCGACCGACCATCGTTACGGTGAGTGTGCCGATGGAGGAGCCTGAGCTTTCCATCAACTTTGGTGATTTCGAGAAGGAAGAAGAACGTTGAGCCAGCCTCGATTTTTCGGCACCGATGGCGTTCGCGGAGAGTTTGGAACGGCACCCCTGGATGAGCCCACGGTGCGTCGATTGGGTGCCGCCCTGGGATCCGATTTGGCCCGCAAGGCCGACTCTCCCAGGGTCGTCATCGGTGGCGATACCCGGGAGTCCACGCCGATTCTCTGCTCGTGGTTGGCAGCCGAGCTTCAAGCCCAGGGGGTTCAAGTCCAATATTTGGGCACAGTGCCGACGCCGGGTGTGACTTTTACGGTTTTGCACCATCGGGCTGCCGTCGGAATTGCGGTTTCCGCCAGTCACAATCCCCACCCTGACAACGGCATCAAGCTGATCGACTCGACCGGATTCAAATGGTCTCCCAAGGCGGAGGTCCTGCTGGAAACCCGAATGGATGAGGTGACCGTAGACGGCGGTCACACGCAGCTCGAGGTCGATCAACAGGCATTGGAGGCTTATCGCCGTGGGCTGGTTGCGACCTTAGAAGGGCGTCGACTCGAAGGACTCCGAGTTATTGTAGATGTCGGTTTTGGCGCGGCAACTCCGTTTGCTCGGCAACTCTTCGAAAGCTTGGGCGCCGAGGTAACCGTTCTTCACGACCGACCGGACGGCTGTAATATCAATCTGAATTCAGGATCGACCCATCCCGAGGTGTTGGCTGCCGCGGTGAGCGAGGCCAATGCCGACATGGGCATTGCCCTAGACGGCGATGCGGATCGCGCGATTTTGGTCGATGATCAAGGCGAGGTTCGGGACGGCGATGCCATTCTTTTTCTCTGGGGTACCGACCTGAGCCGACGACAGTCTCTGCCCGAGTCTGGGGTCGTCGCGACAACCATGAGCAATCTCGGCTTGGAAGTTGCGCTGCGGCAAGCAGGAATCGACCTGATTCGCTGCGGAGTCGGGGATCGCGAGGTCGTGGCGACTTTGCGTGAGCGTGGGCTCGTGCTCGGCGGGGAGCAGAGCGGCCACATCGTGCATCTGGGTCTGTCGACGACCGGAGACGGCTTGTTGACCGCCCTGCAGCTGGCAGACTTACGTTTGCGATCGGGCCAGGCTCTGTCTCGGCTTTTGGATGGCTTCGTGCGTTTTCCCCAGCTGCTTCGAAATCTCCCCGTGAGTCACAAACCGCCGCTCGATTCCTTGCCCGCAGTGGTCGCCGCCGCTCGGGAGATCAAAGAGGAACTCGGTAACGACGGCCGTTTGGTGTTGCGTTATAGCGGCACCGAATCCCTCGTGCGCATCATGATCGAAGGGGCAGATCGTCAGGGCATTGAAGCATTGGCCGACCGATTGGCCGAGGTATTGAAGAGCGAGCTGGCCTGAAATCCTAGTGGACTAGAGACCCTGCCGAATGTCACCGGAGAGAGTTGGATGGAAACGAATCGTGAGCTGAAGCTGTCGGTGAATATCGATCACATCGCCACCCTGAGGCAGGCCCGAAGATCTCCCTATCCTGATCCGGTTGAAGCCGCCGAGCTTGCCGAGCAGGCCGGCGCGGCTGGTATTACTGCGCATCTACGGTGTGATCGGCGTCATATTCAGGATGACGATGTACGCCGGTTACGCAGTCAGGTGCGCGGAAAGCTCAACTTGGAGATTTCGCTGGCGGACGAAATGTTGGCGCTGGCAGAGGAAACCAGACCCGATCAGGTGACTTTGGTGCCTGAGCGTCCTGAAGAGGTGACCACAGAGGGTGGCCTGGACGTCGTGCGTGGAGTCGACGCAATCCGAGCTGCCGCCGAACGATTGATGGGCTGTGGCTGTTCGGTTTCGGTTTTTCTGGATCCCGACCTGAAACAGCTCGACGCATTGGCTGGACTGGATCGTGACTTGGTGCCGGGTTTTGAAATCAACACGGATGCTTTCACCAAGGTCACGCTCGGATCGGATGTCCAGGCAATCGAATCAGAACTCGAAAAGGTGCGGAGGGTAGCCGAACGAGGGGCGGACTTAGGGTTCGCGGTATTCGCTGGGCACGGCATCACGACCTCGAACGTAGGGGCGATCGCTGCTATCCCACAGGTTGAAGAACTCAATATCGGCCATTGGCTCGTCAGCCGAGCGGCCATGGTGGGAATGACCGCTTCGGTGACGGAGATGCTTGCGGCCATGGCTGCTGGGCGTCGGTGAGTCTCACAGCCGGTTCGCGGGATTCGTTCTCCATCCCCGCCGGCACTACCTTCTACCGTTCGATTTCTAGGTCGGTGGGGAACTCGGGCTCGGGATCCCGGAAGATGATCGACGTGGACTGGATCGGTACTAAAACCTTGTGCTGGCGGTTATTGAACCCCATTCTCAGCTCGAAGAATCCTTGGCCGTGGATGCTCACCAGGGTCGCTTTCTGATTCTTGATCGCGAGTTGGTCGTTGGAGATTTGTACTTCGGCGGGTAAGTCCATCCATCGCTCCTAATCTTGATAGTGACCCTGATCTTTATAATCTTTGAGCTTGCGTTGCAGGGTGCGTAGCCCGATTCCCAATAGCTTGGCGGCGTCGGCCCGGTGCCCTCGGGTTCTACGGAGGGTTTCCAGAATCGCTTGACGCTCGATTTCATCCATGGTTCGAGGCTCGCCGAGCAAGGGTTGAACCGGTGGAATATCTTGCCCTGCGGCGGATCCTGAGTCCACCACCTCAGCCGGCAACGATTCGAGTGGGATTTCTCCGCCCGGCTGAAAAATGATCACCGATTCCAGCACGTTTCTGAGCTGACGCACATTGCCCGGCCAAGGGAATCGGTTGAGCGCGTCGAGGGCTTCGGCGGTCAGGTGCATAGGCGGCTTGCCGTGCTCCTCGGCCAGCTCCTTGAGGTAGTGATCCACCAATAGGGACAGATCGCCGTGGCGCTCTCGCAAGGGCGGAATATCGAGGGTGACTACCTTGAGCCGGTAGTAGAGGTCTTCCCTGAAGTCTCCGTCCTCGACCATCTCTTCGAGATTGCGATGGGTGGCGGCGAGCAAGCGGAAGTCGACGTCGATCAGTTCTTGGCCACCGACCCGCATGATCTTGCGCTCTTCGAGCACTCTCAGCAGCTTCACTTGGAGAGCCGCAGAAAGCTCGCCGATTTCGTCGAGGAAGAGCGTGCCCTTGTGGGCCACTTCGAATTTACCGATCTTGCGCGAGACCGCTCCGGTAAATGCTCCGCGCTCGTGACCGAATAGCTCGCTTTCCAGGATTTCATGGGGAATCGCGCCACAGTTGATGGCGAGAAATCGCTCGTGAGCCCGCGGGCTATTTAAGTGCAAGGCGTTGGCGACCAGCTCTTTGCCGGTGCCGGATTCGCCGGTGATCAATACGCTGGAGCGGGTGGGTGCCACCATGCGCATTTTTTCGAACAGCCGCTCCATGCTGTCCGATTTGCCGATGATGCTCTCGAATCCGAAACGCTTATCGAGCATCTGCCGGAGACTGGTGACCTCTTCTTTGAGCCGGCGATTGTCGAGCAAGTTCATGACCCGCTTCCGCAGCTCGTAGAGATCAACCGGTTTGGTCAGGTAGTCGTCGGCCCCGACCTGCATCGCTTGGACAGCATTTTCGATCGACCCGAAACCGGTCACCAGGACGATCGCGATGTCCAAATCCTGTTTGCGCGCTTGTTGTAAGAACTCGATACCGTCCATTTCGGGCATGCGTAGGTCGCACACCACTAATTGGACTTCGGGAGTAGAGCCGAGAAAGGTGAGGGCATTGCGGGCGTCGTCGAAAGTACGCACCGTCAAACCGGCTTTTTCGATCGCGATCGCCATGGATTCGCGCGACCCGGTTTCGTCGTCGATCACTAATATTTGGGGCTTTTCCGCCATGGGTGGATTTTGGCACAACCTTGGGGCGGGTGGACAGTCTGCGAGTAAGGGGCCTGGGTTTTGCCCAAAAAGAAAATGCCGGAAGCGTTGAGTCACGCTCCCGGTCTTTCTACCCGCTTGACAAAAGCACGTTGTCTGCTTGCGCTGACGACGCAGGCCGACGAATCGGCCTCAGCTTCTCAGATTTTACGATCCGAAGAAGCTAGGTTCGTCCCGAGGCTTGGGGAAAAATCCCCTGATGAGAACTAACAAGACACCCCTTTGCGAAGGTCGAAACCTCCATCCCTCCGGTCAATAATAAGAACCCCTTTGTAAGGCCTCGCGGCCTTGCATCCCTCCAGATTCACATCCCTCATAAAGTATCCAGATCATCTGAATCCGTTAGGAGACTTGAACCCAATCCGTCGAATCTAGGCTTTTTGGTTCGGGCGAGGCAACGAGTTGAATCGTTTCGACCTGCCGGCCCGAGGCCCCGTTTCGACATTGCTAATGTTAGACCCTGACATGGGCTCCGGCCATCCGCGCTGGGCCGATTGTGATGTAGGACAAACTCTCATTCATTTGCTTTTTGCAATTTTTATGTAAGGTCTCTCGCGGGTCTAGAGGACGGCCCATAACCGCTCAGGTAGCGGGCACTTTCCTTTCCATGACCCCTTGACACCCCCCTGACCGCCTGCTTTAATTCGCCGGTCAACGCTTGATTTGTTGATTTGGCAGACGATATCCGACAATTCCCGAACCTGAGCCCATGATTTCCACCCACCACCACATGACCCATCCTTGCTCCAGCCACGGCTGGTGGTGGCACGGCGTGCATCATTTCGGTTCTTAGGTCGGGTTTCGTCCCGGCCGCGTGCGGACCCGGGGCGAGGATCAGAGCGACTATGGCTAGACCTCTTTCCGGGTCCCCTCCACCGGGGCCGCTAACGGAAAGAGGTTTTTGCTTTGCGAGAAACGACGCTGGTTGCCACCTTGACTTCGGCTCCCTCAGCCGATGGCCAGGAATTCGAGACCTTACCCCCAGGGGTAGGGTGGCTCGAAGTGCGCGGGGATCTGGTGGGCGAGCTGAGCACGGAATGGCTTCGTGACAAATTCGCCGGTGGGTTGATCTACACCCTCAGGTCCAAAAGCGAAGGCGGCAACTTTGAGGGAGGGCGTCTAGCAAGACGAAAGCGCCTGTTGGCTGCCCAAGCGGAATATGATCTCGTGGATCTCGAAGGGGATCGCGATCTCTCGCCCGAAATCCTGGTGGAGATTCCACCAGAGCGTCGATTGATCTCGTGGCATGGCCCGGCAACTCATCTCACCGGTCTCAAACAACGATTCGACCTCCTTTCGAAGACTCGGGCCAAGTACTACAAGATGATTCCGACGGCGAAGGAGTCGGGTGACGATCTCTGTTGCCTGGCCCTGCTCTTGGATCTCCGGCGCGACGATTTCATCTGTTTTGCCGCAGGCGATATTGGTAGTTGGACTCGCATCATCGCCCCGCGATTGGGTTGTCCTTTGATTTACGGCGCCCTGGGAGACATCCCGGGTGCTCCGGGCCAGCTGACGGTCCAAAAGCTGCACGAAGATTTCGGCCTACCCCGGATCGGCGAAATGCAGGCCCTCTACGGCATCGTCGGCAATCCGGTCTGCCACTCCCTTTCTCCGAAGCTGCACAACGGCGCCTATCGAGCTTTGGGAATCCCCGCGGTTTATGTGGCCTTTCACGCGGAGTCCTTTGGCGACTTTTGGCTTGAAATCGTCGAGTCCGACGGTTTGGAAGCTCTCGGTTTGCCGTTGCGCGGTTTGTCCGTGACCTCTCCCTATAAAGAAGTGGCCTTGGCCGTTTCCGGAGCGTCGAGCCCCCGGGCCCAGCACATCGAGGCCGCCAACACGTTGGTCTTGCACGACCGGGTGTGGGAAGCGGAAACGACGGATCCGGACGGCGTGGTGTTGGCCCTGCAGAAAAAGGGTGCGAGCTTGCGGGGCGCCACGGCCGCCGTGGTCGGCTGTGGTGGTGCGGGAAAAGCGGCGGCTTACGGTTTGCAATTGGCCGGTGCCAAGGTGACCTTGGTCAATCGCGGCCGGGAGCGGGGAGAAAAAGCGTCGATGGCCTTGGGTTTACCCTTCCTGCCGTTGACGGATTTTGATCCTTCTCGCTTCGACGTGGTCATTCAAGCGACCGGTCAGGGGCGGCACGAGACCGATGATTTGATTTTTGATCCGGATCGTCTCAAACCGAGTGCTGCGGTATTGGACATGGTCTATGGGCCTCATCCGACCCGCCTGCTCCGGCAGGTCAAAGATTCCGGGCGCATCGCTGTCGATGGCCGAGCCATGCTGCTCAACCAAGCTCTCGAACAATTCAGATTGATGACCGGCGAGCCGCTTCCGGAGTCACTCGCCGTCGAACTCCTCGGATTGGAGGATTCCATATGAAAGTCTCTGCGTCTTTGCCGACCGGAGTCGCGGCCTTGTTATTTGAAGGGGCGCGCAGGCACCGGCGCCTGGAAAAGACCATGGTCGATCTTCTGGAAGAGAACGGATTCCAAGAAGCGATCCTGCCGGTGGTGGATTACCTTCAGCCCTATGAAGATCTGCTCAGCCCTCAAAGTCGGTCCGAGCTTTATCGATTCGTCGATCGCGACGGCGAGCTCTTGGCCATGCGGGCGGACTTCACGCCCATGTTGGCGCGGCTGCTGGCTCCCCAGATCTCCGGTCTCGAGCTGCCGATCCACCTCTTCTATCGCGGGGACGTCCTGCGATACCAAGAGGAACGGGCCGGGCGTCAGCGGGAGTTCTATCAGCTCGGTGCCGAGGTGCTGGGCATGGAAGGTCCTGAGGCTGAAGAGCAGGCGTTGGTTCAATTCCTCGATCTCTTGCGGATCGGAGAGCGAGGCCATCTGGTGGTGGTTCTGGGTTTCGCCGGTGCCCTCGACCGGCTGTTGCTGGAACGATCGGACGGCACGAAAGCGTCGGATTTTGTCGACGCCATGGTCCGACGCGAACGGCGTCACGCTCGAAGCGCGGGTCGGGCCTTATTGGAAGTGGTCGAGGACGGAGTTCCGTCGGATCCGTCGGCGCTCGGGCAGGCGGCAGCGGTTCGGCTGCAGGCCTTACTGAATTTGAAAGAGCGCCTGGCACCTCGCTTTCCGGAAATCGACTTGCGGATCGATCTGGCGGAATTTGCCGATCAGGTGGTCGATCCCTCGTTGTTGCAAGAAATCGGAACCCGCGCCTACTACGACGGATTGGTATTTCGTGCCTTCGCCGGTGCCGGTGCCGAACCGGTGGGTGCCGGCGGTCGGTACGACCGGCTCTTTTCCAGCCTTGGCGCGGAGGTCTCCGCCGCCGGATTTTCCTTCAGCCTCGATCGACTGCTCAGCCGTACCTCGGAGGCTAACCGATGATCCGCCTGGCATTGCCCAAGGGGCGCAATCTGGAAACCGCCTTGACTGCCTTCCAGGCCGGGGATTGGCCTTTAGATTCCCTCAAAAAGGGAGATCGCCGCTTGAGGATTCCGTTCCCGGATCTCAACGCAGAAGCTCTCTTGCTCAAGGATTGGGACGTTCCTCTTTACGTGGAATACGGCATCGCCGACGTTGGAGTGGTCGGCAGCGATGTGCTCGAAGAAGTAGGCGGCGACGTGTTGGTGCCGGCGAGGTTCACCGAGGGGCGCAGCCGCTTGTCGTTGATCGGCAAGAGCGCCCTACCGGGCCCCGGCCAGCAGGTGAGGTTGGCGTCGAAATTCCCCAATATCGCCCGGGCGGTGGTGGCGACCAAATCTTGGAGCGCCGAGATCTTGAAGCTCTGGGGTTCGGTGGAACTCGGTCCGTTGCTGGATTTGTCGGAAGTGGCGCTCGACATCGTGCAAACCGGTCGGACCTTGAAGGACAACCATTTGGTGGAACTCGAGACCGTGCGCGAAGTGGCGCCGATTCTGATCGTCAATCGGGCCGCGTATCAAAACCATCGCGATGTCTTGAACCAGCTTCTAAGGCGCATGGAAGCCGCGGGAGTGGTGGAATGATGGATACCCCGGCTCCCAACGCCCGGCTCTCAACACCCGGCTCTCAACACCCGGCTCTCAACACCCTGGCTCTAATTACTTCGGAGATATGAGATGGCAATCTTAAGCATCACCAAAGCGGAAGGCCGCGCGGGCAATAAATTATTGGCACGGCTGGAAGGGCGTGGAGCGAGCATCCTGGATCCCGCCATCGTTCGGCAAACCAACGCGATTGTGGAAAGCGTTCGCAAGACCGGTGATCGCGGTTTGCTGAGAGCGGCGCGCAAATTCGACGGTGTCAAAGTGAAAGCCGTTGGGGAATTGCGTCTGCAGGCGGAACGTACGGATCGCCGTCAGCTGCCCGCGGGTTTTGAGCACGCGCTCGAAAGGTCGATCGTCGCGGTTGAGAGATATCACGAGGGCCAACGCCATGGCGGATTTCGCTTCGCCGAGGGCGGAGTCGAGCTGACCGAGAGTCGGCGACCCTTGCGTCGGGTCGGCATTTACATCCCCGGCGGACGAGCGAGCTATCCGTCGTCGGTGGTGATGACCGTCGGGCCGGCCAAGCTCGCCGGCGTCGAAGAAATTGTCGTCGCCACACCCATGGCGGGTTTCCGCCGCAGCCCGGCCCTGCGTCATGTGTTGGAGCGCTTGGGGGTGCGGGAAGTCTGGGCCATGGGAGGAGCTCATGCGGTTGCGGCTTTGGCCTATGGCACGGAGACGATCGGCCGAGTCGACAAAATCGTCGGACCGGGAAACGCCTGGGTAACCGCCGCCAAACACCTGGTTTCGGGGCATGTGGCGATCGATGGCTTGGCCGGTCCCAGCGAAGTTTTGATCATCGCCAGCGGCGACGGCATCGATGCCGATTGGGTCGCGGCGGATCTATTGGCCCAAGCCGAGCATGACCCCATGGCCACTGCCCTGTTGATCACGGACCGCCCGAAGCTCGCCCGCGAGGTCAACAAAGCCCTCGCTCGTCGACTCAAGGGCCTTGCCACGGCCAAGGTGGCCAAGGCCTCGCTCAGGGATTTCGGTGCCGCCATCGTGGTCCGGGACATGGAGACCGCTTTGCAATGGGCGGAACGTATTGCCCCCGAGCACCTTCAGCTCGTCGGCCGCCAAGCCGAGGGTTTGGCGGAAAAAGTGCGCAATGCCGGTGCCATTTTCGTCGGGGCATCGACTCCAGAGGTTTTTGGTGACTACTTGGCCGGTCCCAGCCACGTGCTACCGACCGCGGGCACGGCCCGATTCACCTCCGCTCTAGGCCTTGAGGATTTCATCCGACGGAGTCACATCGTCCGCTTCAGCCCTGATGCGGCTGCCCGCTGTGCCGCCGCGGCCGGAGTCCTGGCCGACGTGGAAGGCTTGCCGGCCCACGCCGCCTCCGCACGCTTGCGGTCCCACGGTACCCACGCGCCCCGTGATGGGGAAGACCGTGGTCAGGGCAGAGGCGAAAGAGGCTGACGATGTCGAATTCGGACATGGAGGTGACGGCAACGAGTCCCAGGGAATGGGTCCGAGAGGAGGTCAGACGCCTCAAGATCTATCACTTGGATCTGACCCCCTGCCGTCACAAATTAGATCAAAACGAAGTTCCCTATGAGCTGCCGACGGCGTTCAAAAAGCGGGTAGCCGCCCGCTGGGCGGCCGACGAGTGGGCCAAATACCCGGATTTTCACTCGGATCGAGTGCGCGAGCTGTTGGCGGCCCGTCACGACTGGCCGATGGACGGCATTCTGGTGGGCAATGGCTCCAACGAGCTGCTGGGAGTCACCCTGGAAGCGGTGGGCCGTCCGGGGGGCGAGGTCTTGGCGACCATCCCGAGCTTCGGCCTCTACGGCATGTTCATCGAGCGGGCCGCGGCTAAACCCAGATTTATTCGGGCCTCGTCGGATCTAAAGCTGCCCATGGCGGCCTTGATCGAAGAGGTGAGAAAAGATCCGAGCCGACCGGTGATCCTCTGCTCGCCCAACAACCCCACCGGTGACGCGGTCAGCCCGGAGCAAGTCGACGCCTTATTGGCGATCCTGCGGGCACCCCTGTTGTTGGACAACGCCTATGGCGAGTTCTGTGTCCACGACTATCGGCCTTTACTGAGGAAACATCGCCATCTCTTGCTCTTCCGCACCTTTTCCAAGGCTTGGTCCCTGGGCGGTCTGCGACTCGGTTATTTGATCGCCGATCCGGAGTGGGTTCACGAGCTGATGAAGGTCAAGCTGCCGTATAACGTCGGCCTTGGTCACGGTCTCGCCGCCCAGGCGGTGCTAGAGCAGCCGGCGGCAGCAGAACGACGGGTTCGGGCGATCCTGGGGCGTCGTCCCCAATGGCAGAGCATGTTGACGGAGCTGGGTTTCGAGGTCTTCGACTCGGAGGCCAATTTCTTCTTAGCTCGGGTTCCGAGCGGCCTGGACGTCGATCAGATTCGGGCCGGCCTAGAGCAGCGGAGCATCCGAGTCCGCGACGTTTCGAAATATCCGGGGCTGTCCGGATGCATGCGGGTTTCCGTGGGCTCGGGTCGAGCGCTGCGGGATGTGCGTGCCGCCCTAAAAGAGATGTTGGACCACGGGTCTGGAAGCGCAGATTCTGGAGAGAGATCATGACTGAAAACCGAGCCGCCCGGATCGGCACCGTCGAACGCCGTACCCGGGAAACCCAGATTCAAGCCACCCTCAATTTGGACGGCGGCGAGCGTCGGATCGAGGTTCCCGGCGGATTCTTCGCCCACATGCTCGATGCCCTGACCACCCACGGTGGTCTGGGGGTGGACTTGCACGCCGAGGGAGATACCCATGTGGATCTCCACCATACGGTTGAAGATGTCGGCATCTGCCTCGGGGAAGCTTTGGTGGAAGCCTTGGGGGATCGCGCGGGCATCATGCGATTTGCCGATGCTTACGCCCCCCTGGACGAAGCCTTGGCCAGGGCGGTGGTAGATATCTCAGGGCGCGGTTTCTTCGTCTACACCGCTCCACCGGAACTCGAGCACACCTGGGTCACTCAAGATTTCCCCCTGAGCCTGATCGTCGATTTCTTCCAGGCCTTTGCCGATCGCGGACGTTTCACCCTGCATGTGGACATCCTGCGCGCCCGCAATGGACACCACGCCGCCGAAGCGGCGTTTAAGGCCGTGGCCGTGGCCTTGCGCCGAGCGGTTGCCTTGCGTCCGGGAGCGTCGGGCTCCGACGTGCCCAGCACCAAGGGAACGTTGACGGTATGAACGCCAAGAGCACGAAAAATCGCGTGGTGGTGATCGATGCCGGGGTCGGTAACCTGGGAAATCTGATGCGAGCCTTGGCCCATTTAGGGGCTGAAGCCGAGCTGACGATCGACCCTCGAGTGGTTGCCGAGGCCCGTTGTTTGGTCCTGCCCGGAGTCGGGGCGTTTCGGCCGCCCCGGGAGCGTCTGCGTGGTGAGATGGAAGCGGCGGTCCGCCAGGCCCTCGACCGAGGAGCTTTCCTGCTTGGGATTTGCGTCGGTTATCAACTGCTCTTCGACGCCAGTGACGAGTTCGGCTCCACCGACGGCTTGGCTTTGCTTCCCGGTCGGGTACGACGTCTGCCGGACGGCGTGTCGTTGCCCCAAATCGGCTGGAATCGACTGGTGGACGTGCGGTCGGATCACCCCCTCTTCAAAGGCCTCAACGCCGGCAGTCACTTTTATTTCGTCCACACGTTCGCGCCTCTCGAGGTGCCCGAGTCGGCGGTGTTGGCGCGCGCGGTGCACGGTGCGCCGTTCGTCGCCGTGGCTGGACAAGGTCGAGTTTTCGGCACCCAATTCCACCCGGAGAAAAGTGGTGCCAACGGTTTGCGGTTGATCGAGAATTTTTTGGAGATGGCACATGAAGCTGATTCCAGCCATTGATTTGCGCCAAGGCAAAGTCATCCGTCTCTCCCAAGGAGACGACGGCCGGCGTACGGAATACCCACATGATCCCGCGGATCTGATCCGCACCTTTGCCGACGCCGGAGTCAGCCGGGTCCACATGGTCGACCTGGACGGGGCGTTCGGCGAATCGCCCCAGCGGCCCCTGATCGAGTCCCTGGTGAAATTGGCGTCTGCCCTTTCGACGCCGATGCTGGTGGAGTTGGGAGGAGGGTTGCGCGACGAGGACTCGGTGGCATGGGCTGCCGAGGCCGGTTGCGACCGCCTGGTGCTCGGATCCATGGTGGTTAAAGATTTCGATCGATTCCACCGATTGGTCCAGCGTTTTCCCGGTCGCTTGGTCCCGGCGGTGGAGACCGCCGGCGGAAAGGTCCGTATTTCGGGCTGGACCGAGTCCGCTCGAGTAGGCATGTCGGAGCTGTGCGAGAAACTCAGAGATTTGCCCTGCCCCGCGGCCCTGGTCACGGACGTGGATCGCGACGGCACCTTGGTGGGGCCGAATTTGGAGTTGGCTCAGCAAGTTTCCCGGCTGAGCGGCTTGCCGACCATCCTGTCCGGCGGAGTGACCAGACTCAACGACTTGCGCGAGGCGGCGAAGGCCCCGGAGTTGGATGGGGTGATCGTCGGCAAAGCTTTCTATGAAGGTCGATTCACCCTGGCGGAGGCCCTCGAGATCCTTGAGGGCAAAGCCCCGGAAGGGGGCCGGCCATGAGTTCAGAACAGCCGGGAGACCCATTGCCGAAGATTAGGGTGCAAGTGGAGCGGGGCGGAGACAGCGGTTTAACCTTTCGGGTCATCCCCTGCTTGGACGTCAAAGACGGCCGGGTGGTGAAGGGGGTGCAATTCAAAAATCTCCGTGATCTCGGAGATCCCGCCGAGTCTGCTCGCCGGTATGCGCAGCAAGGGGCCGACGAAATCGTTTTCCTCGACATCACCGCGGCGCCCGAAGGCCGGGATACGGATTTGGATTGGGTCCGCCGCACCGCGGAGCAGGTCTTTATTCCTTTGTCCGTCGGCGGTGGGGTCCGCAAATTGGACGACGCGGCCCGCCTGTTGCGCGCGGGAGCCGACAAAGTGGCGACCAATACCGCCGCGCTCGAGCGGCCGGAGCTGTTGACCGAGCTCGCCGAGCACTTCGGCAGTCAATGCGTGGTGCTTTCGGTGGATGCGAAGCGTCTCGAAGGCTCTGATCATGAGCCCGCTTGGGACGTCGTCACCCACGGTGGACGCAAGGCTCGCAACATGGATGTTTTGGAATGGATCGAGCGCGCCGTGGAACTCGGCGCGGGTGAGATCCTGTTGACCTCGATCGACTCCGACGGCACCCGCGATGGTTATGACCTGGAGCTGATGCGACGGGTGTCGAGCCGGGTCAGCGTGCCGGTCATCGCCTCCGGCGGGGCCGGCAATCTCGATCATTTGGCGGATGCCATGGAAGCCGGCGCGTCGGCGGTTTTGGCCGCATCCATTTTTCACGAGGGCACCTACACCGTGGCAGAGGTCAAACGGCAACTGCGGCAAAAGGGTTTCGCCATGCGCGAGGAGATAGGTTGATGGTTCGTCACAACATAGATCCGTCGAAGCTCAAATTCGACTCCCGGGGGCTCTTGCCCGCCGTGGCTCAGGACGTGGCCACGGGCACGGTGTTGATGCTCGCTTGGGCGGATCGGGAAGCGGTGGAAAAGACTCTCGAAACCGGCGATGCATGGTTCTGGAGCCGATCGCGAGAAGAGCTGTGGCGTAAGGGTGGTACCTCGGGCAATGTGCTGAGGGTGGTGGAAGTCTTGCAAGATTGCGACGCCGACAGTCTGCTCTATCGGGTGCATCCCGAGGGGCCGGCTTGCCATCTCGGGACCCGTAGCTGCTTTGAGCCGTCCACCGGTGAACTCGAGTTGGGGTGGTTGTTCCAGGTGCTCGAGGCGCGCAAGAACGCGGGTGACGCGGAATCGAGCTATACCGCCCGGTTGCTCGCCAAGGGACGTCCGCGCATCGCCCAAAAAGTGGCCGAGGAGGCCGCTGAAACCGTGATCGCCGCGCTCACCCTGCACGACCGCGACGGACGAGATCCCGAAGGCGAGCTGGTGGGTGAGGCGTCGGATTTGCTCTACCACCTCTTGGTTCTGCTGCTCGACTGCGGCATTGCGCCCCGACAAGTCGCCGAGCGCTTGGCCCAGCGACATCAACCTTCATCCACTGATACCCAGTCTTCCTGAGGCTTGCGGAGCATCCCATGAGCAATACAACCTCGACCCGGGCCTCGGCTTCGGACGGCGGCGCGTCAGAATCCCAGGCCCGGCGCGCAGGAGCCCGCCCCGCGGCAGCCCGCCGTGCCGTCGTCCATGTGCGCGAGTTCTTGGCCGACACCTTGACGCCGCTGGCGGTCTATCGGCGTCTCGAACCCCTGTCTCCCGTACGGTTTCTGTTGGAGAGTGTGACCGGCGGCGAGCAGGTTTCCAGGTTCAGCTTTCTGGGCGTCAAACCCCGGGAAATCTATCGGCTGTACGAGGATCGCCTCGAAGTCCAAAAGGGCAAGACCCGTCAAGCCGTTCCCGGTCCGCCCTTGGACGCGCTACGGCAAGTGCTGCGCTCCATCCGTAGCGAAAAGGGACCGATTCCGTTCACCGGCGGTTATGTGGGTTTCTTCGGTTACGACTTGGTGAGGATGATCGAAAAGCTGCCCGGCAAACCGCAAGATCCATTCGCTTTGCCGGTCGGTGTGTTCGCCCGATTCGATACGGTGGTGG
This sequence comes from uncultured bacterium, assembly GCA_965366625.1. Lineage (GTDB taxonomy): Bacteria > Acidobacteriota > Thermoanaerobaculia > Multivoradales > J023 > JAUIJL01. The sequence continues at coordinate 382,439 of CBDUGP010000001.1, forward strand.
TCTTCGATCACGCCCGCCAGCGGGTTTTGGTGGTGGCCAACGAAATCGAAGACGAAGTTTCCATGGCCGAGGCGGAAAAGGATCTGGCGCGGGTTTCGAAGCTGCTCACCTCCGAGGGTACCGCGCGCACCAGCCGTGCGGTGGCCATGCCCACCGAGGCCGATACACCGAGCGCACCCACCAGCCGGGTATCCATGGACGGGGCCACTTATCGCAAGGCGGTGGAGACTGCGAAGGAATACATCGGTGCCGGGGATATCTTCCAGGTGGTGTTGGCCCGTCGCTGGACGGTGCCCCACGCCCCCGGCCCACTGGCCCTTTACCGGGCTTTGCGCATGGTGAATCCGAGCCCTTATATGGTGCTCCTGGAGCTGCCGGACGCGGCGTTGGTGGGTGCATCTCCGGAAATGTTGGTGCGTAAAGAAGGCATCCGAGTCCAAAATCGGCCGATCGCCGGTACCCGACCGCGCGGGGTCGACGAGGAGGGGGATCGTCGGTTGGCCGAGGACCTCAAAGCCGATGCCAAGGAGCGTGCCGAGCACGTCATGTTGGTGGACCTCGGCCGGAACGACATCGGCAAGGTCGGCCTGCCGGGCACAGTCAAAGTCTCCGCGTTTATGGAAGTGGAAAAATACAGCCACGTCATGCATTTGGTGTCGTCGGTTCAAGCGGATCTGGATGCCGGCAAGGACGGTCTCGATGCCCTCTTGGCCTGCTTCCCGGCGGGAACCCTGTCGGGCGCACCGAAAATTCGGGCGATGGAAATCATCGACGAACTCGAGCCGGAATCGCGCGGACCCTACGGCGGCGCGGTGGGATATTTCTCATTCTCGGGCGATGTGGATACCTGCATCACCATCCGGACCTTGGTGGAAAAGGACGGCGAAACCTCGGTTTCGGCGGGAGCGGGCATCGTCGCCGACTCGGATCCGGCGGCGGAAGAGCGGGAAACAGAAAATAAGGCAGCGGCCCTGCTGGCTGCGGTGGGATTGGCCCAGAAGTTGGAGGAACGGTCTTGATTCTGCTGATCGACAACTACGATTCATTCACCTACAACCTGGTGCAATTGCTGCGCGAAGCCGGTGCCGAGGTGGAGGTGCTGCGCAACGACGCGGATACTGTCGACGGGGTGCTCACCCGTGAACCCCAAGGCATCGTCCTGTCGCCGGGGCCGGGTCGGCCGGAATCCGCAGGAATTTGCGTGGCGCTGCTGGAAGCCAAACCGCAGATCCCGATCCTCGGGGTATGTTTGGGCCACCAATGCTTGGGTCAAGCGTGGGGCGCCACCGTCGACCGGGCCGAACGGTTGATGCACGGCAAAACCTCGATGGTGCAATACCAGCCAGACTCCCTTTTCGAAGGTCTTCCGAATCCTTTCCAGGCGACCCGCTACCACAGCCTTTGCGTGCTCGAATCCACCGTGCCGGACGATTTGCAGGCCATTGCATGGTCCGAGGAGCACACGGACGATCCCGAGAGGCCGATCCGAACGATCATGGCCATGCGCCACCGCGAGCTGCCCCATTGGGGAGTGCAATTCCATCCAGAGTCGGTGCTGACCTACGCCGGGGTCCAAATGTTGCGAAACTTCCTGCGCCTAGCCGGGGTGGAGGTGTCGAAAGAAGCGCCCTCCCCGTTGGTGGGGGAAGAGCAGCTGGCGGCCGCAGGAGTGATGTCATGAGCTTGGCCAACGATGCCTTGAAAGACGTGATGAATCGCAAGGATCTGACCCGAGAGACCACCGAGCTGCTCTTTGGCGAGCTGATGGACGGCAAGCTCAGTCCGGTGGTCAAATCGGCGTTGCTGGCCGCCCTCGCCACCAAAGGCGAAGCCGCAGCCGAGATCGCCGGTGCGGCCATCGCCATGCGCCGTCGAGTGCGTGAGATTCCCCACACGATCTATCGGGTGGTGGATACCTGCGGTACCGGCGGCGACGGCAAGGGAACCTTCAATATTTCTACCGCCGCGGCAATTGTCGCCGCCGCCGCCGGCGCGCCGGTTGCCAAACACGGCAACCGATCGGTGTCGAGCCGCTCCGGCTCCGCCGATGTGCTCGTCGCCCTGGGGGCTCGGATCGACCTGGAGCCCGATGAAGCCGGCGAAGCTTTGGCCCAGATCGGCATTGCCTTCCTCTTCGCCCCCAACTTGCATCCGGCGATGAAGGAAGTGATGCCCATACGCAAGGAGCTAGGGGTTCGGACTATTTTCAATTGCTTGGGTCCCTTGACCAATCCCGCCGGCGCTCGGCGTCAGGTCATGGGGGTATTCTCCGCGGCGTTGGTCGAGATCATGGGACACGTGCAGGCGGAACTCGGAGCCGAGCATTCCTTGGTGGTTCACGGGCACGACGGCTTGGACGAGATCACTACCACCGGACCTACTTCGATCGCCGAGACCCGCGACGGAAATGTGCGGATTTACGAGGTGACTCCCGAACAGCTGGGAGTGCCGCGGGCGCAGCCCGAGGATCTGCTCGGCGGTGAGCCGGAGGAGAATGCCGAGCTGATGCGCAAGGTGTTGGGCGGTGAACCAGGGCCTTTGGCCGACGTGACCGCGGTCAATGCCGGAGCTGCTCTCTACGTGGCGGCGAGGGCCGATAGCCTAGAATCCGGGGTCGAGACCGCGCGAGCCGCTCTCGCGAATGGATCGGCAGCAGCCAAGCTCGAGCAATTATGCGCCTTCGGAAGATAGCCCTTTTCAGCCCTCGATGGCTGAAATTTCAACCCGAACTCCGATCCGGAATCGGCAAACAGAAGAGCCCATGGACCTGCTTGCGGACTTGCTTTCGGACATTGTTGCCACCCACCGCCCCGGCATCGGATATCCTTTGCCCAGGAGATTGACGCAGTGAGCCAGCCGAAATCAGACTCAGGAATCGCCGATATTCTGGCGAAGATCGTCGCCAAGCGTCACGAGCGTTTGGACAAAGCCCGTGGGCGCGAAACCCTCACCGAGCCGCCTCGGGAAGCGCGTTTTCAAACCCCCGAGGGCAATGATTTCCTGCGCGGTTTAGCCGCCCATCGGGGTCGGGCGGTCATCGCCGAAATCAAGATGGGCTCCCCGTCTTTGGGCTCGCTCCAAGGCACTTTCGATCCGGTGGAGCAAGCCAAGGCCTACGCCCGGGGCGGTGCCGCCGCCATGTCGGTGGTGGTGGAGCCGGACTTCTTTCACGGTAGTTACGACCTCTTACGTGATTGCACGGAGGCTTCGGGGCTGCCCGCGATCGCTAAAGACTTCATTGTCGACCCCCTGCAGCTGCGTTGGGCCTTGCGAGCCGGCGCCAAAGCGGTGCTTCTGATCGCGGCCCTCTATCCGGCTGCTGAACTCCACGAATACGCCCAAATGGCCCGTCGCTTCGGCATGGTGCCGCTGATTGAAACCCACAATGCTGCTGATGTCGCCAAGCTCGACGGTCATCGTTGGGAGCTGGTGGGCGTGAACAACCGCGATTTGCGGACCTTCACCGTCAGTCTCGAAACCTCGGAGGGGCTCTACCCTTCATTGCCGAAAGAGGCTTTCAAAGTGGCGGAAAGCGGCATGCATTCGGCAGCTGATCTCGATCGGCTGAGCCGCGCTGGATTCGACGCGTTCTTGATCGGAGAGTCGCTGGTGAAGTCCGGGGACCCGGAGGCCAAGCTCGCGCAACTCTTGGGGGGCACGAATTCGTGACTGAGGTCGCTCAGCCAGAGGCCGCGTCACTCGGGTTGCGGCCCGGGGGATACCGACCCCATGTCAAGATTTGTGGGGTTCGGACGGTCGACGAAGCGATCCGGGCCATCGAGCTCGGAGCTGATCTGATCGGCCTGAATTTTTTCCCTCCGAGCCCTCGATACCTGGACGAAATCCAAGCTGCGGACTTGGTCGCAACGGTTGATACTACGGTTAAGGCACGACTCCCGGAGCGAAAAGTCCAATGGGTCGGGGTGTTCGTCAATCGTCCGGTTTCCGAGGTGGAAGCGGTCGGTCGCCGTGTGGGTCTTGATTTGCTGCAATTCCACGGTGACGAGCGACCGGAGGACGTGGCGCCGGTTGCCGAGCGAGCGATCAAGGCCTTTCGGGTTAAAGATCGGCTCGATGCCGGCGTCCTGCAAGGTTGGCTCGAATTGGGAGCTTGGGGATTTGTGATCGATTCCCGTCATCCGACCCTCTACGGTGGAAGCGGTGAATCCTGGAATTTTGAGTCGTTGAACGATCCGTCGTTGGCGAGCTTGCTGGCCAATCGACGCGTGTTGATCGCCGGCGGGTTGTCGCCGGACAATGTGAGAGCGGCGCTGGGTGCCGCACAACCTTGGGGCATTGATCTTTGCTCGGGCATCGAAGCCGCACCAGGGAAAAAAGATCCGGAGCTCATGCGCCGGCTCTTCGAGGAGATTCGACATGTCGAAAGCATTAGCGCGCCCTGACGCGAGGGGTTATTTCGGCCCCTACGGTGGGCGATATGTTCCCGAAACCCTTATGCGCCCGCTCGACGAGCTGGCGCGGGCCTACGATAAGTGGAGCCGTAAGCGGGCTTTTCGGAATCAGCTTCGGGACCTCTTGGTCCATTACGCCGGTCGACCGACGCCGCTTTACTTTGCCGAGCGCCTGACCCAGGAACTCGGGGGCGCCAAGATCTATCTCAAACGGGAAGATCTGCTGCACACCGGCGCCCACAAGCTCAACAACGCCATCGGTCAAGCCCTGCTGACCAAGATGATGGGCAAAGGGCGGGTGATCGCCGAAACCGGTGCCGGCCAACATGGGGTGGCCACCGCCACCGCCTGTGCCTTGTTGGGTTTGGAGTGTGTGGTCTACATGGGCGAGGAGGACTGCCGACGCCAGCACCTCAACGTGCAGCGCATGAAGCTCCTCGGAGCCACGGTGCGCTCGGTCGATTCGGGCAGCAAGACCCTAAAGGACGCCATCAACGAAGCGTTGCGAGATTGGGTGACGAATATTCGGGATACCCACTACATCCTAGGCTCCGTCCTTGGACCGGATCCGTTTCCGCGCATGGTCCGCGACTTCCACCGCGTGATCGGCGACGAGGCTCGCCGGCAACTCAAAAAACAGGCAGGAACTTTCTCGCCGGACATGGCCATTGCCTGCGTGGGCGGGGGCTCCAACGCCATCGGCCTATTCACCGCCTTTATCGACGATCGCAAGGTCCGATTGGTGGGTGTCGAGGCGGGCGGTCGCGGGCCGGATCTGGGTGATCACGCGGCGCGATTCGAAGGCGGCGGATTAGGTGTTTTGCACGGAACCCGCACCTGGATTCTGCAGGACGGCGATGGTCAGATCGCTACCACCCATTCGGTTTCGGCGGGTCTCGATTATCCGGCGATCGGCCCGGAGCATGCCCTGCTCAAGGATATGGGCCGGGTGGAATACGAGAGCATCAACGACGAGGAAGCGATCGAAGCCTTCCACATGTTGTCGGCGACCGAAGGGATCTTGCCGGCGTTGGAATCGGCCCATGCCTTGGCTCAGGCGCGAAAAGTTGCGCCGCGGCTCTCCAAGCGAGCGCTGATGTTGGTCAACCTTTCGGGCCGGGGCGATAAAGACGTCGAGACCGTGCTGCAATACGAGGCCGAGCGGGCCGAGCATTTGAGCCGATCGGGCGAAGCTGAGTCGGATCCCGATGCTTCTGGATTCACCATGCATCCGGCCGCACGCAAATGGGGTGGCAAAACCGAGGAGGGAGCGCCGTGAGCGCGATCGCTGGAGTTTTCGAACGTTGCCGAGCGGAGAAACGTGCGGCTTTCATCCCATTTTTGACCGCGGGGGATCCGGACCTTTCGAGGACTGCGGAGCTGATGCAAGCGATGGTGGCCGGCGGGGCCGACATCATCGAACTCGGCGTGCCGTTCTCGGATCCCATTGCCGACGGTCCGACCATTCAGCGGGCGACCACCCGAGCCCTAGAGTCGGGAACCACCATGTCGGGTATTTTGCGTTTGGTGGCTCGGCATCGAGACCGCTTGGGCGTGCCGATCGTTTTGTTCAGCTATTTCAATCCGATCCATGCTCGGGGAGTGGAGAGCTTTGCGGAGCAGGCCGCGGCCTCCGGAGTCGATGGTGTTTTGTGTGTGGATTTGCCACCGGACGAAGGCGGCGAGTACATTCCTGAGATGCGTCGCCAGGGTTTGGACACGATTTTCCTGCTGGCTCCCACCAGCGACCGCGAGCGGATCAAAAAAGTCGAGCACCAAAGCACCGGTTTCGTGTACTACGTTTCACGCACCGGCATTACGGGCGCTCAACAGGAGCTGCCCAAAGAGCTACTCAAGGAGTCGAAACGGCTTCGGCGCAGGCTGCGTCAACCCCTAGCGGTGGGATTCGGCATCTCCACTCCAGAGCAGGTGGCGTCGGTCGCGGGGGTCGCCGACGGTGTGGTCGTGGGCAGTGCGCTGGTCAACTTGATCGGCGAGCACGGTGGGTCCAAGGACCTGCCCAAGCTGCTCGAAGACCGCTGCCGCGAACTCACCGAGCCTTTGAGGCGCTAATTAGGTTCCGCTCAGAAATGGGTTTTCCTTTAGGCGGGGCGGAACGAGGACGGAAGCGGGCGCGAGATAGAAATCCTGGACATATGCGATAAGTTCAATTAATTCACAGATTTGTGCGATCTAAGAAATGGCTCTGCGAGCTTTTAGTGACACCCGCAGTCCGCCCCGCCGGACTCAATACGGCAAGACTAGACAGAACCTCCCATAGCGTGTCAAGCCTTTCTTTATTCTCGGATTTTGGGGCCTCTGGGGGGCTTGCCCGGGGCTTGCCCCCTCCCGCTCTTCCTTAAGAAGCGGTTCGCCAAGTGATAAGCCTCCGTTTTCCGGCCTCATAGCTTCCTCGAAGCCGCGAACCGCGCGTAACCTGCCGCGGGCACGTGCTGCTCG
>CBDUGP010000002.1:0-224519 GCA_965366625.1 uncultured bacterium
TTACTGGGAACAGCGGGTTGCGTGATTGGTACCCATTTCTGTGACGCAGGCCCGATGACAAAACGCCGAAGTCCGCAGTTGGCGAGTGGTGCGGCTGCTAGGGCGCCTGCTGCTTGGCGGTTACCTTCCAGGCTCTCACCGCGCCTTCTCTCACACAGCCCGGCTTGCTCAAGTTGGGGAAACCAGGGTAACCCGTCGGCTCGCCGGCAAAGCTGACGATCATTTCGTCCACGGAATCCTTGTCCAGGTCGATCAACGAAATATCAAAAGCACGGCAGCCATCTCGTTTTTGGCTCAGCTCCTCCGCGTTCTCCAATACGAAGCCTTCCTTCTCTTTGGAAAGGAAGACCCAGATATTGCCCTCGTTGTCGCCAGCCACAATGTCGAGCCGTCCATCGTTGTTGAGGTTGCCGGTCGCCAGTGCTCCGAAATTTGTTCTCCCGTCAATCGAATAGAGGGTTTCGGCGCGGAATTCGCCCCCCTCTTTCTCGTAGAAGAGAATGTCGATGCCGGAGCGCCAAGTTTCGAGTTCGCGGTTGCGGTAACTGAGGATCAAATCCTTGTGGCCGTCCCGATCCACATCGGCAAATTCAACCGCGTCGACGAAAGCTTTCGGACGCACAGCCTCAACCTGACGGTAAGTGATAGTCGTATCGTCCGTTTCGGCGAGGACCAGCTTGCTCCCCAGCTGCCGGGTGACGGTAGCCAAGTCCCAGTGACCGTCACCATCGAGATCGTCGATTGCGAAGTTGTCGCCGAAGTTCGCTCGCTGGTTATCTCCTCGCTCTTGGGCGTGGACCTTCCAAGTTCCGTCCCCATTGTTGAGGTAGACCAGAAATCCGCGCGCGGTGTTGATCAGCTGGTTCTGCCCGCCCTTTTTGTTTTTCTGGGTCTTCAGCCCCTTCGGCCCTTCTCCCAACGCGACAATGTCGAGTTTGCCGTCGCCATCCCAGTCCACCAGCTTCAAAGCCCTGGACGAGAATGACGTCGCATCACCGCCGGCGCCGGGCATGTCGATTTCAATGCCTTCCGACCACGGCTCAAAGCCACCCTTGCCATCGGAACGAGCGACGAACATGCCTCGAAGATGGATGCCGAAGACCATGTCTAAATGCCCGTCACCGTCCAGATCGCCTACTTGAACAGCACCGTAGTCGTAGGGAGCAGGAGCGTAGCGAACATCGTTCCACGTCTGCCAATTTCCTGCGCTGTCTCCGAGGAAGATATTGGGGTGAGCGCGCCCTTTTCTGGCCGGGCCGAAGACGATGTCGAGATGGCCGTCGCCATTCATGTCGGCAACATCAAAGCTATTCCGCCATTGACCGGTTCTGGGTAGCCCCTTATCAAAGGACTGGAAGCTCAATGTGTTGACCGACTCAATGTCCGTTGCATAGGCCGCTTCCACGGCGGCGACCTTTTCCTCGCTCGGTCCGGCCGGAGGAGTATTGGCCGGAACCTTATTGGGGAGTCGCTCATAGACTTTGACGTGGAACCACTCCTCTTCTTCCTCCACAACTTCAAAGGTCGCACCACCAGGGAATCGGACCTCCGTCTCGCTGACCCAACGGAACGTTTTTTCAACTCTCGGGATGCGCTCAACTCGATACTGTCGACCGCGCTGCTCGTCCATGATCCAATCGTAGGATTCGTCGACGGTTTGCTCCTGAGCGGCTGCATCAGCAGCCGTCTCGGAGGCCTCGCCAGCGGTTTGAGCGCCGACCGCCGGAAGCCAGATCAAAGACACGGCGCCAATCGTCACCCAACCGAGAGTGCGAAGCCGATGGATATTTGTTCTTGTCGCTTGCATTCGAAATCTCTCCTTCACATCTAGGGCTCGGCCCGACTTGGACCAACAGGCCGCATCCTCGCCGCTCGTCGAGCGTTGCTTTCGTGGATGGGAGCCGGATATTACGCGTGAATCACGCTCTCATGTCGATTCGACATGGCGTTTTTCGGAAGTTTTACCGCCTTTTGTCGCCCGTCCCTAAAGCTCGTCTGGAAAGAGGGGCTTCATTCGCCTAAATAGCCACATTCCAACAAATAGCACACCACACGCTGTGATCGACAGCCAAGGCAGTCCTCGAGCGGCCGAAAGATATCCTCCCAAGAATGCCTCGCGATAGAGGTCGACCAAGGCGGTCATCGGGTTGATCAACAACAGCTGTTGATAATCCTCTGGTACCTGGTCCAAGGGGTAAACGATCGGCGTGAAGTAGAACCAACCCATCAACACCATTCCCAACAGCTGTCCGACGTCACGGAAGAAGGTGTTGGCGGTGGCAACAATAAGCCCCAGACCCACGGTCATCGCAATCTGAATCGGCAACGCCACCGCAATCAGCGGCAAGCCACGCCAGTGAAACTCACCGACGACCAACAACACGGCTAGGAAGAGGCCTGATGCGATCAGCTGATGCACCACTCCCCCCAACACCACGGACAAGACCAAAATTTCAGCTGGAAAGTGGATTTTCTTGACTAAGTTGGAATTCTCCGTAATCGCGGTTGCGGATCTAGAAACCCCCTCGTGAAAAGCCAACCAGGGCATGAGGCCGCAGAACAAAAAAATGCCGAAGCTCTCCGTACGCTCCCCGAGCAGTGAGATCTTGAGGACCGTGGAAAAGACAAAGGTAAACAGAAGAAGCTGCCAGCCCGGCTGAAGCAAGGACCAGAAAAACCCGAGCATGGACCCCGCATAGCGGCCTTCGAAATCGCGGCGCACGAATTCTTTGAGTAGGAATAGATATCGGAGCATCGGCAGTGTTCGGGGCCCCTGGCCCTCAGGCTATAGCAGCTTGACAGAGATGGGAGTATGCCATAACATTTTGGATCGGCTCGACACCGTAGTCCCAAACCAAAGCGCGTCTTTTTGACGCAGGGCGTTCCCAGGAATTGCGGTCCGAAGAAGCTACGGCTCAATAGATCTAGAGGCTCCAAGGCCTCGGATCGGCCGCGGCGGATCGTCGACCGGCGGGAGCGTATCACTGAAGTTTCGATTCCGCCCAGGTCCCTCAGCTGGTTGATGGAAACCAGTTGCTCAGATGTCCCACCCGGAGCGAGTCCGGGGGATTCGGCCCAGGAGATGGAGGCGTCCCATGACTTTCGTTCATAAGATCCGTCAAGTCCAATTGATCGGCCCGCGGATCCGTAGAATGCGGAAAGAGCGCAAGCTGACCCAAACCGAGCTCGCTTCGCGAATCGGCATCCAACAGTCCGACCTCTCGCGAATGGAGAAGGGCGAATATCGAGTAAGTCTCGACACCCTGTTCAAGATTCTCTCGGAGTTCAACGTCAGCATCAGCGAGTTCTTCGACGACGTCAACAAGGAAGCCTTGACGCCTCGGGACGTCCAGATCATGCGCGACCTCAACCACCTGCCGGGCGATGCTCGACGGGAGGTTGAAGCCTTCATCGCGTTCAAAAGAAGTCAGGCCTCCGGCGTAGCCGTAGTTCCCGACGAGATTGACGCCGACGACGACCATCTCGACGAACCGGAAGAGAAAGCGCTCTACAACGGCTGACACGCTAGGGTCAACACGCTGGGGTCATACGTTGGTGGGTCGATAGGCGGCTCCCGAGGCCCCGTGCAACGAGCGACGGAGTTCCGGATGACAAAAAGGCCCGCTTTAGGCGGGCTTTTTTGCGCTTACCAAGACGGCTTAATCCGTATAACCCAAGGCTTTTAGGCGTCGAAGTGTCTCTTCATCCCTACTCCCATAACCGATCGGCTCAAGAGGCCGGCGAACCCAGAGGTGGACTGCCGGCACCGTGGAGTCGAGTAGTGGAACTCGGTCCGTCAATAGACCGCGCAGCCCTATCGGCATTTCAACTACCTGGGTTGAATCCGCCCATCGAACCTCGAGACGAGGTTCGATGGGCTCGAGCTGAAAGTCGAGAATATTGCCGACCGGCCCCTCGACGCTTATCCCTTTGTCCACCCCATCACCCACCCAGCTGAAGGTCACGGTATTACCCTGAAGCTCCACTTGGTCATCGGGCCCGAGAAACCACCGACGAACGATTTGCGGTGGACGCTCCAACTCAATTCGGCCCTGCACCCGACTTTGGCTCAATCCCGAAACGAAGATCCGCAGCCCACTGACAAACGGATCCAGGCCGACCAACGCCTCCCGGCCGGCCGACGCCACCTCTTCTCCCAGCGCCAGATTTCTCTGCTCGGTTGGATCCGACACCAAGTCATAGATCTCCAACCTCTGCATGCGGTTGCGATCCAGCTCCAAAAAGACCTCTTGCCTTTCACTCTCCGCCTCAAAGTTGAAATCGCGGTCGAAAAGAATCGTCTTCTTCCTACCGTCGACCCTCGACAAACGTACCGGACCTTCCGCGTGGTGGCGAGAAAACGCCGGAGCCCCATCGATCGATCGGCCTTGTAAGGCAGGCAGCAGGCTTCGCCCTTCAAGGGACCGAGCAATATCCGGCGACAACAAACCGGCTGCGTCCAATACCGTCGGCATGAGGTCGAGCAGCCGAACCGTCGCACCCAAGCGGAAGCCGGCTTTCAAGTTTCCGTCCCAACGAAAAACCAGCGGCACCCGGATCTGCTCTTGATAAACACTTTCACCGTGTTTCCAACCGCCGTGATCGAAGAGTTCCTCGCCGTGATCCGAGGTCAGCACCACCAGAGTCTTAGACGCCATCTCTTCGGGAAGGGCTCTAAGAAGCTCACCGATGTAGTGATCCACGTAGTGAATCTCGCTGTCGTAAAGAGCCTTCAAATGCTTAATGTCTTGCTCGGGATTCTCCATCGAGAGCTTTCGCAGGTAGAGCCCGTGGACATCCGACCCCCGGAGCCGTCCCGAATAATCCGGGAAAAATGGGGATTTGCCCTCCTTGATCTCGGGATTGTCGTAGGGGTCGTGGGGATCGAGGTAGTGAGTGTAAAGAAAGAAGGGCTCGCGCAAGCTCGACAGCTGCGGACGCACTCGAGAGTCCAAGCTGTCGGCATGAAGACTCAGGGAAGCCACGTCATAAGGCGCGGTTTCAAAGGTATCGAAACCCTGAGCGAATCCGTTTCCCGCATGCAGAGTAGGGTTGGCGATGAACGCCCGGGTATCGTAACCAGCGTCCGAAAGGACTTCTGCAAGGGTCGTCGCCGGCTCGGGCAGACCCCAGGGATGACCACTTTCGTCGAGAAAGTGTGCAGGATCGAGCCCGGTCATCATCGACGCCACGGAAGGGAGGGTCCAAGGAGCCTGCGCGTAGGCTTGGTCCATGACGACGCCCCGATCCGCGATGTGTTTTTTCATCTGCGGACTGGTATCTCGATCGTGCCCGTAAAAGCTCAATCGGTCCGCCCGCAGGGTGTCCACCACGATCAATAGGACGTTCGGACGTGAGGACTCCACCGGGGGGGACGAACGGGAGACACCGCAAGCCGCCACGATGGCGACTCCGAAGAGGGCGGCGAGGCGCGGGGCCCACATCACGGCTGAGGCTAGCGTGCTGTTCGAGCCGGCCGCTGCGACTCAGAGGCGCGTCTCGGCGGCATCTCGGGACTTGAGGAGCTGTTCAGCATGGCGGACCGGAACCGGTCTCGTTGCTCGATAAAGTCCGCCATTCGACGGTCATCGATCGGCTCGGCGGGTCGATTCTCGAGCTGCAGCGGATTCAGATAGCGCTTGTTCTTCTTGACTCGATAATCCAAATGCGGGCCCGTCGACAGGCCGGTTGAACCCACGAAACCAATGACGTCCCCCTGCCGCACCTTCGCGCCTCGGCTCATGCCTTTGGCGAAACCCGACAGGTGGAGATACATCGTCTCGTAGCCGTTCGGGTGGCGCACTTTAACCATCTTACCGGCGCCGCCCTGTCGCCCCACAAAGGTCACTGAACCGGTGGCCGTCACCCGCACGGGAGTGCCGCGCGGAGCTCCCAGGTCTACCCCGTAGTGGGGACGATTACGCTTGAGGACCGGATGAAACCGGCTGTGAGTAAAGCGAGAGGTCACTCTCATGAAGGGCAATGGCGACTTGAGGAACATCTTTTGCAGCGGTCGCCCTTCCGCGTCGTAATAACCCTCCGCCCCTGCATCACCGAATAGATAGGCCTCGTGCTGGACACCCCGATTCTCGTAAGTCAGGGCCAAGATACGGCCGATTCCGTCGAATCGATTGTCGAGCAACGACTCTTCGTAAAGGACACCAAATCTATCGCCCTTGCGCAGATCCCGATTGAAATCGAGGTCCCATTGCAGAACATCCGACATGGCGATCGCTACGGCAGGCATTCCGCCCGCGCGCTCCACATCGTTGAAGAGAAACGACTCCAAGCTACCTTCGATATTGCGACGACGGCTACTCCGGACGAATTCTTTCATCGACGCCGACCAATGACCCTGCCGTTTGTCCAACGTCAACCATCCGCGGCGATAGAGTTCCAACCGGAGCGAGTTCAAGGTCCCCTCGGAATCGTAATAAGCCAATCCAGACTGCCCGGCTCGCACCTTTCGCAGGTTGATCTCAGAGGCCAACGCCGTCACGGCTCGGTGGACCTCTTGCCCCGACATGCCGAGGCCGCGCAACAGCTGGCCTAAAGTCTGGCCCTTTCTCAATGCGAAGGGCTCCGGAAGCTGTGCATCCGCGAACTCAAATTCAGCCAACTCATAAACTGGCGATGCCGGCGACGCGGGTTGGAACGGAGCTGTAGCTCGGACCTGCCGAATCACCACCTCTTCGGTGCTACCCAAACGGATCGAAAGACCAATGGCCGTTCCAACCAGTGCGAGAATCAAGGCACTACGCACTGCACGCCGTGATCGAGCAGACACTTTCGGCTTCGTCATTCCGATATCCTCTTGAATCGATTGGGGTTCGGCTTTGTAGGCCGGGAGAATCGTAACACACGGGCCTTTCCGCCCGGCGACCACTGGTCCCCCACTCCAAACGAACTGTGGCACCACTCCAGTCGCATTTTATCCGCCTCGGCAACTCTTCGTTGAAAGCCTTGACAAGCTCGCCGTCCGAAAAACAAAACCCGGCCGACGGAAGCGAGTCCGAGGGCCGGGTCGGCATCGGGGCTAGCCCCGTTCGAGAGATCCGCAGATCAGCCGTGTTTTTCCTTGACCTTAATTTGTGTCCTGGCTCGATGGATCGCCACCAGACGTTCGTCGTCCCACATCCGCTCGGCGCCCTTGACGTCCATGGCCTGCGCCTCGTCGAGGGACTTCTGGGCTTCGTCTGCGTCGATCTCCGCCGGCCGACGGGCTTGCTCGGTCAACACGGTGAGCTTGTTGTCCACCATTTGAGCAAATCCACGGTCCACAAAGAAAACCTGGTTTCCCCCAGGTCCCTCCACCCGCAGGGTGCCGATTCCCAATTGGCAAAGCAACGGCGCGCGACCGCGAAGAATACCCATCTCGCCGTCGTGGGCGGGCAAAGAAACCATCTTTGCTTCGGTTTCGAGCACCGCTCGCTCGGGGGTCACGATCGAGCAATGAAACGTATCGTTGGCCATGGTCTTTCCTTTGTGATCTCAACCGACGACCGGATTCCGGCCTCGGTTCGGTCGGCTCGGTGGGATTGCTCCTCGCCAAGCCGTCCTCGGACGATCCTATGATCAGGCTGCGAGTTTCTTGGCCTTCTCGGCCGCTTCTTCGATCGATCCAACGTACATGAAAGCATCTTCGTTGAGATGGTCCCACTTACCGTCGCAGAGTTCTTCGAAGGAGCGGATCGTGTCTTCGCGGGAGCAGTAGTTGCCGGCAAAACCGGTGAACTGTTCGGCGACGTAGAACGGCTGCGATAGGAAGCGTTCGATTTTACGCGCCCGGGCCACGGTGAGCTTGTCTTCCTCCGACAACTCCTCAACACCGAGAATCGCAATGATGTCTTGGAGATCTTTGTATTTCTGCAGGATTTGCTGCACTCGACGAGCCACTTGGTAGTGACGCTCACCGATGTACTCGGGCGCCAACACGCGGCTTGAGGAGGCCAGCGGATCCACCGCGGGATAAATGCCCTTCTCAGCGATCGAGCGCTCCAGATTCACTGTGGAATCGAGGTGAGCAAAGGCCGTCGCCGGCGCCGGATCGGTGTAGTCGTCAGCGGGCACGTAAATAGCCTGAATCGAAGTCACAGCACCGGCATCGGTGGAGGTAATGCGTTCTTGAAGCTCACCCATCTCGGTGGCCAGAGTCGGCTGGTATCCCACCGCCGAAGGCATACGACCGAGCAACGCCGACACCTCGGAGCCCGCCTGCGAGAAGCGGAAGATGTTGTCGACGAAGAGCAGGGTGTCCGCACCGGTGCTGTCGCGGAAATGCTCAGCCATGGTCAGAGCGGACAAAGCCACGCGCAAACGCGCTCCGGGCGGCTCGTTCATCTGGCCGAAGACCATCACCGTTTGGTCGAGCACGCTCTTTCCGGTATCGCCGATCTTGGCTTCCTGCATTTCAAGCCAAAGGTCGTTACCTTCACGGGTGCGCTCACCCACACCGGCAAAACAGGAGTAACCGCTGTGGAAACGGGCCAAACGGGCAATCAGCTCCTGGATGATGACGGTTTTGCCTACACCCGCACCACCGAACAGACCGGCTTTACCACCCCGAACCAACGGGCAGAGCAAGTCGATCACTTTGATACCGGTCTCAAAGATCTCCGTCTTCGAGGACAGCTTGTCGAGCTTGGGCGGCTCGCGGTGGATGGAACGCGTCTCCGAAGCGGAGATCGGACCGCGGCCATCGATCGGCTCGCCTACCAGGTTGAAGACGCGGCCTAGCACCTCCTCGCCCACCGGCACGGAGACCGGAGATCCGGTGTCTTCGATGTCGACACCCCGCTGCAGGCCGTCGGTGGAGCCGAGCGAAACGGCGCGCACACGACCACCGCCGAGGTGCTGGGCAACTTCGCACCACAACGTCTCGGTGATCTTCTCGCCCATCACCTCTTGGGTTACTTCTACTTTCAACGCGTTGTAGATCGCCGGCAGCTGATCCTCGGCGAATTGCGCGTCGAGGGTAGAGCCGATGACCTGCGTGATCTTGCCAATGTTCTTTGCCATGGTCGGGACCCCGTAGTTTCCTGGATCTTTTGAGTGAATCTCGTGAACGGTAATGCCTAATTGGCGCCGGCTTCGGGCCTGGTCAGCCCTCGAGGGCGTTGACGCCGCCGATAATGTCGAGCAATTCCATAGTGATGTGTGTCTGGCGAGCCCGGTTGTACTCACGGGTGATCGACTTGATCATGTCCCCCGCCGCATCGGTCGCCGCTTTCATGGCCACCATACGCGCAACCTGCTCGGACACCACCGCTTCCATAATGCATTGGAACAGCCGCATTCGAACGCTCGCCGGCAATAGTGCGTCCAGGAGTTCTTCGGGATCCGGAGAGAATTCGTATTCCACCGACTTGGTGGCTTCCGGCTCCTCACTCCCGTCCTGGGCCTGCAACGGCAGCAATTGCATAATTTTCGGATATTGACGGCCGGCGCTTTCGAACGACATGAAGGCCACGTGGACCGAGCCGATCTCGCCGTCCACAAACTGCTGGATCAAGTCATTTGCGATCGGCTCGATTTGGTCAAATCGTGGATCGTCCGCCAAGCCTGTGATTTGGCGAGCCACCTTTCGGCCCAGGAAACGGAAAAAATTCGCTCCCTTCTTGCCGATCATGTGGACGTCGACTTGCTGGCCTTCGGCCTCGCCATCGATGTGGGCTATCGCTTGACGCAGAACATTTGCGTTATAACCACCGCACAGACCTCGATTGGAGCTGATCACCACCAGCGCCGACCGATCTGCATCGGGCTTCTGCATCAAGGGATGCTCGCTATTGCCCGCAGCTCGGGACAAATCCGACACCAACTCCCCCAACTTATCGCTGTAGGGTTTGGTCGCCGTCGCCCGACTCTGTGTGGCCTGAAAACGCGCGGTCGCGATCAGCTGCATCGTCCGCGTAATTTTGCGAATGTTGCGAACCGCTTTGCGGCGTTTGACTAGGACTCTTCTATTGGCCATCGCTCATCCCCTAAGAGGGCCGCGTCGCTGCCGAGGTGCAAAATGCACTCGGCGGCGACACGACTGACTGCGGGCTGTTCGGATCAAGCGTCCGGATTCCAGTGGGCCCGGAAGTTCTTCATCGCCTCACTAAGCTTGTCGGCAAGATCATTGGACAAGGCGCCGGTCTCATCGGCTTCCTTCAACAGCTCGGGGAGTTCGTCCTCGAAATGTTTGATCAGGTCTTGCTCAAATTGGAGCACCTTGTTCACGGGCACCGTGTCGAGGTGTCCCCGGGTTCCCGCAAAGATCGAGATCAGCTGATGGGTGTAGGAGTAGGGTGAGTATTGCCCCTGCTTCAGCAGCTCCACCATCCGACGGCCACGATCCAGCTTGGCTTGGGTCGCCGCGTCGAGATCCGTTCCCAATTGGGCAAAGGCCTCGAGTTCACGGAAAGCCGCGAGATCCAGACGGAGCGAGCCGGAAATCTTTTTCATGCCTTTGCGCTGGGCATTACCACCCACGCGGGACACCGAAATACCCACGTTGACAGCGGGTCGCACACCGGCGAAGAAGAGATCGGGTTCCAGGTAGATCTGACCGTCGGTGATCGAAATCACGTTGGTCGGAATGTAGGCCGAAACCTCACCCTCAAGGGTCTCAATGATCGGCAAGGCGGTCATCGAGCCACCGGATTTCGGGAAGCGATGAATTTTGAATTTGTCTTTGTCGTCCAAGGTCTCGAGCCAAGCCTCGGCTTTTTCAAGACCTTGCGGCCGGTGATAGAGGCCGTTCTCATCATCGGGCCGGTGCTCGAGCGGAGCTTTGAAGCCCTCCGGATGCTTGCGAGCGACGCTGATGTCGTTGCTGTCTTCTGGAGTGTCCTTCGGAACCACCGCATATTCGTCACGCAATTTGACGGCGCGCTCGAGCAAGCGAGAGTGGAGATAGAACACGTCACCTGGGTAGGCCTCACGGCCCGGCGGACGACGAAGCAGCAAGGACAGCTGGCGATAAGCCTGGGCCTGCTTGGAGAGATCGTCGTAGACCACGAGGGTCGCTTTGCCCTCGTTGTACATAAAGTACTCCGCCATCGCCGCGCCGGAGTACGGGGCGATGTATTGCAAAGGCGCGGGCGTCGACGACGACGCGGAGACCACGATCGTGTAGTCCATGGCGCCGACTTCGTGCAGCTTTTCGATCACGCCGGCAACGGTCGACTCTTTTTGGCCGACGGCCACGTAGACGCAAATAACGTCTTGGCCCTTCTGATTGATGATGGCGTCAATGGCGATCGCGGTTTTACCCGTCTTACGGTCGCCGATGATCAGCTCACGCTGGCCCCGACCGACCGGAATCATAGAATCGATCGCTTTGACCCCGGTCATCATCGGCTCCGTCACAGGTTGACGGTCGACAATCCCGGGCGCCTTGAACTCGAGCGGCCGACGGTGGCTGGACTCGATCACACCCTTGCCGTCGAGAGGACGACCGAGGGGATCCACCGCGCGTCCGATCATCGGCTCGCCACAGGGAATCGAGAGCAGCTGACCGGTCCGTTTGACCTCGTCGCCCTCACGGATCTCCAGATAGCTGCCCATGATGACGACACCGGCGGAGTTTTCTTCCAGGTTGAGCACCTGGCCGAATTGGTTCCGTTCCGGGAACTCGACCAATTCGCCGGCCATGGCGTTCGCCAGACCGTAAACACGAGCGATGCCGTCACCGACTTCGAGCACTTTGCCCACTTCGGCGACGTCGATCTCGCTCCGATATTGCTGGATCTCCTCGGCGATCACGGAGGAGATTTCATCGACCTTGAACTTCATCGACTTGTCCTCAATTCTTCGAGCGTCTGCTCTGCGCCGGGAGCGCTGCTCGACCCCGGCTTGATAAAGGGCTGCGGTTTCAATCCTCGATCAGGGCATCTTCTCGGGAGCCCATGATCTCGCGTTCCGCTAAATCGAGCAGCAGACTGCGATACTTCCGAACCTCGTTCTTGACGCTGGCGTCTACTTTTTGGTCACCGATCCGCAGCACGATGCCGGCGATCAGCGATTTATCCACGCTTTCGTGCAGGTCGGGCTCGGCGCCCGTATATCCCGAGACCGACGCGAGCAATTTCTCGCGCTGGCCGTCGGAAAGCGGCACCGCCGTCGCCACATACACGTCCACGCGTCCGCGAAGATCCCGATGTTCCTGGCGATAGGTTTCGACGATGGTAGACAAGAGGCCGAGACGGCCCTTGCGATTGACCACCTGCAACGAGTCGACGAGCGTATCGCTCAGCTTGCCGCGGAACATCTTGTCGATCGATACGGCGCGTTGCTCCGGATCGATCATCGGGCTGGAGAGGAAATGGAGCAGATTCTCGTCTCGGTCGGCTTTTTCAGCCAGCCATTGGAGCTCCTCTAAGACCTCGTCTGCCTGTCCTTTGGACTCTGCCAAGCCGAGCATTGCCCGGCTGTAAACCCGCGCGACAGCTAATTCCTTGTCGTTAACCTTCGCCATGATTCCATCCTGACCCTCGGCGTTGGGAGGCTAATTAAGCCTCCTGGCCGCCGGCGTCGATCAATTGGCTTTTCCCTGCAGCTCTTCGAGAGCGTCGGAGATCAGCCGATCGTGATCTTTGGCATTGAGTTCACGGCCGACGATTCGACCAGCAATCTCTGTCGCCAGATTTCCGGATACCTCATAGAGCTCTTTAACCGCAGTCTCGCGGGCGATTCCAATCTCGCGCTTAGCGCGCTCGACCATCTTCCCCGTTTCAGCCTTGGCTTCGGCTTCGATTTTCTGCCGCACAACCTCAGCGTCCCGACGACCCTCATCGACGATCGCCGTGGCTTCGGCCCGAGCGTCGTTGAAGCGTTTTTCGAGTTCTAGGAGTCGAGCCTCAGCGGACTCGCGGTCACTCTTCGCCTGTTCCAGAGAATCACGAATGAATTCTTCGCGTTTCTGGATCATGTCGGTGAGCGGACCCCAGACATATTTGCCCAGCACGAAAAGCACCAAGCCGAAGGTGATCAGCGTCCAAAGGACGTTGCCGATATCACCTGCGAAGATGTTGCTTTCGCCTTCGCCGCCGCTGCCCAGCACCGGCAGAGCCAGGAGCGCAAGCACCGCCGCGAAGATAATTCGATGGGTAGTCTGTCGCATTCGTCCATTCATCCTGTTCATTCGCACAGCTCAAGGCTTTGCAGCCGTACGAGTCTCTGGGTAAGTCTCTGGCTCTCGAGGAGCCGGGACGCTTTTGCGCCCCGGTTCCTTTCCAACTCGTTCAAGAACGGGTCAGATCAAGAAGGCCAGAAGACCGATGATGACGGCGAACAGCAAACCGGCCTCGATCATGGCCGCGGTGATCAGCATTGCCGTGGAGATCTGAGTGGCCATCTCGGGCTGACGGGCCATCGCTTCGGTGGCGCTGCCACCGATCCGGCCGATACCCAATCCACCACCGATCACAGCGAGACCTGCACCGATCGGACCGCCCAAACGACCGAGGTCGCTCGCGGCGGCACCACCGTCTTCAGCAAAGGCGGCAGGTGCAAGCATCAGGGCAAAACCCACGACCATCATCATGAGAGACAACTTAGCGAGCTTCTTGTTCATCTTCTTCTTGGTCCTTTCTTAACCTCGAATCAGCGACCTGAGTCGCCTTGTGACTTCTTATTGCTGCCCTCCGCATGAGGCTTTGCGGGGATAGCTGGCCGATTGGCCGACAACTTCAACGGAAAACTTTTCAACCGAGCCTGGGCTTTACGCCGGGGCTGGTTGTCTTAACCTATACGCGAATCAGTGCTCTTCGTGATGGACGTTGACCGACATGCCGATAAAGAGCGTCGTCAGGTAGGTGAAAATGAAGGCTTGCAAGAACGCCACGAAGAACTCGAGCATATAAACGGCAACGCCGCCCAGCACCAGCGGGATCGCCATTCCGACGCCGAAGATCGGGCCGAGGGCCTGACCGCTCATGAGGATCATCATCATCAGCACCGCCAGCAGCACGTGACCTGCGACCATGTTGGCGAACAGACGCACAGCCAGGGCAAAGATCTTGGCGAACAATCCCAGGATTTCGACCGGAATCATGACCGGAGCCATCCAGCCGGGCCCAGGAGAGAAGTGGGCCAAATAGGCTTTGCCGCCGTAGCGAAGGCCGTTGAACACCATCAAAATCATGACGATAATCGACAGCGTAGCCGTCACCCAAACGTTACCGGTTGGCGTCCCGCCGATGTGCAACCCCGTAAATACCGGAGTGAGGGTGCCGAGAGGAGGCAGACCCAGAAGATTTAGGGTCAGCACGAAGAAAAACGAGGTCCAAATAAATTTGATGAACCGGTCCGCGTGCTCTCCGAGATGCGGCTCGGCCACTTCTTTGCGCCAGTACTCGCAGATCATTTCCACGAACGCGGCGAAACCCGCGGGCACCAACGCAGCGACACCCTCTTTGCCCCGGCGCCTACGGGCCAATACGGGAAAGACCAAACACAGCAGCAGCGCCCCCAAGATCATGATCACGATCTGGTCGCTCAGCACTGTCACCACGCCTTGCGGCGTCCAGGGAAACCCGAGATCCAACTCCTTTTGGAGTATCGGATGTGGCACCACGTGACTTAGCGGGTTGTTACCCGACGCTTGGAAATTCATCGCTCCTCCAGAGCTTCTCTGGCCTCACGCTCAGCAGCTACTTGAACCGCTGATCGCGCGAGTTGCGTATCCGTTATCAAGAAACCGATGTGGCCGATTGCCAGCCACAACATGAACGGTTTCATCTCCAGTTGGCTCCCAAGGACGACGACGATTCCCAGGACAAGAATCGAAAGGAGCCGAAGTGCCATCGCCGCAAATTGATAGGGCATCGCGTTCAGCGGCCCGACTCGGCGAGATCGAAAGATCGGTATGGTACCGATCAGCGAGGCAATAAAGGCGGTGACGATCGCCGCAAACATGGAGGGAAGCCCCTCAATTCCAGCTAAACGAATCGTCGGCAAATATCCCAAGGCCGCCATTAAAGCCGCGACCGAAAAGCTCTGCATCAAGAAGCGGGAATAAACCATCCCGAATTCCGGTTTTCTCGACTCGGCGGCTCT
Organism: uncultured bacterium; assembly: GCA_965366625.1. GTDB lineage: Bacteria > Acidobacteriota > Thermoanaerobaculia > Multivoradales > J023 > JAUIJL01. Next base: position 15,046 of record CBDUGP010000002.1, read on the forward strand.
AGTCATCTTTCTCAGCACCATCCTCGTGGAACGAAGGTGTACGCATAACGCGGAGGGATGAGCGGAGGAAGTTGTAGAACCCGCCTACGAGACCTAGGGCGGCGCATATCAGCGTGCCCCAAGGGCCAGTGGAGAAACGATTGTCGATCCACAGGCCCACAAGCGTGAAGCCGACCAAGGAAGCCGCCAGCTCGATTCCCAGACCGACACTCCGCAACCCCGAGGCGTTTTTTTTCGAATTGGGTGTGGGTGTCATTGGGAGTGTCCAGGCAGATCCCTGCGGACGGCGATATTGTGCATCAGAACTACGGGCCAGGCAACCCTTCTGACCCGACTTTGTGACTATCACGAACAATGCCATGCTAACCACCTCGCACATAGAACCCAGGGAAGGCTTTGCACTTCTCTTTTTCGGCAAGATCGAGTTCGACGAGCCCGTGACAGGGATGCCGGAGGAAGATAGAGTAGGAATGCTGAACGCTCCGCAGACCGGTTCGTCCTCGATCATGGATACAAACGCCATCACTCACGCAAACTCCGACTCAGCGGCCATGCCGTTGGAGTCGTGGGATTTTGAAACCGCTGCGATTCCCTTCCTCGATTCTCTGTACAACATGGCCTACCGTTTGACGCGAAATGCCGAGGACGCCCAGGACTTGGTGCAGGAGACCTACCTCAAAGCCTACAAGTACTACGACAAATTCGAAAAGGGCACCAACCTAAAGGCTTGGCTCTTCCGGATCATGAAGAACACCTTCATCAACAACTATCGGAAGAAACAGAATCAGCCTCCGCAAAGCGCCTTTTCGGACATTGAGGATTCGTTCGAGTCCATTGTCAGCGAGGAGGCGGGTCCGAGGATCAAGGATCCGGAGCAGGTCATCCTCGACGACGTCTTGGACGAGGATGTCCAAGCGGCCCTCGACTCCCTGAGGGAGGACTACCGGATGGTGATCCTGTTGGTGGATCTGGAAGGATTTTCGTACAAGGAGACGGCCGAAATTCTCGACGTGCCTGTGGGAACGGTGATGAGCCGTCTCTACCGCGGGCGTCGGCAGCTCGAAAAGACCCTGCTCGAATATGCCCACAACCACGGCTATATGCGAGAAGGCAACCAGCCGTCGAAAATGCGAACCCGTGACGACGACCCAGACGCATCATGAGCTGCAAAAAGATCAAAGAGGAATTCATCGTCCTCTTCGGCGAGGACGCAGCCGGCCGAGACCTGATGTTGGCGATCAGGCGCCACGTATCCATCTGCCCCCGCTGCGCCGAAAAGGCCGAGCATACCCGCAAAATCGTGACCATCGTGCAAGAGCGGTGCGGTCGCGAGAGCGCTCCCGGCGAGCTGCGAGAGCGCATCCTCGCCCGGTTGAGGATCAAGGGCTCCTAGCTTCCCGCCGCCGCTGTGGCTTCTGCTGCGGCGCTCGCGTTCAGCTCGAGCCTCAGCCGACCTCCGGGCGGCAAATAGCCGTCCACGCACTCGGCTGGGTCGATCGCCCCCAATACCGCGGACTGAAGGCCCAGCCGTGGGATTCGGCAGAGCCGATAGGTGCCGGGCGCGAGTTCCGGGATTTCCGCCGATGGGGCTTGCCACCTATCTCCACCCCGGCGAAGAGCCCACTCTTGAAGCGACAGTGCCGGCATGAAGCCGCCGTTGTAAAAGAGCCCGGCAATCTCTCGTTCGTAACCGAAGAGCTGCTCCGACATCTCCAACACCAAGGTCCCGGACTCTCGGCCCAACTGAACCTCGGCCCCGTCGGTCACACTCGCTCGCAACATGGTGTACGCGAATCCCGGCGCCGCAACAGCCAGCAACAGACTTTGTGTGGAGTCGGGTATCTCCAAACCGAACGAGCCCTCCTCGTCGGTCACCAAACGCGGGGTGTTGCTGGTCGTCAGATTCTCCACGTCAATTGCCGACACCACAGCCCCCGACACCGGCGAGCCGTTGTGCACAACGCGGCCTTCGAAACGCTGGGTCGGGTAGAGCACCAACTCCACGGGATCTCCGCCCCTCTCGCCGGCTTCAATCTCCACCACGGTCGGCTCCCGGGATGCGAATCGCTTGCCGTCGAAAACCGCGAGCGCCGACACCACCGTTTTTCCCGTTGCCGGCCCTAAGATCTCGAATTCACCGAGTTCGTTGGTTTTCTCGACGGCGAGCGCCTCCGGCGCTTGGAGAGCCCCCTCGTCGGCCATGGCCACGGAAGTGACTTGCGCCCCTACGAAAGGGCGGTTTTCAGAATCTACGACGCGTCCGCGCAGGGCTGTTTCCAGGATCTGCAGATCCAGGCGCTTCCACGACTTTCCTGGCACATCTTCTGCTTCAACTCCGGCAAAGGTCTTCTTTAGCCGAGGGTCCTCGGACTCCACCACCACCTGCCAAGGACCCGGCCCAGGCAGATATCCCTCGAAACGCCCTTTCTCGTCGATTTCCAGCGCAATGCGTCCAGAAAAGCTATGGCCGAAATACAGCATTCCTGAAATTGGCTCGTCAGCACGGTGAACGCTGCCACGCACCTCGGTGAGCCGGAGGTCTATGAAACGCTCTTCTCGAGCGGCCTCAATCTGAAAAGTCTCTACATGCCAAAGGGATGCTTCAGCGTCAAGGACCAAGAGACGAGTGAGGCCGAACGGCACGCGCGGAAATAGCGCACCGCCACCAGGATCTGTCGATGCCCGGCCCAGTTCTTCCAGGGGTCGGCCCGCCGGGTCTATTCGATCGAGACGGACCGACCAGCGGTCATTCGGCGGGTCTCCTGGCGGTTCCGGCGGATGGAGAAGAATCTCAAGCTCTGCGGGTGGCCGAAGGAGAAGAGGCGGATCATCCAGCCGAGTGGTCTTACCCGGCCACAATCGGACGCTAGCGCGAGCTGAGGCGAAGCCTTCAAGAGATGCGGATAGCGTGTAGACGCCCGGAGCTAGGCCCACAAGCTGGAAAAAACCCCGCGCGTCGGGGCGGGCCTTCCGAATTCGACGTGTCGCCGACATCACTCGGTCCATCGGCTCCCAGCTCGACAGCCCAAACATACGACTCGGCGAATCCACTAACCCAAAACTGTAGATCATATTCGCCAAACGGCACTTCGCAATTGAAGCGCTTCTCGCTGGGATTCTGGGTGTCCTCCAGCTGGGTAGCTTCGGGCCGGGCGGCTTCGAAAAAGCAAGGAGCCCAGCCGGTAGGACGATCCTCGCGATCCTTATCCTCTCGGGGTTCGAAGCGCACATAGAACCCCTCGTTGATTTCCCTATTTCTCAGCCGGCCTGTCACGCGACCGGCTGGATAGAGGCTCACTTCATGCTCCATCGCCTCGGTCTCAGGCCAGCGAATTTCGAACGGCTCCGCCCAGGCTCCAGGGGTTTTGAGGAGGATCCACCAAACCCCTGGATCAAGCTCCATGGGAGCGGAAGACCCCAAGTCACCGCTCGTTTCTCGGATGCGGCTCCTCGCGCCTGGCTCATCACCTTGGAGCTGAGCCTGAAAGGTCCAATTTTGTGGCAATGAAGAAGGATCAACGCCCTGAGCCGGCGCCGGTTTGAATCGAGCACCGGCGGCCCCCGACGAGACTTCCTGACCCCTGGCTAGGCTTGATGACAACAAGATGCAAACGAGGGCAACTCTCATCCATTCGATGTTCTGCCACAGACACCCAACAAAGAATCGCATTCTACTCATAGACGTTCCCCTCAAAGGCGCTCTCGAAAGCGCGAGTACCCTGATCTGCTGACCGGCAGGCGGGTGCCGTCTCGCAGGATGGCGATGCGGCTGTCTTTGGCGTAGAGCTCGATGCGATCGATACGGTCCAAGTTCAGGAGGTACGAGCGATGGACCCTCAGGAAACGATTGGGGTCTAACACCTTTTCCAGCTCGCCCAATCGCTGAGCTTTTCTCAACCTGAGATCTCCGCTGACCACCACGACCACGTCGTCCTGGGCTTCGATGTAGTCGATTCTGTGGGCCGGAACCACGTGCACACGGCTGCCGTCTCGGACCAAAATCCGGTCGAGGGGACGATCTCTATCGCGGGACCTGGCCAGGTCCTTCGGCGGCGCTGCGGGGGGTGTCGTGCGTGCCCTGGCTTGCTTCAGCGCGTCTGCCAGACGGTCGGCGGAGATCGGTTTCAGCAAATAGTCCAGGGCATGAATTTCGAAGGCCTTCAACGCATAGGTGTCGTAGGCGGTGACGAAAATGACCGCCGGCGTGGGGTCGTCCAGCAGCTCCACGACCTCGAATCCATCGAGCTTCGGCATTTGAATGTCCAAGAAGATCAAGTCCGGAGACAACTCGGTCACCGCTTTGACCGCTTCGAAACCGTTCGCGCATTCGGCGATGATCTCAACGTCTTGGTGATCACAGAGCAGCTCCGTCATCAGCTGGCGGGCCGGCGCCTCGTCGTCCACCACGATCACTTTCAGCTTGGACTCCCCTTCAAGGCTCATGGTCGCTCCTAGGACGTAGTTTTCTTGTCGGCGGGATTTCGCCGGGCACCCGGACAACGACCTCAAATCGGGTTCCGCCATCCCGAATCCGCACTTTCGCCTTGGCCCCGTAAACTGCCTGCAACCTCTGACGTACGTTGGCCAACCCCACCCCTGCCCCTCTCGACCTGGGGCGGTCCGGGTCACAGGGGTTTTCAACCCGCAGGATCAACCCTTCGTGCTGCCGGGACACCTCGACCCTCACGTCTCCTCCCTCGAGCAAATGGCCGATTCCATGGCGAACGGCGTTTTCCAGCAGAGGTTGAAGAATCAAGGGCGGCAGAAGGCGATCCGACGCCTCGGATCCCACCTTGATCTCGTGACGCAAACGGTCTCCAAATCGAACCTGCTCGATCGCCAAATAGTCTCGCGCCAGCTCCATCTCTGCGGCTAGGGAGACAAACTCCTGGGCACCGAGATCTAAAGTGCGGCGAAAGAACAACGCTAGGCGGCCACACATTTCACGCGCCAGCTTAGGATCGGTGGTCACCAAAGCGCTGACGGAGTTCAGGCAATTGAAAAGAAAGTGTGGGTCGAGCTGAGTCCTCAGGGACTGAAGCTCGGCTTCCCGAGCCAAGATCTGGGCTTCGAGCGCAGCGGCTTCGGCTTTGGTCGACATTTCGAGCGCCAAAAACAGATAGTGCAAAACCACCATCAGAGAATAGAGGAAAAAGGCGAAGACCAAGACGAGCACCGCGCCATTGCGAAATAACGGAGTGATCGTGTCACCCAGAAAAGGGGCGGATACCCAACCTACGCCGACCAGCGCGCCGCTCGCGAGCAAGCCCGAGCCGGCCTGTGACGCCAAGATCCCTCCGATTCCAACTTTGCCGAGGGGAACCGCGCGACACAAATACCAAGACGCTAAACAGCTAAAGGCGTGTAGCAGGAAAAGTGGAAGCAAAAGCAGCCAGAGCGGGACTCTGAGCTCTTTTTCGGGGCCTACGAGGATTTCGGCAAGCACGACACCCGCTTGGACAAAGAAGAGGAGATAAAGCGCCAGCCACCGCCGATGGACCAAGAAAGGATGCATCAGCTACTGACGCCGACTCCGCCCATGACCGCGAATCCTTTGACGATCAGCTCTTGTCTTTCGGATCCGTCTGCGAATCCGCTTTCCGTCGGCTCTTCAAGCGGCTCCCTATTCGTATCGTCTTCAAAAGCTCCCAGGAGTGGTACCCCTTCGATTCTCACCTTCCACTCTTCAGGCACTTTGATATCGATTCCGCCCCAAACCGCGATCACGTCGATCACCGCCGGGCTCTCGGTAATTCTCGCCTGACGCAGATCGAGTTCCGAGCCACCCATGAAAGCCACGAGATCGCCGCCTCGAAAGTGTGCAGAATTGTTGCTGCGGGCCAGACCGCCCATCATGATGAAAGAACTCACCGTGTGAAAGCTCTCAACGGCCTGAACTCGCTCGGTTCCAAAAATCAGCCTAAGCCCGATAAAAATCGGCAACAAGGGCCAAAGGTTCCACAATCCTAGGCTCGTCCAGCCTAGGTTGCCCGCCAGCAAGAAGACCCCGACAAAGGCGATGAACAATCCGGTTAACCTACCTGTGGCGCTCATCGGAGAAAAGGCTTTCGACAAACCCAACATCACCAAGGCCAGAGGGGCAAAGTCCCAAAGTCGAACCGCCTCGACGTAACCCAGCTGATCGAGACTGTAGACCGAGCCGATGGTGATCAGCGCCAGCCCCAAGAACAACCGCGATCTAGAAACCTCTCTATGTGTGGTCACCCTCCGTCTCCTCGAGCTACGGTCGTTTTCCTGGGTCTAAAAGCTTCAAGGGTCATTACGAGTCCCATCAGGATCAGCAGCAAGGGCCAGCCGTCATGAACGATGAAGTATCGCCACTCTTCTACAAAGAGCACCGCGCCTAGGGCCAGCGAGAAGAAACCCCATGCAAACCTACCGGCCATCACTTTCTCGATGCCGTGAATCAAGACCAGCACCGGCCAATAGGAGAGCACCTCCAAGAATTCCATCGAACCCGATTGAACGGCCCAAGCACCTATTCCAATCAAGACCAAAACCAATCCACCGCTGACCTGCTCCGACCGCTCTCTTCTTCTTCGCATCTATGCCTCCTCGGACCTCGTCCATCAGTGTACGAGCTTACGCCCTGGGCGACCCAAAAGTTGGTGGCCTGCGGTGAACGGCGGCTCTTCTCCGGTGAGCTGCGCCAGACTGCCCTCCCGGTAAAGCTCTTCAGAAGCAGACGCTGGGTACGATACACCCAACGCTCGCCCAATCACCGCGCCGATCACCGCCGTCAATCACGGCATTTCGGGAACCACGATATTTCGTGGTTCCCGAGGGCCGTTTTAGTGCCTCACAAAGCTGTTTCCGTGGGACTTCTTAGCCCGCACCGCATTTGCTTTATGATGACAAACGCCACTGGACATGAGCCTGGACATGAAATCCATCCACAGCAGATAACCGATAGAGGACGTCAACCATGAGCACCACCCACGCTCCAACCGTTTATTCCACCACTTGGTGCCCCGATTGCCACCGGGCCAAGGCGTTCTTGAAATCCCGCGGTGTCGAATACACCGAGGTCGACATTGAAAAGACCCCGGACGCGGCGGAGATCGTGGCTCAACACAATGCCGGAAAGCATGTTGTGCCCACCTTCGAGATCGGAGGCAAGTTCTACGGCAACCCTTCGATCGGCGAACTCAAGGCACTCTTCCCCACTTCCGCTTAAACCGGCTTAAACCGGTTTGCCCAGTACCTTGAGCGACTCGCTGCCGATCGACCGTCTACTGCCCCAGCTGGTCAGCGGGTTGGCCCGCAAACACAACCTCGTGCTGCGAGCGGCCACGGGCGCCGGCAAGACCACCCGGGTACCACCGGCAATTCTGCAATCCGGCCTTTGCTCGGGCCGGATCGTGATGTTGGAGCCTCGCCGTGTCGCCGCCCGGGCCGCAGCCCGACGAATGGCCGAGCAGCTCGCCGGCCCAGTGGGCGAAACCGTGGGTTACCAAGTTCGATTCGATCGTCGATTTAGCGAACGTACACGGATCCTGGTGGTGACCGAAGGGATCCTGGTGCAAATGCTCCAGGCAGACCCCTTCCTGGAATCCGTGGACTGTCTGATCTTCGACGAATTCCACGAGCGAAACCTGCATTCAGACCTCAGCTTGGCCATGAGCCGAAAAGTGCAGGTCGAAGCGCGCCCTGACCTGAAGCTGGTGGTGATGTCGGCCACGCTGGATCCTCAGCCGTTGGTGGCCTGGCTGGGTGGCGACGTTGAATGCGCAACCCTGTCCAGCGACGGCAGGCTGTTCCCGGTCGAAACCTCCTACCTGCCCCGACCCGATGTGCGCAGCCTTCCCATCCTGGTGCGTGAAGGCGTGCTCTCCGCTTTGGACCGAACCCCCGGCGACCTTTTGGTGTTCTTGCCCGGAGTGGGTGAAATTCGCCGATGCCAAGAGCACCTCGAGCCGGATGCCCAAAAACGGGGTTTCTTGATCAAAACCCTCTACGGAGATCTAGCCCCCGATCAGCAGGATGCCGTTTTGCGGCCATCTCACCAGCGGCGAGTGATCTTGGCAACCAACGTGGCCGAAACTTCCATCACCATCGACGGAGTGAGCGGTGTCGTTGACAGTGGGAAAGCCCGAACCCTGAGATTCGACCCTGCCCACGGGCTCGACCGGCTGGAACTCGGGCGAATTAGCCGTGCTTCGGCCGAGCAAAGGCGGGGGCGCGCGGGACGGCAACAGGACGGCATTTGCCTGCGTCTATGGACCGAACACGACCACCGCACCCTGCAAGAGCATGAGCTGCCGGAGATTCAAAGGATCGACCTGGCAGCGGCATCACTCGAGCTGGCCGCCTGGGGCGAAACCCATCTGGAAAAATTCCCTTGGTTCGAACCTCCCCCGCAAAGCTCGCTCCAGCGCTCTATGGAGCTCTTGGTGGATCTCGGCGCTTGCCGAGATCATCAAGGGGGCATCGAGCCGACCCCCTTGGGACGTTCCATGGCGCGCTTGCCCGTCCACCCCAGGCTCGCCCGCATGGTGGTCGAAGGACATCGCCGCGGGGTGCTTGAAAAGGCGGCACTCCTCGCAGCTCTGATTTCGGAACGGGATGTGGTCTTTCGGCCGTCGAGCCATCGACCGGTGGTCGCCATGGGCTCGTCGCCGTCAGATTTGCTCGATCGCCTCGATGCCATTCTCGACCAAGAACGGGGCGGATATGGAGAGACGGCCCTGGGCCCGGTAGATCGCGGTCGGGCCCGCAACGTCCTGCGGGTGGGCCGGCGGCTCGCCCAAACAGCTCGAAAGCGACTCGGCCCGGCCGACGCTTCGCCGGACGGAGAACCGGACGATGCCCTTCTGCGGTGTGTGCTTGCAGCCTATCCGGACCGGGTGGCTCGGCGACGAGAGCCCGGCCGACGACGAGCCCTGATGGTTGGCGGCAAAGGGGTTCGGCTTGCGGAGATGAGCACGGTTCAAGAAGCGCAGCTCTTTGTTTGTGTGGAACTCGAAGGGGCCAAGGGAACCCATCGCGACGGCTTGGCTCGCCAAGCTTCAGCCATTGAGGCCGATTGGTTGGAATCTGTTAGAACCCGGGAAGAAGCCCGTTTCGACCCGGAACGACAGAAAGTGGTCGGCTTCAGATCCACCTACTATCGCGACCTGATCCTGTCGCAAGTAGAGACCGATCCCGGGCCGGAGAGAGCTGCCGAGGTGCTGACCCAAGCAGCGCTAGAAAATCCGGACCAGGCCCTTGCCCTCGACGACCCGCCAGTGGCGGATTTCTTAACCCGGGTTCGATGCCTGCGCGAATGGCTGCCCAACCTCGGCCTGCCCGCTTTTGATCGAGAGGATCTGGCCGCCCTAATGCCCCACTGGGTGGTGGGTCGACGATCGTTTGCGGAGCTGCGCAAAGCTCCCTTGCTCGACGTGCTCCGGGGAACCCTGGACTATTCGCAGCTGACCGCCCTGGAAGAACTCGCTCCGGAACGGCTCACCGTTCCCAGCGGAAGCCAAGTCCGGCTGGTCTACGAACTCGGCAAGGCCCCGGTTTTGGCCGTGCGGATTCAAGAAATCTTTGGTTGGACCGAAACCCCGACCGTCGCCCGGGGCAAAGTGCCTATCTTGCTACACCTCTTGGCGCCGAACATGCGCCCTCAGCAGGTAACCCAAGACTTGGCGAGCTTTTGGAACAACACCTATCCGGAGGTGCGCAAGGAGCTGGCCGGGCGATACCCCAAACACGCCTGGCCCGAAGACCCACTCAAAGCCGAAGCAATCCGGGGTGCCCGTCGACGTCGGCCCAAGGGCTGAGCCGACTCAGCCTTTGGCCTTGAGTTCGCCGACGATCATTTGAATTTGCTGCTCCGGATCTTCCATTAAGGGAATGCTGCCCGCCCCCTTATGCCCCCCACCCCCGTAGCGAGCCGCCAGCTCACCGACGTTGGTTTGGCAGGTGCGATTGAAAATGCTGTGGCCCACGGTCATGATCGGGAATTGCTTTTGCGGTCCCCATTGCAGACGCACTGAAACGTTGACCTGTGGATAGAGGGCGTAGATCAAGAAGCGGTTGCCCACGGGCACGTGTTCGAGTTCACGCAGATCCGTCACCACCACGTTGCCTTCTTGGCGGCTATAGGTTTGCAGAGTCTTGCGGAAAGCCGTGTCCTGCTGGCGCAAAACCTCCACCCGGTGAGCCACCTCCGGATGGGCCAAGACTTCATCCAATGGGGTGCGCTTCATCAGCAGACCGGTCAGAGCGTGAAAATATTGCTCGAAAGCACCCAGGCCGGTCCGACCGTCGATGGTGAATCCGAGCAGGATATAACCCTCGGGGTCCAGCACGTCCTGTTGGGTGAGGTTGGCGGAGTCGAGGCGATCCGTTTCCAGCACTAATTCCGCCAGATCGGCCATGGTCTGCTCGCCGTTGTAATACTCGTACACCAAACGAGCAGCCGACGGTGCCTGACCGAAAGAGCCGTCAAAGTCCGGCGGTCGAACGGTCGGAGTGGCCGTGTGCAGATGGTGGTCGAACCATTTGCTGCAATTCGGGTGATACGGAAGGTTAGCGATAATGTCGCCTTCCAAGATCTCCACCCTATCCTCCGTAATATCTTGAGGGTGGATCAACATGATGCTGTCGATTTTTTCGTTCAGGCAGATGAGAACGGCACAGGTCAAGCCATCGAGATCACCACGGGTTACCAGACGCACTGGGGAACCTCCTAGGGTCGTTTTTCCACGCCATCATAGCAGGCGGCGGTTGGCCGAGCAGAAATTGTGCAAGGCTAAAAACGCGAGCTGATCGATCCCCCGGCTCGCAAGACTCGCCCCGGGAATCAAGCCATCTTCCGCCCACTGTCTGATCCCGTTTTCATCGGCATGCTGCCTGCGTCACGATCGATATCCTTCGAGAGACCTGCGCACGAGGGGTATCAATCCTCCCGCTTCGACAATTCGCTGCAGGCCCGGGGCCGGGACGTCAAAGGGGATTTCGCGCCCCCCCGCTCGCAACAATCCGCTTTCGAATTCGATCTCAACCACCTCGTGGTGCCGGATCGAAGCCGGCACGTGGGCAGGTACGGTCAACGCCCAGAGGCCTTGATTGATGGCGTTGCGATAGAAAATTCGAGCGAAGCTGACCGCCACGATCGCCTGAATTCCGCTGTAGAGCAAGGAGGTAACGGCTTGCTCGCGGCTCGAGCCACATCCCCAATTCCGTCCGGCCACCACGATGTCGCCCCGCCGCACGCCGGAGGCGAAGCTGGGGTCGAGGTCCTCCAGCGCGTGGGCTGCGATTTCCTCTTCGCCGCGAGCCGTGTAGGTATACCGCCCCGGGAAAATGACATCCGTATCGACATCGTCGCCGTATTTCCAAACCCGACCCTTGAGCGTCCGCTCAGAATTCAAACCGCTCATTGGACCACCTCCTCAGGCGAGCAAATCCTTCCGGCCACCGCACTCGCAGCCACCACCGCCGGCGAGGCTAGGTAAACCTCGGCGTCGCGGGTGCCCATACGCCCTCGAAAGTTCCGGTTAGCGCTCGAAATGCACACCTCTCCCGGCGCCAACACCCCCATGTGATTACCCATGCACGGCCCACAGCCCGGAGTGCCCACCATGGCACCGGCTGCCACGAAATCTGCCAACCAACCGCGCTCTGCTGCTCTGGTCATCACTTCGCTTGAAGCCGGAACGATGAGCAGACGCGTTCCGCGCGACAATCGACGCCCCCGGAGGACCCGGTGGGCCGATTCCAAATCCTCCAAGCGACCGTTGGTGCAGGTTCCGAGGAATGCCTGGTCTACCGGGATGCGACCGAGCTCCGAGACATCTACCGTTCTGTCTACGGTGTGGGGACACGAGACCTGGGGTTGGACGGCGCCGGCGTCGATGACGATCTCAGCGCCGGGAGCGTCCGGATCGGAATAGATGGCTCGATCCTCCAACCTTTCCAGCTCGCGGAGTTTTACCTCTTGGAAAGATTCCCGATCCCCGCCGGCGGTTTCCTGACGTGCGCGACGATCGGCGAGGTATTCGAAGACCTCCTGATTAGGAGCCAGATACGAGGCTTTCGCACCGAATTCCGCCATCATATTGGCGAGCACCATGCGCTCCGACAAGCCGAGCCCGTCGACACAAGATCCTGCGATTTCGATGCATCGATAGAGCCCGCCATCGGCCCCTTCCCGCCCGATAAGGGTCAGGGCCAAGTCCTTGGCGGAAACCCATGGACTCAGCTCGCCCTCGAAGAGAATTCGTAGGGTCTCGGGCACCCTCAACCACAACTCTCCAGTGGCCCACAGCGCGGCGACCTCGGTTCTGCCGATGCCCGCCCCAAACGCCCCGAGCCAACCGAAGTGCGGCGTGTGACTATCCGCCCCGAGAATCAGATCTCCGGGCAGGACCTCGGCCTCTTCGGACAGGACTTGGTGACAGATGCCACGTCCCGCTTCATAGAAGCGTCGAATGCCCTGCTCAGCCACAAAGCGACGGATCGCGGCATGATTGGCCGCGTGGCGTGGGGTTGGTGCCGGTACCGCATGATCCAGGGCAATAGCCAGGCGCTCCGGCACGGCCACCCGGCGCTGACCCAACCGACTCCAGATCTCGGCGATGGCGGCCGTATTATCGTGGCTGAGAATGACATCCGGGCGAGCCGTCACCGTGCTGCCGATCGCCGGCATCTCGCCCAAAGATGCCGCGCGCGCCAACGCCTTCTGAGCAAATGTGAAGCCGGAGGCGAGTCTAGATGGGTTGCTCATCGCCGGGCCCCCTCGATCCTCGACGACTCAAACGCTGCGGCTACCGGACGAGCGGACTCCGCGCGCAACAGAGCGTCGACCTCTTCGAGCGCCATGGGCCCGTCACCCGCGCGAACTTTGACCCTTCGGGTGACGTCTTTGATTCGCTGATCGTCCAACGCGAGACCGAGCTCAGTGGCTCGATGACGCAGGGCATTCCAACCTGTGAGGTGATGAGCCAGTTGAATCCGTCGGCTGACCCCGAAGTCTTCCGGATCCAGAACCTCGTAGGTCCGCGGATTTTCGAGCATCGCTTTGACATGGATCCCAGCTCGATGACTAAACGCTGCCGAGCCGGTAATACAAGCGTTGAACGGCACTTGAACACCGACCGCAGACGCCACGAATTCGACGATCCGCGGCAGCAAGGGTAAGCGATAGCGTTCCCGGATCGCCCCCGGATCCACAGCATAAAGGCGGGCCACCAGACCTTCCAACGATGCGATGCCGTTACGCTCCCCAATGCCGAGAACCGACACATCCAAATGGGTGGCGCCCGCTTCGAGGGCACAGAAGGTATTGGCCACCGCGCAGCCCGTGTCGTCGTGACCGTGGAATTCGATTCCACAACCCACCACCCCACGCAGGGTTTTAACCAGCTGAAACACCTGCTGGGGGCGGGCCACGCCAACCGTGTCCGCAACGCCCACTCGGTCGACTCCGGCCCCATCGACGGCACGATAGAGGGTCAGCAAATCCACCAGATCCGAACGAAAGCTGTCTTCGGAGCTGAAACGCACCTCAAGCCCCGATCGGCGCAGGAAGTGGATAACCTCAAGGGCTTGCTCCAGGATCTGATTCAAATTCTTGCCATGGGAATGGCGGCGAAGCAAATCGCTGGTGCCGAACATGAGATTGACCCCATCGACCCCTGTCTCGACCGCCAATCGCGCGTCGTCCATATGGCATCGAATGTGGGTCAAGATTTTGGCTTCGCGGTTCAACGACGCCAAGGCTCGGCAGTCGGCCAAGCTGCGTGGGCTTGCCGCCGGTGAGGTCAGTTCGATGTATTCGACCCCGAAGGCGTCGAGCAGCTGAACCAGCTCGATTTTCTGCTCACGGCTAAAGAACGCGTCGGCAAATTGCTCGCCTTCGCGCAGTGTGGTGTCGATCAAAGAAACGGGCGAAGTAGAGGCGGGGTGCATGGCTAGGCTCCTCATGGATCTCAAGTCCTGGAGACCAAATAAGACGGGAAGCCGGCCAAAAACAAAACCGGCCATCCTCGTCTGGATGGCCGGGTATTGCTTTCTTGCTCGAGGCAGGAATTCAGCGCAACAGGGATCCTCCAGACGACATGGGCCCACGCTTAACCTGCTTTTTCTTGGTAGCGGTAAGACGGATCACGGGTTTGCCTCGAAAGTCGTCTGGTCTGACTATTATGGAGCCGAGGTAAAAGCGGCTCCGGTCAATGCGTTGAAATCGCCGTCAAGATATGCAGCCGGCTATCTTCTGTCAAGTAGTCTTCGTCTCGAAGACGAAAGCGTGACGGACACCCCGGTCGCCCTTGATAAGCTCCCATCGGCAACGAGCAACGCGGGAGAAGCGAATGAGCCTGCCCCTGGGCGCCCACCTATTCAAAGACGAAAGCCCCTTGGATCTCGAATTCGGCGGCACTTTGCCGAGGATCGATGTTGCCTATGAAACATGGGGGCGGTTGAGTTCTCAGAAGGACAACGCGATCTTGGTCTGCCCCGCGTTCTCGGGTCACAGCCATGCCGGGTCCCATGAGGGGGACCCTTCCCCGGGCTGGTGGGAGAATATGATCGGTCCCAGACGCGCCCTGGACACCGAAAAATTCTACGTGATCTGCAGCTCGCTCTTGGGCAGCTCCTATGGCACCACGGGACCCAAATCCCTAGACCCCCGAAAGGGGACGCCGTATCTCGGCGGATTTCCCGTGATCTCCATCCGCGACATCGTGACCGTACAAGCTCGCTTGCTGGACCACTTGGGAATCGCCCAGCTCTATGCGGCCATCGGCGGCTCCATGGGCGGCATGGAGACCCTAGAGCTGGCCCTGCGTTTCCCCGACAGGGTACGCAAAGTCATGTCTGCGTCCGCGACCGACCGGACTCGGCCCTATACGGCAGCGATTCGACACCTGGGTCGCCGGTCGATCATGTTGGACCCGGAGTACAAGCAGGGAAATTACGAAGACGACGGCCCCGGGCTTGGATTGGGATTAGCCAGGGAGATCGGCACTCTCTTCTACCGGTCGAGGGACGAATTCAATCAACGGTTCCGCTGGCAACCTCTTCAAAAGCCGTCTCTGGACGGTTTGACCTTCGACGTACAGTCTTACCTCAATCACCAGGGCAAAAAGATTCTCGGCGCCTTCGACGCCAACTCCTACCTCACCCTCTCCTTGGCCATGGATCTGCACGACATTTGGCGCGGTTACCCGAGCCGCGAGGACGCCCTTGAGCCGTTGGGCGCCGAGCTGATGATCGTCGGCGTCGACGAAGATCGTTTGATTCCCATCGACGAGCAGGAATGGCTCCACCATTCCCTGATCACCGCGGGAAAGCGCAGCTATTGGCGACCCATCTCAAGTCATGTTGGCCACGACACTTTCCTCGTGGACACGGATCAGATGACCATTTTGGTCCGCGAGCTTCTGGGCTGAGGGCAAGCACTATGCTACCCAGGGACTTCGACCACACCCCCTACTACTGTGAGGAGAACGTCTGGCGTCTCTCCAAACATCCCGCGCTCGGCAATCGTCCTCGCTACGTGGTGTTTATTTCCAACTCGGCTCGGACCTGCGCGCTTTGGAACCAACGTGCCTGCACCCAAGCCGAGTTTCCCGTCATTTGGGACTACCACGTCATCTTGGTCGTCGCCTGCCAAGAAACGCGCCGTGGGGACACGAAATATGAAGTCTTTGACCCGGACAGCACGGCGGGCCTTCCTTTGCCTGCGGTTTCTTATTTGAGCGCTAGTTTTCCCTACGGGTCACGCTTTCCGAAACACCTCCTGCCACAATTTCGCATCCTGGACGCGGTGGAATTCAGGAACCTCTTCGCCAGTGACCGTTCCCACATGCGACACGACGTGGGGAGCGAGCGACGTTGGATCCAACCTCCGCCGCCTTGGCCTGCCATTCAAGTGGCGGGTCAAACCATGAATCTGGAAAAGTTCATCCATATGGGCATTGAAGGCCCTGGAATGGTCACCGACCTAAACGGATTTCGTCGTCGCTTTGCCGTCTCGCAGTCCCCTGATATCTCTCCGGGGAGCAAATCACCATAGGCTTTGTTCGCATCTGATACGCTAGCCACACAACCCTGGGAGGAGCACGAATGATTCTGGCGCTGATGAACCATAAGGGCGGTGTGGGCAAAACGACCACTGCCGTGAATCTAGCAGCTGCACTTTGCGAAGGCGGTGCTCACGTTTTGATCATCGACCTAGATCAGCAGGCCTCGGCATCTCTGAGCCTGGGAATCGAGCGGGAAGAGCTAACCCCTTCGATCGCAGAGGTCCTGTCGGGCTCGGTTGGTTTGGCCGACATCATCCGAAAGAGAAGTGATGGTCTGCACATAGCTCCGGCTTCGATGGGTTTGATTCAAACCGATCTCGCACTGGCACAGAACCCGGAGCCCCACAAGTTGAGGTACGCAATCAAGGCCCTCGACGAGCCCTACGACTTCATCTTCCTCGATTGCCCTCCGTCGATCACCCGTGTCACTGAGCTAGCGTTGGTGGCAGCCAATGCCTTTATGGTACCTGTCACCCCCCAGCACCTCGCTTTGGAGGGATTGGTCGGCTGCTTCTCTGCCGTGGAAGAAATCCGAGAGCGCCTTGTTTTAAAGCCGCTTCCACTGCTCGGCATCGCCCTGACGATGGTGGACTATCGCATCCGGTCGACTTCACACATTGTCCGCGAGCTGCGGCACAAACTTGGTGAGAAGCTGTTCAAGTCCGAAATTCGGGTCAACGTTTCACTGGCGGAAGCTCCTCGATACGGCCAAACCGTTTATGAGTACTCCGCGTCAGCCACCGGAGCCCAGGCCTATTGGGACCTCGCCGCCGAAGTGGCGAGCCGCGCCACTGGCGAAACCTGGTAACGAGCGCCGACCGGCGCTTGGCCGAGATGCGGGACACCCGACCGGCCATTCGAACCCTGTTGATCTCGGTGGACCGGCGCGGCGCCCTGCGGCCTGGGCGGGCCCCACGTGCTCCGAACTCGCGCCACCGCTACAGTGTCGTCACAAAATTGCTGAACGCGCTCGCTTTCCGTGCTCGGCGCGCCTTCTAGATCTTCGAAAAAGCCAAAAACTGGACGGGCCCTGGCTAGCTGTTCTTATATAAAGCCGCGATTTCCTTGGCGCAGGTCTGGCGTATTTTTCTGCGGCGAAGTCGGAGGGTGGGGGTGAGTTCTCCAGCTTCGACCGTCAGCTCCCGATCCAACAACCCCCAACTGCAAATTTGCAACTCCTTCGGCAGTTGCAAATTTACCCGTTGCACCCTCTCCGCCACCAGCGCTTCAAGTTGCCGGCTCGAAGGAGGTGACGGATCACTGCGTAAGCGCCCAAAATCGGGCACCAGCAAGGCCGCCGTGAAGGGACGACCATCCCCAACGATCACCGCCTGCAGAATCGGCCCTCCCACCAAAAGCGCTTCGATCGGCCGAGGGGCCACCTTCTCGCCCGTATTCAGGGTGAGCAGGTCACGCTTCCGGTCGGTCACAAAAACATAACCGCTCTTGTCCATCCGACCCAAATCCCCGGTGCGAAACCAGCCGGACTCGTTGATCGACTCGGCCGTTGCATCGGGATTCTGCCAATAACCCTGCATCACCCCCGGGCCACGGACCAGGATCTCGCCATCCTCGGCGATCCTCAGCTCCACTTCGGATAGAGGTTTTCCAACCGAGCCGATTCGCTGGTGATCCGGACTGTTGGTGGCGAGCACCGGCGAGGTTTCCGTCAGGCCGTAGCCCTGGTAAATCGGTGTGCCGATGGCATCGAAAAACTCAGCAACTTCTTCATCCAATGGCGCCCCACCCGAGATGGCAAATCGAAGATGGCCACCCAATAGCCGGCGGGCGGGCTTCAACGGCCCGCGTCTTGCCAGCCAGTTCTTGGCAGCAGAGATGGGTCCAATAAAGCCTTCCCTGGCCGCCACCGCATGACGCTTGCCGGCATCCAGCGCCCACTCGAAGTATCGACGTCGCCAAGCCGGCAACGACGCCACTCGATCCATCTCGAGACCTCGGAGGCGGCCGTAGAGTTCCGGCCCTGCCGCCAAAACGGTTGGCCGCTCGTCGGACATGGAAGGGAGCAAGTCGTCGAGGCGAGGCACATAGTGGATACGCACTCCCCGAAAGAAGCAGAGGTGGTCCACGGTGCGCTGAAAAACGTGAGAAAGGGGCAAGAACGAAAGCGCCTTGTCATCGGGGCTCAGCTCGAACAGCCGACTACAAGAGTTCATATTGCTCACTAGATTGCCGTGGCTCAGCATCACGCCCTTCGGATCACCGGTCGTACCGCTGGTGTAGAGGATACTGGCCAGGTCCTCGGAGTCGGTCCGTCCCCGAAACCTCTCCAGGGGAATCTCTCCAAGCCGGGCAGCTCCTTCACCCATTAACCGCGTAATCGTTCGCCCGTCGGCCGATGCCGCGTTGCTGTCGAAGGCCACAAGTTCCGGCATGTGGGTCAAAGCAGCCTTCAAACCGCTCAATAGTTCCAGCTTCGAAAGGTCGCTGAAAAATAACCAGCCGACTCCGCTATTGCGCAGTATGAAAGCTACTTGCTCTGGATTGAGGCGGGGAAAGATGGGCACCGTGGGCACGCCGAGGAGGTGGCAGGCAAAGTCCGCGACATGCCATTCAGGCCGGTTCTCGGAAAAAATCGCCACCCGCTGCCGGCAATCCAGACCGAGCTGCTCAAGGGCCACCGCTAGGGAGTGGACCGAGCGAATGAAGTCCGAGGCCGATTGCGACTCGCGGCGGTCTGGATGGCGAACCGTGAGGTAGTCCGGCCGAGCAGCGGAGATTTCCCGGACGTGAAATACCAGGTCGCTCAAGGTCGACACGGGCCCCGAATTCGTAGAAGGCAACTTAGATTGGCTCATCGGCCGGCCGATCTTAACAGTCCACTAAAGACGGTGAGCCACCCTTTTGCCCGTGGGCCCTGACCTCCGAACAGACAACAGGAAAGCGGGCGGGCTAGCTGAAACCGACCCACTCTCTGGCCAGATCCCGGACCTCGGTTTGGATCCAACCTTCAACCTCTTGCCAGTCGAAAGCGACGCCCATCGAAGACATAGACTCTTCTGCGGCGGGCCCAATGTCGGCCAAACCTTTGAGCGCTTGGATCGGAAAATCCCGCACATGGCCAAATTTCTCGTTGGACCGCTCCAACAGAGTCCGCAACGGAATCTCGCGGGTCAGCGCGAAGAGATCCACAAAATCCCGACGGCTCCCCCGGCTGGTAATAGCGCCGAGTTTCATCAAGGCTAAATCCGTGGCCGAGGCAACGGCCATTCCGGCAATCTCCTCCTCGGGATCAATCAAGGGGTAAGGATAGTAGAAAAAGCGGACCGCCACGTGCCCGGCTCCCGGCGGAAATCTAACGTAGAGGAAGCCGTCGCGCGCGGTTTCGACCTTCACTCCCGGGTCGACTCCGAGCAAGTCCTGCAAGAGATCTCTACGCTCGGGACTGCTCAGGCGTGGATATCCCATGAAGTCGAGATCTCTCACCTCGCGATGACCGAGGTAGACAGTCAACGCGGCGGAGCCGGCCAGGTAGAAATCCGTAGACCACGGACGATCCGCTAGCCGAGCAAGAATCTTCGCCGACTCGGGTCGCAGCCGCCCGACATTGGAAACGGTCAAAGGGGCCATATCTGGTCAGCCAAAGGATTGGGCGCCGGCACAGGGCAGTCGAACAGCAAGGACCAGAAAATGCGGCTCCGGGCCGCCAATCGACGCCCACCCTTTTCTCTAAACCACTCCGCCAGCTCCGCCTCGCCAATCTCTGCAGCCAGGTATCTCAAGTCCAACGAGTCGCCCTCCTCCAACAACTTTTCAACCAGCATGGAACGTCCTCCCGGCGAGGAAAGACCCGGCACTGGGCCTGCGAAAAGTCGTTCAGTGTCCTGCTTTGAGTCTTTCATTCTGCGCTTAGGAGCTGTGCCGGCGGGGCAAGGTATGGATCATCGCCATGGAATGCTCGTCTTCGATATCCGAATCCAAAATGCGGGAAAATAGATCCAACGAGTTCTTGAACTTCAGCTGGAGGTCGCGACGGGCTGTGCGGAGCTCGGAAATCTTGCCGTCGATCTTATTGGCTCGCTCGATCGCCTGGTTAACCATGTCGTCGGCCGCCACTTGGGCCTCCCTCAACAAGAGTTCAGCCTCCCGACGGGCGTTGTCGGTAATGTCTTTGGAGAGCTTCTGAGCGTGAAGCAAAGATTCTTGAAGCTCCTGCCGCCGTCGAGTGGCTTCATCCAACCGGATCTTGAGATTTTGATTTTCTTGGGAAAGTCGGGCGACATCTCCGAGACGTGCCGCCAATTCCTCAGCCACGAGATCCAAGAATCTCTCCACCTCTTCTGGGTCGATTCCACGCATCTTGCGCGCAAAAGACATTTTCCGAATATCGAGGGGTGTAATGGCCATGGCTCTACCTCTGAGGGTTGACAGGGCCAACCACACTATCACAAACCCCGATAAACAAAGGCGTTCAGCCAGGTAAGCCAGGCCCCGTGTTACTCCCTGGCATGTTTGGGCGGGATCCGAAGATATCAGTGCCGACTCGAATATGAGTTGCCCCTTCTTCGATCGCGATCTCAAAGTCGTGGCTCATGCCCATTGAAAGACCACCCCGAAATTCCGACCACTCTGGCCACGACTCGACTTCGTCCCGCAGATGACGGAGCTTGCGAAACCACTGCCGTGCTTCCGACGCCTGTTCCTCAAACGGCGGAATGGCCATCAGACCGACCAAACGAAGCTGCTCGAGTTCTACCAGTCCCCGAACATCCGTTTCGAAAGAAGTCTCCGAATAGCCGTGTTTGGAGACCTCGGCGCCGAGGTTCACCTGCACGAAGACATCGATTCGGCGGCCCAGTTTGGCCAGTTCCTTGTTCAATAAATGCGCAATCTTGGGTCGGTCCAAACTGTGAACGACGTCAAATAGACGAGCTGCCGCCTTGACCTTGTTGCCTTGCAGCGGGCCGATCATGTGCCACTCCAGGTCGGCGGGCAACTCAGCTGCTTTAGCAACCGCTTCCTGGACCTGGTTCTCGCCGAAACATCGATGGCCGGCCGCGACGGCAGACCGGATTTTTTCGATCGGCTGCCGTTTGCTGACGGCGATCAAGCGCACCTCGGAGGTCTTGCGCCCACAGGCAGCGCACGCGCCGGCTATCCGCTTCTTGATCTCGGAAAAATTGGATTCTACGGAGTTGTTGACCATGGAGATCAAGCTCGGGTGGGCCGTGCTCGGCCTTGAACCCTTAGTCTTCTTCCGGTTCGGGTTCGGGCTCGGGCTCAACCCAGAAGAGGATTCGTTTGCAAGAATCGCAGTGCAAAATATTGCCGCTGCGAACCTCCATGGCGATCATGGGACGGACGTTGAAGCTGCACGCGCTGCAATGCCACATGGTCGTGCCCTTGGCGTTGGACAGCATGTGGACCTCAGCGAGAGCGTCCCCGTCGGTGCGGTCGTAAAGGCGTTGGAAGAGAGACAGCACGCCTCTGCTGAGTTTCGACTTCGACTCTTCGATCTTGCTTTCGAGTTCTTTGGCCTTTGCCTCGACCTCAGGCTTCTCAGCTTCCCATTTGCTGAGTTGGGTCTTGTAGCGCTGATCTAGGTCTTCGAAATCCGCCTGTAGCTGCTCTAGTTTCGCACCGGCCTGCTCATGACTCTCAATGGAGGTGATGGCCTGCTCTTCCGCTTTTTTGATGTTCTCTTTGACGGTATCGATTTCTTTGAGCAAAGCACCGTATTCGCGCTGGGTCGTGACCTGACTGACTTGACTCTGATAGTGCTTGAGCTTCTCTTGGCTGTCGGCTACTGCCGCCTCCGCCTCCCTGCGGAGCCGATCAGATTCTTCGGCGACCTGTTCTTCTTGGTCAATTTCGGCTTTGCGGGAGCTGTATTCGGAGTGGAGTTCCGTCATCCAATCCGGGATTCCGTCGAGTCGTTGTCGAGCTGCTGCCAGCTCACTCAGGGTCTGCTGGAGGGACACGATCGAGTCGAGCTCTGACATCTATTCGGGGCTCCTCGAAGGCCGAGAGCTGTCTCAGCCGAGGTTTGGAATCTGATGAGTGGGTCCACCCGGATTTGAACCGAGGACCAGCCGGTTATGAGCCGGCCGCTCTAACCGCTGAGCTATGGACCCACATTTCCCTTTCGTCCGGGGCGGGGAGTATACAACAAGATCGTCAAGTCCGGCAGGTAGAAACCAATCAGCCCGACCAGTAGCGGCGCTCCTCGATGGGAGATCGTTCCTGATCGACGAATCGCCGCCAGCGCCGCTCCAAAACCGTGACCATTCGGGCCGCCAGTGCCGGATCGCTAATCGGCTCTACGCCACTCCCTTCGCGCCAAAGAAAGACCTCTACTTGCGGCCTCTGCGGTCTTCTCAAGGGAATTCCGCGTCTGTTTTCCGCTAGTCCGGAAAGTGGTGGCGTTCTCTCGAAGCTTTTCAAGAGCCGCCCCCTCACCGCCTGGGCCATCCGTTGTCGGGGATCCCAGAGCCACCCGGCTTCAGCCACCTGAGCGGCAAAAAATTTTGGTTCAGGGGCAGCGAAGAGAACCTTCATCGAAGCCTGGAATGTCGAATCACCCTCTCGCACAACCACCGAGAACCGATTGGTGGCGTCGTGCAGGAAGAGCGACGATAGTGCAGGCATTTTAGACGTTTGATAGAGACTGGGTAAGTGGACCGGAGAGTTCGGGAACCCCAGCTCGTCCGCAAAAGTCGACCACAATCGGGTGAGTTCTACAGGGCCCGTGCTCGTATCGATTTGGCGTTTCTTTCCTTCCGGCCATCGAATCATCAGGGGAACTTCAACCACCTCGCGGCACAGGTTCTGGGCGAAGAGCACTTGGTCGTGCTCGCCGAGTTCAGTGCCGTGAAGAGCGGTTACGACCACCAATGTTTGGTCCATCTTTCCGCCCTCACGGAGCGCCTGGAGATACCGGCCGATCTGAAGATCGACCCATGACACCTCATGACGGTACAACAGCTTTGCTGCTTCTAGGAGATCTTTGGGAATCGGCTTGTTGGGGTCCGCGAAAGGCAAAAGCTCAACCCGGCTCAAAGCCGGGCGTGACGGCTCAGGAAGCTCAGACAGGGCAGGATTCCTATCTCGACGATCGCGGTATGGGAATCCTACCAACGGCAAGTGAATCCACAGCAGTTCCGGCTCTCCGCTGAGTTCTCGGAGGGAATTCAGGGCGACCTTACCGTTGCCGAGGGCTGAGACTTCGCTGAAGCCGTCGAATCCGCCAAATTGGGCGGATCCATCTCGAAACGTAAATAGACGGGTCTTGAATCCAAGTTCAGTCGTCGCTTCCGCCAAGGTCGGCAAATCCGGGCGGCGCTGAAAGAACAGATGACTCAAAACACCGTGTTGCCAGGGGTCCACTCCGGTCACCAGACTCGCCAACGCGGGAACCGGTGAACTGGAGGCCGAAACGGCTCGACCCACCCAGCCGGCTTCGCCCGCAAAGCGATCTAATTTTGGGGTCCAACCCGGCTCACCGTTAAGCGAGCCGACGAGGTCGGCTCGGAGATCACTCACGGTGATCACAACCACCGGCCCGCGGTGTGTCTCCGCTACGCTAAGGTCCGGATCGCAGGTGCAGCCCGCAAGCAGGGCAACCAGACCGGCTGCCGGCAGTGCCGAAAAAAAACAACGCCAGATTTTCGACAACTTCTTACATGCCGAGCAAGGAAGCATCTCCACCGGCCAGCCTTTGAATCAGCTCTTGGTAGAAGTAGTCTTCTTGGTCCGCCAAACGCGGATCGATCCGCTCTTCGTACATCTGTCGAGAACGGTCGATATCGTCTTTCAGGCGCTCATAGATATTTCCCGTGCGGCGCCCTTCTTCAATGATGTCTTCATTGTAAAGCTTGATTTCGCTGACTAGGAGTCGAGCCAAGCGGCGCGCCTCTTCGTGCAACGCTTCACCGGCCGCATCGGGTTGGACCGCAGCAGCTTGGGGCATGGCAAAGGCCAGTCCCGGGCCCTCGAGGTCTGAAGGGGGTCGGACTTCTGAACTCCCGGACGACTTAACTTCCGCCGGCTTTTCAACGGCGGGCGGACTGAAGGTCGCCGGCGCCACAGGCGGTGCTGCCGGTACAGGATCCGCGAAGCTCGTCGGCGCGGCGGGAGCCACCGGCGGGGGCGGATCAGCAAAGCTCGTCGGAGCTGGTGGCGGATCCGCAAAACTCAACGGGGCAGGCGGCGGGTCCGCAAAGCTCGTCGGTGCCGGCGGGGGCGCCGGTTGAGCAGACTCCACCGCTGGAGTCTCAATTTGCAACGCCGGTGAGGTTGCATCACCTGGATCCGTCGCCTCGTCAGCTGGAGTGGCCTGCGGAGTCACTATCGGCAATCGAACAGTTTCTTGGCCTACCGGCATGCCGTCCAACTCTAAATCGGGCGAAATCGGTGAAGGAACCGATTCCTCGTCGGCGGAAATTTCCAGAGCCGGCGGAGAAGGCGTCTCGTCGGCAGTAGGCGGCTCGACCTTGACGGCCATGCCGACTTGGGTCGGCTCATCGTCTTCTTCTTCAGCTTCGAGTTCCCAAGCGTTGGTGTCTTCCAGCTCGGGCTCAGGCTCGGCTTCGAGCGCAATCTCTTCCTCCGATGGCGGACTGACACTTCCGAAGTCCGGGGCAGCCGGTTCTTCCACCTGAGGCGGCTCAAAACTCTCTACTCTCGGTGCCTCGGGGGCTATCGGCTCGGGAAGGGAAACGACGGGCGGGACTGAATACGCCGGCTCAGAATTGACCTCCCAAGCCGGGGTTGCCGCGGTCTCTGCGGCTGAGGTTTCAGTTGCAGAAGATAGCGAAAGGGCCGGAGCGTCGATTTCTACGGTCGGCTCCGAAACGCCGCGATCTTCATCAGCACTGAAGCCTTCGAGACCGGGAGGCTCTTCAACAGCACGGTATTCTTCGGCGGCTTGTGCTTCCGAGTCGCCGCTGTCCGGTTCCTCGCTGATCGCCGGCACGACGGTTGTTTCGAGGTCTTCCTTGCTGAGGCTTTCATCAGCAGCGACAAAATCCGCTGTTGCGGGCTCCTCGTCGAGGGTTGTATCGGCCGCCACCACTTCCGGCTCGGGGGAGATCTCGACCTCGGGCTCGACATCTTCTACCGGGGCGACCTTCGCCGGCTCTACGACCGCTACCGGCTCCTCCAGAGCTTCGCTCGGACCGGTCGGCTCGTCGTCGGCTACTTTAGGGCCGGTGGCAGACTCGCCGGGCTCGGGCAATTGACCTTCAAGCTTTAGACACGGTGAGGTGCCTGGGCTGACAGCCGCCGTTTCGAGCGCCATCGCAGCGGTATGAACCAACAGCTGGAGGCCGGAAATTGAAATAGGATTACCGTCCTCCAGTTGATCCGCGTAAAGGACGCCGGCGATCTGACCCCTAATAGAGAACGGCAGCACCGCTGCGGCTTGACCCGGTGAAACGTTCATCCGGATTGCCATGCCGGCCAGCTGCTCATCCGAGCAAACCATCGACGAATTTTTTTCAACGACGACCGACCACGGATCCTGATCCGCTTTTTCCTCGATCTCGCCGATTCGCTGATCGGCCTCACCAAAGCCCTTGCCGGCCCAGCAACGAACTTGCCCTTGACGCAAAAGAAAGAATGCGGATCGCGAGCAGAAACGGAGGCTCTCTTCGAGCAAACTACCGAGAATCTCAGCTTGTCCAGTTTCCGCGTCGATGCGGGATACAGCCTCGAGCAACGGGCGATAACCCATGGCCGGAGAGACCTTTTCGGCTTGATCTTGCCCAGACGGGCTGAGCAGGCCTGTGAGATCCGATTCAATTAATAGGGATTGAGGGAATTCCGGGGCATTTTCTTCGATCCAACGCACTACGTCGTCGGTGGCCGCGCGTACCCGCTCACCGATCTGGGAATGAACACCTTTTACCAAGGCCTCAACTTTCGCCGAAATCTGGCGATCCAGATCCTGAACCTTTTGGGACAGCGGCGTATCAGCCTGCTGCGCATCCGACATCTTATCTTCTCCTCCAGGATGGCTAACCGGGCGTTTCGGGCGTCGGATCGAGATCATCGATTATTTGGCAAGGTGAATCCCCTGTCAAGAAAGCTCCCTTCGACCGCCGACCGCCAAAAACCCCTACACGAGTGGTATTTAGGCTCCTTCGGCCCCCATTGGGGCGGGACGGGACTCGGCTTGTGGCCGACCAATTCTCTATGGTACGTTGCCCGTTCAATAGAGCTTACGATAAGCCATTCTCAACGGAGGAAGGATCATGCAAAGAAAACGAGGTACAGCTCTCGGAAGCGTACTGCTGATGCTGCTGGTTTTAGTGGCGTGTGGCGGCGCAGAAGAAGAGACTGTCGACCCCAACGCCGAGCTGTGGAACGACATCGAATCCCGCCGGACTGCCATCGACACGAGTAAAGCAGAGGTCGAGGAGCTGCGTGGCCGGCTTGCCGCCATGTCCGCTGAAGAGGACGACGAGGCCGTCGCGGAGGGTGAAGGCGAAGGCGGCGCAGAAGGTGAGGGCGATGGCGAGACCATGACGCCCGAGCAGCTTCAAATCAAAATCGATGATCTCAGCGGCAATATCGCCACCAAAACTGACGAACTCTACGCAAAGATCATCGAGTACATCAACAACTCTGGTTTGGTTGAGGGCGCGGAGCTGACCGCCGATCAACGCCGGGCTTTCGATTGGAAAGCCGATATCGATATTTCCTACGCTCAGGAGTACATCGACAAGGGCGGTGACTACAAGCGCGCGATCGATATCTACAACCAAGCCCTGATGAGCGACGAAGGCAACACCAAGTTGCTCGAGGCCGTGCAGCGTGCCGAAACTCTTCGGTACATGGACGAAGAGCGTTTCAGCCAAGTCAAGAAGGGCATGAGTCAAGAAGAGGTCAAGAAAGTCCTCGGTTCGGTGAAAAACACCAACGTCCGAGACTTTGCCGAGAAGGGTCGCGTGGGCTGGTTCTACCCGAAGCATCCCGAGGCCGGTGGCGGAGCCGCGGGTGTTTACTTCAAGCAAAAGCCCAAGGGCAGCGAAAACTGGGTAGTAGAGATCACCGACTATGAAGCCGTCAAAGGCCAACCGGAAGAAGACGATTCCGAAGGCTGAGGCCTCTACAATTCAGCCCTGATGACACGAGCAACCTCGGCCGAGGCTGCTCGTGTTGTTTTGAGGCCCGGCACCGGCATGTTCCACTAGGGCCTTGACCTCCTATTGGCCGTCATGCATAATCCGTGGTCCTCGTGTGCCGCGGGGCTTCCGTCCGCTTCAGGCCCCAGGCCGGAATCGCCGGTCGCATACCGGCGAGATGGCCACGAACAGTATTCCGAACCGAAAATTATCTGTCAGAGCGAGAGGATCGCAGATGCCTGTTGTACATGTACGCGACGAAGAGAGCTTCGAGAACGCCCTGCGTCGCTTCAAACGTAAGTGCGAGAAATCGGGCATCCTGACTGAGCTCAAGAAACGCCAACATTACGAGAAACCCTCCATCAAGCGTAAGCGCAAGCAGATGCAGGGCAAGAAGAAGATGCTTCGTAAGCTGGCCGACGAGCGCAAGATGGGCCTCGCCTGAGGCGATCTTCGAGGTCAGGATCGCAACGATCTCGGCACGGAATCGATGTGAATGCGGGAGCGGGGAAACCCGTTCCCGCTTTTGCTTTGGCACTTTTTTATTAGCTCACCCTCTAATTGGCTCACCATGGAAACCACTCTAGACAACAATGAACTCGGTGAGCGGAAGTGGACCCTGGAGCCACCGGAAGAACGTGCCCTGCGGGTTTCAAAAGCTACTGAGACTGCGGTAGAGCTACCTTCCTTGCTCGCCTTAATCGCCGATGGCACGGCCACCGACCTCGGCTCGAGTCGCGTTCTGGGATTGCGTCCGACCGCGGACCGCAAAGTCCTTGAAACCCGCCGCCGTAGATTCGACGAGATTCGACGGCTGATGGTCGGCCAGTCGGTAGTGGCATCGAGAGAGCGCCCGGTTCAGCCCATTCTTAGTGCAATGGGCGGCGTCTCCCACCAGCTCGAGGGCACGGACCTGATAGAAATTGCCGCCCTGCTCCGTGGCTCCAGCCGGCTTATTCGTAGAATCGCCGATTCGGAGAGCCCGTTCCCAGCCCTTTCAGAGCTGACTCAGGACGTTCCCAATGTCGACGACCTGCTCCATCTCTTGGAGCGAACCTTCGACGCCAGAGGTCAGATTCGCGAAGACGCCACCCCTCGCCTATCCGAGCTGAGGCGGCGCATACGGTCGGTTCGACAGAATATTTACGACCAAATGCACTCCTTGGTCGACGTGCATCGTGAGCATCTTTCCGAAGAGACCGTGCCCATGCGCGGAGGCCGTCTTGTGCTGGTCTTGCAGGCAGGAGCGCGCGGAAGGGTTCCTGGTTTGGTCCACGGTCGCTCGGGCAGCGGCAAGAGCTTCTATTTCGAGCCTCTCGAGTCGGTAGAGGGCAACAACCAGCTGCAACAAGCCGTCGAGGATGAAGAATCCGAAAAGCGCCGAATCTTCGCCGAGGTGTTGTCGAAGCTTCAGGAAAACATTGAGGCCATTCGAATCCACGCCGCTTGCGTGGGTGAGTTCGATCTTCACCAGGCAGCGGCACGATTTGCCGAAACCTGTGATGGCAAATTGGCGGAACTCAGTGGACGCCACGATCTGAAACTCAAACAAGCTAGGCATCCCCTCTTGGATCCACGCTTCGCAGCACTTCGGCGTGACACTTTGGGACAAGAAGGCCATACGGGCAATGTCGTGCCTCTGGACGTCGAAATGTCCGAGCACCAAAGAGCCTTGGTTCTGACCGGGCCCAACGCCGGTGGCAAAACTGTAACCCTTAAGACGACGGGCCTGTTGGCTTTGATGCACCAATGCGGCCTGCCCATTCCGGCCGCTGCCGGCAGTCGACTGCCGGTGCTCGAAGCGCTGGTGGCGACGGTAGGCGACGACCAAGACCTGCTGGCGGATCGATCCACGTTCAGCGGCCGGCTGCTTCGGCTGCGTGAGGCCTGGGATCTTTCTGGGCAAGACTCTCTGGTGCTCTTGGACGAACTCGGCTCGGGCACAGACCCCGAGGAAGGCGCGGCCCTATCGTCCGCGTTGCTCGAGGGCTTAGTGTCGAGCCACAGCCTGGTTCTGGTCACAACTCATCTCAGCCAAGTCGCCGCCACGGCCCTCGAAACCGAGGGTGCTTTTTGCGCCGCCATGCAATTCGACTCGTCGACCGGAGAACCCACCTACCGTCTCGTGCCCGGTCCGCCCGGAGGCAGTGAGGCGCTGGCGCTGGCCCATCGACTCGGGCTGCCTTCTTCTTGGCTCGACCGTGCCGAGCAGCTGCTGGGCAGCGACCATCGCAATCTTCGACTCCTGCTGGCAGAGGTCGAGCGACATCGTCAGGAGCTTGCCGAGGCCCAATCTCGCCTTGCGAGCGAAGTCCAGGACGCCGAGGTGCTGCGCCGTCGTCTCGAAGAGCGAGAGGCCGAGCTGCTACAGGAACGACGCACTGTCGGTAAGAAGCTGAAGGAGCAACTGGAGACCTTCCGCCGAGAAGTGCAGGACCAACTACGTTCCGAGGTCGAGAAAGCCACGGAGCAGGTCCAACAAGGTCGACGCAAGGGCATCGCTTCCCAGGCGGTTCAACGAATCTTCGAGCGGGCACCACAACTCGAACCGGAAATCGAGGTGAAGGAGCTACCGTTGAAGGTCGGGGCACCGGTGCGCCATCGACGCCTGGGATGGGTCGGCGTTTTAGAAAAGCTGGAACGTGGACGAGCCCAGGTGGTGATGCAGGGCAAGTCTTTAGTGTGCAAGGAAAAGGAGCTGGTCGGGGTAGATCCCGAGTCGGCGGAGGTCGACCGGAAAACACGGCGCCCTTCGGCCGAGCGACGCCGGGTTCAGCCCACGGCCGGCCGATCCGATGTGGACGAACTGACCCCGGAATCCGAGCTGTTCTTGATCGGCCAAAGGGTCGAGCCTGCCCTCACGAGGCTGGACCGGTTCCTAGATAAATCTTTGCTGGCTTCGGTCGGATCCGTTCGCATCATCCACGGCCACGGCTCTGGACGGTTGCGCGATGCGGTCCGAAACCATCTCAACGGCCATCCTGCAGTGGCTACCCAACGACCGGGCAAAGCCAACGAAGGCGGCGACGGCGCGACAGTTGCCGTGTTGGCGAGCTGAGATCAGACGAGAAGAAGGGACTAAGTGAATCCAGGAAGAGCCCAGCTGACCCCAGAGGTCGTGCAGGCGGTCAAAGGCTCAGTCGACATTGTCGATGTGGCGGGTGATTTTACGTCGCTGAAAAGAAGAGGCCGAAAATACGAAGGCCTTTGTCCCTTCCACAAGGAAAAGACGCCTTCCTTCCATGTCGACCCGGACCTCGGCCTCTACCACTGCTTCGGATGTGGTGTGGGTGGCGACGCCATCAAGATGCACATGGAACTCACCGGGGACGATTTTCCCGCCGCGATTGAAACACTCGCCCATCGCTACGGAATCGCCCTGACCTACGGCCCGGCCCGACAGCGTCAAGGGCCGGACATCGGTGACGCCCTGGAGGCCGCTCAATCCTTCTTTCGTCGGAATCTACAAAGCAGCGATTTCGCTCGGGGATATCTCGCCCAACGGCGAATTCCCGAAGATCTGATTCGGGACTACGGCCTAGGATACGCCCCCGACGACTGGCAGGCACTCCACACCGCGCTGCGAAGTCGCCTTTCGGAGGAGACGCTCGCCGCCGCCGGACTCATCGCCTGGAGCGAAAAGTCTGAACGATTCTACGATCGATTCCGCCATCGCTTGATGTTCCCTATCCATTCAACCACGGGAAAGTTGGTCGGTTTCGGCGGCAGGGCCCTCGGCGACGATCGGGCAAAGTACATCAACTCTGCCGAAACAGCTGCATTTCACAAGGGCAGCTTGCTCTACGGCTTGAGTCAGGCCAAACGAGCGGTGCGAGATCAGGGCCGGATTGTTTTAGTCGAGGGTTATTTCGATGTCATCGCCATGGTCGCTAGCGGAGTCCCAACGGCAGTGGCCGCCATGGGAACCGCCCTGACTCAGGAGCAAGCCAATCTGATGGCGCGTTTCGCCGACGAGGTCATTCTCGGTTACGACGGCGACGAAGCCGGCGCCAAGGCTGCGACCAAGGCACTGCCAATTTTGATCGGCGTCGGATTGGGGGCCAAAAAGATCGCCTTTCCGCCCGGCCACGACCCAGATTCCATTCGGCTCGCAGAGGGCCCAGAATCCGTAAAGCAATTGGTGGAGGAAGCAGACGACGCGCTCTGGGGACAAATCAAGTCTCTAATTCCCGGTCGAGCTGAACTCGACCCTCGAGCGCAGCAGAAGGCCGCAAACCATATCCGCGAGCTGCTTCAGCCGATTCGACAGAATCTCGTTCGCGCGGGTTACGCCCGTCGAGCAGCACAACGATTAGGCGTCCCTGAGACCGTTTTCTTGCGGAGTGACGGCGTCGAACTCTTTGCCCAGGGCATGCAACAACGTCAAGAAACGAGGAGCGAAGAGGAAAAAGCCATCGCCCTCCTGCTGGCCCCGGACGTTGCAATTCCGCCCCTCGAAGAGCTACCCCCACCGGATGCATTTTTAAATTCAGAAATGCGGAATATTTTTACTGTGTTTTGCGCTTTATACACTGAGGGGCGTGTACCCTCGGCGCGGGAGGTCATTCAAGCTCAAGAAATCAACAGCGAGGGCCTTGACTCAATAGCACGCTTTCTGTTAGAAGAATCGATCCCCGAGGAGTCAGAAGACCTCCTCCCAACCCTCGGCAGGCTCCGGGCCCGCTGGATAAAGCAGCGCCAAGCTGAGATTCATCGCGATATTCAATCAGCACAACAGCGGGGCGATCGGGCTCGCATTGACGAGCTGTTAGAAGAAAAGGCTCAATTGAGCCGTCACCGCCATCCCCAGATGACCGGCCAAATCTGGCCCCATCGACGCTCATAAGCACTCTTGCGTTACGTGACGGCCTCCCCGAAATAAAAAAAGTTAGAGGTATTCGACCCAGCGCTTCACGAGGTCGGGCTAACCGCCCAAACCCGGTTGCACTCGGCCAGGATCCACAGGTTTAAGGAAGGCAGGAAACCATTGGCAGTCTCGAAAGCCGCATCATCGGTCGAAGACAGATACAGCTCCGTTAAGCAGCTCATCGAGCTCGGTCAAGATAAGACCTACGTGCTCTTCGACGAGATCCACGAGATGTTGCCGGAGGAAGTCGTCAGCATGCACGAGGAGCTCGAGGAGGTATTCAACCGCCTCAAAGAGCTGAGCATCCTGATCATCAATCGTCCGGAGAGGTACCAGAATCGGGAAGACGATTCCACGCCCACCGGCGACTTCGATAAGAAGGACGACGACAATCAAGAATTCGTCCTCACCGAGCAGGAGAAAACCAATGACCCGGTGCGCATGTACTTGCGCGAGATGGGTACGGTTCCCCTGCTTGACCGTGAGGGCGAGGTCGAAATTGCCCAGCGGATCGAAAATGGTGAGTGGATGATCTACGAGGCCTTGTGCTCGAACCCGCTGGTACTGCGGGAGCTGCTGAGGCTCAACGAGCTGGCGCAAAAGGACAAGAAGGTTCTGAGGGAGCTGATCGCCAACGATGCCGACGAAGCTCTCGACGCCAAAGCCCTCGACCGGATCAAGAAGAACCTCGCCACCTTCGAGCGAATCAGCGAGCAAGACACCGAAATCCGCAACCTCCGCGAGCAACAAAAAGGTCTCGAGTCAGACGGCCCTAAACACGCCGAAATCGAGCGCGAGGTCGATCGTCTACTGGCGAAAATCGCCAAAGACATTCGGTCGATCGACTTTAGCGTTCAGACCCGAAATCAGCTGGTCGAGCTCTTACGCGACATTCACCGTGAGTTCTCACGGCTGAAAAACGATATTCGACGGGCCAAGCGCTCCCTCGAAAAAGAAAAGAACGAAGAGCTTCGTTCCCTCCAAGGCCGCCGAATCGAGAAGTATCAGTCCAAATTGGTCGAACTCGAAGGCCGATACGGCACCAACTACGAAGACGTTTCGAAGACCATCGGTAAGATCCGTAAGGGTGAAGCCGAGTGTGAGCGAGCGAAAGAGCAGCTAATAGTGGCCAATCTTCGTTTGGTGGTGTCGATCGCCAAGAAATACACCAACCGCGGTCTGCAATTCTTGGATCTGATCCAGGAAGGCAACATCGGCCTGATGAAAGCGGTGGAGAAATTTGAATACCGTCGCGGTTATAAATTCTCCACCTACGCCACATGGTGGATTCGTCAGGCAATCACCCGCGCCATCGCCGACCAAGCACGCACCATCCGCATTCCGGTCCACATGATAGAGACCATCAATAAGCTCACCCGCACCAGCCGCTCGTTGGTGCAGGAGCTCGGTCGCGAGCCCACCGCCGAGGAAATCGGCGAGCGCATGGACCTCTCAGCCTCGAAAGTCCGCAAAATCATGAAGATCGCCCAGGAGCCGATCTCCTTGGAAACTCCGATCGGCGAGGAGGAGGATTCTCACCTCGGAGACTTCATCGAAGACAAAAACGCGGTATCGCCGATCGAAGCGGTGGTCGACGCCAACCTACGGGATTCCACCTCGCGGGTGCTCAAGACCCTCACCCCTCGGGAGGAGCTGGTACTGCGCATGCGCTTCGGCGTCGGCGAAGGCTCCGAGCACACCCTCGAGGAAGTGGGACGGTCATTCAATGTCACCCGCGAACGGATCCGCCAGATCGAGTCCAAGGCGCTTCGCAAGCTGCGTCACCCGAGCAGGGCAACACGTTTGCGCGCTTTCCTCGAAACCTGAGCCCTTTTTCGGGCACACACGAAGCAGAAAAGGCGGGACAAGCTCCCGCTTTTTCTCTGCCCGCCCAACGCTCTTAGCGCTGGACCGAATCCATGACTTGATTCATTAATTACAGATCGGACTCAACCACACGCACGCCCTGGGCACCAACCGGCGACACCAAACGGTCGACCCCTAATCCAAGGTCCGCGACCGCGGCGACCATGGCGTCGGCGACGTGCTCGGCCCGCTCTTTACCATCGCAGAGGGCAAATATCGAGGGTCCGGAGCCGGACAAGCTACAACCGAGAGCGCCGGAGTTGAGCGCTGCGGCCTGGGCCTCGGGAAAACCGGGCACCAAATGAGCTCTCTTCGGCTCGGCGATGCTGTCGTGAAGAGATCTGGAGATCAGCCCTAGGTCGTCGCGGAAAAGGCCCGCGATCAAGGCTCCGAGATTTCCCCATTGCTGGACTGCCGCAGCCAGGGGCACATGCTCCCCGAGGGCTGTGCGGGCGGCCCGGGTTTGGACCTCGACGTGGGGACGCACCAGGGCGCATGTCAGGGTCCGCGGGATCGGCAGCTCGATCACGTCGAGAGGATCTCCAGGGCGGATCAAGACGAAACCGCCATAAACCGAAGGCGTCGCATTGTCCGGATGGGCGCTACCGCAGGCCATACGCTCACCTTCGAGGGCACAATCCAGCAGGGTCTCGCGGTCGGCCTCGAGATCGAGCAGCACCGCGGTGGCTTTCGCCGCAGCCACAGCGCTGGCGGCGGACGATCCCAGGCCACTGGCAAGTGGCATTTTCTTATGAATTCTGAGCGACACACCGTCTCGACGACCAAACCGGGCCAGCAGCTCGCGCACCGCAACTCCGGCCGTGTTGCGCTCGGCATCCTTAGGCAGTCGACCCTCGTCGCCGGTGATCTCCAGGATTTCGATCCCTGGAACTCCGCGTATCTCCGCGATCACCTCGTCGCCGGGGCCCTCGACGGCGAATCCCAGGACGTCGAAACCGCAGGCAACATTCGACACGGTGGCTGGGGCGAAGGCTCGAACCGAGTTGCTCATCTACTTCCTCATGGCGGTGCCTCCGGGCACCCGCAAAACTTTTTCCGAATCTTCTAAGCGAGCCGAGATCCACAGCTCAGAACCCGCTCCCGTCACCAGCCGCGTGGCCTGGCTTCCTAAGCCTCATAGGCGTAGAATCGGCCCCGCGGATGACGATCCGCCGTGGACTATAGACCACACCCCCTCCGAAGTCTCCCCACCCCCGCAGAAAGACGACCCACCATGCGCCGAGGCAAAAGCAATCCTAAAAACACTGTTCATGTAGAGCAAGATTGGGCACCGTATCGAGCCGCCGAACGGCCGGTTCGCCCCTTCTCCGCTCACGGTGAAAATCGGCTGGCTCTAGCGTACGCCAACACCTACGAAGTCGGCATGTCTAGCCTTGGGTTCCAACGGGTTTACGAGCTGATCCACGACGTTCCGGGGTGGACCGCAGAGCGGTTTTTCACCAATGGCGGCGGCCCCCCTCGTTCCCTGGAACTCAATCGGCACCTTGCCGACTTCTCTTGCGTGGCCTTTTCGGTGTCGTTCGAAGAGGACTACCTCAACCTTCTGCGCATGCTGGATCGATCCCAGATCCCCTTGCGACGATCCGCTCGCGACGCTTGGCATCCACTGATCGTGATGGGCGGCTCATGTGCCGCCATCAATCCCCTGCCAATGTCTGAATTCGTGGACGTGTTCGCCATGGGCGCGGCAGAGAACCTGTTGCCCGCCATGCTTCCCCTGCTCGAAGAAGATTTGCCGCGCGAAGATCTTCTCGACCGCTTGGCGGAGACGCCGGGTTTCTACGTTCCCGCCCGCCACGATCCCGAAAACGACGACACGTTGCCCAAGCTGCAAAAAGTGGAACTCAAGGCCGAGCAAATGCGCGACCCCGGTTTTCTACCCACTAGCTGCATCATCACCCCCAAGACCGAATTTTCTGAAAAATTCCTGGTGGAAATGTCTCGCGGTTGCCCAGAGAAGTGCCGTTATTGTTGGGCGACCTTTGGAATGGGGAAATTTCGATGGCATCCCACGGAATACATCTTGGAATCCTTTGAGCGAGCCCGATCCGTCACCGATCAAATAGGTTTCCTCGCCACCGCCGTGGGCGATCATCCCGAGATCGGCCGAATTCTGGAAGAGGCCTTGAGGATGGGGTTTCGCTCTTCGGTTTCGTCGATTCGCATTCCTGCGGTCAAGGAAGAGGTCTTGATCCCCCTTTTTGAGTCCGGGGCACGCTCTATCACCTTGGCGCCGGAAACCGGCAGTGATCGACTACGGAAAATGATGAACAAGCCGATTCCGAACGCCGTGTTGCTCGAGAAGGTCAAATTGATCTTCGCCCACGGGTTCAGAACCCTGAAGCTCTATTTCATTATCGGATTGCCGACCGAAACCATGGAAGATGTAGAAGCTATTCTGGAGCTTGGTCGCCAATGCCGCGAGCTAATGCTCGAACGGGCATCCGAGACCGGCAAGATCGGCAATATCCACTTGGGCTGCAATATCCTGATCCCGAAGCCCTACACCCCTTGGCAAAGAGAGCCTATGGACGACGAGAAATCGCTCAAGCGAAAGATCTCGTTTCTAAAACGCGGCGTGGCCAAAATGCCCAACGTCACCATGAGCATGATGTCGCCCCGCCAGGCTATCTGGCAGACCTACATCAGCCGTGCGGGCAGCGACGCCGCCGATGCCATTGAGCAAGCAGCCCGGGGCCGACATTTGGCATCCCTAATGCGCGAGCTGCAGCCGCAGATTCATCCTGAGGTCTTTCAGAGCTTCCCAAGAGATCTGCGCTGGCATTTCATGCGCACCGCCTAGAAACCGCCTTCTTCAGCTCGAGGGCGCCGCTGAGCCGAATCGACGACTTTTATTTTGCATTTGTCTATACTTCTACCTAAAGCTTGCTCGATTATCCACGACACGACCCATGACAGCGGATTGGTTGACATGCTACAATAGCATTAACCAATCTGGAGGTTTGATCATGAAGCGCCCTCTTCTAGTTCTGATCGCTATATTTTCGGCAACGTTTCCAGCGATTTTGCCGACACCCGCCGACGCTGAGCTTTGTACGACCGACGCAGTGCCTGCAGCCACCCTGCTGGTGCCCTATTTTGAGGTCGATTTAGAAAACCCAGATTGCGTCACCACCCTTTTCTCGGTGAACAACGCCTCTGCCACGCCGACATTGGCCCATGTCACGTTTTGGACCGATTGGTCCCAACCGACCTTGGACTTCGACATGTACCTCTCCGGGTTCGACGTCATCACGGTCAACATCCGAGACGTCTTCGAAGGCAACATTCCAATCACCGCCGACGAGCAGAGCGATGCGGATGACGACATCAGCCCCCACGGGTTGAATCCCGCCTGGGACGCCAGCTTCGACGGCTGCGAAAATATTTTTCCGTTCTTCAACAACCCGGTCATCACCGGAGACGCCCTCGACCGAGTGGTGAACGGCCACCTCGGCCGCCCGGTCATCGCAGGCAATGGCCTTTGCATGGGCCACGACCACGGCGACGGCATTGCGCGGGGTTACGTCACCATCGACGACGTCAGCCGGTGCTCCCTGGAATTTCCTAGCGACGATGGTTATTTCGGCGGCCTGAATCCGGTGGCGACCAACGAGAACCAGCTGTGGGGAGATTTCTTTATCGTCGACCCCCCCAATAACTTCGCCTTTGGCGACAGCTTGGTGCACGTGGAGGCATTCGACAATTTCAACACCGGCTCATCGCCCACCGGTTATACCTTTTACGGCCGCTACACTGCGGCAACGGGTGGTTTCGACAATCGGGAGCCCCTGGCCACCTCCCACGCTATCCGCTACCTCAATGGTGGCCCCTTCAACGGCGGAACCGACCTCTTGGTCTGGCGCGACTCCACCAGCTCCAATACGGAGAGCTTCTACATCTGTGGCCAAGGACCGGATTGGGCGCCGCTCAACGAGACGGAAGTGGTCGCTTTCGACGAGGAAGAAAACGCCGTCCAAGTCTGTGTCGGCACCGGCCAAATCATCATCTCGCCCCCAACCAACCCCGACGACCCGACTTGTTTCCCCCTGGAAACCCAGCGAGTCCCCTTCGGTGAAGGTGACCTTTCGGTTCCTTACGACTTCGGTTGGGCCTTTCTCAACTTGAATATCGACGATTCCGGAATCACTGGAGATACCGACTTCGGCAGTGGCTCACTCGCCCAGTCCTACGTGGCGGCAGCCCACAGCGCCAGCGGTCTCTACCAAGTCGGCCTACAGTCGATCACCTTGACCCACGCTTGTGACGATTTGGATCCATCACTGGTGACAAACAACGACATTCCGCCCTACAACGGGGAGTAAGCGCCCCTTTGAGCGTCAAAAAGAGCCGACGGGGTTACCGTCGGCTCTTTTCGTTTTTGCGTTAGAAACTTACTCCATCTAGTCATAGCGGCTGTGGACCGATAGCCAACCCGGGTTTCGGGGTCAACACCTTGAGAGCGGCTCCGGCGACTCTCAAAGGCATGGGAAGCTCCACCGGGATGACATCACCGTCGATTTGTAAACCGTTGGGCAATGGGCCCAGAATCTCTAGTTCAGAGACTTTACGAATCTCCAAATCGGGGCGTCTGGTGTGACGCCCCAGCGTCAGTGCCATGGCAAAGGACGGAACCACCCACCGGCCCCGTCCGCGAAACAACACCACGTCGAACAGCCCGTCTGCGTAGTCTGCGTCGGGCGCCAGGCGAAACGGGCCCGCGTATTGCCTGATATTCGATGCCGAGAAAAAAGTCACCCGTTCGATCTCACCATCCAAGCGGAGTTCGATCTCGGGATATTGATATCGCCACCAATGGCCCATGCCCGATAAGGCGATGGCGGCCGACCCAAATCGTCGCTTCAGCTCTGAATTCTGTTGCGACATGACCACTGCATCCAACCCCCCTGAGACCATCATCAAAAATGGCTCGTCGCCGGCCGTGCCGACGTCCATCGAGCGGATGCTGCCGCGGACCAACGCTCTCGCGGCAAGGATTGGTTTTCTCGGCACATCTAAGGCGATCGTCAGCACGTTGGCGGTTCCTCCGGGCAAGGGCCCGAGAGCCGATTCCGTACCGATCAAACCGGCCGCTGCTTCCCTGAGGGTACCGTCGCCCCCAAGGGCGAACACCACTTCTTTGCCGGCCGCCGCCGCGGAGCGAGCCAAATGGGTTGCGTCGCCCGGACCGGCCGTCGGGCAAGGCTCGACATCGAATCCACCTTGCCCCAGAATCTCGAGCAGGCGTGGAACCAATCGAGTCGCGAATTGCCGACCGGATTTCGGATTGAAGATCAAGGCTGCTGAACGCACGCAGTTTCCCTCAAGACGAGCATAGAATTACGTCTGAAATCAGCTAAAACAGGCTTCGCTGACGCCCGGCTTCGGTGCCGCGGGTCGGGAAAGGCAGACCCAAATGCTCGTAAGCTCTCTGGGTCGCAACCCGACCTCGGGGCGTTCTCTTCAGGAAACCCCCTTGGATCAAGAACGGCTCGTAGAGATCCTCGATCGTGCCCCGATCCTCCCCGACTGCCGCGGCTAGGGCAGCGATGCCCGCGGGGCCGCCGGAATATTGTTCGATCAACACGGAGAGCACCTTTCGGTCGACTTCGTCGAAACCCAACTCGTCCACTTCCAAAAGGTTGAGAGCCCGGCGGGCGGTACTTTCGTCCAATCGCCCGTCGCCTTTAACCTGGGCGAAGTCCCGGGCTCGTCGCAGCAAGCGGTTGGCGATCCGAGGTGTTCCCCGACTCCGACGAGCCAGCTCCTGGGCCCCCTCTGTTTCGATTTCTACCCCCAACAGCCGTGCGGAGCGTTGCAGGATCGTCGCCAGCTCGTCGGGAGAGTAGAAATCCAGGCGGTGGACGATGCCGAATCGAGCGTGCAAGGGTTTGGTGATCAGGCCCGCCCGGGTCGTAGCCCCGACCAGGGTGAAACGGGGAAGAGGAATCTCCATCGTCCGTGCAGCCGGACCTTGACCGATGACCAAATCCAACTTGAAGTCCTCGAGCGCTGGATAGAGGATCTCCTCCACCGTCGGGCCCAGCCGATGGATCTCATCGATGAACAGGACCTCGCCCGGCTCGAGGTTGGTCAAGATGGCGGCCAAATCGCCGGCTTTTTCCAAGATGGGGCCGGCGGTGGTGCGCACGTGGGTCCCCATCTCATGGGCGATGATGTGCGCCAAGGTGGTCTTGCCCAGGCCCGGCGGCCCAAACAGCAAAACGTGATCCAAGCTTTCACCGCGTTCCCGAGCTGCACGAATCGAGACCTTAAGATTCTGGATGATCCGGTTTTGGCCCACATACTCGTCCAGCGAGCGCGGACGTAGAGCTGGGTCGTGGCCCAGATCGTCTAAATCGGCATCGCCGGACACCAGGCGTGGATCGTCGGGGTCGGTCGGGTCAAAGTCGGTCATCGTTTGTCGATTGTATCGGAGGCGGAGCTGTGGTCACCCAAGCCCGGCGAATTCCCGCTGAAGGAGAGGCGCCTTCCGATGCGCTCCTGAAGATCCGGCGCCACGGCTGAGTTCGGCCCTGGCTGCTAGGGCCCGTCCAGAAATGGAATCTCGGTGGGCCGGCGCGGCGCCCTGCGCGCGTCGCTCCGAACTCGCGCCACCGCTGCAATGTCGTCGCAGTTTGCTGATGTGTAAGATCTTAAGCCGATCTATACGTTGTATCGCTCAGACACGCTCGCTTTCCGTGCTCGGCGCGCTAGGCCTTGGAGAGAAACCGCAGACTTGCCCGCAGTTTGTCAGCAAAAACCATGTCCGAGTCGGTCGCTTCAACCCGCAGCACGGCCTTCTCCACCTCAGACTTCCTATATCCGAGATTGACCAACGCCAAGACCAGGTCATCGTCCTGCGCCCGAGCAGGGGCCGGGCCGGCATCCGCACCCAACAAATCACGCACTTTGTCGCGCAGCTCGAGCACCATCCTTTCGGCGGTTTTCTTGCCGACCCCGGGGATCTTGGTCAATCTTCGAAAATCACCTTGGGTCAAAGCCTC
The DNA here is from genome assembly GCA_965366625.1 of uncultured bacterium. GTDB lineage: Bacteria > Acidobacteriota > Thermoanaerobaculia > Multivoradales > J023 > JAUIJL01. The sequence goes on from CBDUGP010000002.1 coordinate 55,931, forward strand.
GGCCAGCTCTCCAGGGGGCATGCCCGAAAGAATGGTTTGCGCCAGCCGCGGACCGATACCGGACACGGCAATGAGTCGCAGGAACAGCTGTTTTTCCCGATGAGACCAAAAACCGAAGAGCTGTAACGCGTCTTCTCGAACATGGGTGTGGATAAAGAGTTCGGCATCCTGGCTCCCTACCTTCTCTAGCTCGTAGTAGGTGGACACCGGCACGTGGATCTCATAACCCACCCCGGAAACGTCCAAGATGACTTTGTCGGGCTCGGAACGAATCACTCGGCCGCGCAGAAATCCGATCATGGTCTCTCTCGAGGCAGAAATTTGAAACGACAGCTAAGTCAAGGATTGGCTGGGCTCAGTCCAACCCTGCCAAATACAACCCTACCGGATACAGCAACGGCCGGCAGAGCCGGCCGTTGTGGGGGATCAACCTTCGTCTTGAATGCCGAAGTCTCTGACTACTCGCGCATCGTATTTGGGTGCCAAATCTCGGCGCCGTTGCTCGACCACCGAACTCAGTATTTGGCCTAGACGTCGGTTGGTTTCGGCGGTCCGGGTGGTCTCTTTCTGTTCCTCGAACTCAGCGGGATCGAATTTAGTCCGGTCGAGCACCTCGAAAAGCACCGCGCCTTGGCCGGTTGCCAGGGGCTCAGAGACCTCACCCACCTCCATCGAAAGGGCCATCTGCACCACCTCAGGATTGCGCCCGAGGCCCGGCACGTTGCCGTCGGATCCGAAAGGACCACTGGTCTGGACCTCAAGGCCCAATTCCGCGGCCATGGTAGCGAAGTCCGAACCCGCGGCAATCTTGGCCTTGGCGTCTTTCAAGTTTTGGAGCGCTTGCTCTTTTTGCTTCTCGGTCACGACCGCTCGCCGAACCTGATCCTCGACCGTCGCCAGCTCCGGGATTCGGGGCTCTTTAACCTCCGCCAAGCGGGCGATCGCCCAACCGCGTGGGACTTTCACCGGATCGCTGATCGCTCCCGGGCCCAGCTCAAAGACCGCGTTGGCAAAAAGGGCAACTCTGCCGATGCCGACCACGGCATCGGATTTGCCGAACGGCTCGGTGGTTTCAAAAGTCACACCGGCTTCTTCGGCCATGGTTTTCAGCTGGTCGGTCTCGGTAAGGGATTCGGCTTTGATCTTTTGCGCCAGCTCGTTGACTTTGTCTTCCGCCATCTCATCGACCCGCTGGCCCAAAAGCTTGGAGCGGATGATGCCGCGGGTCTGCTCGAAGTCCTGCAGACCACCTTGGCGATGTTGCTGCACCTCGATGAGGTGATAACCGATGCTGGTCTTGACCGGCCCGACCAGGCTGCCGGGCTCGGCGTTGAAAGCGGCCTCTTCAAACGGCTTGACCATGTCACCGCGCTTGAAGAATCCGAGACTGCCACCCCGTTGGGCCGAGCCTTCGTCGTCGGATAACTCTCGGGCCAAGGTCGCGAAGTCTTCGCCGGATTCGATCCGGGTTTTGACCTGTGCGAGCGCCGACTCGGTAGCGGCATCATCGCGCTCGGCAGTAGCGCGCATCAGAATATGCCGCGCCATCACTTGCTCTTCTTGGGTGAACTCGTCCGGATTGCTGTCGTAATACTGCTTCAGCTCTTCGTCGGCAATTTCGAGTTCGCGGCGCATCTTGACCGTATCTACCAAGATGTAATCGACAACCCGTTGTTCCGGTAGCTCGTATTCCGTGGCGTGCTCGTCGAAGTAGCTTTGAATTTCTTCTTCGGTGGCGCTGACCGTGTCTCCCAGGGCGGCGGTGGTCAGCTGAACGAATTGAATGTCCGCTTTTTCGACCGACTTCTTATACGCCTCTTGTACCTCGTCGTCGGAAAGATACAGGGTCGAGGAAAGGACCCGACTCAGCTTCTCCACCAAAAGGTCGTCACGCAGATCTTCGGCGAATCCGGCGTCCGTGAGTCGGTTGGCGCGCAACACCTGCTGAACTTTTTCGCGGCCGATGAATTCACCGTTTTCGTCTTGGAAAACCGGAAATTCCATGATCGCTTTTTGCACTTCAGAGTCGGTGACTTTAAGGCCGACCTTGTCGGCCTCCATGAGGCGAATGCGGCGGTCGATCAGTTGGTCCAGAGCCTGCTTGGGCAGATTGAACTGCTCGGCCATCTCCTTAGACCACTGATCACCGAACATCTGCCGGTACCGAGCTTCCAGGTTTTGGTATTGACGTCGGAATTCGACATAGGTGATTTTTTCCGACCCAACCGTCGCCGCGACCTCATTTTGAGCCTGGGGGACGTTGGTAGAGCTGAAATCAAAGAACAACGCGAAAATGAACGCTGCCACAATGATCCAGAGGACCCAGGTCAGGTACTTCATTTGGTCGCGTAACCATTTCAGGGCCATGACAACTTCTCCTTAGTGAAGGGGCCCTTCGAGCTGTGCTCGCTGGGTGACGCACTAGAACGGGCCTCACTCTAGACGCATTTATGGATTCTTGGGAGCTGGTGCGCCCGGGCGCACCCCTAGCGGGCCACCCAACACGGGCAAGGCCGCAAACTCTATATCCCCCGAGCTCGCAGAGCAAGCGGATATGCGGGTTTCAAGCGATTTCCTATGATATCCTCATAGAGCGTTTGCCAACTGATCCAGAAGACTCCTAGCGCCTCACTGAATCCGGAACGACCGCGGCCTCCCGCCGTCAGCCGAGCCCGACCCATATGGCCATAGATCCCCGATCCAACCGAAGAGCCGACCGCGACTGGTACAGTATTTCTGTCGAGTCCATTCGCCGCACCTTAACTCTGTTGTTGGTCGTCATCGGCGCCATCGGCGGCGCTTTCGCCTACCAGCAATGGGAAACCCGCACAAAAACCGAACGAGCACAGAAACGCTTGGGCGATGCCGGCAGCCTGGCGCGGCAAATCGAGGACCGCAGCGACTATCGCCAAGTCCGCAAGGAGTTTTTCTCCGCCTGGGAAAACCTCGATGCCGGACGTCAAGCCTTTGAGGAAGAGCGCTTCGGCGAGGCCCTCGATCTAGCCGACCAAAGCTTTCGCGAGTTGCGGACGATCCTTGATCGAAAGCAGGGCAAGCTCGAGGAACAAGGCACATTCCTCCACGTGCAAGGCAACGTGGAATATCGACGCGGAGAGCGAGGGGCTTGGAAGCGGGCGGGCGAGAAAGACATCCTCAATCCCGGAGATTGGGTCAAGACGTCCGCGGGCGCGTCGGCCAGCGTTCGATTTGCGGACGGCTCGGAGTACACCTTGCGGGCCAACACCATGGTGCATCTGTCGTCACAGGTCAACCGCTTCGGACGCAATGAGCAAGTCGCGGAGATGGCCTTCGGTTGGGTGGAGCTCTCCACCGAGACCAATACGGGAAGGGTGAAAACCCCCAAATCCGAAGCTCAGGTTCGTAGCTCCTCGGAAGCCATGGTTTCGTTTGACCGAGATCGAAACGAATCGCTGCTGGCGGTGTATGAAGGCGGCATGGAAGTCACCTCGGAAAACGGCCAATCCCAGACCCTGGGAGCCCTTCAACAGGTTACCCAGATTGGAGATTTGCTTTCCGCACCGTCCTCTCTGCCCGGCAAGCCGAGGCTGGCTCTACCGCCGAACGACCGCGCTTTCGACCTTTCCAGCCAAGAAGTCCGACTCTCCTGGCGCGGCGTTCCCGGCGCCGGCAGTTACGCCTTGCAGGTTTCCCGCAACCGCTTATTCGCCAATTTGATTATCGACGACACCGATCGGACCAAAACCTCGGCACGCTTGGGCCTGCGCGGCGAGGGTGCGTTTTATTGGCAGGTCGCCGCGGTGGGTGCCGACGGAACCCGTGGTCCCTGGAGTCAGCCGCGTTCATTCCAAGTCACCAAATCCCAACGCTCGGCCGGCGACGATAAGACGGCACCCGCCCTGAGAATTGAGAGCGTGCACTCCTACGGACGCATGCTGATTATCAGCGGCAGAACGGAAAGCGGTGCGATCTTGAGCCTCAACGGACAGGAAGCCGAGGTCAATCCCGACGGCACCTTCAACGAGCGACTCCAGGTGGACGAGGAGGGCTTTGTTTTCGTCACCGCCGTCGCCACCGATGCGGCGGGAAACTCAGGGCAAGAACAGAGGCGCGTTTTCGTCGATAGCGCCTATTGATGCTGGTTTCCCGAGCCGTGATCCGCTAGCATCTGCGCCGCGGAGCTTGCTTTCAAGGCGACTTCACGCTTCAGACTATAGAATCAGAGATTCGCCCTCGGGATGTTCGAGAAGATTCGAAAAAGACACCTTCGAAAAAGACACGTTCGAAAAAGACACGTTCAAAAAAGATACGTTCAAAGATACGAGCCCCCACCTTTCCGGTGCTCCGGCTGATCAAGGAGCGAAATGCCTTTCCCCGCAGTTCTTCGCCTTTTTTCCGACGATCTCGCGATCGATCTTGGAACCGCCAACACCCTCGTCTTCACCCGTAACGACGGGATCGTGGTTCGCGAGCCTTCGGTGGTGGTCATCAACAAGATCACCAACAAAATCGAAGCCGTTGGCAACGAAGCCAAGGAAATGTTGGGCCGTACTCCGGGCAACATCGAGTCCGTTCGCCCCATGAAGGACGGCGTGATTGCCGACTTCGACATCACTGAGCAAATGCTCAAATATTTCATCGCCAAGGCCCACGGCGGCCGCCGATGGGTGCGACCGAGAATCGTAATCGGTGTGCCGTCGGAAATCACGCCGGTGGAAAAGCGAGCGGTGCGTGACTCGGCCGAGCAAGCGGGGGCGTCTGAGGTCTATCTCGTCGAGCAAGCCATGATGGCGGCTATCGGCGCTGGATTGCCGATTACCGAGCCCTCGGGAAATATGATCGTCGACATCGGCGGCGGGACCACCGACATCGCGGTCATTTCGTTGGCCGGCGCGGTCTACAGCCGTTCCTTGAAAGTCGCCGGCAACGAGCTGGACGAAGCGATCATCAACTACCTCAAACGGCGCCACAATCTTCTGATCGGCGAGCGCACGGCGGAGCGCATCAAGGTCGAGTTGGGATCGGCTTTCCCGCTCAAAGACGAGCTCGAAATGGAAATCAAGGGCCGCGACCTGATCGAAGGCGTGCCGAAAACCTTGATCATCACCGACTCGGAAGTGCGAGAAGCGCTTGCCGAGCCGATTGCCCAGGTGGTCGATGCCGTTCGCCAAGCCCTAGAGCGCACCCCACCCGAGCTTTCCGCGGACATCATGGACAAGGGCATCGTTCTCTCCGGCGGCGGCGCGTTGATCCGCAATTTGGATCAGCGTTTGCGGGAAGAAACCGGCTTGCCGGTGGTGCAAGCGGACGACCCCCTCTGCTCAGTTGTTTTGGGGACCGGACGGGTGTTGGAAGACATGGATTTGTTGCGCAAAGTTTCCTTGCGCTAATGGTGATTCGTCCGCCGCTGAGCGGGCAAAAAATCGGGGGCAATGGGCCGAGGTGAGCGAACGCTGGAACCGCTTGTTGCTGACCCTCTTGTTGCTCGGCCATCTCTTTCTGCTTTCGACTCGCCCACAAGCTCGGGGCGGTCCCTTTGAGCGGTCGTTGCTGGGTTTCTTCGGACCGGTGGTCGGAGCCACGGCAGCTACATCTTCGGGTATCACTTCCTTCTTCGACTCGGTGAAATGGGTCGGCACCCTGCGCCAGGAAAACGACACCCTGCGGCGCCAATTGGAAGACGCACGATATGAAATGGCTCGCCTTCACGGCATTGAAGAAGAGCTGGATCGACTCGCCCGCCTGACCAGCTACACCCGGGCCGCGGGCGAAGTCAGCTTCGTGGCCGACGTCGTCTTTTCGGACCCGAGATCCTGGTTGCGCACCCTGGTGATCCACACCGGAAAAGAACGTGCCGAACGTAATCAACCTGTGGTTACAGACCAAGGTCTAGTGGGCCGAGTGTTGGAGGCCTCGGGTGGTTACGCCAAGGTCCTGCTTTTGATCGATCGCTCCGCTTCAGCCAGCGCCATGATCCAAAGAACTCGTCGCCAGGGTTTGATTCGAGGCGCCGGGACTTCCGGCCTATTACTCGACAACATCCCCAGCCGTAGTGATGTGCGGATCGGCGACCGCGTGGTCACCGCTGGTTTGGACGGCGTATTTCCTCGTGGGCTGCCGATCGGCGTGGTGACCCGAGTGGAGCCGACGCAGGCCCTATTTCATCGCATCGAGGTAGAGCCCGCCGTCGACCTGGGATTGCTGGATCAAGTCTATGTTCTACCCCACGAGCCCTTGCCCGCTTCGGTACGCGGCGAGCTCTTAGACGAGGAGGTCCCAACCGATGGCAGTCGTCCTTAGGTTCCTGCTCGGACTGGTGCTCGCGGTCGCGGTCCACACCCTGGCTATCCAGGTTCATGCCTACTCCCCTCAGCTCTTAGATCCATTCGTGGTGCTGGTGATTTACCAAGCCTTGCGGGCCAACGCTATCCCCAGCGCAATGGTGGGCTCGGTCGTCGGTTTGACCCAGGACGCTTTTACCGGCGGCCTATTCGGCCTGCACGGCTTTGCCAACACCCTGGTGGCCTACCTTGTTTCGGCTATTCGTCAACGCTTCTTGATTCAGCAGCCCCTACAAGTCGCCGTCCTGGCGGCTCTGGGCGGCGCCTTCCAGCTGACCACCCTAGCTTTCTTGCAATTCTCATTGATAGACGCTGCCGAAATTCCGCATCCGGGTTTCGCTTTCGCCAAGATGCTGACCACAGGGCTCCTGACCATGGCCGTTTACCTCGGCGCCAATCGCTTCTTCTCCTGGGAGCGAAATCGGCGCGAGAAGCGTAGCCGGCGCCTGCGTTTAGGAACCCGTTCTTGAGCGCCCATCGTCGCTAGCGGATAGAATCGGAGACTTGACCCATGGAGCTTCGTCGCCATCGAGCTGAGCTGATTTCCAGGCTCGGCATGCTTAGCCGCCTCGCCCAGGCGCTGGTGGTGCTCATCGCTGCGGGTTATTGGTCCGTGCAAGTCGCCAATGGTGCCTACTATCGCGAGCTGGCAGACCACAACCGACTCCGAAAACGGTCGATCGAGGCTTCCCGAGGTTTGATCTTCGATCGTCATGGTCAACCCCTGGTAGAAAACGTGCCCAGCTATTCTCTGATGCTGGATCGCAGCCGTACTCCAGATCTGGATCACAGCCTGGACCTGGTCGAATCTATCCTCGGCATACCCAACAAGCAGCTTCGAGAAATTCTCGAAGACCACCGAAGCACCCCTAAATTCCGACCGATCCCCTTAGCGGAAGACCTCAGCCTTTCTGAGCTTGCCCGCTTTGAGGTGCAACGTCTCGAATATCCAGAATTCGAAATCACCACCGACCAGCTGAGGCTCTACCGATACGCCCACCAGACCTCCCACATCTTGGGCTATCTCGGCGAAGTCAGCGACCAGGAACTCGAAATCGCCGTCGCCGATCCGCGGGCCTCGTACAAGCCCGGGGATTTGGTTGGCAAGAAAGGGGTAGAGCTGCAATACGAGCGGCTCCTGCGAGGTGCAGACGGCGAACAGGTCGTGGTCGTCGACAGCCGCGGTCAGACGATCGAGGAATTCCAAGATACCGATCGACGACGGAACGCGGAGTCCGGCCGAAACTTGACCCTCAGTCTCGACCTGGGCCTACAGCAGCAAGCCGCCCGTCTGCTCGAAGGCAAAGTCGGCTCCATCGTCGCCATGGACCCCAGAACCGGAGAGATTTTGGCGATGGCGTCCTCTCCCGCCTTCAATCCCAATCTCTTTGCCCGCCGAATCAATAACGAAGACTGGCGCCGGCTGATCGATGATCCCTACCATCCGCTGCAAAACAGAGCCCTTCAAAATACCTATCCTCCAGGTTCCGTCTTCAAGATGGTCATGTCCGTTGCCGCACTCGAGGAATCGGTAGTCGACCCGTCCAACAAGGTCTTCTGTCGCGGCTTTTCGATGATCAACGACCACCGCTATCGGTGTTGGAAATCGGCCGGGCATGGGTGGATGAACCTGCACGACGCCATCAAATACTCCTGCAACGTCTATTTTCACCAGCTGGGCCAGAAGCTCGAAGTGGATACCATCGCCCGCTATTCGCGCCTTTTTGGTCTCGGATCCAAGTCCGGCATCGACTTGGCGGGAGAAAAAGCCGGGCTGGTTCCGGATCGAGCCTGGAGCCGGCGGAGCCGCGGCACTAGATGGTTCTCCGGAGAGACCATTTCAGTGGCCACCGGCCAGGGCCCGTTGTTGGTCACTCCGCTGCAAATCGCGGTCATGACCTCCGCGCTGGCCATGAACGGTCGCTTGGTGGTACCCAGCTTTTTACCTCGGTCGTCGGGCGAAAAACCTCAGGAACTCGGACTTTCCCAGCGTAGCCTCAAGCTGACCCGCGACGCCATGTGGGCGGTGGTCAACGACGAAGGAACCGGCAGATCGGCGAAGGTCAGTGGATTTGAAATCGCTGGAAAAACCGGTACCGCCCAGGTGGTGCGCCAGGAAACTTGGACCAAAAACAAAGACTTAGCCGCAGAAAAACGCGACCATGCGTGGTTCGCCTCTTTTGGGCCGTTCGACGACCCGCAACTAACCGTGGTGGTGTTCGTCGAGCACGGTGGCGCCGGCTCCGAAGCCGCCGCTCCATTAGCGAAAGCAATGTATGAAGAGTTTGTCGGGAACCTTCAGCCGAATCTCGCCGGCTGACGAGCCGTCACGCCTGCGGCGTCTCGGCAACGTCAATTGGGGTCCCTTATTGGCGGCCCTGGCGCTGGCTCTGATCGGGGTGGCCACGGTTCGAAGCGCGGCCTCCGAGCTGGGACCGAGCTACGCCTACCGACAAATTCTTTGGGTGCTCGTCGGCAGCTTGGCGCTGGCTGTTCTATTTCGTCTCGACTATCGAAAACTGGTAGATCTCGCCCCCGCTCTCTATCTCTTCGGTTTATTCTTGTTGGTTTTGGTTCTATTCATCGGTGAAGTTCGAGGTGGAGCCAAGAGCTGGCTGGCGGTGGGTCCGTTTGGCGGCCAACCTTCCGAATTCGCCAAGCTTTCCACTGCTCTGATGCTTACTCGATATCTGGCCGGCCAGCGGCGAGCATTCCTAGATCTTCGACAAATCATGATCGCCGCCTTGGTGGTCCTCGTGCCCATGGTGCTGATCGCCGCGGAGCGAGACCTGGGCGGCGCGGCCATGTATTTGCCAATGCTGGCAGGCATGCTACTCGTGGCCGGCGTTCGACCGAAAATGCTGGTCACATTCGCGTTGATCGGATTGGTCTCCGCCGGGGGTCTGTGGACTTTTGGTATGAAGCCGTATCAGAAGACCAGAATCGTCAGCTTCCTATCGCCGGAAAAAGACCCCTTAGGCGCCGGATACCAAGTTAGACAGAGTAAGATTGCCGTCGGCTCCGGCCAATGGACCGGCAGGGGTTACGGCCAAGGTACCCAGAGTCAGCTGCGATTCCTGCCCGAACGTCACACCGACTTCATCATGGCTGTGCTGGCCGAAGAATGGGGTTTCGTCGGTGTCCTCGTGGTCTTGGCTCTCTATGGTGCGTTCATCACCTCTACCGCCGGCATCGCCGCCCGCAGCAGGGATCGGGCCGGCATCTTGCTGGTGGTTGGGCTGGTATCGACGATTACTTTTCACGCGCTCTACAACGCTTCCATGGTCGTGGGTTTATTACCTATTACCGGCATCCCGATGCCGTTTCTGTCCTACGGCGGGTCTTTCACGCTGGTGAATTTCATGGCCACAGGTTTGATTCTCAACATCGATTTTCGACGCTACGTCAACCGATAGAATGTGTGCCATGACAAAAAAAATGCTGATCGAGAGCGACCCCCATGAAGCGCGGGTTGCCATTCTCGAACAAGACCGACTGACCGAGCTCTTTATCGAGCGCCACCACGAGCTGGGCATCGTCGGCAATATCTACAAAGGACGGGTCAATCGAGTCCTACCGGGAATGCAGGCAGCATTTGTCGACATCGGGCTCGATCGAGACGCCTTTCTCTACGTCAGCGAGGTGATGGACCCTTCCCTCTCGTTCGACGAACTCGACGGTGACCACGAAGATGACCCCGATTCCTCGACCACCGAGGAACTCGAGGAACCTGAGGAACCGCCCGAACCCGTCGAACGCACCATCGACCAACTGCTCAAGCCCGGGCAAGAGGTGGTGGTTCAGGTGCTCAAGGACGCCATGCCGAATAAGGGTGCCCGGGTCAGCACTCAGGTCACCCTGCCCGGCCGATCCTTGGTGCTGCTTCCCAACGTCACCCATTTGGGAGTTTCGCGACGGATTGAAGGGGAAGAAGAGCGGGAGCAGCTGCGGTCACTGTTGGAAGAAATCCAACCTCCGGGAGCCGGACTGATCGTGCGTACCGCAGGAGCCGACTCGACCCGAGAAGAGCTGGAGCACGATCTGGCCTTTCTAACCCGGTTGTGGGATCGGATCAAAACCCGCGGTGAGAAAGTCTCCGCGCCGACTCTTGTCCACCGCGATCTGGATCTGGCGCTGCGAATAGCACGGGACTATTTGTCGGAGGACTACTCGGTCATTTGGGTCGACGGCGAAGAGACGTATGAGCGATTGGTGGATTTTGTCGATCAAATCCAGCCTTCCCTCCTAAACCGGGTCAAATTGCACCACCATCAAAATCGCGGGCTGTTCGAACGCTTCGGCCTCGACGATGAGATCGAAGCGGCCCTCAAGACCAAGGTTTGGCTCAAGTCCGGTGGCCATATCGTCATCCACCCCACGGAAGCTTTGGTGGCAATCGATGTCAATACCGGCCGCTACGTCGGTAGCCGAAATCTGGAAGATACGGTCCTGACCACCAATCTCGAAGCCGTGCGGGAAATCGTCCGACAGATCCGGCTGCGAAACCTAGGTGGCATCATTGTCATCGATCTGATCGACATGATCGAGGAAGAACACCAACAGCAAGTTTTTGAGGCCTTGGAACTCGAGCTGTCTAAAGACCGGGCAAAATATAAAGTGTTGAACATCTCGGAATTCGGTCTGGTGGAGCTGACCCGCAAGCGGAGCCGACCCAGCCTTGAACGACTGCTCACCCAACCGTGCAGGTATTGCCGTGGCACCGGCCGGATCAAATCCCTGTCGACCATCGCCTTGAATCTTCGCCGACAGATCCTCTCCCACAGCTCTAAATACCGGGGGCGGGAGATCATGCTGCGGGTGCATCCGGACGTGGCCAAGGCCTTGCAGCGGCAGGAGCAAGCCATCTTGCGAGAACTCGAATCGGAGCTGGCGGTGGAAATTCTGATTCAAAGCGATACCGAGCTGCACCACGAGCATTTCGATATCCTCGAGGTCTGAAATCGATGGTCTCCGACACCTCCGAAAAGGCTGGAGATCCACGCCCATTTGAAACCGGCATTTGGTGGGGCCGAATCGCTGCCGGCGTCTCGCTTTCGGATCTAGAGAGTTCGCTGGCTCATTTGACCGACCCGGTCTCCGCCACCGAAACCATCCACTGGGGCCGTAACTACCTCTATCGTTCCGTGCTCGAGAGCGATCACGGTCCTATCGAGGTGGTGGTCAAGCAATTCCGCAACCTCGGGGCGAAGAAGAAAGCGGAACGCCGTTTGAAGGGCAGCAAAGCTGAGCGCAGCTGGCGAATGGCTTTGGAATTCGTCAATGCGGGCATTCCCACCGCCGAGCCTCTGCTGCTGATCGAATCCAAAGAAGAAGACGGCCCGTCGTTCTTCATCACCCGGCATCTCGAATCGCGAATTGAAGCCCGCTATCTCTTTCGCGCTTTCAACGAAGGGCGGCTCGAAGAGCTTTTTCCCGGTTTCGACTATGGCCGGTTCCTAGACTCCCTCGGCTCTGCCCTGAGCAGAATGCATGAAGCTGGGCTCTTTCACCGCGACCTTTCGATCGGCAATGTTCTGCTGCCCGACGGAGAAACTTCGGTCAATGTCGATCAAATCACTATCATCGACCTCAATCGCGGGCGTAAAAAGGGGCGCCTTGGCCTGTCGACCAGAGTCCGAGACCTTTGCCGACTGACCATCAACGACCGTGAGCACCAACGTCGTTTCGTCGATGCATATGCTCGCGGTGGAGCCGCCGACGGCGGAGCCCGCGGAGCCTCCGCCGCCCTTTGGTGGACATATCGGATCTACCATTGGAGCTTTCGCTTCAAAATCGAGAGTAAGAAAACGATCCGGGCGCCTTTTCGAAAGATCGGTGAAGTCTTCGCGCCTCGGCGTGCCCACGTTCACATTCCCGAAGCCCCCGAAGGCGCTTCGAAGCGCGACCAAATCGTCTGGGACTACCTTTCGGACCAGCCCCACCAACATGCCGGTAAATTAGACAAACTCAAGGTCCGTTTGGCGGATGCCCCGAGCCACGTTAGAAATTTCTCCATTTGTGCTCTGGCCGCTCCCCGAATTTGGCGACGATATAAGCAGCTGAAAAACGAACTCTATGTTCGCCCCTTACCCTGGAAGGGTGTGGGTGTCTGCGTCAGGCCACTTCCGGAAGCCCCCGACGAGCTGATGCGGGCCATCGAAGATTTGGCCGTGCGCAACATCCTACTGCGCCTGCACCCATGGCAAACGGAGCATCACGATGAGCTGCAGCTCGCCCAGGAGTTGCATGCAAAGGGATACGATCTGGCGTTTGCCTTGCCACAGAATCGAGATCTCGTGCGCAATCCGAGCCTTTGGCAACGCCGTGTGGAAGAGCTCGCGGAACTCTTCACCCCCTATGGAAAATATTTCCAGGTTGGCCAAGCGATCAATCGCAGCAAATGGGGGGTTTGGCGTTACGGCGAGTATCTCGAGTTAGCCCAGCGAGCGGACCATGTGCTTCGCCGCTACCCCGAGGTCGAGACCTTCGGTCCTGCGGTCATTGATTTCGAACTCTATTCCACGGCATCCGTGGTCAACCTGGCGGGTTGCCCCAGCTTCGACGGCCTCGCAAGCCTGTTGTACGTGGATCGACGAGGTGCGCCGGAAAACCGTCAGATGGGTTTCGATACCGTCGATAAGGTCCTGTTGTGTCGGGCCATCGCCGATACCTCTCGGGCCTGCGCAGGCCGTTCTTGGATTACCGAGGTAAATTGGCCATTGCGGGAAGGCCCGCACTCACCCGCAGGGAAATCCGTTTCCGTGAATGAAGAGGATCAGGCCACGTTTTTGGCTCGCTATTTCCTGCTCGCTCTTACCTCCGGAGGGGCCGAACGGGTCTATTGGTGGCAAATGATCGCTCGCGGTTACGGCCTCATAGCCCCTCGAGACCCGCAAGGAAATTCCAGAGGCCTGCGACGAAGACCCAGCTTTCAGGCGCTCAAAACACTGAATTCGCAGCTGCAAGGCAGTGTTCTCCAAGGTCGTCGCCCCTCTCCGGCCGACACCTATCTCTTCGAGCTTCAACGCTCCGAAGACCGTGTGCTCGTGGGTTGGAGCTGCCGAGGTCCCAGTGAAATGGAGCTCGATTCCCCCGTATTGGAGGTAATAGATCAACACGGTTTGACCGGAGAGCACGACCAAGGAAATCGCGTTCAACTGCTCAATACAGTCCAATTTTTTCGCATTTAGCCCAAAGATCCTCTTTCTGAGGTCCGATCTTGTCGATTTTTGCAAAAAGCTCGGCTTATCCGACCCCGGCCCATATCCTGGTGTCCTGAGCTTAGGTATGCCCGCTTCGAGACTCTGCCGTCTCAGCCAGGCAACCGGATGCCGTGGAGATACACCCGGGAACTTTGTGAGAGGACACTGGAAATGCTGACTGGACAAACCCACCGAATTCTGGAGGCAGCGGCCGCGGAATCTGTCGAACGGATCCGTAGCGACCATAGCAAGGCCCCCCAACGCCTCAAGCCCTTGCTGGCCTACATCGAAGAGCACCTCTTCGATCCTGCCCTCGATGTGAACCAACTAAAAAGAAATTGTGGTGTTCGGGACAACTCGGTACCGATTCAATTCCACTCCGCTGTTGGCCGCCCGCCCCACGGTTACATCGAAGATCGACGCCTCGAAACCGCCTGCAAGCTGCTCGGCGACTCAACCCTCAAGATTTGGCAGATCTCCGAGCTGCTCGGATATTCGAGCATCCAAGTTTTCAGCCGTGCTTTTTCGCGCTGGTCCGGGCAACGCCCGACTTCGTATCGCAAGAAAGCCCGTCAACGGAAGGAAATGGGCGAAAGCGCACCGAAACTGGAAGAGAGCTTGACGGCCCGTACCGAGACTTTGCGCCGGGCCCTGGCCGGCGAACTCTCTCTGGACGAAGCCAACGCCTTGATTGCGCGTTTGCGGCAGATGTACCCAGAGCCCGACCTTCCGCCCGCGGGCCACAGCGCCGGTGGGTCGGTCGGAGCCGGCATGGCCTCAGCCTCCATTTCTCCTCCCATGGGCATGGGCCCCGGCGATCAAGGCTCAGTGGATCTTTGGGAAACCAAGACGAAGCTCGAGGTGCTGCTCAACGAGCAAGAGTTGAACGCCGAGCAGTCGGACCAAATTTGGAACGAGCTGCAAAAGCACAGCTGGCTAGAGCAGAGCGCGTTGGTTCGCGACCTGCGGTTGACGACCCCTTCCCTCTTCCATCTCTTGCGAACTCGCAGCCGGTTGATCGGCCGAGAAGAGCCGCGACGAGGCGTCCAAGTCGCCGATCTCGCCTTGAAAACTCTCGACGTTTTGGATTCCACCAGCTTGAAGGCCCAGGACCTGTCGAATCTCAAGGCCCAAGGCTGGGCTTGGCTGGCCAGCGCTCGCTGCCTAGCAAACGATCATCGCGGAGCCGAGCAGGCCTTCGATACCGCCGAGCGTTTCCTGCAGCTGGGGGATCGGGATCCGATCATCCAAGGCGACATCGCTCTGTTTAAGGCGTCGCTGCGTCGGGATCAACGCCGATTCATCGAGGCGTGGGAGTTGTTGGAGCAAGCGTCGGAATTCTACCGTCGGCAAAATCGCTCGGACTTGATGGCCACGGTGCTGATCGCGAAAGCGACGGTTCGATACGAAGAAGGCGATCCCGCATCCTCGATTCCGTTCCTCGAAGAAGCCCAAGGCCTGATCGACGAGCGCACCGACGGGTTCATCAAGTTGTCGCTTTTCCACAACTTGGTCACCGCCTACGCAGAAACCGGCCGCTACTCGCAGGCCCTCGAGCTACTTTCGCAGACCCGCGAACTTTCAGCTAAATACGGCAGGGGTTATCACCGGATCCGCCTGCGCTGGTTAGAGGGTGTGATTCTTCGGGGTCGGGGGCAATTCGAACAAGCGGAAGCTGCTCTGGTGGAAGCCCGTGAGTCGTTCACCCGCATCAACGATACGGTCACCGCAGCGCTGGTCTGCTTAGACATAGCCCAGCTCTACTATCGCCAAAATCGTTTCGGCGATCTGGAGGATTTGGCCGCCTCCATGGTGCCGCTGTTCAGCGCATTGCAACACCATCGCGAAGCCTACGTTTCCCTCCAGCTCTTCCACCGAGCCGTTCAGGAACGGAAGCTCAACAGCATGGTGCTCGACAAGGCCCGCAAGGCTCTGCAACGTACGCAGACTACAGCGATGGCCTGAGCAGCGAGGGCCCTGAAACGGGCCTGACGCTCAGCCGATTGGATCAATCATCAAGCTCACCAAGGGTGAGCTTGATTTTCCATTTCTGGCTCGAGTCCTCCGCGAACAGGAACCCAGCGCCTTCGGGGTAGCTGCCGCAGAGAGAGCTGATCGGTGGTGCTCGTTATGAAGCAGGGTCGTCATAGCCCACTCCTTTTCAGAAAATACAAGAAATAAGATTCGGATCAGAGAGTCCGATCCACCACGTGCAAAGGCACGAACTTGTCAATTATTGTCCCCGAGGTTTTGCGATTCGCGAGGCACGGAACCGGTATTGTCCAAACCCTTTGTTGATTTTCAGGGCGATTGGCAGAAACCGACCGGACGGTATTTCTAGGCGCGATGCGATCTCATCGCGCTTTTTGCCTGTATCGCTCTATTTCGCCGTGCTCGGCTAGGTTTGGTCGGGGGTTCGTCCGTCAGCGATGAGCCGTGGCAACTCAGTCAATATAGCCGAGCGCCCGCAGCTGATCGAGGCTCTCTTGGTCTAAGGAGGGGGGCGGTAGCTCGTCCGATGCCTCAAGGCCCTCACGCACCTCGCTCAGCCAACGAGCGAGGGTTTCGCTCGGTGGAGAATCGTCGACAACCGTGCTCTCGGACTCCTTAGGATCGACGCCGAGGGCAAATAACATCCGAACCGCGTCTTCGTTCTTGACCCGTAAGATCTCTTTGCGATCACCGTCGGCCACCAGACCCACCGCCAAGAGGCCGAGACGTCTTGCCTGGGTGTTCTTTCGTCTCTGGACCGCACCTTTGTGAGCTTGGTGGAATGTGATTCTTGATTTGGTCTCGGGTGGAGACCCGCCCAACAGGCTCTCCGACCAATCCAGTCCGCGGAACGCTTTGGGAACCGGCAATCCGATCAGCCCCAAGAGGGTGGGTCCGAGATCCAGGGTCGATGCTGGAGCCTCAAGGGCCTGTCCCGGTTTGACTTTACCTCCCCAAGTCAAACCCATGGGAATTCGCAGGCTCGGCTCGTGGAGATTTCGCCCATGACCCCAATATCCGTGATCCCCCAGACTTTCGCCGTGATCACTGAGGAACACCACCAATAGATTCTCGGCCGAGACCCCCATCCGCACCTCGGTCAGCAAATCGCCGATGGCTCGATCGACAAAGGCTACTTCGGTGTCGTAGCGATCGCTTCGGTTTTCCCGGTTTTTGATGCCCAATCGATTGGCCAGCTCGGCCCGATAGCGGTATGGAGCATGGGGCTCCACATAGTGAACCCAGAGCAGAAAGGGCCAGTCGCCGTCCTTCTTCTGGTGGTCGGCCAGCCAAGCCAAGGATTTCTCGTTGAGATCTCCAGCGGTTGCCTCGCCGAGAAATAATCCCCACCGTTTCCGATTGAGGACTTCCTTATAAGTCTCAAAATGCTCCCCTAGGCCTAGGATCTCGTCACGGAGAGTCCAATTACCCACGAATGCAGCGGTTTTATAACCCTTGGCAGCCAGCGCCCGGGGCCAGGAGGGAAGCTGAGGGCGAATCCGAATGCCGTTGCGCGAAGCGCCGTGATCGTGTGGGTAGAGGGAAGTAAAAACCGAGACCATCGACGGCGCCGTCAGCGGCTCGACTGTCCGCGCTTGCTTGAAACGCGCCCCTTGGCGCAGCAGATTGTCGATGTGGGGGCTGGTGGGGCGATCGTAGCCGCTGATGGACAAACGGTCGTAGCGAAGGGTATCGACCGAGATCACCAGGATGTTGGGGAAACGTCGGGTCTCGGCAGACGTGGTGGAGGAAAGCAAGAAGGTGCTCAGAAGGGCGAAAAGGATTCGCACGAATGATGCTCTCTTTCTACGGTCCATCCGATCCTCTCAGAGAACTCGGCATTTGGGCGCGGGCCGCGCAAGGCCCATACGACAAACCCCCGGGGAATTGCCACCGGGGGTTAAAGCTTGGCTCCTCGGGAGGGACTTGAACCCCCAACCAATCGGTTAACAGCCGATTGCTCTACCATTGAGCTACCGAGGAACATAATTTAGCGACTCATACCGGGAGAACCGTTTGACCGCCGTGTGGGGCGTCCGGTTCCGTCGCCGGGGCGCCGATTGTAGGCAAGCTCCAGGATCCTTGTCAACACCCATTTCTCGGGATTTGAAAGATCGGCTTGGTTCGTTTGGTGGTCCCTCTCGTCCCGTGCCGGCATAATCCCAGCCGGAGGACTTATGCCCGAACGCGACTATAAGCTCGTCGTCCTTGATTGGGACGGCACCGTGATGGATTCTATCGGCGTGATCGTCGCCTGCGCCCAAGAAAGCGCTCGCGATCTCGACGTTCCTATTCCCCCAGACGGGGATATTCGACACTTGGTGGGCCTACCCCTCAGCCTGATGTCCGATCGTCTGCTACCGGACCACGAGGACCGGCGTGAGGCCTGGATTCAGCGCTATAGCCACCACTGGGTCCACACTTTTCACCACCGCCTGAGCTTGTTGCCCCATGCACGGGAAGCGATTGAGGCCTTGGCAGAGCAGGATCTGTATTTGGCTGTGGCCACCGGCAAGAGTCGTAGGGGTCTCACTCGAGATTTTGAAAACACGGGATTGGGTCCCCACTTTCTCGCCTCGAGAACCGTCGACGAATCTCCCGCCAAGCCCAGCCCGGGTATGTTGCTGGAACTCATGGACGAACTCGGTGTCAGAGCCGAGCAGACGTTGATGGTCGGGGACACCAGCCACGACCTGAAAATGGCCAATAACGCGTCGGTTGATGCGGTGGCGGTGCTTTCCGGCTCCCATCCCCAGGACATCCTGCTCAAGCATCGGCCCGAGGTTTGCCTCGACCACCTCGGCCAACTGCCCGACTGGCTCTTGGGCTGACGGCTGACGGCTGACGGCTTGGAGACTGAGGCGTGGCTCAAGATCGCTGAAAATCAGTCCAAGAGTTGGAAGATCTCTTCGATCTGCTGCCAGCCCACCTGCATGAGGTAGTCGTTGCGTCGGCCGTAAGACTTGCTGCCGAGGATGAAAAAACCCGGCTCCGGGCTGCGTAGGGTCTCGGGCCCGAGGCTGGTCTGGGCGAGGCAATCGCCGCCGGCCCCCGACGCGCCGAGCAAAGCTGCAGCCAGCTTCATGGGACCGCTGGTGGCATAACACTCGTGGACTTGGAGCTGCCGGTAGAGCAGATGGTCTCCCACTCGACCCGTGAGGGCGAGGATGCGATCCACCTCCACGGATTCCCAGTTTTTCTCTTGCCGCCGCAGGGCGACGGATACAGAACCCTCCTGCTCGGACAGCCCTTCGACCGTACTCTGCTCGTGAATCGTTAGGAAGCCCGGTCCTTCTGCTGCCAGGTCGGCGGCTTTGGACACCAAACGAAATCTCTCGGCCAAGGGATCGTCTGCCAACGGAGCAGGGGCCCGCCCCCGCAGAACCCAGTGGATTCGAGTGTCGGGGTGCGCTCTGGCCAACGTCGCCAACTCGCGCAGGGCTGTTTGCGCGGAATGGCCGGCACCCACCAACATGACCCTCTTTCCCGCCAGCTGCTGGAGCTGCTCCGGGCCAGGCACCTCTCGATCGATCCTTCCTTCTAGATGTCGCTCACCGAGCGCGGGCATCCCGCTGTCTCCTAAGGCGTTTGGCACGGTATTTCCCGAGCAATCGAGCACCACGTCTGCGGACTCCAACCGCTCTTGGCCGTCGATGCTCTCCAACAGCAAGCGAAACGGCCGATGGGACCGGAGCTCACTACCTATTTCTTCGTGTTTGAGCAGACCTTCCCGCCCCACCGAGATCACCTTGGTTCCAAGCGCCAGACTCGGGGCAATTTCCGGTGACTTGCTCAGAGGTTCGAATAACCGGCTCAACAGATCCGCCCCGGTCGGGCAGGAATCCGGGTCGGGCAGATCGACTGCCTGTCGCTCCAACGCACGGCACATTCTGGCGGACATATTCATTCGCCACGGAGTGAAGAGCCGCACGTGGCTCCAACTCTGAACGTGACCGGCGATGTTCGGCGAAGCTTCATAGAGGGTGAAGCTGTAGCCATGCTCGTGGGCGGCAAGAGCCGCTTCAAGTCCGGTGGGACCCGCGCCGAGAATAGCGATATGGCCTTTGCCGGATTCGTTCGTTCTCGGTGCGGCTGCTTTCTCACCCATCGTGATCTCCATCAGATCTTGGAGCCTGCGCTCGGAATGAGTTCACCGAGCAGCTTTTTAGAACCGTGACGCGGCCCGCTCGCGAGCCGGTAAGATTTCCAAACACGTGGTCCACCAACCGGTCAATACGGTTTCGACGAATTCCTCGGGCAGGCCCTCGGCCCTCATATCCCGCGCCAGAGCTCGAAAATCATAATGCAATGGCTTGAGCTGGACCCCCAGGCCTGTGCCCTGATCCGTGATCTCCGCATACCAGACGTGGGTATTGCCGTCGTTGGCCGGCCGACCAATAACCCCCACATTGATCACATCGCGACCCGAAGGCAGCTTGCGGTGCCACTGCATGCCCGTGTGGGTACACAGGATCGCGTCACATTGCTCTTGGTCGAGCAACACCTCTAGGAACGCCGTGGGGCTGGTGGAGGCGAATAGAAATTCGTTCACTTGGCGCGGTGAGCCGTGCACCAAGAGAAGTCGACGATCGCCCACTTGGACCCTACGCCGCTTCGGGTGGGTGCCCATCCAAGCCCGAAACTCAGGCGAGCAATTCTCGGCGGTATAACCGTAGGAGATCGTGGCGAAATGGTTGTCTCGGGGATCTGCGTAACCGCAGTTACAGTCGTCTCGCCCAGAAGAAAGTGATTCCTCGTAGTTGCCTTGGATGCAACGTACTTCACCTTGGACCAGCAGCGGCCAGACCTTTTCCGGATTTGGACCGAAACCCCCGAAGTCCCCAAGGCAGTAGGTGGCTTCGGAGCCGCTCTGCGACGCTTGTTCGAGCAATGCTTCCAAGCCGTAGCTGTTGTTGTAAATCCCGCCGAATACGACGATTTTCGAAAACGGACCCTCGTTGGCTATACCGTCCCGGTGGGCGCCCAAGAATCGACGTTTCTCCATCCCACGCTGCTCTGGATCGAGAGTTCGGCCATAGCTTTGGGCGGCTTGTTTGAATTCCCCCAAGGGAACCAACTTTTCACCCCATGTGGCCTGGCCGCGGTGGGCCTGGAGCTTCTCTCGATGCTCTTGGCGCAACGCACGGTCGAGCTTGACGGAAGGGTCTTCTGGAATTCGCTGACTCATGGGAACGTGATCTCGTTCTATTCTTCTTCACGAAGCTTCGTTGGCCGAGGGGAGGGCGTCTCGGCAAACAACGTCGGATTCGGTCTAGGTTCGACAGCTGACCCCATGGACATGGCACGTCCAGCACGCCGGGTGCTCGAGGGGAAAGCTATCGAGCGTATCGGCCAAGGTTTCGCCCATGCGACCTTCAGGCTCGTTGACCAGAATTGGGCAAACCCACACCCCTTGATCCGTGACCATTCGGCACGAGCTGCATTGGAGATGATCCCAGCCTTGACCTGCGGCATCTTGGTCCGCGAGCTTTTGCCAGGCCTCGTAGGCACCGCTGCGTTGGGCCTCGGCACCGAGGTGAAAGACCGGCAGAATCTTCAGTCGAGGGCGTTCGATTCCCAGCTCCCTGAGCAACTCCATGAATTTCTCCCGCCCTTGGCGAGAGCCGTTTTCCTCCCGGACCTCGGTGACTGTCAAGATCGGATTGACCCCGGCTCGATGGGCATTCTGCGCCCCTTCGAGAATTCGGTCGAAGGTCCCGGGGCCCCGGATCGGGTCGTTTCCCTCGGCGTCGTACCCGTCGATGGAAATCCTCAGATCGAATGAATACTCGGAAGCCTGAGAAATAGCCGCCAACCGACGACAACGCTCGGTATCCAACAGCAGACCGTTGGTCAGCACCGTCGCCGGGCCGACTTCGAGGGTCGCTTCGAGAATCGCTTCCATGTCGGGATTCAGGAACGGTTCGCCGCCGGTGAAGTAGTACTCCTTCACCCCGAGCTGAACCGCCTCGTCCAAATACCGCCTTACCTCGTCGAGGCTCAGGTATTCATGGGTGTGGTTGGTGGGCGAGCATGAAATGAAACAGTGGTTGCACGCCAAATTGCACAGCGTCCCTGCCACCTGAAACCAAAGGGTATCGAGAGAGCGTAGCTCGACCCGAGGCACGGCTCGCTCTGCGCTTGGGCCGGCCGCGCCTGGGCCGGCCGCAACGGCAGATTCTGCCGGGCTTCCCATGCTCAACAGCAATCCGGTCCGCAGCAGGCATCGGCATCGGTGGTGAGCTTATAACCTTCACCCTTGGTTTCCCGCGGATGCCGCTCGACGGTATTTGCACAGTCGAATGGACCGGCTTCTTCTAACGGAATCTGAACCCGCGGCTCAACGAAGTCGAATTGACCTTTGTAGGGTGCTTGTTTATAGATTTGATACGTCTTGTCGCAAACCGCGTAGCGTCGGCCGCGTTCCATGAGGTGGCCGTCGTCGTCGAGCACCTCTTTGAACGGTCCTCGGTAGATCACTGCTTGGTTCCGTTCCAGACAGGGGCCTTCCTTGCCCTTAAATGCCTCGACGGTCAGCGAACGAAATTCGATGCCCTCAACCGTCTGCCATGGCTCTTCCTGGCGCTCGAGCACGCGCACGCCGTAAAAACCGGCATCCTCGAAGGCTTTGAGAAATCCGTGCTCGGTTAGCGCACCGGAAATACAACCGCTCCAGAGTTCGGGGTCGCGCTGCATCTCGTCACTGACCCGTTCGTCGGAAACGATGTCGGAAATGACCGCCCTACCTCCCCGCCGCAAGACCCGGTGGATCTCGCGGAACATTTGATGCTTTTCGATATCGGCGACCAAGTTGAGGACGCAATTCGAAACCACCACGTCCACGGAGTCGTCTTCGACCAGGGGTCGCTCGCGGCGCAATCGAGTGGTCAAGGACTCGAGGGCGAAGAAGTCTTCGGTGGTCGAAACCGGGTCGTCGCTCAGGTGTTGCTCCAAGAGCTCTAAGTCCAAGGACAGGTCCTGGATTCGCCCGCGGCGGAACTCCACATTGTCAAAGCCGGTTTTTTCGGCCACCAACGGGGTATTTCTTCGCGCCACCTCGAGCATCTCAGAGGTCATATCAATGCCGATGACCTTGCCTTCGGCGCCTACCACCTGGGACGCGATGAAACAGATCTTGCCCGTTCCGCTGCCCAGGTCGAGCACGGTCTCGCCTTTTCTTAGATGTTTTGACGGATCACCACAACCGTAATCCCTTTCGATCACCTCTCGGGGAATGATCTTCAGATATTGGGGATCGTAATCCACCGGACAGCAAAGTTGTGCTTCTTGGGCTTGAGCGGCGGCGCCGTAGCGCTCCTTGACCGCGGATTCCGCATCGATCTGGGTCAGCAAGGTTCACTACCTCCAAAAAAGGCAATCGAAGGATATTTCTAGGTGTTCCCGCGGAGTAGCTGGGTCGCGGGCTCTGGCAGTACGATGTTTACGGGTGGCACCTGGATTTGGATCGCCGAGGGTGTCACTGGGGTGTCACTCTCGGGCTCAATCCACCAAGAAGCGCATTCGAACCGCACCGAACATGATGTCGTCGCCGGATCGAATCAGCAGGGGTCGCTCGGCGGAGATCCGCTGGCCGTTGACGAACGTGCCGTTGGTGGCTCTTTCTTCCAGAATGTAGAAACCATCCGCCCGGCGCAGGATTCTGGCGTGTCGGCGGCTGGTGGTCAGTTGGGTGTCGATCTGGGTCAGGTCGATGTCCGGCTCAACGTTGTTGACCGGATCCACTCGGCCGATTTTGACCTCCGCCTGAACCGCTAGCTCAAGTTCGGTGTTATTGGTGAGATAAACCAAACGGGCCCGACTCTCGACCATGGTCGGAGCGTCCGAGTTGATGCTTTCGGCCCCGGCCCAAGCACGCAACAGCATGTCTTGAGCTTCCGACAATCGGTTGCCGAGCTTCCGGATCATGCGCACCGCAATTTCCGGGTTCTTGGTCAGAAGACCCGGAAAATCATCGCGCTCGATTTTGATCAACTTGGCTTCGGCCACCGCACGGACGGAATGGGTGCGGGGCTCGTCGTCGAGGATGGCCATCTCTCCGAAGAAATCCCCACGCTGCAGAACGGCCACTTGCTTCTCGTAGCCCCCGAGCTCTTGGATAACCTCGAACTCGCCCTTCTGGACAAGACACATAAAGTTGCCCGACTCGCCTTGCTTGAAGACATTCTGCCTTGGCTTGTATTCCTCGGATGTATACGCCATGGGCAACTGGTCCCGGCTAGAGCCGGCTCCTCCTCCTACGGGTGCTCACGAACCCTCGCCCGTGACGCTAGAAAACACGTGTCCATCAACTTGGAACGCGGATTCTACCAGACCGAGTTCTTATGGAGGAGTTCAATGAGCCGCCAATTCTCTCGCCCCGACATCAACGATTTGGGCGGCATGCCTGCCGAGGCGAACAAGCACCTAAGAAGAGAGAAAATCTCGAATACGAGAAAATACATCCGGACGGTTCATCAGAAAAGAATGGATGCCGGGCACTTCCTCAACTTCGATTCCCGCAAGCCGTGTTTCGTCCAAGGCAACGACTGCGTCGTTGACCTTGTGGCCGAGGGGATGCCACGGGGCCCCGAAGCCGCGGGTGCCGGCGAGAATCAACGCAGGTACCTCAGGGACCGGCAGATCCTCGTAAAACTCGTCGTCACAGAGCTTCTGCCCGGCGTCACGGGTGACTGCCTGATAAAGAGGGTGATCCTGAAGCTCTCTTGCCATGGCCGGGGAGCTATTGGGGGGCGCCAGCATGATGAAGCGCTGGAATCCTGACGGCAACTCCGGCAAGGCCAGCCGAGTAATGATGTTGCCCAAGGAATGCCCGATCACCGCATATGGAATCGGACCGGACATGGCAGCGGTCTCGGCCAAGTCCGCGGTTGAAGCTTCTGCCGGACGTTCTTCTCGATCACCTGCGAGGGTCTTCTCGATATGCCCACGGAACCTCTCGGCGATCCGCTCGAGGGTCTCGAACATCACGGAATAACCGAAGAGGCTGGGCTGGTGGCCCGCCAACCGAAGTCGGACGGCGAGCCCCCACATGGAGGCAGGGGTCCGACCCATGCCGTGAATCAAGAAGATCCGCATCAGTGGTTTTTGGGCAACCAACTAAACGGGTATTCCGCGTCCTCCATCGGCAGAACCGCCTTAGCGATCTTGAGCGGGCGGAACGTATCGACCATGACCGCCAGCTCTTCGGTTTTTTCTTTTCCGATCGAACCTTCATACGTGCCGGGGTGGGGTCCGTGAGGGATACCGTTCGGGTGCACGGTCAGCGACGCCCGATCGATGCCCTTGCGCGACATGAAGTCACCTTCCACGTAGTACAGCACTTCGTCGGAGTCGACATTGGAGTGGTTATACGGTGCCGGGATGGCCTGGGGGTGATAGTCGAACAATCGCGGAACAAAGGAGCAGATGACGAAGCCCGGACCGTCGAAGGTCTGGTGGACCGGCGGCGGCTGGTGAACCCTACCGGTGATCGGCTCGAAGTCCTCAATGTTGAAGGCGTAGGGCCAAAGATGGCCGTCCCAACCCACCACATCCAAGGGATGGTGGTCGTAAACGAAACGGGTGATGCGATCACGAGCTTTGACGTGAACCTCGAAGTCGCCCTTCTCGTCGTAGGTCACCAGCTCTTCGGGAGGACGAATGTCGCGCTCGCAATACGGCGAATGCTCTAGGAATTGGCCATAGCGATTCACGTAGCGTTTGGGCGGCTCAATATGACCGAATGACTCGATCACCAAAAACCGCTGAGCCACTCCTTCGTCCGGAATGATGCGCCACACCACACCGGTCGGAATCACCAGATAATCGCCGGGTCGATAGCTCAACCGTCCGAATTGACTCTCCAGCACACCCGTGCCGTCGTGCACGAAGATCGTTTCGTCACCATGGGCAAACCGGTAGAAATAATCCATCGCCCGGGTCGGACGCACGGAATAGAGCACTACCTCGTTGTTGCCCATCAAAGGCACACGACCTTGGACGGCGTCTCCCCCCTCTTCCACCATCTGGGACCGGAAGTGACGATGCCTAAGGTGCTGCTGCTCCTCGTATTCAATATGGACGTTGGCGGCCACGTCCACCTCCCGGACCTGAGTCGGCGGGTGGATATGGTAGAGAATCGACTGAATGCCGGCAAAACCGTGGATTCCCATCAGCTCTTCGTGAAAGAGCGAGCCGTCCGGTTGTCGGAATTGGACGTGGCGCTTGTGGGGAATGTCGCCGAGCTTGTAGTAGTAGGTCATCTTGGTCCTCGTTTCCGCAGGCGCTTATAGATTGCCGCGCTTGGCTTGCTCTCTCTCGATGGCCTCGAATAACGCCTTAAAATTCCCTTCGCCGAAACCCTTGGCGCCTTTGCGCTGGATGATCTCAAAAAACAAGGTCGGCCGATCCATGACCGGCTGGGTGAAGAGTTGGAGCAAATAGCCCTCCTCGTCGCGATCCACCAGAATGCCTAAGGGTTGAAGGGCGGTTACGTCCTCGTCGATCGAGCCGACGCGGCTCGGCAGCTCTTCGTAGTAGGTCTCCGGCACGGTGATGAATTTGACCCCGTTGTCGATCAGACGGCTGACGGTCTTGACGATGTCCTTGGTCAACATCGCAATGTGTTGCACGCCGGGACCTCGATAGAACTCCAAATACTCCTCGATTTGGCTCTTTTTCAACCCGGCGGCCGGCTCGTTGATCGGGAATTTGATGGCGTAGGAGTTGTCGGACATGACGATCGACATCAAAGCCGAATATTCGGTCGAGATTTGATCGTCGTCGAAGTGGAGGTAGCGCTTGAAACCGAGAATCTTCTCGTAGAACGTAGCCCAGGTTTCCATCTGCCCTAGCTCCACGTTACCGACCATATGGTCGAAACGCAGCAGGCCGGCGTCCTCGGTCTCCACCACATCCTCAACAAAACCCGGCAAAAACGGGCCGTCGTACCCCTTGTCGGAAACAAAGGAATGCACGGTTTCACCGTAGGTTTCGATGGTCGCCCGGCGGACCGTGCCGTTCTTGTCCGCCATGTCGTAGGGCTCGGCCACGCTGACTGCCCCGTTCTCCATGACCTTGGCGTAGGTGGCGTCCACATCCCCGACGTGAAAACAAATGTCCTTAACTCCATCACCGTGGAGCTGAACGTGACGGCTGATGTCCGACTCCGGATCGTAGGATGAAGTCAGAACTAGCACGGCTTGGCCTTGGCGCAGGGCAAACGAAATGATGTTGCGCTCACCGGTTTCCAGACCCCGGTAGGCAAATTGAGAAAAGCCGAACGCTTGACGATAGAAGTAGGCCGCCTGCCGCGCATTGCCCACCCACATTTCAACGTGGTGGATCTTTCGTAGTCTCAGTGGGTTTTCGCTCATGGCAAGAGCTCCGTAGATATGGGTGAGCGACGATCTTCGGGAATTTCCCGTATCGCGCGAATCGGATCGTCGTCTGCCTGGGTTAGTCTTCCGAGGTAGACAGGAATCCGGGAAGTGGCTTCGTCTTGAGTCGAGGTCCGAGCCAAAACCAGCCCGACCTTCTCCAACCACCGTATTCCCATTGACCAGCGGGCGTCAATCGGACCTTGAAAAAAACTGAGTTCTGACCCAACTCCCGACGACTTCTCTTTATGAGTTCCAATTCGATTCCCGATCGCGCCATCTTGACGCGCTGGCTTCAACACCGCCGAGTGGTCTTGACAATCCTGACACTCTTGGCCCTGGCAATGCTTCCGGGGCTGCTGCAACTGGAAACGGACAACTCCCCGCAGGTCTTCTTCGTCGAGGACTCGGAAGGAGTCCGCAAGTATCAGGAGCACCGTCGAGTCTTCGGCAGCGACGTGACCTTGCGCCTGGTGATCGAAGGGCCCCAACTCTGGAGTTCCGAAAGTCTGGTCTGGATGGCGGAGATTGAGCAGCGGGTCGCCGAATTGCCGGGGGTGTTACAAGTTTCCGGGTTGTACAGTCATCATCGGCGGTTCGGCTGGCCTCCGGAGAACATCGAATCTTTTCGCGCAGCGGCGATCAACAACTCCTTGGATCGCGGCGCCGGTTGGATTTCCGCCGGGGGCAATCTGGTCACCCTCCTGATCCAGATCGAATCCCTTTCGTCGGAAGAAAACACGGACCTTTTGGACTCGCTGAATCGGATGATCGACGATCCTCCCCAGGGCATCGTGTGCAGGGCGCTGGGTCTTCCCGTCTTGAATCGAGAGCTCGACGTGTCGTCGAAGGAAATTGAGACTGTATTCTTTCCGCTGCTGATTCTCTTCACCGTCTTGCTGCTCGGCTGGGTTCTGCGGCGGATCAGCGAGCTGGTGGCTACGCTTCTCTTCGTCGGCCTTTGCCAGCTGATCGTGATGGCCTTTATGGGCTACGTCGGTGCGCGCCTGAATATGGTCCTAGCCATTCTGCCCCCCCTGCTTTTTGCCATCGCCTTAGCGTCTGCGGTGCACATCGTGCTCTACCTGCGTCGTGCGTCCTCTACCGAGCCGGCCGACGATGAGCCGCGAGAACTCAGAGTGACGAGAGTTTTTCAGGACAAGGGCTGGGCCTTGCTGTGGACCGGCGTCACCACGGTGATCGGATTTGCCTCGTTGACCATCAGCCCCCTTTCGCCGGTCCGCTCTCTGGGCGTTTGGGCCGCGATTGGGCTCGCTCTCACCACTTTTTGCGCTTTTGTTTTCTTTCCCCCTATCCTGGCAACCCTCGGATTCGGAACCGCGTCTGCGACCGGCTCTTGGGAGGCTCGGTGGGCTCGGCGTGGCAAAAGCATCGGTCGCTGGGCCCATTCCCATCGCGGTGCCGTGCTGCTTTCCGCCGGTTTGATCTCAGGGGTGGCTTTGCTCGGGGTTCCCCACATTCAAACCGCCAGCAATGCGCTGCACTACTTGGCTCCAGACCATCCCCTGCGATCGGGCATCGAACGGCTGGAATCCCACGACATCGGCGTCGCAGCGGTTGAGCTGGTCATCCAAATGCCGGCCAACACCGGTGGCGCGCCACCCGCTTTCACCTCGGCCATCGAGGTCGACCGGCTGGCGGATTTGGGCACCGAACTCGAGCAGTTGGACGGCGTCTTCGGAGTCGTCAGCGCCGGTTCGGTGCTACGTGACGCCCTGCGACACGTGCCGACCACACCGACCAACGTGCACATGCGACAACAAATGGCGTTGCAGGGGCTACAGGGTGACGTCGAAGGCAGGCGGGTGCTAAACGCCCTGCTGACCCAAGATCGGCTCACAGCTCACGCCACGGTTTTCGTCAAGACCTCCGACATCGAACACCTGAACCATCTCGACCAGCGGATTACCGAATTGTCCTTGGGTCATTTTCCGGAGGCAACCCTGGAAACAACCGGCCAATATCCGCTGCTGCTGGAAGCGCAAAAATATTTGATCTCAACCCTCATTTCGTCCCTCGGCCTGACTCTGCTGGTGATCGCATTTGTGCTGCGGTTGGTTTTGCCGAGCTATCGGCTCGCACTCTTAGCTCTCTTACCAAATCTTTGGCCGATCGTCGGCGTGTTCGGCTATATGGGCTGGTTCGGCGTTCCCTTGGACATCGCCTCGGTGATGACCGCGTCGGTGGTGCTGGGTTTGGCCGTGGACGACTCGATCCACACTTTGGGTCACTTCCGTCGTCTAGCCCCGGCCCTCGGCAGCCGGGCGGCAGTTGAAGAAACCCTCTTCGCCACCGCTCCAGCCTATGTGCTGACCGCCTGTATTTTGATCGCGGGTTTCGGTGTTTGCGCCCTATCGACCTTTGCCCCGATCGCTCGCTTCGGCGGGCTCTCGGCGGTCGCCATCGGCCTGGCTTTGGTGGGCGACCTGATTCTCTTGCCGGCCCTCTTGAGCTTAACTCCCAAAGAAGTCACCGGCCGCCTGGCCTGATAGTCTTCCCGTCCTTCACCCGTCGTGCTTGGGAAAAGAAAGACGGAATACCGGACAAAGGGAGTTCTAGATGCAGGACCGGCCTTCGCTATTGGAACGTTTCGGCCTCCATCGTCCTGAACTCCGGGCATGGGCACTCTACGATTGGGCCAACTCGGCTTTTGTCCTGATCGTCATCACCGCCGTTTTTCCGATCTACTATCAAAAGCTGGTCGCGGGTGGCGCCGGCCTGAACGCTGAGGACGCCACCAAATGGCTCAGCTACGCCACCACCGCTTCCCTGCTTTTCGTCGCCCTGCTTTCGCCGGTGCTCGGCGCCATGGCGGACTTTCAGGGGGCCAAGAAGAAATTCTTGGCGGTTTCTGTCGGCCTCGGATCCGTTTCCACTTGCCTGCTCTTTTTCATCCAATCCGGTGATTGGATTCCCGCCCTAGCCCTATTCGCCGTCGGCAATATGGCTCTCTTCTTGAGCTTCGTGTTCTACGACTCCCTGTTACCCCACATTTCCAGATCCGAAGAGGAACTCGACCGAGTCTCCACGGCCGGTTATGCGGTGGGGTATTTGGGCAGCGCCCTCCTGCTCGTGGGTCTGATCGTGGTCGTTCAAAATCCGGGGCTGGTGGGTCTCGCGGACAGCAGCATGGCAACCCGGGTGGGGTTTTTGGTGACCGGCCTGTGGTGGGCGGTATTCTCCATTCCACTCTTCCTCCGAGTGTCTGAGCCGGAACGACAACTCGAAGCGGACGAAAGCAGCAACCTCTCGGCGGTTCGAGTGGCCATCAGCCGATTGCGCGAGACCGCCCAAGAGCTGCGCGGCAGCTACAAGCAGGGCTTCTTGATGCTGCTGGCCTACATGATTTACAACGAGGGCATCGGCACGATCATCCGTATGGGCGGCATCTACGCCGTGTCCAAGCAATTCCCCGAGCAATCGGTGATCATCGGCATCCTGATGATCCAATTCGTGGGCATCCCGTTTGCCTTCCTCTTTGGCAATCTCGGGCCTATCCTGGGCACCAAAAGGGCCATTCTGCTGGGTATCGCGGTTTACGCCTGCATCAGCGTGGTCGCGTTTTTCATGGACACCTTGAATCAGTTCTACGTCATGGCATTTATGATCGCCATGGTCCAAGGCGGAACCCAGGGTCTATCGCGATCCCTTTTCGGATCCATGATCCCCAAACACAAAGCTTCCGAGTTCTTCGGTTTCTTTTCCGTCTTCGCCAAGGTGGCCGGAATCTTCGGCCCCCTCTTCTTCGGCCTGGTGATCCAGCTCACCGGATCCATCCAACACGCCATGCTCTCGGTGGTCGTTTTCTTCGTACTCGGCGGTTTTGTGCTCAGCCGAGTGAACGTGGAAGAGGGTCAGCGCCAAGCCCAAGAAGCAGACGCCCGCCTAACCTGAGGTTTTTATGGGCTCAAGCTCGTTTCTCACACCGGAAACGGTTTCTCAGATCAAAAAGACCTTCGAGGAACGGATTCCTTTCAACAAAGCCCTCGGCTTCACCGTGTCCGAGCTGACCCTCGACCGGGTGGTGCTGAGCTGGGATATGCGCCCCGAGCAAGTCGGCAACTTCGTGCACGGCATTTTGCACGGCGGAGTGATCTCCGCGGCTCTCGACGCCACCGGCGGCCTGGTGGCCATGATCAACGCCCTGAAACGCATGGAAGGTAGCGGGCCCGAAGAACGAAGCGCCGTGCTCTCCAAAATCGGAACCATCGATCTACGAGTGGACTTCTTACGTCGCGGCGTGGGCAAGAGCTTCCATGCCACCGGTCACATCCTGCGCACCGGCAGCCGCGTTGCGGTCACGCGCATGGAGCTGCACAACGAGCAAGACAAGCTGCTCGCCACCGGAACCGGCACCTACATAGTCGGTTGAGGCTGTTAATTAACCGTCGAACTCGATGCCCATCTCTCGAAGCTGGGCGCTCGCCTGCTCGGCCCAACCTCGATTGGCTGCAGGGCTGGCGGGGCTGGGATGTAGGATCTTCGAGATCTCGAGATCCATATCACCCAAGGTTTCGCGCGCACGGGCCTCGGCCCAAACCCCGACCCCTATGACGCGTTTCGGAGCCAAGGCTTCGATGAAACGACGCAAGGCCCGATTACACGGCTCGAGCATGGCGTTTCGCTCCGCGGCCTTGAGCTTGTCCGGTGTCAGGTTGCGTCCGGTATCGGCGAGGAATAGCAACGGGCAGTAGTTGTGGATGAAGAAAAGCTTGAAGAACGCCTCCGGCGTGCCGAAGGTCTCCTGCGCCCAGCCCCAAACCCTCATGCCGCTGACCTCGGCTCGCTTACATGCGAATCCTTGGACCGGGCGTTTGGGATGCTCGGTCGGCGGTGAGCCGACCTCGGCTTCGAGGCCCAGCCAATCCCTCACAGGCTCTACGGCGCCGAAGGGCACACCGGTTTGAGCCATTCCCCACGGCCCCGGGTTCATGCCGATAAACACGTTCTCGGCGCCCAGCCCCCCATATCGCTCCAGGTATTTACGAATCGGCTCCCGAGCGTAGGTCAACGGGTTGTATACGTAGGCCACGGGGGACGAAAAGCTCAGGCCCTCCAGCTCCGCCGATAGCTCGTCGAGTATCTGCATCAGCTTCATGGGCGCATTGTATATGTGACGGTACGGAACTTTGGATTCTCGACGCCCCTGCGCGCCGGGTCGGCTATGATCTTTCCACGGACAACCCAACCAGATTCGCATTCTCGGAGACATACCTATGCCCTCGGGTCTTTCATTCTTCAAACCCGGCACCCCGGCCCGAACACGCCGGCGACGGTGGATTTTCGTCGCCTTCTGGGCCCTGGCTGCCATCATGTTGATGTGGCCGGTCTACCCTCGGTTTGCAGGCATTGAGCCGCTGATCTTGGGTCTGCCCTTGGGTTTGGCGTGGGTCATTCTGGCGATCTTGATCGTGTTTTTTGCCTTGCTTTGGCTCTATCTGGGTGAGGATCGCTGATGGACACCGGTTTGGTTGCTCTGATCGTCTGTGGGATCTATTTGGCAATCACGCTGGTGATGGGCATTCTGCCCAGCTTCAGGGTCTCCAAAAGCGTCACTGGTTACGTCGCCGCCGATCGGTCCATGAACTTCTTGGTCATGTATTTCGTGCTCGGAGCGTCGGTTTTTTCGTCGTTTGCTTTCCTCGGGGCTCCCGGCTGGGCCTACTCCAGAGGCGCCTCCGCCTTCTATATCCTGGCCTATGGCGCCATCGGCATGGCGCCATTTTATTTCTTCGGCCCCAAAGCTCGACGTCTGGGTGAGCGCTTCGGTTTCGTGACCCAGGCGGAGCTGCTCGCCCATCGCTTCGACAGCCGCATGGTTTCGGTGCTGTTGGCCTTGGTTTCGGTGGGCGCCTTCATCCCGTACCTGACGTTACAAATGAAAGGCGCGGGATACATTCTTTCCACCATCTCCGGCGGCCGGGTTTCGGAGGTGGCAGGCGCGGCGATCACCTATTCGGTGGTGATGGTCTACGTGCTTTGGAGCGGTGTTCTGGGGGTCGGTTGGACGAATACCTTCCAAGGCGTGTTCATGATGATCATCGCCTGGTTCCTCGGCCTCTACCTGCCTTACAAGCTCTACGGTGGCGTCGGCCCCATGTTCGAGCAGCTCGCGGCGAGCGACAAGGCGGACATGCTCGTGGTCCCCGGGTTGTTGCCCAACGGAGAGCCCTGGAGCTGGGCGGGTTTCTCGTCGGCCGTGGTGGTCTCGGCCCTGGGTTTTTGCATGTGGCCCCATTTGTTCATGAAGAGCTACGCCGCCAAGAGCGATCGCGTCCTACGATTGACGGTGGTCATGTACCCCACTTTTCAGCTCTTCTTGGTGCCCATTCTTTTGATCGGTTTCTCGGGGATCTTGGCGTTCCCGGGGATCGAGCCGGCGGACACCATCTTGCCGTTCCTGCTGACCCAGCTCGACATCTCCCCCATCTTGATCGGTTTGGTCTGTGCCGGAGCCCTGGCGGCGTCGATGTCGTCCGGTGACTCTATTCTGCACGCCGGTGCATCCATCGGCATTCGCGACGGTTGGTCGAAAATCAGTCCTAAGTCCTTGACCGACCGCCAGGAGCAATGGGCGATTCGCGGCTTGGTGGTGGTGCTGTCGGCGATCGCCTTTTATTACGCGGCGTTTTCGGAGTCGTCGTTGGTGGATCTCTTGCTGGCGGCTTACGGTGGGGTCGCCCAAATCTTTCCGCTGATCTTCGCGGCCTTTTATTGGCCTCGGGCCACGGGCAAGGGCGCTCTCTCTGCTTTGCTCGGCGGTTTGGCGGCCAACGCGCTCTTCCTATCGATGCCCGAGCTTCGGCCCTGGCCAGACGTGCACGAAGGCATTTACGGTCTAGCGGTGAATATTCCACTGCTGATCGGGGTTAGCCTACTGACCCCACCCGACGACCCCGAACGGGTTAAAGCCTTCACCGAGATCTGACGCGCGGCCGAGGGATCGATCCAGGGTTGGGTCCAAGGGTTAAAACTAGGCCTGCGGTCCAGCGACTATTTACATACGACTACCATTAGCAATTATTATGGGTCTCGAAATCTCTCTTCAGCTTGTCGGGACTGTTTGAATGGCCAAAATCAAAGGCACGGCGATATCTACGGTGGTTCGGTTGCTCAAGGAACAAGGTTCCCTGGCCGAAATCCCCGAGCCGTTGAAGCCCTACCTCGAAGAACGGGTGCTGGTTGCCAGCTGGTATCCGGAAGAGGATTTCCTATCCTTGCTGCGGGCCCTGGCCCAATCCCGCCCGAGCGCCGAGAAGGACTCTTGGCTGTGGATGGGTCGCTCCATGGCCCACGTGGATCTGCTGCAAATCTACTCGTCCATGGTGCAAAAGGGGTCGCCCATGGGCACCCTCCAACGCCTGCCGCGATTGTGGCGGCTCTACCACAACAGCGGACGCGCCGATGTCGGCCAACTCGATTCTAGCCGGGCTCAAATCCAGGTCGCCGACTACGCCTATGCGGACGAAGACTTCTGTCGGTGGATGAAGGGTTATATCGCCGAAATGCTCAAAATCGGCGGGGCTCGCTCCGTTCAGGTCAAATCCCTACGCACCGGCACTTTGGACAAACCCGCCCGCTGGTTGGCCCAATGGCGTGAATGATCGGTGAGCCCTGAGAGCCTGCGTTAGAAGAGCAGGTTCCAAAGCAGGGGTGGCACTACCGGGATCAACGAGCTTGCCGATCGGCTGCGGCAATGCACCGCGAGGAATCGCTCAAAAACCGACGGCGCCTTGGCTAAGGCTCGAATGGCTCGGCGCCTCAGCCAGGGACGGCGCTCCAAGGCCAATAGGAGTTCGGTCATGGCATCGGGCAAACCCATGATCGACGGATAGGCCTTGCTGTATACAGCCAGATCCCCTTCGGCCATCGCACCGGCCAAAGCTTCGGCTTGGTGAAAGGCGACCGACAAGCCCTCACCCGTAATGGCATCCAAATAACCCGCAGCATCGCCCACCAAAGCGACCCGCCCCTCGACGACCGCTGCGGCTCGTCGGCGCAGGGGTCCGATACCCCTGAGCTTTGAAATCACCGGCGCTCCACGGAGTCGGGCCTCGAGATGCGGCAGCTCGCCGATTAGGGTTTGGAAGCTTGCCTTGCGCTCGCCCCAAAGCACGGCAACCCCCACCTCTCCGGGTGCGACCGGCGTGACGTAGGCCTCTGCCCGATCACCCCAATACACCTCCACGTGGTCCGTCCACGGCGCGATTCCATAATGACGACGAGCTCCAAAACGCTCAACGCCGAAGCGGCGGCCGACATCCAGCCCGAGAGCCACTCTGAGGGGCGAGCGCAGACCATCGGCGACTACCACAAATCGTGCGTGGATCGTACGTTCCACTGGCCATTCGTCATCCAGGACTCGGAGGCGACAAGCGGCGGTCCGGGAGTCGAGTTCAATCGCTTCGGTTCTCCAGCCCAGCTCGACGCCCAGCTCCTCGGCTCGGCTCGTCAGTGCCCGATGTAAACGCAAGCGTCGAATCCCGGCTCCTTGGAAATGCACCCCATGGATTAGCTCCCCTTGGGCCTGCGGAAAGGCGGCTTCTGCCACCATCGGGCCGTCGAGGTAACGGATGCCCCGAATCGGGCTGAGCTGGTCGGGGCCGAAACGGACGCCCATGGCGATCAGGCGCTGAAGGCCGTCGGGCATCAAGCCTTCACCACAAGGTTTGTCGATCGGCGCCTGCCGGCGGTCGATAACCCACACCGACAAGCCGCGCATCCGCGCTTCGATCGCTGTGGCCAGTCCCGCCGGTCCGGCTCCGACCACCAACACATCGATCGGCTGACCAGAAGTGAAGTCGACCATCGATCAGCTGCTGCCCACGGGTTTTTCGGCTTTCGCTCGCGAGTACGCGATCGCTGAGCCCAATAGCTCGCTCGCCAGCCTGACCGGGCCGACCTCCACGGGTCGGCGAAGGTCATCGTCGAGAAAAAGCCTCAGCGTCTGAGCCCGGCGCAGCTTTCCCGACGAGGTACGCGGCAGGGTTCCTGGCGCCACCACCTCTAAGCGGTCAATCCGCAAGCCGCAAGAGGTCACCACGGCTTCGCGACAAGCGGTCACCAGCTGCTCGCGATCCGTGGCCGAAATATCCTTTCGCGCTTCTACGAACAACATCAGCAGCTCCCGATCGCCATCTTCCGGCAGGTAGGAGACCGCCACCGAGCATCCGATCCGGATCCCAGGAACGCCGTCTACCGCTTGTTCCACGTCGATCGGCGAATGGTTGCGGCCGCGCAGAATCAAGACATCTTTTTCACGGCCGTGGATGAACAACCTCCCTCGGTGGAAAAAGCCGAGATCCCCGGTGTCGAGCCAGCCGTCGCGCAAGGCGTTGGCGGTGGCTTCAGGGCGATCGAGATAACCCTCCATGACCGAAGGGCCCCGAACCCAAATTCGCCCGATGCGCGATTCGAGGGGCGGGCCGGCAGCCGGCGGATTGCCGGTGTGGGTGATCGCCACCTCCGTGCCCGGCAGCGGTCGTCCCACCGAAATCAGCTCCCTGCCGTCCGGATCCGGATCGGCGACTCCCCGCACAAGAGCGTTTCGATTGAAACGGCCGGAATAGAACCCTTGATCCAACTCCGAAAACGTGACCGCGAGAGTGGCTTCCGACAAACCGTAAACAGGGGTAAGGGCTTCGGGACGAAAACCCCAACGGGCAAAGCGCTGCTGGAATGCTCGCAACACCGAGGGAGCCACGGGCTCGGCCCCGTTTAGCGCCACCCACCAATGGGAGAGGTCCACCCCTTGTAGCTCGTGGTCTCGGATTTTGTTGACGCACAACCCATAGGCAAAATTGGGAGCCACGGAGATCGTCGCTCGCCAGCGGGAGATGGCGCGCAACCAAACCGCGGGTTTGGCAACGAAGACCTCGGGGCCGATCAGAGTCAGGACGCTCGGACGCTCGAGGGCCGGGAAGACACAGCCGATCAATCCCATATCGTGGTAGAGCGGCAGCCAGCTGACGCCACTTTGGGGTATGTGGCTGTGAGGTTTGGGATCGGGGTTGCCTTTACGATCTTCCGGATCGGGCCAGAAGCTGTTTAAAGCCGCGACCTGAGCTGAAATCGCTCGGTAGGAGAGGGCCACCGGTTTCGGCTCGACGGTGGTCCCCGACGAAAATTGGACCAGGGCCAGGTCTTCAGGTCCAACGCCATGGGCAAACCGTTCGACATCGATCGATGCCGCGTCCCGCGCCGAGGCCCCATCGGCGGCGACCTGGTCGACGGTCGCGAATCCCTGCTCCAAACCGGCGAGTTCACAGGTCTTGCCGAGCAGCTTCGCCACTTTGGAGTCGACCAGCGCCAAACGAGCTCCGGCGGCGTGCATTAGGGAGGCAGCCCGGGGATGATATTCGTCTAACCGGCCCAGCCGAACCGGTGGATAAAGGGGCACAGGGGCGGCGCCCGCCAATTGGATACCAAAAAGACCTTGGATCAGCTCGATGCAGGTCGGATGGATCAACGCGACCCGATCCCCTCGGCCGATGCCCCGGGCCCGTAATCCCTCAGCGACTCTAAAGGCGGCGCTCCGGATCTCGGACCACTCGTAGAATGTGGGTCGTTCGCGACGATCCAAGAAGCGCAGGCCGGTGCCGGGGAATTCCGCGGCCCTTGTCAGCAGCTCCGGCAGGATTTGGGGCTTCTCAACCACCTGTTCCACCTTGGCCAACAGCTCCTGATCCGGCTGCTCCTGATCCGGCTGCTCCACTTTCCACTTTGGCTTGAATCAGAGCTATCAGATCATCCACGGTGTCGATGTTCGCCTCATCGGATTCGTCGAGGCAAATTTGAAACCGATCCTCGACCTCCATGGCCAAGGTCAGCAATCGGATGGAGTCTAGGTGCAAGTCTTCGACCAAACGCATGGTGGGTTCTACCGTTCCCGTCCAATCGAGCTTGTCGGCGGCGATCTCCGCCACTTGTTTGAGTATCGTTTCGGAGTCGTAATTTTCTCGACTCACGGTTTTTCCTGCTCGTCCTGCCCGGGGTAATCCTGCCTGGTCGGAACTTTCTTGGATCCGAACGGCAGGCTCGGACGATCACCGAGCACCTCGAAATATTCCGCGGCCTCTTGCAAAGCGTCTTCCTCCACCCGGATTCGGGTTCGCAACATGAAGGCGTTGCCCACGGAGCCCAAGATCGACGTCAGCCAAGCGCTGTGGATCAAGGGCAGCGCCGCGACTTCCAAAACCACCGCCAAATAGTTCGGATGCCTGAAATAACGATACGGCCCTCCGAGCACCGGCGACTCACCCGGCACCACGAAAATCCGTGCGGTCCATCGGTCACCAAGGGTGACGATCGCCCAATAGCGCAGGGCCATGGTGGTGCAGAGGATCCCAACCATGGGCCAGCCCAACCATGCGACGAACGTGCGATGGAAAACATAGACCTCGAGTGGCGCGCCCACCAAGAGCCCCGTGTGCAGCAAAGCCATCCAAGGGTAGTGGGCCTCCCCGACCTCATGGCCTCCACGCGCCTTGAGCCGCGCGGCATTTCTCCGAGTGATGACCAACTCCAGGCCACGCTCCGCAGCCACCCCGAGCATTAAGATAAGAAATAGACCCTGGCTGGTCATGAAACCGCATGCTCGGACCCAAGGCCCGGGTCGACCGTTTCAGGAAGCAAGGACATGCCGACAAATTCGATGCTCCGTTGGGCACGCTGCATCTCCAAATACTCCCTGGGTGGTGATCCGAACAATCGCTTGAACTCTCGGCTGAATTGGGACGGGCTACCGTAGCCTACCTGGAACGCCGCCTCACCCGCCGCCAACTCTTGGTCCAACATCAAATGCAGAGCCCGCTCCAGTCGCACTCGTTTGATGTACTGCATGGGCGAAAAATCCGTGGCCGCTTTGAAGTTGTGGTGAAGGCCTGAAACGCTCATGCCGGCTTCGCGCGCCAGGGTTGGAATATCCAATCGCTGATCGAAGTGATGGTGAATGAAATCCAACGCTCGCACAATGCCTCGGGCCTGGCTGTGCCGAGCCGCCACCACGCGCAAGATATCTCCTTGCTCGCTGCTCAGCAGGTGGTAGATGATCTCGCGAAAAATCGCTGGGGCCAATATCTGCCGGTCATTGGGTCTCTTTAGGGCCAGCAAGAACCGCATCAATGCATCGATCAGCGACCCGTCCATGGGCGACGAGCGGATCGGCGGGTGGCCGTCCCAGACCGCAGCCGGGTCGGGCTCGTCCAATTGCAGCAGAAGCTCATGAACAACCATGCTGTCGATTTCCAAAACCATCGACACAAACGGCTCGGCGGGCGAAGCTTCGACGATCCTCGCCCTCACCGGCAACGGCGCGCCAATGATCAAGAATCTCAGAGGGTCGTAGTGAAAGACTCGCGCTCCGAGCGTGGCGATTTTTGCCCCTTGGGCTACCACACACAGACACGGACGGTAGATCACCGGGCTCGACTCCGTGGGCTCGGAGACCTTATAGGCCTTGAGCCCGGGCCATAGGTCACTCTCCTGCCCGTGGATCAGCTCCGTGAGAATTTGAGTGAGCCGTTGTTGTGGCTCGACCCTTTGGTTTTTGGCTGTCATCTTCCCATTCTTGCAGAAATAGGCAAGATCTCGACAGACTGCGGATAACGATTCGCCAATGACCTTCGATAGCTTGGTCCTGCAAGATGAAAACGTGGACGACATCGGGCTGTCAGCCCGGACCTATGGAGGACCTGATGAAGAATCGCATTTTGGGAAATAGCGGACTAGAAGTCTCGGCCCTGGGACTTGGTTGCATGGGAATGTCTGAATTCTACGGCGAGAGCGATCGTACGGAATCAATTGCAACTTTGAATCACGCTCTGGATCTAGGCGTCAATTTTTGGGATACCGCCGACATGTACGGCGCGGGAGCCAACGAAATTTTGCTTTCGGAGATCCTTTCGAGCCGCCGAAACGAAGTGGTGCTGGCGACCAAATTCGGCATCCGGCGGGGGGAGGACGGAGCTTTTCTCGGTCTCTGCAGCCGACCGGAATACGTTAAAGAAGCGTGTGACGCCAGCCTACGACGGCTCGGTGTGGACCATATCGACCTCTACTACCAACACCGGGTGGATCCGCAGGTGCCGATCGAGGACACCGTGGGAGCGATGAAAGAGCTAGTGGAAGCGGGCAAGGTTCGCTTTCTTGGACTCTCAGAGGCGGCCGCACCAACACTGCGACGGGCGACGGCTGTTCATCCCATCACGGCCCTGCAATCGGAATACTCCCTTTGGACTCGGGATGTTGAAGACGAGATCCTGCCCGCCTGCCGTGAGCTGAATATCGCCTTGGTGGCCTACAGTCCCTTAGGGCGCGGGTTCCTGACCGGCGCCCTGCACAATCTCGACCATCTGGCCGAGGACGACTACCGACGCACCAATCCTCGATTCCAGGGCGAAAACTTGGCCGCCAATCTTCGGCTCTTGGAAGAAGTGGAGGGACTCGCAAAAGAGCGGGAAATCACACCGGCTCAACTGGCCCTGGCCTGGTTGCTGGCCCAGGGTCCCGACATTGTGCCCATTCCCGGCACCCGCAAGCGCAGTCGACTGGAGGAAAATACCGCGTCGGCCGGCATCTCCCTATCGGAGCAAGATCTTCAGCGGATTCAAAGCCGGCTGCCCGAAGCCCAGGGCACACGCTACCCCGAGGCGAGTATGGCGTTCGTCAACGCCTAACCCATTAGCGAGCCCCACGAACGCCGCCCAACGTAGGAAACGGGTGCCCAGTGGTGGGCACCCGTTTGTGACTGCAATTTCAGTCGACCTTGAGCACGCCGCTCAGGTGCGCGTTCTCGGGGTTCGACAAAAACTCGCCGACTGCGGTATCGAGCCGATAGGCGAGATTTTCGTCTTTCAAAATCTGGACCTCGACCTTCAAGGTCAACGTCTGCCCCGGCTCCAACCTCTCGAAATCACAGAGCACGGTGCCCGCACCGTTGATGCATTCGGCACCTTCCGTTTCGTAGCCGCTGATCGCAGCGATCCGCGGATCGAGGGCTAGGCGCAGGCTGGGCGCAAACGCCGGCGTCTCTCCTTGGTTGTCCAGGTCTAGGCTCAGGATGATCGTTTCCCCGGCTTGCACGATCCCTTCGATCAGCTCGAGACGAGGAATCAAATCCACTAGGCAGAGACCGCTGAGCCCTTCGACACAACTCGGCTCGTCCCATGTTTGGGGCAGCTCCGTATTGCCGGCGTAGTCGACAGCGTAGGCCCACACGTGGGTCACGCCGACCGGCAGTTGGATCGGGCCGTCATAGAGACGGGGCACCTTGCGATTTCGGTCGAATCCGTAGAGCACGTAGTCGACCCCCGAGCCTTCGTCCGTGGCATCCAAGGTGAGTTCGCCGTTTTTGATCGTCATTTCCGTGAACGGACGCTGCAGGTCGTCGAGACCTTCACCGAAGAGGACCGATGGATCCACCGTGACCGTCTGTCCATTACCGGCGTAGTCCAGCTCGAGCTGGATGGAGCCGGCCGGGGGGTCGAGAATCGCAATGGCCATGGTGCTCGCATCGAAAGGCAGGCCGTGGAACACGTCGCGACGCAGGACCTCTTGGCCCAACGCAGCTTCCAGGGTTAAGGAACCTGCCTCTCGCATCGCCACACCAGACCCGTCGGCCGCGCCACCATGGCGAAGCTCGATCTGGTACACCGTGCCCTCGACATTGGGTATCGAAACCCAAGTGCCGTTGTCGGTCCGGTTATAGGTCACCCCGGGGATGCTCTCCCACGAGAATGGATCCTGTTTAGGTCCGACGTGACGGCCTTGCTCGTCGACAATGTGAAGGTCCAAATCGCCGGCCACGGAGAGGCGGAACCGATCGGCCTGCATCCATTCGTCACCGCTGGAATTTGCACTGCTGGATTTGGCGTCGCTGGATTTGGCGCCGTCAGCGGTCAGTCCGCTCTTGCTTTGGGCCGAGTCTGCCATCAGAGATGAGGTCTGGCTGCAGACTCCGCCCGCACCACAGAGAGCCGAGAAGGCAGGGGTTCCCGACGCGGGCATGGGATTGCCTCGGGCTATGCGGAAATAGGGGCTGCCGTCGTCCCTCGGCACCGGCATCTGGCTCAGATTGGTGATCCGTCCCCCGAACAGGGACCGCAACAGGGTGTGGACCCGTGGATCGCTGGGCATGGTGCCGTGGAACTGACTCTCGTCGCCGCCGTAGCGACTCACCTCATCCTCGGCGGTGCGCCAGTCGATGCCCCAAACCCGGTCATCGAAGGTCTCGAGAATGCCCACCGTGCTGCGCAGGGGCACGGTCGCGTCACCGTCGATGGGCATCACATCGCGCCTCTCTTCCTTGATCGCGCAGCCGAAGAGCGCGAGCGGGTTGTAATACGACAAACCTCCGATCAACACGCTGGCGGTGGATGGACGGGCGCAGATGCTGGCCTTGTGGAACCGAATCCGACCCACCGTGTCCACACCGGAGCCGACGATTCGGTGGAAGAACACGCCGTCGGTACCACAGCGCCAATCCCCCATCGCCGCCCGATGACTCCGACCGTTTAGGGAGCAGACGCGGGTGTCCGGCGAGCCGGAACCGAGCACGCCCGATCTCGCTTGATCGAATTTGAAAACGTTGATTTGGTCACCCGCCTGGGTCGCGTCACCGTCGCAGTTGCCAGGGCATCCATCGTGGGGCGCGTTGCGCATGAAGCTCAAGGTCTTGCCCGGCCCATGGTGTTTGCCGACAAAACTGGATGGTGCGAATCGGCTGTTACACGGGTGGGTTATGTCCGTATCGGTGCTGCCGCATCGTCCGTCGCGGTCCACATCCCAGCCGTCTTCCCACACCAAGGAGCAGTCGCCGTCGTCGCAGGCGTCGTTGGGGTCCGTGAACCAGGCGTGGCTTGGAGATTGCCAATAGGCAGTCGGCCAATTTTGGGCCATTTTCTGAATGTTGTCCCTCGACACCAGCTCGAAACCGGTGCCCAGGAAGGTTTTGCTCATGCCCCAGTCGCCTCCGACTTGCAGAATGCTATAGGGCAAGGGAACCCCTAAATAGCCACCGCCCAAGGAAACAATCTGATCGACTCTCTGCTGGGCTAAAGGCCGAGTCCGCAAGTAGTAGTCGGCGACCATGCTGCCCATGCTGTGGGTCACGATCACCACCTCCTTGCCCGTGCTCTGGTGAATGCTCTCCACCAACTGATTCAAACGTGCTGCTTCCGCCTCATAACCCATGCGCCAATCCATGCCGAAGGCATAAACGCAATCCCCCGAGGACGAGCTACAGCTCCCACTCGCGGTATTGCCGCGCGCCCTACCCAGACCGCCGCTCGAGGTCG
Organism: uncultured bacterium; assembly: GCA_965366625.1. GTDB lineage: Bacteria > Acidobacteriota > Thermoanaerobaculia > Multivoradales > J023 > JAUIJL01. The sequence continues at coordinate 99,139 of CBDUGP010000002.1, forward strand.
GGTCGGTCATGAAGGTGAAGAAATCCTCGTAGGGTTTGGCATCGTCGAGCCAAAACGCTCCCTTGCTGCGAAGACAGCTCAGATCGACCCTTTCGATCACACTGCCCGGGCCCACGGAGCCGAAACCCGGATTGGGTGTGTCGGCGGAGCCACGCAGGGAAACCGACTCGGTCAAATATTCCTGGCAACCCGTCAAGTTGAGACCCGCGAGCTTGAGGGTCAGGGTTTTATCGATGGTGTCGCAGCTCATCCAGATGTCGCTGCCTGCGGGATACGTCTCATTGCAGCTCGAACCGGTGAACGCCCCGCTGTTGTTGCGGATGAACGTACCGCTGGTGCCGGGGATGAAAACCACCGGCAAACCGCGTTTCGGCGTACGGAAAGGCGTGGTGGCCCGAGCCGGGAATCCCGATCCTTGCGCCTCCATGGTCAACATTCCGCCTTGGCCGGTGGGATCCTGTTGAACCGCCAGATTGCGCTGCAAGAAAGTACCTCGATGGGTTTGACCGACCCCCGCCTGCAGGCCAGTGCTCTGTAGAAATGCCACCCTGCTGACACCGTCCGACGAGATTTGGTGGTAACCGACCCGGTCGTAACCAAAGTAGGGGTCAAAGGGAAAATCGAATCCTTCCAGGTCGAAAAGGGTCGGCCCCATAGCTTGCCCTGGATTTCCCCCTTGGCCTTCCGAGCCGTTGTTCGGTGTGACGCTGATCCACGGTTGAAGCAAGCCGAGGTTGCAACACTGATGACCATTAGCGGGATTCGACGGAGAAACCACGCTCACCGGGCCGGGATGAGTTCCGGCGGGAACGATCACCTCGAGCCACTCCACCCGGCGGACGCCGTCGTCGTCCATCGGAGCGATCGGCGGACAGGGAGTGACCGAGGTGCCACACGTTTCGAGCTTCGCCGACGTCACTTGGGCCGAAATCGTCTGACGACCAGCGGCGTCGGTGAAAAAGACCCGATTCCACTGAGGACCGCCCGGCGCGGTAGACGGAAATTGGAAGCCATAACCGAGCACCCGAATTTTGGCGCCGATCACAGTTTCCGGCTGCAACAGCGTCGTGGTCACGGGAGCCACCGCAAAACAGCCCGCGTTGTTGCCGGCGTCGGCATCCCGACAATCTTCCACCTGGGCGCCGCTTTCAAATCTGCCGAATGGGGTCGACACCGTCACCGGACCGTTGCCGGCCAAATAGGGCACGACCACCCTCAGGACGCCGAGCCCCGTATCGAGATCGACCCGGGCGTCCAAGACCCGGCCGGCCACTCTTCGTGAGGTTTGTTGAGCATGCACCATTTCCACCCTATTGCGCTCCGGCACCCGGATGTCGAAACCGCAGCCGAATACCTCGACCACCTCTCCGGGTCGAGCTTCCTGGGGTTGGAGAATGAAAGGGCTGCCCACAGGACTTCGACAGTCGGAGACCAGCAGCGGCTCGGGAAAACGGGTCGGATGATATTCTGGTCGATCCAACCTCGCACCGCCATGACCCAAGACCGCCGTCATGTTTGACGCCCCTTGATAAAGCGGACCCTGGAAAACATGGAAGTCCATGGCTCCCGATCCGAACGAACCACTGCCGTCGCGGGCGGTGATCTCCGTGCCGTCGGGAGACCACGACGGATTCAGGGGTTTGATGCCGTTCGGTGTCGGCAGAATCAAGGATCGATTGCCGACGAAATCGTGGACGCGCAATCCGCCGAAGGGATCGTGGTAAACGAAGCTCGCCCCATCGGGTGCAAAGGACGGTGAGAATCCGAGATCCAGCGCTTGACGACAGGTCCCCGAGATGGGGATGGACGACAGCACTTGGCGCGCCCCACCACTGCCCCGAAGCTGAAGGGACACCAGACTCAAATCCGCGACGCCGTTGGCAAAGAAACAAGCTGAATAGGCCAGGCGATCCCCATCCGACGAGAATGCGACCTGAGAATGGGACTCCCCGGACGGGACCATGCTGTTGAGAACAGGGTCGTTGATCGAAAGGTTGTACTGCACCGCCAACCACTCCCTCAAATCCAACACCAACCGATTGCCGGTTGCTGCCAGCTCGCGAAGATCCAAGAATTGAAGGGTGAGAAGGTCCGTATCGTCGCCGCTGAAGGCCAGATAGTGGCCGCTGTCCGGCAATGCCGAGCTGCCGTCCGGACGAATCGGTGAGAATGCCGGATCGCGCTCTGCACTCGAAGCGGTGAACGGTTTCCCTGTGCCGTCGTCGGCGGTGACCACGACTCCATCCCGAGCACCGGCCGCCGCCAGCACCACGTCGGTGGGAGTGCCGGCCGTGCCCACGGTCCAGGCGAGAAGCTGGCCATCGGTGGAATAAGCGGCCTGAAGGTCTTCAATCGGATCCGAGGTCAACCTGACGATCCTCGCCCAGGGCTGGGTTTGGGGATCGATCGCCCCGTAGATGTCGCGCAGAGTGTGCAACTCGAGATCCCCCGTTTGGGCGACATCCGTGTCGAAGGCGATTTGAAAAGCCGGATTCTCTTGCAGAACGTAGAGGTTCTGGTCCGCGGAGGTCACATAGAGGCGACCGAGGTTGTCGAGCGCCGGAGGATTCATGGTGCCGTACTGGTCGGTCTGGAATTCCCAGGCTTGCTGGGCACCGCCGATGTCGACTCGAAAGGCGTGGACCTTGCGATCCAGACCCATCAAATAGACCCGGCCGGCGCCGTCCACGACCGCCTCGGAGGAGGTGCGCGCTGCCCACGGCAGCGGCTCGGAGAAAAACCCGGCACCGCTGATCCGATCCACCCCGAAGAGTTCGGTCTTGGAGTGGGTCAGCACCAAATCATCAGGTCCTAGGACCGGCGCGCTGAGCCCGCGCTGACCCAATGAAGCGTCAAAGCGAAGCTTGCAATGGAAACCAAATCCGGCGGATTCGATGCGGAAGCTCTCCAGAACACCCTGGCCGGAGCGCTCGGAGGTGACGTAGATCCGACCCTCGGGATCGAAGGTTGGGGCTGAGGGTAAGCCGGCCAAGGAGGTTCCGGGGCACACCGTCAGACCCTGCCGAGCTTCAAAGACCTGAAGCTGCATGGAGCCGTCGGTAACCGCGACCCTCGAGCCCTCACCGTTCACCGCCGGTGGGCTATCGAAGGGTGTCAAAGGTCCAAGGGTTGCGGACCATTCCTTGGTGACGCTATTTGAAGAGGTGTCGTCACGCAGTGCGACCAAGCTCGATCCGGCCTTGAGGTAGATCCAAACCTCGGTGCCGCCTCCGGTGGTGACCAACGAGGACGTGATCGGATCCCCCAACTGCAGGCTCCAGCGCACGGAACCGTCGCGACCCCGCAGAGCGTAAACCGTGCCGGATTGATCACCCGCATAAACCAGCGTCAACCCTTCCATGTCCGTCGCCAATGCGGGCGAATAGCGAACAGCATCCTGGGTCGCGAATCGCCAATCTAAGAGGCCCGTGGTTTGGGCCGCCGTAGGGTGCACGGCATATACCGAGCCGTCTTCGGATCCGAAATAGGCCCGATTGCCGCGGTCGACCACCGGCGAAGAATAAATCGGACCGGCTGCCGGGAATGGCCAAGGGGAAAGCTGAGACGGATCTTCCGGGCCGACCGCGGCGCTGAAACCAGATCTCTGAGCATCGTGACCGCGCATCGGCCAGGAATGGGATCCGGGAAAACCGGAAGCGAGCGGTAGCGACCCCCACACGGGCCAGGCGACCAACCAACAAAGGGAGAGTAGGAATAGGGTCGTGCACGACGGGAAACTGGAAAAGGCCCGGGATCGGCCTCTTGGGTTTCCTGTGCTGAGATGTCGGCTCCGAGATGTTGTGGAATTCACTTCTAAGCTCCTCGTCAATGTTAATATCGAGATGTTTCGATAATTAAAGGCGCACCGATCCCTTTGTCGTTGGAACACTGCAGACCGGCTTCGGAGGTAGAAGACGGCGGAGAGAAAGAAATCCTCTCGCCGAATTTTCAAAGATTTGGAAGCGTTGCTCTAAATTGGGTGGATAGTGGCTGGGTGGAGGCCTTCATGTGTTTCCAAAAGACCTACATCGCCAAGTGGCACTTTCTAGTGGCGAAGCCGGTCAGAGCTTCAGCAGCACCAACTCCGAGCAGAACCCAGGACCCATGGCGAGCAACATGCCGATGTCTCCCGGACGTGTTTTTCCTTGATCCAGGGTGTCGCGCAGCACCATCAACACCGAACTCGACGACAGGTTGCCGACGGTTCTCAGGCTATTCCAGGTGACGTCGAGGGCTCCGGAAGGCAGCCCCAATCCCTCTTGCATCGCAGTGAGAACTTTCGGGCCACCAGGGTGACAGATCCAAGTGTCGACATCCGCGCGTTTCAGCTGGTGCTCCGCAAGGAACGTATCGACGTCCTGCCGCAAGTGGCGGTGGACCATTTCGGGAACGTCGGCCGAGAGGACGATCTGAAAGCCGCGATCTGAGATGTCCCAGCCCATGACCTGTTCGGTGTTTGGATAAAAGACCGAACGGGTATCGAGGATCGTCGGTCTCGGCTGCTCTGACGTCGTCAGCCTGTCTGCTGCGGCTTCTCCGGCGATCACCACGGCCGCCGCACCGTCGCCGAATAGGCCCGTGGCGATCAGGTTGGGGATCGAAAGATCTCCCTTTTGCACGGTTAGAGAGCACAGCTCCACCGATAAGAAAACAACCACTTGATCGGGAAAGGCGCGCACATAATCTGCGGCCCGGGCGATTCCGGCGGCCCCTGCGACACAGCCGAGACCGAAGATGGGTAAACGCTTGGTGTCGGAGCGCAGGCCGAGCCTGTTGATCAACAAGGCGTCGAGTGAGGGTGTCGCTACACCTGTCACCGTCGCGGTCATCAACATGCGCACGTCGTCGACCTCGAGGTTCGCTCGATCTAGGGCGTCGCGCACCGCCTCTGCGCCTATCTTTTGTGCGACTCGAATCCAAGCGTCATTGGCAGCTCCCCAGGTGTCGAGCTTTTCGTAGTCTTCTAGGGGTAGAGCCATGTGCCGGCCGGAGACCGACACGTTCTTGTGCAGTCGTTCGAGCCGCTGGGCATTGAAATGCTCTTTGAGCCAGTGGCTTCGCAAAGCGTCGAGCAATTGCCCTTGATCGTAGTAGAACTCTGGAAATGCGCGGCCGACTGAGAGTATGCGCATCGATCAGTCGGCCGACTCTGACCGATGGCCCCCGTGGGGTCGCTCAGGGCGGCGATCGGTGTCTTCCAAATCGCTGGTCTCCGTATGGTGGACCTCGTCTGAGGATCCATCTGCCGACTCTGGCACCGGAGCCGGGTGCTCGATCTCGGAGCTTCGCGGCTCGGTTTCCGGCGTCTCACTCTCACCTCGAATTTCGTCCTCAGCCGCGGATTCGAGCGGCGCGCGCTCTAGGTCGGCCTCAGCGGCAAAAACAACCCCCGATCGGCGCGCCAAGATCGCTAGGCTCAATCCGCACACGCTGTACAGAATCCACCAACCGAAGGCGATATCCCACCACGGATCTTGGGGTTGGCGTGCCGCCACGACCACGGTCAGAACCAGCAAGGGACCGCGGAAGACCCAAGCTAGCCAGCCTGCCACCAAGCCGTCGAGCCACCAAGCACCGCATCTTCCTTGGGCGAGCAGGAAGAGCGCCAGCAGACCGCAAGTTTCCATGATCCAGGCACCCAACACCACCGCACCCGGAACCTTCGGCTGCTCGAATAGGGCCAGCCGGATGACGGCACCGGAGCGCGGCTCCAAGTCGAGCACCTCGACGACAAAGCCGAAAAGGGCCAAGAACAGCAGAATCAGCGGGAACGCGTAGGTGACGAATCGGATCATTCGATTTCAAACAGCGGGTCGCCGCCCTCCACATTTTGGCCCACCTCAACATGCAGCTTGGCCACTTTTCCGCTCGCCTCGGCATGGATTTCATTCTTCATTTTCATCGCCTCGACAACCACGACCCCCTGGCCTTTTTCTACCTCGCTGCCTTCTTGCAGCAGGATTTCGACCACCCGTCCGGGCATCAAGGCCGAGACCTTTCGACCTCCGGCTCCTGAATCGGGATTGGCTTGCTCGAGCATATACGTGAGCGGATCCATGACCTCCACCGTGTCGACTCCACGGGTGCTCGAAACTTGGTAGGTGCAATGGACTTTGCTCTTCAGCCGCCGAACTGCGACCTCAAATTGTCGGCCGTCGCTGACCCCTAGGCTGAGGATATCGCCCGCTGCCGCCACGTCGATTTCAAAGCTCTTTTCGCCCACCGTCACCCGATAGCTACCGTCATCTTGACGGTCGAGTTCGATTTCTTCTTGGCGCTCGCCTTTTCGTACGATCAGCTCCATTTCAAACCCCTACGCTTTCCCGACGTCCGGCTTCTCGCCATCGGCTACGGTGGCCGTTCGTAGGGCTGCCGGTCGAGGTGACGGTGGTGACTTTTTGTTGCCGTTCCGCATGGGCGATCGCTGCTGCTACAAACGGCAACAAACCGTGATCCTCCTGGTCGTCGGGCATCCATTCACCGGATGCCAGCTTGCGCTCCAACATGGTGATGTCGAGCCGTCCGGCCTTGAAATCGTCGTCATCCAGGATCCGCAAGAAGAGTGGCGTGGAAGTGGAGATTCCCTCCACCCGCATTTCCGTCAAAGCTCGCTTTAGACGTCGGATCGCTTGATCGCGATCGGATCCGAAGACCACCAGCTTGGCAATCATCGGATCGTAATAAATCGGCACCTCAGCTCCCTCGTAGACGCCGGCGTCGTTGCGCACACCGGGACCTTCCGGCCAGCGCAGGATATCGAGCCGGCCCGGCGAGGGTGCGAAGTTTTTAAAGGGGTCCTCGGCGTAGAGCCTGACTTCGATAGCGTGTCCTCGAATCTGAATCTCGTCGAATTCGGGTCCCAGTGGATGCCCTTCAGCGATCCGAATCTGAGCCTGGACCAAGTCGATACCCGTGACTTCTTCGGTGACCGGATGCTCCACCTGAAGACGCGTGTTCATTTCCAGGAAGTAGAAGCGGTGGTGGGCGTCGAGCAAGAACTCCACTGTGCCCGCATTGCTGTATCCCACCGCCTCGGCCGCTTTCACCGCGGCTTCGCCCATGGCACGCCGCAAGGGCTCGTCGACCACCGGCGATGGAGCCTCTTCTAGGACTTTCTGATTGCGCCGCTGCAGGGAGCACTCGCGCTCGCCCAACGACACGACCTTGCCGTGGTGATCACCGAGGATCTGAATCTCCACGTGTCGTGGCTCTTCGATGAACTTTTCGAGATAGACGGCATCGTCGCCAAACGCCCCCGCGGCTTCCGATTGAGCCTCGCGAAAGGCTTGGGGCAAGGCGTCCGCCGACTCGATCCGGCGCATGCCCTTGCCGCCACCCCCGGCCGAAGCCTTGATCATCACCGGATAGCCGATTTCCTTAGCCGCGACCAACGCCGCCTGAGCGCTGGGCAGCGGATCCCGACCGCCGGGCACGACGGGAACCCCGGCATCGATCATCAACCGTCGACTTTCAATTTTCGAGCCCATGGCAGCGATCGCCGACGAGGACGGACCGATAAAAACAACACCCTTTTGCTCGCAGAGGCGCGCGAAGTCGGCGTTCTCCGACAAAAATCCATATCCCGGGTGGATCGCGTCAGCACCGATTTCCACCGCCAGGTCGACGATCGCCTCGGCCCGCAAATAACTCTCCGAGGACGGCGCGGGACCGATCGGGTAAATCTCATCGGCCAATAGGACGGGCAAGCTCGCCCGATCCGCCTCGGAGTAGATCACCGCCGTTCGAATACCGAGATCCCGCAGGCCCCTCAACACTCGAACGGCAATCTCTCCGCGATTGGCGATCAACACCTTCTTAAAGACTTGGATAAACAAAAATCTGCTTCCCTGAGTTCACTGGGCGGTGGGCTTAGTCTGCAAGTGGAACGGTACCGATGCTAGCACCAACTCTCGATCGCTGAAACCTTGCCCTAGACGCTAATTTCTCAGACATATGGTCTTCCCTGCGTGCGGGCACAAGACGATAAAGTCCGCCCATGGACGAAGCGCTATGGCATCGGCTCGAGCCCATGCTCGACGACCTCTTGGATCTTGGACCGGCCGACCGAAACACCTATCTAAACCAGCACTGCCACGACCCTGAGCTGCGCGCGGAAATCGAACATTTCCTCGACGAATGCATGGAAGTGGAGGGTTTCCTCAACCAGGACACCCTTGAGATGGCCAAGGAAAAGGCCTTGGATCGATCGTTCCAAGAAAGCTTGATCGATCGGCGTTTTGGTCCTTACCGAACCATCGAGATCCTTGGACGGGGAGGCATGGGGACCGTCTTGCTCGCGAATCGAGCCGACGGTCACTTCGAGCAACAGGTAGCCGTGAAAGTGGTCGGGCCCCGCCGTTTCGCTAGCGACAGTCTCGAACGATTTCGCTTCGAACGCCAGATCCTGGCGGACCTCGAACACCCGTCGATCGCCAAATTACTGGATGGAGGCGTAGGTGAAGACGGCCTACCGTATCTGGTGATGGACTATGTTCGGGGGCTGCCCCTCGATCAATTCGTGCAGGATTCGAATCCGACCCTCGAGCAGCGCCTGGAACTCTTGATCGAAATCTGCGCCGCCATCGACCATGCCCACCGGCGCCGAGTTGCACATCTGGATCTCAAACCTTCGAACATCTTGGTCACCGAAGACGGACGCCCGAAGATCTTGGATTTTGGCATCGCCCAAATGCTCGACCGTCGAGATTCGGTTGTCGACGGCAGCAGCAGCGGACGAATGACCCCCCACTACGCAGCGCCCGAGCAGCTCCGGGGCGAGGCGGTCACCAGCTCTTGCGATGTCTACTCCCTTGGCGTGGTTCTTTTCCAGCTGTTGACTGGACGTCTACCCTTCGAGCGACGCGAGGAGAAAAGCGAAGACTTGATTCGCCGGTTGACGGAGCACGAGCCGCCCAGGCCGAGTTCCTTGGCCGAGTTTCCGCACGCCCGTGAGCTCGACGCCGTCGTCGCCAAGGCCTTGATGAAAAGCCCGACCGAACGATACGGCTCTGCCTCCGGATTCGCCGACGACCTCCGCCGAATTCTGGAGAAGAAACCCGTTCGTGCCCTCCCCCCCACCAGGCTTTACCTTTGGAATAAACACGTGCAGCGCCACCGTTGGGGCTGGGTCGCCGGATGCCTGGTCGCTATATCCGTGACAGCGCTGGTTCTCGGTTGGTGGCGCGAGACTCAAAGCGCTCGGGCACGGATTGAGGTCGCCCGGGATTTCGCCCGTGAAACGGAACGTATCGAGAGCTTTCTTCGCTACGCCTACGCCTTGCCGAGCCATGACGTATCGCGGGAGAAAGCGCTCACCGAGAAGAGAATGGCGAACATTCGCAGCCAAGCTCAGGTGCTCGGCCACATCGCTGAAGGCTCGGCACAACTAGCGCTGGGCCGCGCCCATTTGATGATGCACCGGGCTCGGGAAGCCAAGGCACATTTGCAAGCTGCCTGGGATTCCGGCTTGACCTCCTCCGAGGTCGCCTTTGCTTTGGGCAAATCCTTGGGCGAGATTTACCAAAAAGAGCGCACATCGGCCTCTCAGATTCGGGATTCCAAGCTGAGGGCCCTGGAAATCGAACGCTTGCGGCAGATCTACCGAGATCCGGCTGTTGAACTCCTGTCCCGAGTCGAGGAGACTTCCGAGATCGCCTCCCCTTCGCTGGTCGCTGCCATGATCGCCTTGCTGGATGAGCGCTATGAAGAGGCGCTAGAGCTGGCTAGGCAAGCGGCGGACGAAACGCCTTGGCTTCCCGAGGGTCTGCGCCTCCAGGGGGAGGCTTGGCGTCAAATCGCCGATCACCACGTGGGCAACGGTCTTTGGCTAGAGGCGGTAGACGCCGCCGATCAGGCCATCGTCGCTCTCGATCAGGCGGCCCGGCTCGCCCCTTCGGACACTCAAATCGCGGACGCCCTCTGTGATGCCCATGTCACTCGCTCTGCGCCGGCGCGGCTTCGGCGAGCGCCCCAAGATCAAACGGAGGGCCGACGACGATGCGAACAAGCCATAGCCCTGGATCCAGGGCTCAACCACTCCCGATTGCAGCTCGCTCGTATGTACGTATTCGCGGTCCAAGATCCTTCGCTGCCGCTCGATGACCGGTTGATCCAGCTTGAAGCGGGTCTTGAATTGGCGCAGCAAGCCCTGATGTTCTCACCCGGCAGTCCCGAAGCGCTCACCCTGCTCGGCTCCGCCTATCTCACCCGCGCGTTTTTCCTCTCCCGGGCGAAGGGTGAGGACCCCCGAGACGATCTCGCGCTGGCGGCAAAACACTTAGAAAACGCGGCTAGAGAAGATCCTGGTTTGGTGGTGGCCCACGTGAATCGGGGAACTGCGATGGCCCTCTTGGCGGAAGAACGGCTGGCCAGGGGCGAGGATCCCGACCCGGCTTTTGAGTCGGCGATTCGAAGCTTTGAGGAGGCCCTTGATCGATCTCCGGACCACGGCGTTATCCTGACCAACCTCGGCAACTTGCTCTTTAATCGCGCGACATTCCTCCATCAACAAGGCCAGGAGACAAAACCGCAGCTCGGCAGGGCCCTAGAGATCTGCAATCGAAGCCTGGAGGTGAATCCGGAACTCAATCAAACCCTCAATTTGAAAGGCGCGGTTCTCGAGGCTTTCTTCCGTCTCGAGCTGGCCGGCGGAAACCAGGATCTCTCCCTTTTCGACCGGTCGAAGGCCGCCCTGGACCAGGCCCGCGAGATCAACCCAGATTTCATCGTCGCGTGGATTAACGAGGGCGCCCTCTTCCTGACCCGAGCCCACGCGGACTTGCGCAGCGGGCGGGATCCCACGGCTTCCCTCGAGGCCTCGGAAACTTCGCTGCAAAAGGCGGCGAGCCTCACCCGGGATCACAACGAAGCCTTGCTTTCGAATATGGCCGAAACCCGGCTGTTCGCCAACCGCTTGCTGCGCGTCCAGAGCCTAGGGTCCGGGGCGGCCCAAACCCGCCGAATTAGGTCCTCGTTGGCGAGCCTCGACAACCTCCTAAGAGAGGCTTTGGCAGTCGACCCCGACAGCCCTCTTTTGCAATTGCGAGCAGCTCAGCTCGAGCTGGAGAAAGTCAGGCTCTCGAATTCCGCTGCGGAACAACTGGCCGGCCTCCGGCAGGCCGAGCAACAGCTCGACTCTTTGTTGAGCGCCCGCTCTACTTTTGCCCAAGCCCATGCCTTGGCGGTCGAGGTGATGTTGTGGCAAATCGCTATCGAGGGCCCTTCCGCCGAGGGACTCGCCGCCGCTCAGGGGCATCTCGACGCCCTGGACTCCCCCGCCGGGCTCTTTGCTTCGGATTTGCCGAGCCTAGAGGTGATCGTCCGTCGACTTCACGACCCCGGCTTTATCCCTGAAAATAGACCGGTCGCCGGTGATCGCGTGCGTTATGCCGAGCTTTCCGAGCTGGCAGCCCGGCTCAACATGGACGCCGGAGAACTCATCCGAGTTCCCTCCGCAGCAGGGTCTGTGCCTTGATCCAATCTCGATGCACGGTGCGTCGGGTGACTCCCAGAGCTTCCGCGGTTTCGTCCACGGACAGGCCGGCAAAGAACCGACACTCCACCACTTGGGTCAATCGTTCGTTGAGCTTGCTGAGATTGTTCAGCGCCTGATCCAAGGCCAGCAGGGATTCCGCCTTTTCATCGACGGGGATCTGGCCTTCTTCCAGGCTGAGGTCGGCCACCCCTCCCCCGCGCTTTTCGGCATGGCTGCGGCGAGCGTGGTCGACCACGATCTGGCGCATGGCTTTTGAAGCCACGGCGAAGAAGTGGCCTCGGTTCTTCCACACTTTTTGGCCGTTTTCGAGACGCATATACGCCTCGTGCACCAACACGGTGGCGTCGAGGGTCGAAGGCCCCCTGCGACGCCCGAGTTCGCGCTTGGCCAGTCGATGTAAGTCCCGATAGACGAAGGGGATCAGATCCTCGAGGGCCTGGCGATCGCCGTCTTGCCACTTCTGCAGTAGCTGTGTGATCTCTTCCATGGCTGCATCATACTCAAACGCCTTATTCCACCGTGACCTTCGACGCCAAGAAAGACGCCTCTCTGCCAATCTCGTCCCTCAAACCGACCGCCACAACATGGGGCCCGGAGCGCATGGTCATGTCGACAACAAAGGTGTGCTCACCTTGTGCACGGCCACCTAGACTCGGATCCAATTGAATCTCGAAATGTTTTTGATGGAAGGCCGTCAGCCTGCCCTGCTCATCCCTGGCCGCGAGCTGCATCCGAATCCGACCCACGTGACCGCCTTCTTCCGACAGAAAAACCAAAGAACTCAACGGCACCTTGATCCACATTGGAATTCGCCGCTCCCTCTTGGTGGCTCCAAGGGTAGCCGGACCGCGGCCGAGGGTGACCTCCATGGGATTGGTCTCAATGCCGAGGGTGAGGGCGGCTTGTAACCGATCGGCCATGCGTTCGTCGGCCGCTTTATCCCGGTAGCTCAGCCGGTGTTGTGCCCGGGCCCCCTTTTTCTTCACCTTCACATCGATCATGTGAACATCGCCGTCCCCAGCGTGGGGAGGCTCGTAGGCCAGAGAATAAAAAGACCCGGCCTCGTCTTGAATCGCCAAGATCTCCTCACCCAATCGATTGGTATTGAAAATCGCCCGTCCACCCGTATCGGAGGCCATGAACGCGAGGCTGCTCTGCAGGTTGTTGCGTCGAATCTGATCGTTGAGGGGCGACGGTTTCCAATTGAAATCCGAATACTGCACCGAACTCGAGGACCCCAGCGGCAGCCCACCTGCATCCAGGGTATAGAAGGTCACAGCATTGCCGTTGGCGTGCCGGGTAAGGTCTTGGAATCGGGTCGTCAGGTCGATCCGGTGCGAATATCGCTGCATCTGCTCGGCGAATTGTGGGCAAATCTCAATCAGGAAATGCAAGGGATCGGCGATCGGCACGAGTTCCAGCCCGTTACCGAAATAGAGCACAGACTTCGGCCCTGAAATGCCGGCCAAGGCGCTCGACAGAGTCGCCAGGTGACGAAGGGTGGTCCCGACCCTAGCCTTGACCCTTTGACCGTGGGTCTGCACTTCCTGAACCCCATCGGTTTGCAGCAGGCCGCATCGGGAGAGACCCAATGGGTTGCCCTCCGGTACGGACTCGAAGAGTTCGAAGAGGTGATCGAAGAGCAACTTTCGCTGTCGATCGACCTCCGGCCCTTTGGCCGGGGTCAGCTCCAAGGCATCGAGACCTTCGAGCAAGGCTTCTTTGGTCGACCCAAAGGGTGCGAACGACTGGATCCACGGGCTCTGGGCGATCAACAGCACCCTGCTCGGCTCGATCCGGTCCCGTTGTAGTAAATCTCTGAGATCTGCGATCGCTCGGGTGCGTCCGGCAGGCCGCAAATGGGAGTTGTCGAAGTAGAAAACCAGGTGGGCGGGTTCTGAACCAATAGTTGCCAACGACTCGAGGACCGATCCCCGCTCGGCCGTGTCGGTCGTTGAGTTCATGGTTGAATTCGTCGGCCGACCTTGTCGAAGTTCTGCAAAATGCAAGACCTCCACCGGGCGGCGGTCCTCGAAGACCTCGAAATCATCGGGGGTCAGACCTTTGATGGCTCGGCCTTTGCGGTCGATGACCCGGACCTCGACATTCACCAGCTGGACGTCGACGGACTCCTCGAACGCCTGGGCTCGCTCCAAGATCGAAACCCCTTCGACCTGGGAAACCCCAACTTCTCCAAACGCTGAAGCAGCCATGGCCAGAATGCCTAAGCTACATAGAAATCGTGTCACTGCCACTCCCTCGCTGGTTTCCCGCGCTGCTGAGCCGGCTCTTGTTTACAGCTGTTCTTCTAAATCGTCTCGCAAACAGCAGGCCGCTTCAAGCTCATCGACATGAGCCGCTCTATTTCGGCACGAGTGGCCGGGTTTCGGGGACGGACCCTAGGTAGGGACCGTCCAGAAATGGATTCTCGGTGGTCGGCGCGGCGCCCTGCGCGCGTCGCTCCGAACTCGCGCCACCGCTGCGGTGCCGTCGCAGATCGCTGATGTGTAAGACCTTAAGCCGATCTATACGCTGTGTCGCTCAGACACGCTCGCTGTCCGTGCTCGGCGCGCCGCGCCCTCTAGATCCTCGAAAAGGCCAAATCTGGACGGACCCTAGGTAGGCCTATCGAGGAGGGCTTGTTTGAGGGGAGCGAGGCTAGGGGCGAGGGGTTTGCTCTTCACCTCTTTGTCGAGATGACAGGCCAGGGCTTCGGGCAGGGGAACCTGTTTGCCGATGGCGGGTGCCACCACCTCTCCGAATTTTGCCGGGTGTGCGGTGCCCAACACGATGCCGAACGAGTCTTCATCGTTTTTGAGTTCCTGTTCGAGGGCCGACCAACCGACTGCGGTATGGGGATCGAGCAGATAATCGGTCTGCTCGTAGACCCGGGCGATCGTGCAGCGGGTCTCGGCGTCTGTGCGCGAATATCCGGTGATGTCGCGGCGAATGGCGTCGAGGTCACCTTGGTACAAATGAAGAATACGCACGAAGTTGTTGGGTCGCCCCACATCCATGGCGTTGGAGATCGTCTTGGTCGACGGTCGAGGCTCGAATCGGCCGCTTTGCAAGTAGATCGGCACCACGTCGTTGGCGTTAGTCGCGGCGACGAAGCGACATGACAAACCGAGCCGTTTGGCCATCAGGCCGGCCGTTAGATTGCCGAAGTTGCCGCTGGGGGTGCAGAACACGAGGCGCTCATGTCCGAGCTGATTGGCTTGGGCGGCCGCGTGGAAGTAGTAGACGATTTGCGGCAGAAGCCGACCCACATTGATGGAATTGGCCGAGGTCAGGTTGACCCGGGCCGCTAAATCTCGGTCGGCAAAGGCTTCATTGACCAGCCGTTGACAGTCGTCGAAGGTACCGTCGACCGCAAACGCCAGGACATTGTCACCCAAGGTGGTGAATTGGCGCTCTTGGACCGGGCTTACTTTGCCTTCCGGGTAGAGGATCGCAACCCGCGTGCCCTCGACGCCGTGAAATGCCTGAGCCACCGCACCACCGGTATCGCCGGAAGTGGCGACCAGAATCGTCGACGTCGCGCCTGACCGGGTCGCGTCTGACCGGGTCGCGTCAGAACGGGTCGCCGCCAACAGACGGGCGAGGCATCTGGCGCCGACATCCTTAAAAGCCAGGGTCGGGCCGTGAAAAATCTCCAACACCGCCAAGCGATCGGTGATCTGGCGCAACGGGATCTCAAAATCGAGGGCTTGCTCAACGACTCCACGAAGGTTGTCCCGACTTAGATCTTTTGCCAATAAATGGGTCAGCACGCTCGTCGCAATTTCAGCCAGGTCCGCGTGGCGGAGCCGGGCCAGGGTTGCGGCGGATAGCGGTTCCAATTTCGTGGGCATGAACAGGCCGCCATCGGGAGCGGGCCCTAAGCGCAGGGCCTGCGCCAGACCATATTCGGGTCCATTCGGCTCTTGGGTGCTGACGAACGTCATCTCAAATCTCCGACGCCCCCAGGGGGCTAAAGGGTCAGATCTGCCTTAGTTCACGGAGCCCCCGTTGGGGTCGGGATCGGAGGCTTCGTGGATCGCTCCGAATTTGTCTTCATACATCTTCAGATTGGTGTGCAGGGCTCCGATCAGGCGCTTCAGGTGACCGGGGCTCATGATCACCCGTGCTGTGACCGCGCCCTGGGGCGGAATAAAGTTGATGAAATCGAGGATGAACTCTTCCCGGGTATGACTGGCCCTTACGAGATTGGCATACCGGCCCTTGAGTTCTTCGTCACTAATTTTTATGTTCAGGCCTCGTTGCTGCTTCGGGGGATTGGATTCGGACATGTTGACGGCTCCTTATGATGGTTTTCTAACGCTCGAATCGGCATCTCATGACAGCTTGGTACCCATACCGGTAGCCCATGCCGGTACCCAATGCCCGTACCTAAAGCTGAGTACCGAGCGTCTTTGGACTTTAGGGCTCTCCCGTTCAGGCCTCGGGTTCTTTTCGCCATTCGATTCCTTGGCCGAACTGCCAGGAATGCTCAGGGAAATAGACGCCTATTCCGCGCTCGGTGGCCGTGACGCTGAGGGCCACAAGCTTTCGGCGGTAATCGTAGGGCGTGCCGTCGTGGGCATGCACCGCGACATCGACCAAATATTCGCCTGGGGCTAGCCTCAGGGATGGGCAGCTGAGCCGAACCGTGGTCTCGCCTTGCGACAAGGTTTGCGGCTCGAAGCCGGCCAAACCGCTATTGGTTCCCCAACATTCCGTTCCTCGGGGGGTGGAAATGGCCAGCCCGAAAACGAAGTCATCCTGGGTTTCGTGAACTTTGAGATCCAACTCAAAGGCAATGGCGTCTCCGCAATGAAGGTGGTACCTCTCTTCGCCTCCCACTGAAACCCGCAAACCACGAATTTCGACCACTCCCGAACCCCAGCGCAAAGACTCTCGGTCGTCTTCGTCCTCGGGCTGGGCGGTGGCCTCGACCTGGTCGTCGGTCCGCGCGGCCATCGCCAATCGGTGCGCCTCGCCTTCCTCGTCGGCAATCGCCTCGCGATAGGCGTCCACCACGCGCCGTGGATGCCCGTCGGCTCTCACTACTCCTTTTTCCAACCAGATGGCCCGATCACAGATTTCCTCGATCAAGGTGAGCGAATGGCTAACCAAAAGCAGGGTTTTTCCCCGGGCGAGGAATTCCTCGATTCTGCGCAGGCAACGGTGGGCAAAAGCCTCGTCGCCTACCGACAACACCTCGTCGACCATCAATACGTCCGGGTCTGTGTGAATGGCGACGGCAAAACCGAGTCGGACGTACATGCCCGAGGAATAATTCTTGACCGGTTCTTCGATGAAGTCCGCCAATCCTGAAAATTCGACGATCGAATCGTACCGCTCCTCCAGCTGACGCCGGGTCAGGCCGAGCACCGCACCGTTGATGAATATGTTCTCCCGTCCCGAGATCTCCGGATGAAAGCCGGCTCCGAGTTCGATGAGGGCAGCGACCCGGCCATTGACCTCAAGGGTCCCGGAGGTCGGTTTTAGAATTCCTGCGGCCATCTTCAGTAGGGTCGACTTGCCGGAACCATTGGAGCCGATCAAACCCACCGCCTGCCCGGGAAGGACATCGAAAGAAATTTTCTTCACCGCACGGATCGCGTCTTCTTCCCGGATTCCCTGGACAAGGCTTCCTTCCAGCAGGGCGCTCTTTAGGGTTCGGAGCTGATGACCGGCGGAGCTGCGGCGATAGAGCTTCACCAATTCGTGGACTTTGATCGCCGGAGCTGGGGGGGTTTTGTTGTTCATCTTTCCCACGGGCCTCGAATGCTTTGCCTGCACATGCACCCTCGATCAGACCGCTTCGACCAGCGTCTCCGAAAGTCGGTCGAAAATCCACGCTCCCACCGACCACAACACCAAGCTGACGAGGGTCATTTCAAACCACAGGCCCAAACCGGGGACCCGGCCATAAAAAACCGACTCCTGAAAGGCGACCATGAACGGCGTGAAGGGATTGCGGGAGACCACGAAATGTAAAGCTGGATAAGGTTCGAGGGTTCCCAAGTTGTAGAGGATCGGTGTCATGAAAAAAAGCAGCGTCAGCAGATTCTGCAAAATGTCGCGCACGTCTTTGAAATGCACGTTGAGCGCCGCGAAAGCCAAGGCCAAACCACCCACTACGGGAACAAGAAGTAGGGTGATCAGGGGTAGAAATACCAAGGTCCAGCTGAAGGAAACCACACTGTCGGTCATCAGGTCGGTGGCCAGAAACGCCAGCGCCAGAATCGGCCATGCCAATACGAATTGCACCAAGTTCGCCGCGACCGACACCATCGGCAAGATCTCAGCCGGAAAGGTGGCCTTGCGAATCAATCCCGCATTGGCCAAGAGCCCCATGGTTCCTTCGAGCCAGGCGGTCTGGATCCAGATCCACGGGATCACCCCCGTCGCCAAGAAAAGTGCATAGGGGCCGTAGTCCGAAACACTCGGGTCTCGTGGTTGAAAAATCGTGCTGAAAACGAAGGAGTACACCGCCAACAACATGATCGGATTGACCAGGGACCAGAAGAATCCCAGCACAGATCCCCGATAGCGAGCGGTCAGCTCCCGCTGAGTCAGCGTCACCAACAA
The DNA here is from genome assembly GCA_965366625.1 of uncultured bacterium. Classification (GTDB taxonomy): domain Bacteria; phylum Acidobacteriota; class Thermoanaerobaculia; order Multivoradales; family J023; genus JAUIJL01. Next base: position 117,212 of record CBDUGP010000002.1, read on the forward strand.
GTGGCGGTAGTCGAAGAGTCGTTTGACGATGCGAATCATGACTTAGGTCAGGCTCAGTAACGGTCAGCGGTAGCGATCGCGGTCTGCCCAAAGGGTGGTCGGCTCTGGAATTAGTGCTCGGCAGGATTCGGACCATACACGAAGAGGGGCGACTTTGGTCGCCCCTCTTCTCATTATGCGGATGGAGCCGGTTCCCACCGGCCTCTTAGGACAATCCCGCTCGCCTAGGCCGGCGATGGTGAGGTTCGTCGCAAGTGGTCAACGGGACACTAACCGGACTTACATCGAAATCGGTCAGCCCGAGATGTCGGACGCCTTCTTCTGGATTTGCTCCAATTGACGCTTGAGAGCCTCGCGGCGTTTCTTGATCTCGTCCTGCTTGCGTCGAACCCGATCGTTGTAGTCGACCATCAGCAGATCGGTGTCGATCTTGTCGATGATATAAAGCCGCGGAAATTTGCGCACATCTCCGAGGTCGTCGAATTGGATGCTGCCGGTTACCCCGGGGAAATCCTTGATGGCGTCGCGCAGACCCTTCTTGACCTCGCCGGGCAGGGCCGGTCGCCCCTTAATCGCGGCTGCCATCACTTTCATGGCGTCGTAACCGTGAGCGGCATAGATGTCGGGTTGCTCGCCGTATTTCTCACGGTAGCCGTTGACGAAAGTCCGGATGTGGGCGTGATCGCTATCCGTCTCGAAAACGGTCTGGGTCAAGAAGACACCGGCCGCAGCATCGCCTACCTGGGCGATCGCCGTTGAAGTGGCGAAAGCACTCGTGGTTAAGATTTTGCCTTGGTAGTTCTGTTTCCTCAACTCGGTGATGGTCGCCCCGATGCCGTCTGCGTAACCCGCCAGATAGATGCCGTCGGGTTCTAACGAAATAGCCCGACTGACCAAGGCAGCCATATCCGTAGTGTGGGGAGGAAATTCGATGGTTTCCAGAATCTCCCCGTCTAAGCCCTCAAAGGCCGGTGCGAACACACTCTGGATGCCTCTGGCATAGGGCTGCTCTTCGGCGATGATCACGATTTTCTTGATGCTCAGCCCCTGGGCTGCAGCTTGGGCCATCTTGCTGGCCGCCGTGTGATCGGACGGAAAAATGCGGTAGAAGTTTCTTGAGATACCCGTCAGATCAGGACTAGACGCCGTCGGAGAAAGCAAAATACGGTCGTAGCGGTCCACAACCTCGATCATTTGCTTTGCTTCGCCGGAGGTCACACCACCGATAGCGGCCATGGCTCCGTTGCTGTATTGCTCCTTGAGCAATTTATTCGCGTTGTCAGGATCGCTCTGGGTGTCGACCACCTCAATCTCAAGAGCCAAGCCATCGGCCTTGATTTCGTCTAGGGCCAGCTCCATTCCTTTTCTCACGGCTTGGCCGTAGGCTGCACCGTCACCGGTCAGCGGCAAGACCGCGCCGATTTTGATGACCTCCGGCGGGCAACCCATGAGGACCACAGCCAAGCCGGTCAGTACAAGCGTCATCAGCGTCGTGCGGACGGATCGACGTTCCATAACCTCAACCTCTCTCAATTTGATTTCGGCCCTTGGCTATCGCCGCACGCCGAATATCGTGTCGCGGGATTTCCGAGCTCTCAGGCTTCCTGGAATCTCCCGTCTCCTACATCTAATAAACTCCCTCAGCTCCGAAAAGCTCAGGCCGGAGCCAACCTCTGTCTGGGCAGCGCCTGAGCCTTGTTGCATCGCTTTGCCGACACAGGCCCTCTCATTGGGGAACGCCATTGACATTACCAAGTTTGGACTGGATGCGGTACCCCGTCCATCCAAGCCGGCATCTCGGCACACCCCTATTGCTTTAGAGCAGAGCATCGTAGAATAGGCGCGTGAACGCCCAAACCTTGACCCTACGTTGCCCCGATTGCGGCTCTGAAATGAAAGTCGATGCCGCCACCGGACAGATTCTCTCTCACCGAGCCCCTGAGAAGTCGTCCAGTGCGCACGACTTCGACTCCCTTTTGGCCGGGCTCGACCAGGCGAAGTCCCGCGCCGACGAGATTTTCCAACAAGAATTCAAGGCCCTCGAGGACAAAGATCGAATCCTCGAGGAGAAATTCAAAGCTGCCCTCGAACGGGCGGAAGACGAAGAGGACGGCAAACCTCCCGTACGCCCCTGGGATTTAGACTGAATGCTGCCGTCTCGCTTGGCTTGTCTGCCCACTGAGCCGTGCCCATCGGTCAATGCTCAGCGCTCTGGCTTGGTGGCCCCGAGATCGTCGAGCAAACCCGTTTGGCAAGCTACGCCCGTACCCCCGATTCCACAATAGCCGCCTGGATTCTTGTCCAAATACTGCTGGTGGTAGGGCTCCGCATAATAAAGCGCCGGAGCGGGTAATATTTCCGTGGTGATTGCCCCGAGGCCCGCATCCTGAAGGGCATCTTGGAAGGCGACCTTCGATGTCTCGGCTTGCCTTAGTTGATGCTTGCCGAAAGCATAGACTCCGGATCTATATTGGGTTCCTACGTCATTGCCTTGACGCATCCCTTGGGTTGGATCGTGGCCCTCCCAAAAAACCTTGAGCAGGTCTGCGTAAGCCACTCGCTGCGGATCGAAAACCACCAAGACCACCTCGTTGTGGCCGGTCAGCCCTGAGCAAACCTCTTCGTAAGTTGGGTTGGGAGTCAAGCCCCCGGTATAACCAACCGCAGTGGTATAAACACCTTCCAAGGACCAGAACAGCCGTTCTGCTCCCCAAAAACAGCCCATTCCGAACATCGCTTTTTCCAATCCGTCCGGAAAAGGTGGCTCCATGAGATTCCCTAAAACTGTGTGTTTTCCCGGCACGGTAATGCCGACGGCCCGACCGGGCAGCGCCTCTTCAGGAGAAGGCAACTCAGCCTTTTTATGCAACCACATAGTGGCTTCCTTTCAATGCTGCTTTTCGGAGGACGGTGTTCTTATGGACGAGTTCTTATGGACCCGTTGCTCGATAGGGCGGCACACGGTGAATGTAACCCTATGTACGGAACCAGAAGTACGTAACCGTCTTGGCGGACTCGAAGCGGAGGCATAGCTGCGGATTCTATCGAATCGGAGGGGTCTCGGGTGGATCCTAGACCTCTGCATCAGAGATTTCGTCGACACGGCGAATCAAATTCGATCTGGTTCCCTTGCCGGGTCTCACTTATACTTTTCCGCACCTGGTCCGAAACGCCCCCATATCCTTGTTATGACCTCCCAGGGTCGTCCGATCCGGCGAGCTGCTCACACGTCAGCTGCCCTCAAGCCCTTTAGTCTACTCATCACGGTGCCCATATACACCGTGTGCAGGGCTGTCCACACATCTCGGCCCCTACACTGTCGACCCTGATCCATCCGCGGAGGACATATGGCCACTGGAAGGAAACTCACCGCGATCCGTCAGCCTTATACCAAGGCCAAGCTCCACGCAGCCATCAGCGAGGAGACCGGCCTCACCCGGCGAGAGGTTGCGGCGGTTTTCGACTCCCTGGCGGGTTTCATGCACCGGCATCTGAAGAAGAGGGGCGCGGGCGAGTTCACCCTACCGGGCTTGGCCAAATTTCGTGTCAGCGTGCGGAAGGCGACCCGTGAGCGACATATGAAGAATCCTTTGACCGGCGAAGACATGATCGTGCCGCCCAAGCCCGCTCGTAGAATGGTCAGAATCCGGGCGCTCAAAGGGGTCAAAGACATGGCCGAGTCTTCCTGAGGTCGCTCCCTTTCTCGATCCGGGCCCCCATCGAATCCCTCAACGGGGGGCCAGTCCCCCGAAATCGCGGCCAACGTGTCGAAAGATGCTAGATTCAGCAGGCGATTATTAGATTTCTAGGGGAGCCGAATAGCATGAACATTTCGCAGGAGCAGCAACTGAAGGGAGCTCGGTTCCTGATGGTTTCTGCTTCTCTTGTGCTGGTAATCGCCGGATTGCGAGAGATCAAGCCGATCGCGTTGCCACTGCTGATCGCCATCTTTCTCTGCGTGCTCAGCTCCCCGGTTTTCGTCTGGCTGCTCCGCCACCGAGTTCCGAAGTTCCTCGCGGTAGTGGTCACCGTTTTGCTCAACCTCGCGGTCTTTGCCGCCATGGCTACCCTGATCGGCGGATCCCTGAGCGCCTTCAGCAACTCCTTGCCCGTATACCAACAACGGGCGGAAGCGAAAGCCGGGTCGACCCTGGACTGGCTTGAAACCATGGGCGTCGACATCTCGAGTTTCGAGTGGCTTCAAAAGAGAGCCCGTCTCGAACCGCACCCGCCGTTGATTATTCCCGACCCGCCCCCGGCCGACTCAAATATCTCCCAGGGAGGCTTCATCGAACTCGAGTCGATCGTCGGTGTCATCGGCAGCACTTTGTGGGGCGTGGCCACCCTTTTCGCCACCGGGCTCCTGGTGGTCTTGATGATGGTTTTCATCTTGTCTGAAGCTCCCGGCCTACCTTTTCGATTGGAACTTGCGCTCGGCTGGACACCGGTAGCCATGGAGCGGATGAAAAAGGCCCAGACAGAAGTCCAGAGATACCTGGTTTATAAGACCTTGATCAGCCTCGGAACCGGCTTGGCCGTAGGCCTCTGGCTTTGGGCACTCGGAGTCAACTTTCCCCTCTTGTGGGGAGTTCTGGCTTTTGCCTTCAATTACATCCCGAGCCTCGGCTCGATCATCGCCGCCGTGCCGGTGGTTTTTCTCGCCTGGATCGATCATGGAACCGGAACCGCCGTGCTGGTGGGTCTCGGCTATTTGGCCGTCAACGTCACCCTGGGAAATTTCTTGGAACCCCATTTGATGGGCCGGCGCTTGGGAATTTCGACTCTGGTGGTCTTTCTCTCACTGGTGTTCTGGGGCTGGCTCTGGGGGCCGATCGGCATGTTGCTTTCGGTGCCCTTGACCATGATTCTGCGGATCGCGTTGGAAAATACGCAGGATTTGCGTTGGGTTGCGCAGCTGATCGCCGCCAACGCCGCCAACACCGGACCTCAACAGCCTGCCGATGCTGCGGAGAGCCCCGCCGGCATCGGCACCTGAGCCTCGATCTCGACCATGTCCACTGACCCATCTCTGCAAACACTTGTCGAGCTGTCCTCCGACATTTTGGTCAAGCTGCAAGATGACGGCCAGGTCTTGATCATCAACAAAGCGGTCGAGACTCTATTAGGACACCGACCCGAGGATTGGCTGGGACGCGACATTCTGGATCTGGTGCATCCCGAGGAACAAATTTCCCTATTGGCCCGCCTACGAGATCCACAACCGGATTCGGACGCTTTCGACATCCGGTTCAGGGCTACCTCGGGTCATTGGATTTTCTTCGAGACCTTGGTCAGGCCCTTGCCTTCGCCCGATCATGACGAGCTGGTTTCGGGCGCCCTACTGCGCGCCCGAACCATCGCGGCCGAAAAGCGATACCAACGCCTTTTTGAAGAGTCCCGAGACGCGATCGTCATCGGCACCCTGGAAGGGCGGATCGTCGATATCAATCCCGCGGGCGTTAAGCTTTTCGGCTTTGAATCCAAAGACGAGATGCTAGCCCTCGATATCGCCCAAGATTTGTATTGGAATCCTGAGGACCGAAAGCGAACCGGTGCTCTGTTTCGCAGTCAGGGTTATATGCAGGACACGGAGATAGAGCTTCGAGCCAAGGACGGCAACAAGATTAGAGTGGTGGAATCCGCATCGGCGGTGCGAGATCAGCGAGGAAACCTGATCGGCTTTCAGGGTTTCTTGCGTGACGTGACCGAGCATCGGCGTCTGCAAGAACAGCTTCGCCAATCCCAGAAAATGGAAGCTGTCGGCCGACTAGCCGGGGGCGTAGCCCATGATTTCAACAACCTGTTGACCGCGATTAACGGTTATAGCGAGTTGGTCTTGGCCAGATTGGATCTCGACGACCCCAGGCGCAACGCCCTGGAGGAGATCCGAAAAGCAGGAAAAAGGGCGACTGAGCTGACCCGACGTCTGTTGACCCTCAGCCATCATCAAGTGGTTTCACCGAGAAGCATCAGCTTGAATCGAGCCGTCCTGGACATGGAGAAGCTACTCCAACGGGCCCTCGGCGAGGACATCATGCTCCGGACTCGTCTGGATCCCAAGCTGCCGTCGATTTTCGCGGACCAAAGCCAACTCGAGCAGGTGATCTTGAATTTGGCGGTCAATGCTCGCGATGCCATGCCTGACGGCGGTTTGCTGGAGCTGCAAACGCGGACCCTGCGGGTCCCCGACGATCTCCCGCCGCCGCCCAACGGACCCAAGAGCGGTGTAATGGTGATGTTGAAGGCTCACGATACCGGCCGTGGAATGGACTCGAAAGTGCTCGAGCGGGCTTTTGAGCCATTCTTCACCACAAAAGACCAAGGTCACAACACAGGCCTCGGCCTTTCGATCGTTTACGGCATCGTCACCCAGGCGAACGGTTTCATCGACGTCGACAGCAAGGCCGGAAAGGGAACGACATTCCGAATCTACTTTCCGAGCGACACACCTCACCTGCGATCCCAGGAACAGAGCACCATCGCTCCTAGGGGCTCGGAGTCTGTCTTGGTCGTTGAGGACGAACCGTCCGTGCGCACCTTGGTGAAACAGATCCTTGAGCTGCACGGCTATCGTGTTCAGGCAGCCGAGAGCGCCAAGGACGCCTTGGAAACTCTCGATCGACTCTCGGATTCCCCCGACTGCAGACCCAGGCTGCTGTTGACCGACGTGGTCATGCCCGGCCGCGGAGGGTTGGCTCTGGCCGCAGATCTCAGAGACCGGTATAGCGACTTGAGAGTTCTATTCATGTCCGGCTACACAGATACCCACAGCGATGTTCGACTGATCACCCAGCAGAAATCAGCGTTCATTCCCAAGCCGTTTTCCCCAGACGACTTGGCGAGAAAAATCCGCGACGTTTTAGACGTTTGATCGGCTCTCGGCCCCGAGCAAGGCGGGTTTTAGCAGAATCCCGAAAGCTTTCCACCGGTCTTGACTTGGCCGGCAAGCCTGGTATCATAAAAGTGTACCTCGGGAGTACTGTTTAGACTTGACGATCATACGTCGATGAACCCCCGGGGTTGTCGGGCCGCCTTTTCAGAGTTTGAACGACCCCGAAGTTTTAGACCCCAGCTGTAGATCCAAAACGCTCGACGCTACGAAAAAATTAAAGCCTAGATCTGATTTAAACCCTAGACCTGATTGTCGACTGGCGGCCAAGCCGACGTCGGATGGCGTCGAGTCCATCTGGACTCCGCCTCCGCAGAGCACCGCCGACTCCAACGATTTCAAGCTGCGAACTCCACGACCGGGCGCCAAACCACTGACCGGACCTTAAACGCGTCAAAAAAGTCACTCGGCCGAGAGCGACCTATCGATCACCCCGGCGATCGCTTACGCCAATTCTTGGAGAGAGCGAAAAATGCTTCGAATGACCAAACAAGCCGACTACGGCATCGTTCTACTCTCTCACATGGCTAGAGAGCAAAAACCAGACACTCCGGCAGGCCGGTTTGCGGCTCCAGAGCTTGCGGAGGTCGCAGGTCTTCCCCTCCCCACGGTGAGCAAGATCCTCAAGCTCCTCTCTCGAGACGGCGTGCTCAAATCCCATCGGGGTGTCAAAGGGGGATACTCCTTGGCAAATCCTCCGGCGGAACTCTCGGTCGTTCGAATGATCGAGGCTCTCGACGGACCCATCGCTTTTACCGAATGCATCGAAGATGCACCGGGCAGCTGCAGCCAAGAAGCTACTTGCAGAATCCGTGGCAATTGGCAGCTGATCAACGACGAGGTCAGGGGCGCGCTTAAAGCAATCTCCTTGGCAGATCTAGTCGCGGCACAACCGGATCGTTTGGTCCAGCTGACCCTTAAGGGCTTGCCTTTTAGCAGTGAGCCGACCTCCATCAATGCCTAATCAATCACTCAACGTCTGAATCCACCGGGCTCAACTTGAAATCTCGGAGAACATATGAGCAGCAGCACTGAAATCATCGAACAAGTCGCTTCACAGGACTATAAGTTCGGTTTTGTGACCGACATCGAGCAAGAAATCATCCCTAAAGGCTTGGATGAGGACGTCGTTCGGTTGATCTCTTCCAAAAAAGGCGAACCTGAGTGGCTACTCGAGTGGCGCCTCAAGGCGTTTCGCAAATGGCAGAAGATGGAAGAGCCCAACTGGCACAATGTCAAGTACTCCCCCATCGACTACCAAGACCTGCACTACTATGCCTCGCCAAAGCAAAAGATAGCGCCGAAAAGCTTGGACGAAGTGGACCCGGAGCTACTGGCCACCTACGAGAAGCTCGGTATTCCCTTGCGTGAGCAAGAGATGCTCGCCGGTGTGGCCGTTGACGCAGTCTTCGACAGCGTTTCGGTGGCCACGACCTTCAAAGACAAGCTGCTGGAAATGGGCGTCATCTTTCTTCCCTTCTCGGAAGCCGTTCACAAATACCCCGACTTGATCAAAGAGTACCTCGGCTCGGTGGTCCCGGCGTCCGACAACTTCTTCGCCGCGCTCAATTCGGCTGTTTTTTCGGACGGCTCTTTCGTTTACATCCCTAAGGGCGTCCGTTGCCCCATGGAGCTGTCGACGTATTTCCGCATCAACGCCATGAACACCGGCCAATTCGAACGTACCTTGATCGTGGCCGATGAAGATAGCTACGTGAGCTATCTGGAAGGCTGTACCGCGCCGATGCGCGACGAGAATCAATTACACGCTGCGGTGGTTGAGCTCTACGCCCACAAAGGCGCTCAGATAAAATATTCCACCGTCCAAAATTGGTATCCCGGCGATAAGAACGGCAAGGGCGGCATTTACAACTTCGTCACCAAGCGGGGTCTATGTGAAGGCCGCGCTTCGAAGATCTCTTGGACCCAGGTGGAAACCGGCTCCGCCATCACCTGGAAGTATCCGAGCTGCATCCTCAAAGGTGACGACTCCATCGGAGAGTTCTACTCCGTGGCGTTGACCAACAACTACCAACAAGCCGACACCGGCACCAAGATGATTCACGTGGGTAAGAACACCCGCTCGACCATCATCTCCAAAGGGATCTCCGCGGGACGGGGTCAAAACACCTACCGTGGTTTGGTCAAGATCCTCAAAGGTGCTGAGAATGCTCGCAACTTCTCACAATGCGATTCCATGCTGATCGGTGATCGCTGCGGAGCCCACACCTTTCCCTACATCGACGTTCATAATTCGAGCGCCAAGATGGAGCACGAGGCCACAACCTCGAAGATCGGTGAGGATCAGATTTTCTACTGCAAAAGCCGTGGTATCGACGAAGAGGATGCTGTGTCGATGATCGTCAACGGGTTTTGTAAGGAAGTTTTCCAGGAATTGCCGATGGAATTCGCCGTCGAAGCCCAGAAGCTGCTTGAAATCAGCCTCGAAGGCAGCGTCGGCTGACCCAACCTTAAAAGTCTAGCTACAACAGATCGCTTATTCGAGCTTCGGAGATATAGAAACACCATGTTGAAAATCGAGAACCTACACGTCGGCATTGAAGATGCCGAGATCCTTAAGGGCGTGAGCCTGGAAGTTAAGGCCGGGGAGGTCCATGCCATCATGGGCCCGAACGGCAGCGGCAAGAGCACCCTGGCCCAAGTTTTGGCCGGCCGCGAAGAATACGAAGTCACCGAAGGCTCGGTGGACTTCGACGGCAACGACTTGCTGGAAATGGAACCCGAAGACCGAGCCCGTGAAGGCCTGTTCCTGGCCTTTCAATATCCGGTCGAAATCCCAGGCGTTTCCAATACCTACTTTTTGAAAGCGGCCCTCAACGCTTGCCGCGAGCACCGCGGGCAGCCGCCAGTGGACGCCGTCGATTTTCTCAAGTTGGCGCGCGAGAAGATGAAGTTGGTTCAGATGGACGAAAAGCTGCTGCAACGGCCGGTCAACGACGGTTTCTCCGGCGGTGAGAAAAAGCGCAACGAGATCTTCCACATGGCGGTGCTCGATCCCAAAGTCGCAGTGCTCGACGAAACCGACTCCGGTCTCGATATCGACGCTCTGCGCATCGTGGCCAACGGTGTCAACACCATGCGCGGCGAAAAGCGAGCTTTCGTAGTGATCACCCACTATCAACGCTTGCTCGACTACATCAAACCCGATGTGGTGCACGTCTTGGTAGACGGTCGTATTGTCCGCTCCGGTGGCCCCGATCTGGCGAAAGAGCTGGAAGATAAGGGTTACGGTTGGATCGAAGACGAAATCCGCGCCGGAAAAGAGCCGGCCGCGGTGAGCGCCTGAGGTGTCGACCATGGTCGCAGTCGCTGAAAAACCATCCCTGACCGCCGAATACGACTCCTTCGAGAGATCGCTCGGCTCCCAACCCGCGTCCGTAGCCGAGCTCCGGCGGCGGGGCCTCAAGAGTTTTGAAGACCAAGGCTTTCCCACCACCCGAGAAGAGGCTTGGCGCCACACGAATATCGCGCCTGTGGGCAAGGAATCTTATGTCCGCGCCGGTGGTGAACTCCAAGGGCTGACCTCCGCAAAATTGGACCCATTCCGCATCCCCGATTGCACGGATTTGGTATTCGTCAACGGTCGTTTTTCCCCCGAGCTTTCAGATGCGACAGAGCTTCCCGAAGGTGCTTTTGCCGGCAGCCTGGCCCTGGCCTTGGAGACTATGCCCGAGATCGTCACCGAGCACCTCGGCCAACACGCGGATCTTTCCCACCCTTTCGTGGCTTTGAACACCGCTCATATCGAAGACGGCGCCTTCGTTTTCGTGCCCAAGGGCAAGAAGATCGATCGCACCTTGCATTTGCTCTTCGTGGCCACCTCCGGAGATACCGCCTCGGTCTCCTATCCGCGCAACTTGATCATTGCCGAGCAGAGCGCAGAGCTGACGGTGGTTGAGAGCTATGCCGGATTTTCCGGGGATAAATACTTCACCTGCCCGGTGACGGAAATCGTTGGCGGTGCCAACTCCGTGGTGGATCACTACCGTCTCGGTGAGGAAAGCAACGATGCCTACCATTTGGCAACGTTGAAGATTCACCTCGAACGGGATGCCAACTTCTTCACCCACTCGGTGAGCCACGGCGGCGCTATCGTGCGCAACGACATCCAGGCCTACCTCGACGGCGAGGGCATCCACTGTACCTTGAACGGCCTCTACTTGGGCCGCGACAAGCAGATGGTCGACCACCACATGTGGGTCGATCACGCAAAACCCAATTGTCACAGCTATGAGCTGTTCAAAGGTATCCTGGAGGATTCTTCCCGGGCGGTCTTTAACGGCCGGATTAAGGTCCATGAGGACGCCCAGAAGACCGATGCCAAGCAGTCGAGCCAGCATTTGCTGCTTTCCGACAACGCCTTGGCCCATTCCAATCCGCAGCTCGAGATTTTCGCCGATGATGTCAAGTGCACCCACGGCTCCACCACCGGGCACTTGGATGAGGAAGCGGTCTTCTACCTGCGCTCCAGGGGCATCAGCAAAGAGGCTGCACGCAGTCTACTGACCTACGCTTTCGCCTGTGAGGTTTTGGAGGAGTTCCGCCTCGAGACCGTTCGTAAGGGCCTGGAGGAATTTCTCTTCACCCGTCTGCCCAAGGGCGAAATCGTTCGCCAAGCAGTCTGACTTCCAAAAGTGAGCCACGATGAGCGTTGAAGTCGCTTCCCCGAAAACCGCCTCGGATTCTAGGCCTAACGGTTTAGACGTCCAGGCGGTTCGTTCGGACTTCCCGGCCTTACACCAGGAGGTCCACGGACATCCCCTGGTCTATTTAGACAATGCTGCCTCGGCCCACAAGCCCCAGGCGGTGATCGATGCGTTGGTCAGAGGGTATTCCAAGAGCTACTCCAACGTGCATCGCGGTGTTCACACCCTCTCTCAACGAGCCACGGACGACTATGAGAAGGCCCGCTCAACCACCCGGGCCTTTCTCGGCGCCGAAAGAGACGACGAAATCGTATTCGTCCGCGGCACCACGGAAGCCGTCAACTTGGTGGCGTGGAGCTTTGCTCGTCCCCGTCTAGAGCCCGGTGACGAGGTGCTCATTTCGCACATGGAGCACCACTCGAACATAGTGCCCTGGCAATTGGCTTGCGAAGAGGCCGGGGCCCGGTTGGTGGTCGCACCGATCGACGATCGCGGACAATTGGATCTTGAAGCGTTCAAGAACCTCCTGTCTGAGCGGACCAAGATGGTTTCGATCGTCCACATTTCGAATGCGTTGGGCACCATCACTCCGGTGAAAGAGATCGTCGCTGCGGCCCATGAGCGGGGCGTCCCAGTGATGCTCGACGGTGCCCAGGCGGCTCCTCACAGCGCCGTGGATGTGCAAGAGATCGGCTGCGACTTCTACGCCATTTCCAGCCATAAGCTCTTCGGTCCGACGGGAATCGGTGCGCTCTACGGACGCTTCGAGCTTCTCAACTCCATGCGGCCGTACCAAGGCGGCGGTGAGATGATCCGGTATGTGTCCTTCGAAAAGACCGAATTCAACGTGCCCCCCCATCGGTTCGAAGCCGGCACTCCCAACATCGTCGGTGCCATCGGAATGGCTGCCGCGATGGACTATGTGACCGGGTTAGGATTCGACGAAATCGGCGCCCATGAAGCTGCTCTCCTGGCCTATGCCAACGAGCGGTTATCCGCCATCCCCCAGATACGTCTGGTCGGAACGGCGGACCATAAGGCTGCGGTGGTCTCGTTCACCATCGAGGGGGCCCATCCCCATGACATCGGCACCATTCTGGACCACCAAGGTATCGCCATTCGGGCGGGCCATCACTGCGCCCAGCCGATCATGGACCGCTTTGGCCTCCCCGCTACCGCGCGGGCTTCTTTCGCTTTTTACAACACTTTGGACGAGGTCGATCGTCTGGCGGACGGCGTCGGAAAAGTGATCGACATGTTCTGCTAGGAGCTCTTTGTGTCCGATCTCACCAGTCTCTATCAAGAGATTATTCTCGAGCACTATCGGAAGCCCCGAAATTTCGGTGCCCTTGAAGGCGCGTCTTTCGAGGCCGCGGGCCATAACCCTCTTTGCGGGGATCGGGTTAAGGTCTTCCTCAATGTCGATGAGCAGGGCAAAGTGTCGGATGTCGGTTTCGAGGGAGCCGGCTGTGCCATCTCCACCGCCTCTGCGTCCCTGATGACCGAATCGATCAAGGGCAAAAGCCTGCAAGAGGCCCGCGATCTATTCAGCCAGTTCCGAGATATGGTCACCGGCAAGGATGAGGTGGGTACCCATGATCTCGGGAAGCTCGAGGCCCTGGCCGGGGTCCGTGAGCTACCGATCCGCGTCAAATGCGCCACCCTTGCCTGGCACACGCTGCAAGCGGCCATCAAGGGCGAAGCCAAACCCGTTTCTACGGAATGATCCATTCTATGGAAGATAAGGAGATGACGATGGAAACCCAAACACTTCCCTCGGAAACCACCCCGGACCTCGAATCGCAGATCATCGAAACCATTAAGACGGTCTTCGATCCAGAAATACCGGTGAACATTTACGAAATGGGCCTGATCTACAACATCGCCGTGGGAGAAAACGGCCACGTGGATGTCATCATGACCCTGACCTCACCAGCTTGCCCGGTGGCCGGCACCCTACCTGTCGATGTGCAGCATAAGGTTGAAGGAGTACCCGGAGTCGAGACTTGTGACGTGGATATCGTCTGGGATCCTGTCTGGAATCCGAGCATGATGTCAGAAGCAGCTCGCCTGGAGCTGGGCCTGCTCTAGCAGGCGGTGACGGAAGTCTCGCGCCGGTGAGAGCAGCGCGATGAGACTTTTGCCACAGCCTGCTAACACGGGTCACGTTCTTCGGTTGGACGAAAAAAGCTCCGGTGCTGCTTGCGCCGGAGCTTTTTTGCTTCTTGTGGAAGCCTGTTGAACGATGGGAGTCGAAATCTAAAGGTGGTCCATTTCCGGCAGATCATCTTCGTCGGAAAATTCTGCATCCTTGTCCAGGCTACCGACAATCCAATCTAGGAATGTATCTTCAGCTCTGGAGATCGCGAACGACAGGATCTCGGGTAGCTCGTAGCTATGGATTTCGCGGATCGTCTCACAAACTTGCTCGTATTCGGTATCAAGGGTCTTGATCACCAACATGAATTCAGAGTCTCGGCAGATCTTGCCTCGCCATCGGTAGAAAGACTTTGCCACTGGTAGCATGTTGACGCTGGCTGCATGACGACGAACCACGAGTTCGCGGGCCAGGTCATTTCCCTGCTCTTCGTCACCCACGGTAGTCACCATCACGATTGCACTCATGCCCGCAAACTACTTCACTTCATCGACTTGGGTCAATCCAAAATCGCCGGCCGTCTTGCTCAAATCGAAAATTGGAAGGTGGGTCCAAAGCCCAGCCCGCTCTTATGGCGTCAGCCGATCGCGTGCCAGACTTCCGTCTCTTTGTCGTATGACCAGAGAGAAATCATGCCCGAGCGGTTATTAACCCGAACTGCTATCAGAGCCTTATATCCGTCCGTCAAATAAACCGTACCAGGCGTTGCGGTGCCCAGGCTGCTGAACGAGGCCATGTCGGACCTGTTGAATCGAATAGGATCACGCAAGCGAGTAATTCGCCGACTGGGTCTGCTGATCTCCCTCGGCGCTTCTCCGTAGGGAAAGCCGAATTGAATTCTTTCGTCGAACCCCTGCAAGCGCCGTTGCTCCTTTTCGACCCGGTCGACACCTCGTCGGATATCCCGGCTCAATACCCCGTCTCCGTCTATATCCCGGTAGAGAGACATGGTAACCGCTCCATCATCAGCCGTTTCGAACCGCACTGCAACCTTCGTGCTGTGTTTGATCGCCGTTAGGCGGGCTTCTGCCAAGGAACCGGCAACCTCGCCGGCAGCCAGCCGAACCCGCACATATCCGGCCCACATATTGACCCGGGGCCATGCTATCGCCGCCAACAAACCCAACACTGCAAGTACTATCAGAAGCTCCACCACAGTGAATGCTCGTTTTCTGCTCGAAGGCATAAGAATCCCCTCGTTGCCGCCCTGATCACTTAGGAATCCAGAGGCGTTTTAGAAGAAAAGCCCCGGAAGAACCGGGGCTTGTGAAAGACGCTCTAGATCAACCTTTGTCTCGAGAGCTGTCCTTCGCTCCCTTCGGAGTTCGGGCCGCTTCGACGTCCGCGGTCCTCAGCTTGCGCGCGAGTGTCGTTTTGCCCTCTACAGTGATGAACGGTTCGAGGTTCTTGAACGTTTTCTCACCGATGCCTTTGACGAGAATCAGGTCTTCGGTCTTCTTGAAATTGCCGTTTTCCTTGCGAAAGTCGACAATTCGCTGGGAAAGGGACGGTCCCACACGTGGCAATTGAGCCAACTGCTCAGCCGACGCTGTGTTGATGTTGACGACCTCTTTCGACGACTGCTGGGCCTGAGCTGCTAAGGGGCTGAGCACAGAAACCATGAGAGCGAAGACGAGAGCGAGTTTCGTGAATTGGCTACGAGTTTCCATTTTTCTTCTCCTGGGATCCTTCTGATCCCTCAATATGGGGTTTGGGTCCGACTCGCGTCGGGACTGGGTCTATGAGGCTCTAAAGAAAGCCGTCGGCACACCTGGAGGCGCAGCGGTAGTTGGCTTTACTTTCGAGCGATTGGCTGGATTGGGAAAAGTCACCTGCGGCGACCCTCTCTGCTTCCCTCCCACTGCCTTTGCCGTCTTTCGTGCCTCCTTCCAAAGGTTCATTTGGTGAGCTTCGTTTCGTGTAGACGGCAACTAGCTACTTCAAACCCCTTGCCGGCTTGAGAATATTTTTTAACTTGTTGAAAACAAATGCTTTATGCATATTCAACTGAATCTTCAAACCGTCCGATCGTCAAAAGATCTTGACGCTACTCCCTTTCCCCTCCACCCAAGGCCCAGAAAGTAGCTCTCAACGGTTGTCAAAAGATCGTGACAGGGGCACAATCCTTTGCATCCGACGGTGCTGCCGGACGGTGCTGCCGGACGGTGCTGCCGAACGGTGCTGCCAACCGATAGCCGAGCGGCTTCCTGAGACGAAGGAATCATCTGCGTCCGAGAACGGACCGGAAGGAATAGTGGTCTAGATGGAAAACCGAAGATTTTGGATGCGAGAATATTTCGAGGCCCTACTGATCGCCGGAATCTTTCTCGGGTTCAGCAACACCTTCTTGGTGAAGACCTTCTACATACCGAGTGGATCGATGGAGAACACCTTGCTGATCGGTGACCACCTCTTCGTCAACCGATTCATTTACGGCACTTCTTCCGCCGACAACGTCACTCCAAGCCGCGATCTGAAGCGCGGTGATGTGGTGATCTTCCGCTCGTTGGAAAAACCCACGACCGACCTCGTGAAACGCTGCATCGGATTGCCTGGCGACAAGATTGAAATCGTCGAGAAGCACTTATTCGTCAACGGCCAAGAGGTCGACGACGATGGGTTCACCCAACATAAGGACCCACGAACCTTCCCGAATAGGAGATTCATCAGAAGGCAAGAGAGACTCAGGGATAATTTTGGTCCGTTCGAAGTCCCCGACGATCACTATTTCTTTCTCGGTGACAATCGCGACCATTCCTACGATTCTCGCTTTTGGGGAGCTGTGCCTCGCCACTACATCAAAGGCCGTGCATTGCTCGTCTATTGGTCCTACGGCGGTGAGACCCCCGACGGGCAATGGCATAGCTGGGGGCACAAATTGGGCCAAATAGGCCGCACCGCCACTGGTTTTTTCAGCCGAACCCGGTGGGAGCGCACCATGCATCTGGTTCGTTGAGAAGCTCCAACGGCAGCGCTTTTTGGTTTTCAGCTGAGTTTCGACCGGTGGCGCGATACAATGACGCGGTCTTCGACGACATTCTCAACCTTTGGATGGTGAGCAGCCATCACGGATCGATACCAGGAGGATACCCATGAGAAGGATGACCAAAGGTGAGGGCAAAGCCGGATGCATTTTCTACAGCCTCCTGGTGATCGTAGTGGCATTTCTGGCCTTCAAGGTTGTTCCGGTTCAGGTCTCCAAGATGCAGCTCAAGGACCACATGAAAGAGCTGGCCATGACCAGCCCGCGCAAGAACGCTCGCTGGTTCGAACGCCGGATCAAGAGTCGCGCAGACGACCTCTTCATTCCTCTTGAACAAAAGAATATCCAGGTCAAGAAGACCGCGAAGCGAGTGGTTATGGACGTCAAATACACCGTGGTCTTGGACTTGGTGGTGATGGAATATCCGCTTCAGCAGAAGATTCACCTGGATAGAGAAATCTTCTTGTTCTGACGCTGGGCTTGGCAAATCGCCCACATCTATCCTTAGGGCAGGAATCCTCGGGAAGTCTGAATCCACACACAGAGCAAAGAGACCCCTATTCTCCGAGCAGGGGTCGGTTAACGCTCACCCAAACCGTCCTGGCAGGGCTCTGTCCCGGCGTTCTCGCGGGTACGCATATCGCGGGATTGATTTTCTTCATCAACCCGCACCTCCCTTTCTCGTTCGCATCTGTGGCACGAGGCGTCGCTTTCTACAGCGCCCTACTAGCACCTGTCAGCCTCATCGCCCTCTTTCTCATCACCTGGCTCCGCAAGCAAACGATGGGTCAGTGGTTTCCTATCGCACTCACGGCAGTGATGGTCTCCAGCGCGCTCATGTTTTGGACCCACGCCTATTATTTTGGTTTCTACCTCCCACCCGGCATCAACAAGCGATTGCTCAAAGCAGCCGTTTTCTTGAGCCTGGCAGCGGTTATTGGTTTCTACACCCTCTTGCTTCACCGAATGCAAAGACGCAGATACGGTGGTAGAGCCATCGGCATTGTGGGTCTGCTGGCTCTAATCTCCGTCTATGTGGTGATGGAGAGGCGCGAAGCCTACGACCCGAAAATTGAGCCTACTCCGCGAGAAGCGACCTTCGAGAGTAGCCCCCGTCCGCTGCTCTGCGTGGTCGGAATTGATGCGGCTACCTTTGACGTGATCTTGCCGCTCGCCGAGCAAGGTCAACTTCCATTCTTTCGCAGGATGTTGCAGGAAGGCGCACAAGCCCTGCTGACTCCACTCGAGCCCATCCGAGCTCAACCTCTTTGGGCTACCCTCAGCACTGGAAAGTACCCTTATAAACACGGAATTGTGGGTGACCACAAATTCGAGGCGGGTTTCCTAGCAGCCGGCCAACAGGAACCCGAGCCGACCTTGAATCTGTTGCCGTTGGCGGTAGGTTTTGAGCATTGGGGCGCATGGGGCAAGAAACTCCCGACAGACCGCTCGGATCTACGGGTTCTTCCCCTCTGGGAGATCTTGACTCGCCTTGGAATGTCGACCGCACTCATCGGCTGGCCGGGAACGTACCCTGCTGGTGAGGATCAACATTTAACACTCACAGATCAATTCTTCCGATCCAGTCCTGCCCAAGATCTGCGGTCGGCATTTCCACCCGAAGCTGCAGAAAGAGCGCGTCTATTCGAGATTGTTAGGGAGAATCTCGATTCGGAGCTGATCTCGAGGTTTGGCCCTTCTCCACCCGAAGTTGTGCTCGACGCGCTGGTGCAAGACCAGTGGCGAAAAGATCTCGCTACCTTTCTGCTTGATCAGGAACCTGCGACCGATGCCATTTTTCTCTTCTTACCCGGCCTACGGTCCATTTCCCAAGACTATTTCGGTGGATACTCCGCAGTTCAGTTTCGCGGAATCCAAGATGAGGAGTCTGTGCGGGCTTCCCATATTCTGTCGGCCTACTATGCTCAGACCGATGAGCTGCTCGGGAAGTTTTGGGATTCGATTCAACAACCAAAGCTTTTGGTGCTGGTTTCGGTTCACGGGGTCGGACGAGTCACGGGTCTTTCCGAGGCCCAACGTTTGGTGCTTCGCCAACCAGCGACCAGAGGCGACCTCGACGACGGCGCCGAGGGAATCATGATGTTCCTGGGCGAAGGGGTACAAAAAACCGAGAATATCCGCACTGCTCAATTGGTGGACCTGCCGTCCACCCTTCTCTATGGATTGGGATTTCCGGTCGCTAGAGATTCGGACGGCAGCGTATTGACAGAGATCTTCGATCCTGGCTTCATGGCCCGAAGACCCTTGTCGTTCGTACCTTCCTACGAAACTTTCTCAGCTTCTAAAAAGCCCTAGTCGAACTCCTTCAACTGCCTGCCCTCCACCGCCTACTCCCTTTCTGATCGAGGTGAGTGGTTGAGAGGCAATTTTATTGCCCTCATTTTAGGAATTCTGAAGGGTAGTACCCGAGGAGTTTTTGATTTTCGCCAAATTGAGGCGTTAAATAAAACTACACTTTATACAGAGATCTATTTTCGTTCTGTAGATTTTATCCGCTATTCAAAGAGATTTTTAGGTCGCGGCAACCTGCATTTTGGTGACCTTATCCCTAGGTCCCGCGGATCGCTTGTCGACTGGTTTCATGGAGCATCGACCTTCGAAAAATGCACCTTCTTCCATCACGACTACCGGAGCCGAAATATCCGCAAAAATTTTTCCGGTTGCTGTGATCTCCACTTTGTCGGTAGCTCGAAGGGCTCCGTGGACCGTGCCGGAGATCAGGGCATATCTGACGTTGACCTCGCCATCGACCTCTCCCCTTTCCCCTATTCGAAGCTCGCCTTCGGAAACTATGCTGCCCGTCAGTTTTCCATGAATATGGAACGAATCTTCGAAATGGAGTTCGCCGGTCATGTGACTACCGGCGTCGAGAAGACCGTTAAGGTTTCCTGATCCTCCGGAGCCCTGGGAATTGGAAGATTTGTTGAACATTATGAATCCTCGCCGGTCAAACGGTCATACAGTCGAATGAGCTCTTCTTCAGAATGGAAATGGATGCGCACGGTTCCACCCTTCTTCTTGCGCTGGATTTCCACTTTGGTTTGAAGAACATGCGTCAGCTTGTCCATCGCTTCCCGAGTGTGGACATCATTTTCAGGGGATGTCTTCGGCTCCGTTTTCTTGCCTGAATTCCGTGGCTCAGACGCTAGTTTTTCAAGGTCCCTAGCGGTTAAGCCTTCTGTGACCGCCCGCTCAGCCAATTCTGTCTGCTTGCGCGCGTCACCGAAGGACAAGAGCGGTCGCGCCTGGCCGGCAGTCAGCCGTCCCTCTCTCATTAGATCTTGGACTTCTTGGGGTAATCGCAGCAATCTAAGGAAATTGGTAATGGTCGTACGACCCTTGCCGACACGAGTGGCAATCTCCTCTTGAGAAAGCTCAAAATTCTCGCCGAGAGTACGATAGGCCTCTGCTTCTTCCACAGGATTTAGATCGGCCCGTTGAATGTTCTCAACCAAAGCCATCTCTAGGAGCTGTTGATCGTTGTTGACTTCACGAACAACCACCGGCACAAGCTTGAGTCCAGCCTTCTTTGAAGCTCGCCAACGTCTCTCGCCGGCAATAATTGTGAAGAAACCCTCCCCCTTGGGCGTCACCACGATGGGTTGCACAACTCCTTGAGCTTTAATGGACTCAGCGAGGTCATCGAGCCCAGACTCATCGAAGTGTGATCGAGGTTGGAAGCGATTGGGCTCGAGCCTCTCAACCAATACTTCCCTCATGCCTCCGCCCTGATCTTGGGCGTCTTCAGTAGCTTTAGGATGGTTCGGCTCTGCACCCAACAAGGCATCTAAGCCGCGTCCCAATCCCCTTCGTTTTGCGCTCATAATGCTAACTTCAACTGTCCGTTGTCTTATCGTTGAGCCACTTTCGTAGCTCGTCGCTCTTTTGATTTGAGAATTACCAACCGATGACGGCAAACGTTTCCATCTTCTATATTTTCATTTGAAGCAGCTCTCTGGCTGCAGCCAAATAGGCTTGGGCACCGCGGCTCTTTATGTCGTACTGCAGAATCGGTAGGCCATGGCTCGGCGCTTCCGCCAATCTGATATTGCGTGGAATCCTATTCTCCAGAACCTTGTCGCCAAAGAAGCTCTTGACCTCCGTAGCCACGTCCTGGGAGAGGTTCGTCCGATCATCAACCATCGTCAGCAAAATTCCGCCTATTTGCAGATCGGGGTTGAGCCTACTTTGAACTCTGCGAATAGTAGCCACGAGTTCGCTAATCCCTTCTAGCGCAAAGTACTCAGCCTGGAGAGGCACCAAGATCTGATCGGCAGCCGTCAGGGCATTGACCGTCAAATGGCCCAGAGAGGGAGGACAGTCCAGAAAGACGTAGTCATACTCTGCAGCGCCGTCTCTGATCGCCTCTCTCAACTTGTATTCCCAACCCTCTACATCTACCATCTCGACCTCCACGCCCACTAGCTCCCGGTCTGCCGGTAAAACGCTGAGACCAGCAAATTCGGTGGTCCTCACGGCATCGGCCATAGTGCACTCACCGGAAAGAAGGTCGTAGAGATGTGGACTCTCGGCGGTTAAGCCAAGTCCTCGGGTGGCATTGCCTTGGGGGTCACAATCCACCAACAACACCTTTTTCTCTAAAGCCCCTAAGGATGCGGAGATATTTATGGAAGTGGTGGTTTTGGCCACCCCTCCTTTTTGGTTCGCAACTGCGACAATTGTAGCCATCTCTACTTGAGCTCCTAGTTTTAGGCATCCATTCTTCAGCCCAGACTCTAAGTTTCTTCTACTCCGAGCGCGGTCTCTCTCTGACCTACGAGCTGGATGTGATGATTGGGCCGATCGAGTTGGACTTCCGGCGTGTCTGAATCACATCTACAGATCGAGTCTCAATATCTCTTGATCTCTACGATCCGCCGATGATCACTCCCAGGCAATCGCTTCACACGAGTGACCCCATACCCTTCGGGCAAATCTATTTCTTCTTTTCCTATCCAAAGGAGAAAACGAACTTGAGGCGAATGATTCCCAATGGCTTCTAGGATTGCCGCTGGAATAACTAGGGCTCTGGAGGTGACTACATCAAGGGTCTCTGGAAGCTCCAAAGAACGCGGAAGAGGAATTTCGACTCTAGCATTCAGGGCCTTGCAGGACAACAAGCCAGCCTTTCTAATCCCAGCTTGAAGAAAGACCCACTTTCTTTCCCTTGGTTCTACCAATGTAACCTGCATCCAAGGACAAGCTGCTGCCAGTACCCAACCAGGGAACCCTCCTCCACTTCCGACGTCCATCAGATACCGCTCAGAAGCGTTGAGGAAGTCAATCCCTTCTAAGGATTCCAAATAGTGGCGTTGGATCACCTCTTTTTCGGTTCCGGGGCCAATCAGAGACAAACGCTGATTCCAACGACAAAGCTCTGAATAGTGAACCCACAACGCATCTACAAGCCGAGGCTCTACCTTTAGCTGAGCGGGTTTTTGTTCTTCGCTCGGCCGGCCCAGTTCGGCGAACTCGATTTTGGCAGTTCCTCTTGTAGCCAGGAGCATCAGCTCCCGTTCGAAGCTAACTCTGTCTAACCTAGATATCTTGCTGCCCATGTTTCATGTTTCACGTGAAACAGACCCACTGATTCTCATCCCGTTGAAACTTCAGTGGTCCTCTTGACGTGTATCCCTAGAATTTACTGGTGTCTGTATTCCTGATGTATTTCTCAGCCTGCCTCCGCAGCGCGGCTCCTCCGTATATCTATTTGGTGTGCCGCTTCGGCGAGTTTCAACTCGGCAAACACGATCAATGGCCCACCTACGACTAGATCAAAAAAGGCCGCCCGAAGGCGGCCTTTTCAATGCTCAGTCGTCGTAGACATCATCGTCCACATCGGGATCCATCCCTGGATCGTCCACTGGAATCACTTTCACTCTCTTCATGAATCCGTGTCCCTCACTGACCGTTTCAACGTCTTCACGATCCACCAAAGCGATGTGGACGATTCGACGATCCGCAGGATTCATGGGAGGTAGGAGCTTTTTTCGACCACTCTCAACCGCTGTTTCTGCGGCGTCATGGGCCATTTCTTCGAGACGTTTCTCATGGCTCGCCCGAAAGCCCTCGCAATCAGCGTTACACGGAATAGATCTGTCTACGAGACTTCTGACCATTCTGGGCAAGATGTGCTCGATGGCCTTCAAGACTCTGCCTTCATCTTCGAGCAAAATCTCGCTGTCTTCGCCTTCGAATTCCAATTCCATGACCTCGCCACTCTCAAGGGAGTATTCGATGTCCAAGTCCATCACATCCAGAACTTGCTCAAGGGCCAGTTCGTAAGCCGCGAGATCCCGTTCAACCTCATCTTTGATCTCATTCTCATCCCAATCTACTCCCAACCACTCAAACTCGTTGATTTCGACGGGCCTGCGCTTATCTCGCCCAGAATCCCTGCGACCATGGGATCTGCCTCTTGAGGAACGTCCGCCGCGATGATCACGGCCCGATCCGGAATCTTGCTGATCACGGCGCCCTTGATGGCCCCGACCTTGATCGCGTCCCCCCTGATCACGGCTTTCTTGACCGCGGTTTCCATCGTTGCGGTTTCCATCGTTGCGGTTTCCATCGTTGCGGTTTCCATCGCTGCGGTTTCCATCGCTGCGGCTTCCTTGACTGCGGCCTCCTCGACCGCGGCCTCCTTGACCGTGACGCTCCTGGTCACGGCCTCCTCGACCACCGCTTTGATCGCGACTGCCTTGATCCCGACTACCCTCACCACGGCGACCTTGATCGCGACTACCTTGATCGCGACTACCTTGATCGCGGCTACCTTGATCCCGACTGCCCTCACCACGGCGACCTTGATCACGGCGACCTTGGCTACGATTGCCGCGTTCATCTTGTCCTCGACGCCCACCGCGAGCGCTCCCGCGGTTATTGTTAGCTTCATCATTTCTAGAGCGTGCGCCGCGACTCGGACGATTTACGCTGCCAGAATCCTCATCCTCGTCTGAGTCTTCGTCCGAATCGACCACTAGATCATCCTGGTCTGCCTCGAAGTCTTCTTCTTCCGCCCCGTCGAGATCTGTGGATTCTTCGTCTCTCTTCTCTCGGCCGCGACGGCGGAGCGGTTTCTCCTCCCGCGCCTTCGGCTCGGGTCGGGAGTCCGCCTTTCGGGCTTCGAGCTGTTCCTCGGTGAGGGCTGGAGCGTCGGGATCGACGACGATCACGATCCTCTTACGAACGTTCAGAAACCCGTGTTTTTTCTCCCTAAGCTTGTAAGAAAGCTTCTCGGGATCAACTTTGTAGTGACGAGCCGCGGCCATTACCGCCTGCTCTATCGTATTGCCGGAAAAAAATTGTCTCTGCATAACGGCCTCCGAAATGCCTTCGATTCAGAAGATCCTAGATTGAGCTTGAAAGTCTATTTCGATCCATGCCCTGTGTATGTTGACGGCATGAAGATCGATCCGGTCACTCTGCTGTTGCTGCAACTTTTCGCGCCTTCATCTTATTGATCAAGAGTTGCTGCGCCATGGTTAGGATGTTGTTTGTTAACCAATACAGTACCAATCCACTGGGAAATGCAAAAGCGAAGAAGGTGAACATGATCGGCATCATTTGCATGATGCGCTTCTGCATGGGGTCCGGCGAGGACGGCATCATCTTCTGCATGCCTAAGCTCGTCGCACCCATTAAAAGGGGTAGCAGGTAGTAGGGATCCGGCTGGGAAAGGTCTTGAATCCATAAGATCCATGCCGCACCCCGAAGTTCAACGGCGGTTGTCAACAATCTGAAAAAGGCAAAGAAAACCGGCATCTGAAGGAGCATCGGCAAACAACCGCTGGCTGGATTTACGCCGGCGCTTCGGTAGACCGCCATCACTTCTTCGTTCATCTGCTTCTGAGCGTCGACGTTCGGTCTTCCCTGTTTGTCCTTGAGCTTATTCCGAAATTTATTGCGGATAGCTTGAACCTTGGGATTGAGTTCTTGCATCTTGCCCATGGACTCTTGACTCTTATGAGTCAGCGGGAAAAAGATCACCCTCAACAACAAAGTCACCAACATGATAGCCACACCGTAGTTGACCGCCATATTGGAATGGATCCACTCCAGGGCAAGGTATAGCGGTTTCGCCAGCACCCCCAGGTAGGTTCCCCATCGAATAGTTTGCTCCAACCCGAACGGCATGCCCGAGAGGTAGCTGTACTGCTTGGCACCGAAATAGGTAGTCATCTCGAGGGATTCACCCTCTGCACCCACGATCAGCAGGAGTTCCTTGCCGAGGTCGTCCTCCTGGGAGCTGGTGTCGATAGGCAGAAATCGCGATTTACCCTCGCGTAACTCTTCCCTCTGAAAAACTGGTCTAACTTCTATCTCGGCAATACCGGAAACCGGCATGGAGGCGACCAAAAAGAAGTTGTCTTCCAAAGTCACCCAATCCAAGGATCTTGCGGAGAGAAATGTAGAGTCTTCCTGCTTGTCCGCCCGAATAACCTCGAATTCGCTGCCTCTCTTATATCCGACGACTTTATCTACGGTCTGACCGTAGGTCGCTTTGCCAACTTCGTTATTTAGACCCGGGCCAAGAAGAACGCCCCAGCTGGGAGTGCTCTCCACCCGCATCTTGACTGTCATGAAACCGGAGTCATCCCATCGGAAAATTTTCTCGGCCACTCCGGCTTCACTGCTGTGATCAAACCTTAGTTCAGTGCCACCCCCTGCCAGCTCCTTTTTCTTCCACACGAATAGTGAAGAATTCAGAGGCGATCCGCCTTGTGCCGAAATGATGCCGAAGGGGCTCAGATCATTCCCACGATGCCTTACCAAATCCAGATTACCGCCTTCGGAAGCGGCATGGGATTTCAAGCGATAAGACAGCAGCACAGCCCCTTTGTTAGAGAAGACTGCTCTCGCTCTCGAAGTTTCAATCTCGATGGTTTCTTCGCTGGAGGCTTGGACTATCTGGATCGGAGCTTCAGACTGAATTGGAGCTTCAGACTCCGCTTCTTGAATCAGCTCATTGGATCCAACTTCGGTGGTTGCTCCAGATGGGCCAGTCGAACTCGGGGTCTCAACCTCGGGCTTGTTTCCGCCTGTTTCCTCCAAGAGTTCCGTCGACTCCTGAACAGGATCTTGAACAGGGGGGTTCGGAAACATCGACTGCCAGACCACTAGTACCAACGCCGATAGGATAGCGGCGAGCATCAGTCGGCGAGTTTCCACAGACTCGTTCCTTTCTCGTATCTCAAACGTTGCGAAGCTGGTCCGCGCCTAAGGGATATCTATGCCCCCTGGGCAGAACGGCTGACACCGCAACAATCTATTCAGGGTCTTCCAGGCACCCCGCCAGAGCCCGTATTTCAAGATGGCCAAACGGGCGTATTCCGAACACGTCGGAGAGAATCGACAGGATCTGGGTAGGAGGGGGGACAACCAACGCTTATAAGACAATAGTCCCAACACGACCACTTTCTTCATCTTGTGGCCTTGTGGGAACGCGAACCAGAATCTTTTTCAGGCATGACTAAACGCGCCAAGAGGCTTTCGACCTCTTGCCGCAACGTCATGAAATCAGCTGCTCCTGCCGCCGGTTTAAGGTGAACAACTATGTCCACGGACGGTAGCTCATCTCTGTTGGGCCATCGGCGGAAGATATTTCGAATCCGCCTTTTTACCCTATGACGAATCACCGCCTTACCTACCTTGCGGCTGGCGGTGATTCCGAGACGGGCTTCCTGGAGCTCGTTGGGAAAGAAATGCAATGAGGCCAACGACCCATGCCGTTTCCGACCACGTCGGTAACAGCTGAGATAGTCGGCACTGCGTCTGAGTCTTTGATCACGACCCAACCCCTCACCGTTCGATGAGGAAGGCGAGGACATGATCAGGCGCTCAAACGCTTCCGTCCCTTACGGCGACGACGGGAGATTAAAGCCCGTCCACTGCGGGTTTGCATCCGCGTCCGGAAGCCGTGGGTCTTCTTGCGACGACGATTATTCGGCTGGAATGTACGCTTCACGGCGATACACCTTCTTGAGTGTTGTGTCTGATGTCTCGACGGGATCTCACGTGCACGAGTGCACGAAAGCTCGAGGATTGCTAATTCACCCCGAAACGGGTCTGGACCCAATTATCCCGTCCATAGGTCTGGACGATTGGCGGAGAGGGTGGGATTCGAACCCACGGATCGCTTGCACGATCAACGGTTTTCGAGACCGCCCCGTTCGACCACTCCGGCACCTCTCCTAAGCTCTTGAGCCCGATCTGCTGAAAAGCAAATTGGGCGGAACTACTGCTACAAGGCCCGGCCGTTCTTCTAATTCATGCCACGATAGGCGGCTCAGGCTCGGTACCTTGTAGGGTCAAAAATTTGGCGGAGAGAGAGGGATTCGAACCCTCGGTAGAGTTTCCCCTACACACGCTTTCCAGGCGTGCACCTTCAACCACTCGGTCATCTCTCCGTCGAGTCTCGGTCTAAAAATAGACCTAATCTTTCAAAGATCGCCACCGTCTAATCCGGCGGACTTTCGAGCCTTCCGGAGCTTCCTAAAGAAGCTCTTCAGAAGGGCTCCGCATTCATCGCTCAGAATGCCTTCCCTGACCAACAGGCGGTGGTTCAACCGTTCATCTGTTGCCAGATTGCCCAGCGAGCCGCAGAAACCGGCCTTTGGGTCGCGAGCGCCGAAAACCAGCGTATCGACACGGCTGTTGACCAACGCCCCGGCGCACATGGCACAGGGCTCAAGGGTCACGTACATGGTGCAACCGTTGAGACGCCAACCTTCAACTGTCTCAGAAGCTTGCCGGAGAGCGACGAGTTCGGCGTGAGCTAACGGGTCCCCGTCAATCTCTCGACGATTGTACCCTTGGCCCAAAATTCGGTCGTCTTTGACAACCACAGCTCCGACAGGTACGTCTCCTAGCTCTGCGGCCTTCCGCGCTTCCATAAGAGCCTTGGACATCCAATGGTCATCATCCATGGGTAACGCCCATATGGTCTCTCTTGACCCTTTGGTCTCCTACGAATCGGGGCATTTCCGCCTCGATCTACACCACCGCGGCCAGGACGCGCTATATTAGCCGAAGGATCCTTCGGGGTAAACTACGAAAAACGTCATTCGGCCAGTATTTTCGGATATTTAGTGGATCGAGGCTTAGGTTAGGGACCCAATGACTACTAGATCCAGTTCAATATCTCGGAGCTGCGAGGCCAAAAGTGGATTCACGGCTCTCCGGCAGGGACAAATGGTAGCGACCAGCTTTACAAATCTTCGAGACGCCACTAGCATCTTGCTCGTGCCGAGGCCCCGCGAAGGGTTCGGGTCCTGTGCACCGGCCGATACCGAACCTCGTCAGGCCCGGAAGGGAGCAGCGATAAGGTACTCGCGCCGGGTGCCGCAGATCAGCCGGAACCCTTCGCAGGGCCTCGTCACACTCCCCTCAAAACACCGCCACTCGAATCGAGACAACGCCCGATGACCTATCAGGTACTCGCCCGGAAGTGGCGCCCTCAAGATTTTGCAAGTCTGGTCGGCCAAGATCAGATCGTCACTGCGCTTCGCAACGCGTTGACAGAAGGCCGAATCGCCCAAGCCTACCTATTCTCCGGAATCCGGGGAGTGGGAAAAACTACAGCGGCAAGGGTTCTGGCAAAGGCCCTCAACTGTGAGCAGCGGACCACCGGGGACCCCTGTAACGAATGCCCCTCATGTTCGGAAATCGGCTCCGGAAACACCATGGACGTGATCGAGGTCGATGCCGCGACCTACTCAAAAGTCGAGCAAGTCCGTGAGCTGACCGAAACCCTGCGTTATGGACCCGCCAAGAGTCAATACAAAGTCGTCGTGCTCGACGAGATCCATAGATTGTCGAAACAAGCCTTCGACGCCTTGTTAAAAATCGTCGAGGAGCCGCCGGCTCATTTAGTCTTCATTTTCGCGACCACCGAAATCGACGCGGTGCCCGCGACGATTCTTTCCCGCTGCCAAGAATTCCAATTTCGTAGGGTTCCCTCACCGGTGCTCAGCGAGCATTTGCGCAAAATTTGCAACGCGGAATCCATCGAGGTTAGTGACGTCGGCCTCCGTTTGATCGCACGAGCAGGCGAGGGAAGCGTTCGAGACTCCGTCGCCCTGCTCGATCAAATGGCGACTTTCGGCAGTGGGGTCATCAGCGACGAGGACGCCAAGAGGCTGCTCGGCGGGTTGGACTCAGCAATTTTTCAGAAGCTATTGGAGGGAATTCTCTCCGGCCTGCACCCACCGATTCTGGAAGTGGTCGCGGATATCGAGTCCAACGGTTGGGACCCGCACAATGTCTACTCTCAGTTTCTTGGATTTTCCCGAGATGCGCTCCATCTGATTCTGGGAGCAAAGCCCGAAACCGTAGAGCTGCCCGAAGAGGAATGCCTCGCCCTCGGCAAGATTCTCAAGCCCTTCGGCTACGAAGCCTTATTGCAAGTTCTACAGCTTTTGATCGCCAGTGAAGGCATGGTCCGCAGAAGTGAATTCGGTCTGCTTGCCCTTGAAATCGCCTGGTTGCGGGCTGCCGAGCTGCCTAAAGTCCAAAAACTACAAGACTTTCTGGCAGGAAAAACACCCCTACCCAATATTCAACCCGGTCCGTCCAGCCCCGGTCCATCCAGCCCCGGAAGGTCCGTTGATCCCGTCCCGGTCGAAGCACGCAGCCCTGATCTTCCAACCCGCAGCGTGCGCGGTTTTGAAGGATCCTCTGAGTCTGTGCCCTTGGACCCGAGACCCTTGGACCCGAGACCCTTGGATCCCAGATCCTTGGATCCCAGACCGGATCCCAAAGCCTTAGTTCCCGGACCCTTGGATCCCGGACGGATCCCAGCTGTATTAGAGGTTCTCGGCACCCGGCGCCAATCCTTGGCCGCACACCTTCGCAATGCGACCTTGGCCGTGCAGGGCTCGGTCTTGAAGATTTTCCCCCCCGATGGAGACACTCTTCTGGAAAGAGCATTGGACCGACCGCGCAATCGCGAGGCACTGGATCAAGCAATGATCGAAGTTTGGGCAACTGCGGGAAGCTGGGTTATTAAAAAGGGATCCCCCGGCCCCGACGATCTCGGCCCCGGGACCTCGATCAAGACGACGTCGAGTTCCGCACTTTCCGAACCTCAGATCGAACATCGGAAAAAGCCGATGCCGAAAGAGGCCGAATCTCCTAGGAACTCACCGGCAGTGCAGAAGACACCTACTACCGAAAGAAAATCCAAAATCCGCCGAACTTCGAAGGCAGACCTCGAAGCCGCAGCGAATCTGCCCGCCGTCAAGTCCGCGTTGGAAATTTTCGGCGGCAAGATTCGAAGTATCGAGCCACTAGCTCCACAGCCTGAGGAAACCACGCCATGAACATGCAGAAGTTGCTCAAACAAGCCCAAGATATGCAGGAAAAAATGCGCCGGGAGCTTGGAGAGACCGTCGTTGAATCGTCCGTGGGCGGTGGGTTGGTCACCGTTAAGATGGATGGTCACAAACGGATCATGAAGGTAAAGATCGATCCAGAAGCCGTCGATCCCGACGATATTTCGATGCTCGAGGACTTGGTAGTGGCCGCGGTCAACGAAGCAAGCCGGAAAGTCGAAGAAGCATTGCAGAGCAAGGTAGGCAACCTAACCGCCGGTTTGCCGGGCCTTTTCTGAACCGGCTTCTCTGAGCTTTCGTCGATATTTAACGAGTACAACTCTCAAGCCTGGCTCAGCCTATGTCCGACCCTTTAAACCAGCTCATCGGAGAGCTTTCTCGTCTTCCCGGCGTCGGACCCAAGACTGCCACTCGACTCGCCCACCATCTACTCAGGGTCTCTAAAGACGAGGCCAAAAGACTCTCTGCGGCAATCCTCGACGTTAAAGAGAAGCTCTTTCACTGCAGCGTTTGCCACTCCATCACCGACCGAGACCCGTGCTCTTTCTGCGATGACGCCAGGCGAGATCAGACGCATATTTGTGTCGTTGAAGAGCCTTTCAACATCCCGCCCATTGAAAGAACACGAGAGCATCAAGGTCTTTACCACGTGTTGCACGGCACCCTTTCGCCACAGCGGGGTATCGGCCCCCGAGAGCTGACGATCGATTCACTGATGAAACGATTGGAAGGGGTGGAGGAAGTGATCATCGCCACCAACCCGGACGTTGAAGGTGAAGCCACCGCCCTTTACCTGGCGCGACAGATCAAAAAACTCGACATCAAGGTCACTCGATTGGCTTTCGGCATGCCCGTAGGCGGCGATATCGAGTTTACCGATGAAGTAACTTTGGGACGATCTTTGGCCGGCCGGCGGGAGCTGTAGAAATGGATCGTCTAGATCGAGGCGATCTCCTTCCCAACATGCTGACCGAACTTCCCGGCCCTCAGGCAATCCGCCTGTCCAATCAAATACGTCAGCTCGAAGCTCCTGGGATCAACACCCTCTACAACGATCGTCCAAATATCTTCTGGAGTTCCGCGTTGGGATCCAACGTGCTCGATGTGGACGGCAATCGCTACATCGACCTAACCTCCGGATTCGGCGTGGCAGGCCTCGGCCATCGGCATCCGAAAGTTGGAGCTGCGATCCACGATCAAACGGAGGTTCTGGTCCACGGCCTCGGCGATGCCATCGGTCACCCCGGACGATTAGAGGTGGCGAGCAGGCTTAAACGAATCTCGCCGATCGAAGACACTCGAGTCTATTTCGCCATTTCGGGATCGGATGCTGTCGAAATCGCCGTTAAGACAGCTCTGCTGCACCACTCTGGGCGAGCCACCAGAATCATGGCTTTTGATCCCTCGTACCACGGTATGACCCTCGGGGCTCTCAACCTCAGCTCACGGAAACCGTTTAAGGAACCGTTTTCAGCGCATCTTCACCCTTTGGCTCACCGCCTGCCTTTCGGTACGGCCCCTCGGAAAATCGAATCCATCTTCAGACAATCGGGAGATTTCGCGGCTGCGATCATCGAACCTATCGTTGGACGAGAAGGCATCCTTGTGCCCGAGCGAGGTTGGGTGAAGGATCTGGCGAAAACTTGCCGCCGCCATGGGGTCTTGTTGATCGCCGATGAAATATTCACCGGATTCGGTCGCACCGGCCGTTGGTGGGCTATGCAACATGATCAGGTCGTGCCCGATCTGATCTGTTGCGGTAAAGCGATGGCGAATGGTTTGCCGATCGCCGCAGTGCTGGGCTCGAAAACCTTGATGGCCGCTTGGAAAGCTCCTGGGGAAGCTCGCCACACCGCAACGTTCATTGCCCATCCTTTGGCCTGCGCTGCCGCGGCCGTAACCCTCGATACCCTCGAATCCGAGCGACTCCCCCAGCGGGTCGCGCATCTCGAACCGACCATTCTCGAACGTCTTACCTCGTGGCCGAGCAGGTTCAAGTCGGTTGAAGAGATCCGCGGACGTGGTTTGTTGTGGGGAGTTCAGCTCACCGATTCCGAGGTGGGCGGGCGTTTCTGCCGTGATGCATGGAGTCGCGGTATCCTCTTGTTGGTCGGAGGGCCGGAAGGGCGGGTCGCTCAAATCGTTCCCCCGCTGAACATCACCGAAGCCCAGCTCGACCACTGCTTTCAGGTGCTCGAAGAGATCCTCCATCGACTTACCGGACCCTAGCTCCCAATGATCTTTCCCAACTCTTTTAAGATCGCCTTTATCGGCAGCCATGGGGTCGGCAAAACCACCCTCTGCTATGGCTTGGCCGCTCGGCTCAAAGCAGCCGATACCTCTCTCGACGTGGTCGGCGAGGTGGCACGGCGCTGCCCACTACCCATCAATAAGGGAACCACCCTGGAAGCTCAATCCTGGATCCTTCATTCCCAAATCGCCGACGAAATTGTGGCCGGTTCCCGCTATGACGTTGTGATTTGTGACCGCAGTGTGCTCGACAACTTCGTTTACTTGCTCCTTTCCTCTGGTCCACAACCAGAAATGGAGCAATTGGTGGGTTCCTGGACAAGGACCTACAATCTGCTGGTGCACGTGCCGGTGCTCCACGACCCACGCGCGGACGGCCTTCGATCGACCGATCCCATTTTTCAAAGGGCCGTTCACGAGCGACTGAACGTAGAAATCGCCAATCGCGAGGTACCGGTGCTCGAGCTGGAAGGTCTAGAGCGGGAAGATTGGCTCGACCGAGTCGAAGAATACGTCAAAGAAGCGCTGCGACCCGGCCAGCTGGAGCTTCTCCAGCCATAACCTGAGCCCCGCAGTTGGTGGCGGGCATTCTGTTGACAAAATCGGTACAATAGAACTGTGGATACTTTTGATCGCCTTCGGCAATTCGAGATTCTGTCCCACTTCGACGGGGAACAGCTGGACATTATGTGCGAATGTTTAGCACGGGTTTCCTACGAAGACGGAACAGCAATTCTCAATGAGGGGGAAGAATCTCAAGATTTCTACCTGGTCGATGCCGGGGAAGTGAAAATCGAGCGAAACACTCCTTACGGGGTCTATTCTTTAGCGACTTTGGAATCCGGTGATCTCTTCGGGGAAACCAGCTTCATCGATAACAATGCCAGATCCGGCGATGCCAAGGCTCACAACGACGCGGTGCTTTACCAAATCCAGGCCGGCAGGCTGACACCGGTCATCGACGCCAACCAAAGATTCGCCATGGTTCTCTATTGGGCATTGTGGAAAAGTCTGTCCATGAAGCTGAGGACCACCAACGAGGTCTTGGCGCAATTCTTCGCCAAGGGTGACGAGGCCAAGAACACCGAAACATCGATCGCCCAACCGGCAAAGGATTTCAAAGTCGGAATCCACGCCAAGAAGGATCTGTTCCGCGAGCAGGTTCTATCGCCGATGGAAATCAACTTCCTGGCGACCTTGTCGAAGGAAAAGAAGTACCAACCCGATGAGTACATTTTCCGTGAAGGCGAACCCGGAGATCATCTCTACGTGGTACTTGAAGGCCGGGTGATGATCGCCAAAGATATCGTCGGTGCCGGCGAAGAAGCACTCGCCTTCCTCGAACGGGGCGATTATTTCGGCGAAATGGCGTTGATCGACAAACAGCCCCGCTCGGCTGCGGCTAAAGCCCATAGCGACGGTGCAGTGGTTCTGATGATTTCGAGCAAGGTTCTCGAGGGCATTCTCGACATCCAAAAAGTCTCGTCCCTACGCTTGCTCAAGATCCTGTGCGGTTTAGTCGCCAAACGGCTGCGAGAGGTCGACGACAAATTGGTCGGCTGGTACATCTTCGACGCCGGGTCCGGTGTTTCCCTCGGCGCTCCTAGTTTGTAACCCTCACATGAAGTGATCGATCAACCCTTGAATGGTGCGGTCGATCTCGGTCTCTTTGGATCGTAACTCGTCGATTTTCTCGACCGAGTACATCACCGTGGAGTGATGTTTGCCGTTGAATTGCTTGCCGATGTCGGGAAACGAAAGGGGGGTCAGCTGTTTACAAAGGTACATCGCCACTTGGCGCGGAAAAGCGATGTGCTTCGAGTTGTTTCGGCTTTTGATCTCGCTGACTTTCAAGCCGTAGTGCCGAGAAACGAATTTGATGATGTCGGCCGGTCCCACGGTTTTGTCGTGGGGAAGAATGTCTTTGAGAGTGTCCTTGGCCAGCTCGAGGGAGATGGCTCGCCCGGTTAGGGAAGAGAATGCCACAACCCTATTCAACATGCCCTCGAGTTCACGAATGTTGGTCTTGACGTTATGGGCGATGAAGAGGTTCACATCATCGGGTACGTCGAGATCTTCCACCGCCGCCTTACGCCGGAGAATAGCGACCTTCGTTTCGAGTTCCGGCGGCGTGATGTCGGCAATCAGCCCCCACTCGAATCGACTCCGCAGCCGCTCTTCCAAAGTCGGAATATTTCGCGGCGAAGAATCCGACGACAAGATGATCTGTTTTTGGTTGGTGTAGAGAGCGTTGAAGGTGTGGAAGAACTCTTCCTGGGTACGTTCCTTGTTGGCAATGAACTGAATATCGTCGATCAACAGAACGTCGATGGTCCGATAACGCTCTCTGAATTGCTGCATGCGGTCGAAACGGATCGAGTTGATCAGCTCGTTGACGAATTGCTCCGTGGGCACGTAAATCACCCGCAGCTCGGCGTGGTGCTCCAAGATGTGCTGGCCGATTGCATGCATGAGGTGGGTCTTGCCCAATCCCACCCCGCCGTAGAGAAAGAGGGGGTTGTAGCTGGTAGAAGGCCCTTCGGCTACAGCTCTGGCTGCCGCGTGGCAAAACTGGTTGCTATTGCCGACGACGAAATTCTCGAAGCGATATCTAGGATCGAATTGGTGCGATTGCGGCGGCTCCCGATCGGGAAGCTGCTCATCCGCTTCGACGGTGAATAGAACCTCAACTCGTTCCGAGCCCAAAGCGTCGAGAGCTCGATCGATCGCCGGTCGATAGCTCTGCTCCAGGGTGTGAACGAAGTGTTCGTTCGGTGCGGAGAGCACTAATCGATGGTCGTCCTCCGAGTGGACCTCCAAAGGGCTGAACCAAGTCGTAAGCTCTTCGGGATCGAGGCTCACCTCTAACTGTTGACGCAATCGGGTCCAAAAAGAAACAAGCATGGGATCCTATCCAGGTCAAGAATTCCGCAAGTTTTCCACAGGCTGTTGAAAACCGACGATTTCAGAGCAGGGCGACTAGTGTACCAGGACCCGGCCTAATGGGAAGCAGCAGTTTTTCTGATTCTGAGTTCGATTTGCGTTACCGAGACCATTCTCTATCAGGCATGAATTTTGCTGAAAAATAGCCTACCCGGAATAGTAGATACGGTAAGTTGCATTCCAATTATTAGCTCTCACCATTGACTAGGAGATTCATCTCCTCTTTCCATCTGACGCTCTTTCCAGTGATCCCCTAATTTATACAGGGGTAAACCCTTAAGACAGAACGCCATCCAAGACATCGACTTACCGTATTCCTGGATTTGCCGCCCGGTTCGC
The DNA here is from genome assembly GCA_965366625.1 of uncultured bacterium. Classification (GTDB taxonomy): domain Bacteria; phylum Acidobacteriota; class Thermoanaerobaculia; order Multivoradales; family J023; genus JAUIJL01. Next base: position 152,796 of record CBDUGP010000002.1, read on the forward strand.
CGGGCGGCATTGTCGTTTTTAGGCCACTCCAGCGGTGACATTTATTGCCCTAATGTGCCCTAAGAAGGGAGAATTTTTGTCAACCAAAGATTCCAAGGTCTCGACGCAAGCATCTACCCAAGAGCTGTCAACCGCAGAACACCTTACGAGTGGCGGGGCTTCGAACCCCAGCGTTTGGAGTCAAGGTGCCTGCCTTCTACTCGATTGGTACGACGAACAAAAGAGAGATCTTCCTTGGCGTCGGAGCCGAGATCCATACCTCATATGGATCTCTGAAATCATGCTCCAACAAACGCAGGTCTCAACCGCCCTCCCTTATTTTGAGGCCTTCATCGAAGCGTTTCCTACCTTACAAGTTTTAGCGCAGGCTCCGCTCGACGAAGTTCTGTCCCGCTGGTCGGGTCTCGGTTATTACCGTCGAGCCCGATTGATGCACTCCGCAGCTCAGCTCCTATTCGAAGAAGACAGGGATCTTCCCACCACTTCCCAACAATTGCTCGAGCTACCTGGAACCGGTCCCTATACCGCCGCGGCCGTGGCCAGCATTGCCTTCGGCGAGCGAGTCGCCGTGCTCGACGGCAACGTGGAAAGGGTGATTTCGCGTCTCACTGCTTTCGATGCAGATCCAAAGACCAGCGCGGCCAAGAAGCACCTCACAGATCTCGCCCTAGGTCTGGTTTCAGAATCGCGGCCGGGCGACAGCAATCAAGCGCTCATGGAACTCGGAGCCACGGTCTGCAGACCGAAGGCCCCAAAGTGCCTGATCTGTCCGCTGTCCAAAAGCTGTCGGGGACGATCCAATCCCGCTGCATTTCCAAAACCGAAACCGCGACGCAAGATCCAACGGATTGAGGTCGCCGTCGCCTTGGTGCAACGGGAAGACGGGCGGGTTCTTCTCTTTCGTCGTCCCGAGAGCAGTGAACTCCTGCCGGGAATTTGGGAGCTTCCCAACGTCCCTTTCTCCTACTCTGACTCGAAGCTCAACAGCACGACCGAAGCCGACGACTTTCTCCAGCGAATCGGCAATCGCTTGAACGAGACCTACGGCGGCAGCTGGTCTTTAGAGCCTTCGAAGTTTTCTGTCGAGCACAGCATTACCCACCGGGCCATCACCCTACATATCCATTCAGGTTTCTTACGATCCACCGAATCGATGGTTCGCCAACGATCCTTGGAAGCGGCCTGGATTACCGCTGATCAACGGCCAAAATTCGCCTTGTCGTCAGCAGTCAATAAAGTGCTCAAGAAGTCCTTGGGTTGGCCTTGAGTCCAACCCTGATGTGTCTTGCCTGTGGATCACCTGTGGGAAAGCTGAGAAGATCCACTGGAAAAGCTGTGGGAAAGGCTTCTGGAAAAGTTGTGGACAATCCCGCGGAGCAGACTGTGGAGATTCTGCGGATTTCGTGACCATCTCTTGAATCGTCGAATTTTCCCGCAATTCATCCACATATTTCCACAGCCGTTTCCGCTGGTTTTCCATACCCGTAAAGCCCGTAAACACAGGCCTCTAGGTGGCTTTTCCGCAGAAAACCACCCAACCTAAGGACTCCTACTATTCTTAGTACATATGATATTTTCCCCTCCCAAGAGAAGGAGAACACCCGATGGAAATCCGCCTGAACCGATCCGAGCTTTTGAGCGAGCTCGTTCCCATGCAAGGCATCGTCGAGCGCCGGACTACGATTCCGGTCCTCAGCCACCTGCTGTTGAAAGCGGAGGGTGATGCCCTACACATTGCCGCAACCGATTTGGAGGTATCGCTGACCTCTTCCTGCGAGGGAGATGTCCAGGAAGAAGGCGCTATCGCCATTCAGGCCAAGAAACTCTTGGAGATCATGCGCGCTGCCGAAGGCGACGAGGTCACCTTGAGACTGGACCAAGACGGTGTCCTGACGATTCTCGTCGGGCAGTCCTTATTCAAGATTCGTGGCTTGCCGGCAGAGGATTTTCCAACTTTGCCGCAAGTGGAAGAGGATCCGGTGGAAATACCCTTCGGCACCTTCCGCGGCATGGTCGGCAAAATTTTCTTCGCTATTTCGAGCGAAGAGTCGAGATTTCAATTGTCCGGCGCGTTGTTGGAGGTCCGTGAGGACTCTTTGGCTTTGGTGGCGACAGACGGTCACCGTCTAGCTTTGGTCGAGACCCCAGTCGAAGGCCTTCAAGAGGCCGAAGGCGTTCTCGTTCCGCGTAAGGCCCTTCAAGAGCTTCAGCGTTTCGAGGGAGAAAATCTGTCGTTCCGCCGAGGAGAGCACCACCTCTCGTTTACCATCGGCCGTCGAAGGTTGATTTGTCGGATCCTCGAAGGGACCTTCCCCGACTATGAGCGGGTGATTGCAACCGAGAACGATCGACACGTGGTGGTGGACCGCAAGCTGCTCCTGGGAGTTATCCAGCGGGTCAGCTTGCTTACCGGTGATCGCTCCAGGGCCATCCGTTTGCAGATCGAAAGCGGCAAATTGGAGTTCTCTGCCGCCAATCCCGACTTAGGCGAAGCCCGTGAGGACGTGCCCTGTGAGTACGACAATGTCGATCTCTCCATGGGATTGAACCCGGACTACCTGGTTCAATTCCTAGGTGCCGGCGACACAGAGAAAGTACGGCTCGAGCTGAAAGACGAGAACTCCCAATGTGTTTGTTATCCGGTCGACGGGGCCGACACCCGTTACGTTTGCGTGATCATGCCGATCCGGCTCTGAGCCGGCCTTGATCTCGACGCAAGTCGGAACGAGCTTTTGTTGACCCGATTCGAATCTCGTGGGTTTCGCAACCTCGAATCTACGGGTCTAGAGTTCGAGGCCGGCGGGCATCTCTTGCTCGGCGACAACGGTGCCGGTAAGACCAGCTTCCTCGAAGGGGTCTACATGCTGGCAACAACCCGCAGCTTTCGCACCCCGCGAATCAACGATTGCCTTCGCCACGGTGAAGGCTCGTTTTTTTTGTCCGGAGAAACCGATGATCGAGCCCAGCTCGAGGTGGCGTGGGTCGACGGCGAGCGGATTCGCCGTACCCGAGGAGCGCGAGTTCCCTTGGCCGACCATTTGGCGGTTTTGCCCGTGGTCTCTTGGACCCAAGCCGATCTCGAAGTGTTGGTAGGTCCGCCACAGGCCCGACGAAAATTTATCGATCGGGGAGTTATCGGCTGCAGGCCTGCGGCGATTTCCGTGGTTTCACGCTATCGGCAGGCCCTACAAGAAAAACGCAGGTTGCTACAGAAAGCGAGACCCTCGGACAAGGGCTTGGTCGATCTCATCGACCCTTGGAACCGGTTGGTTGCAGAAGCATCCGCCCAGCTTGCAAAACTAAGATTCAGTTACGTCGAATCTTTGCAGCAAGAGCTTCACGAGGTGATCGGTCTGTGTGAATTGGATTTGCCACCGATCAGTCTGCGTTACCGCCCTTCGCCGAAGGAGGCGTTGGAAGGGCAAAACATAATTTATGACAAACTGGAATCGGCTTTCTCAAGAGAGGTTGCGCTTCAACAGCCGGTGATGGGATGTCATCGAGACGAGTTGGAAATTCGTTGGCAAGGTCACCCGATCAGGCAGGTTGCTTCCGCTGGAGAGCGTAAGGCTCTTGGATTAGCGCTGACGGCTGCCCACGGACGAGTTCTCGAAGCTTCGTCGGTGCGGCCGGTATATTTGCTCGACGATGTGGACACCGAACTCGATGCCGGTCGCTTGGCTTCCCTATGGGAGTTTTTCGGCGCCACCAAACAAGTTTTTGCGACCTCGAATCGACCGGTCGTGTGGCGAGATCTCGCGGTCCCCAACCGATTTAGATGCAACACGGGCGCGATCCGAAGAGGGGCCTAGAAATCTTTTGTTTTCTTAGGTTTAAGACGAGGCTTCAGGCTCTGTACCGAGTTGATCGCCTGTGATAGGATTTCACTCTGCGGAGCCGAACCTAAGACTAGAAGTCTAAGAAGCTTGAAGAGTCACCCCCCGGCGACTAGGCCCGCTCTTCCAGACCTAATTTCTTGAATTCCTCACTTGAATTTCTCAAGAGTATGACCGAGCCCGACGTCTACGACTTCCATGACGGAGAGGCGAAAAGACTTGTCCGACACTACAGATCTATCCGCTCCATCTGCAGAGAATCTTGATCCATCCATGGCAAATACCCCTGAAGATAACCTCGAAAACGAGATGACCCTCGAACGCGAGGGCGAGTACGGCGCCGAATCGATCAAAGTCCTAAAGGGCTTGGAGGCAGTTCGCAAACGACCGGGCATGTACATCGGCGATACCGATGATGCCTCCGGCTTGCATCACATGATCTTCGAGCTCGTGGACAACTCGATCGACGAGGCTCAGGCTGGTCATTGCTCTCTGATCCAGGTGGTGATCCACAGCGACAATTCGGTGACCGTCGAGGATGACGGTCGCGGGATTCCCGTGGGTTTCCATGAGGGTGAAGGTCGGTCCGCCGCCGAGGTCATCATGACCGAGCTCCATTCCGGCGGCAAATTCGACAACAACGTCTACAAGGTTTCGGGAGGTTTGCACGGCGTCGGTGTTTCAGTGGTCAACGCCCTCTCCGAGACTCTCGAACTCGAGATCCGGCGAGAGCAAGAGGTTTGGTACCAGGTTTACCATCGAGGAGCGCCGGAAAAACCGATCGAAGCCATCGGCAAGAGCAAGCGAAGCGGCACCAAGGTCCGCTTCGTTCCCGACGCAGAGATCTTCACCGTCCTGGAATTCAACTTCGAGACCTTGGCTCAACGGCTCCGTGAACTGTCGTTCTTGAACCGTGGTATCAGGGTTAGGCTCACCGACGAGCGAAGCGATAAATCGGTCGAATTTCAATACGAAGGTGGAATCAAGAGCTTCGTTGAGCATCTGACCCGAACTAAGACCCAATTGCATCCGGAGCCCATTTATCTCGAGGACGAACGGATCTCGGACGGCAGCGCTGAGACGGTAGAAGTGGCCCTGCAATGGACCGACGCCTACCAAGAACATGTATTTTGTTTCACCAACACGATCAACAACCGTGACGGCGGCACCCATCTGGCGGGTTTCAGGGCTGCGCTGACCCGTACCGTGAACACTTACGCTGCCGGTAATCAACTGACCAAGAACCTCAAGGACAACCTCTCCGGTGACGATGTTCGCGAAGGGTTGACGGCGGTCGTGTCGGTTCGGATTCACGATCCGAAATTCTCCAGTCAGACCAAGGACAAGCTCGTATCCTCCGAGGTCAAAGGTTGGGTCGAGCAAGTCTTATCCGAAAAGTTGGGCAGCTTCTTTGAAGAGAACCCCAAAGTCGCCCGCCGGGTCATAGACAAATGCATCGACGCAGCCCGGGCGCGGGAAGCTGCCCGCAAGGCTCGTGAGCTGACCCGTCGTAAGGGTGCGCTGGACAGCTCGAATCTGCCGGGCAAGTTGGCGGACTGCTCGGAGAAGGATCCCGCGCGCTCTGAACTCTTCTTAGTGGAGGGTGATTCCGCGGGCGGCTCTGCCAAACAAGGCAGGGATCGTGGGTTCCAAGCCATCTTGCCGCTCAAGGGAAAGATTCTCAATGTCGAAAAAGCGCGCTTCGACAAAATGCTTTCCTCCGAAGAGATCAAGACCATCATCACCGCCCTGGGAACCGGCATCGGTCGCGATGATTTCGACGTCAGCCGACTTCGATATCACAAGCTGATCATCATGTGTGATGCGGACGTCGACGGCTCGCACATCCGCACCCTGCTGCTGACTTTTTTCTTCCGCCAGATGCGGGAGATCATCGAACGGGGTCATCTCTTCATCGCCCAGCCTCCGCTCTACAAGGTCGCCGAAACCAAACGCCGCGCGGTGTACTTGAAAGACGATGTGGAGTATCAGAAATATCTGATTCAGCGCATCCGTGATCATTGGCGGCTGGCGCTCAACAGCAACGGCTCCCAAGAGACCTTGGAGGGTGAGGATCTCGGCCGATTCCTGCAGCGGGTAGAAAGCTTCCGCGAAAACATGCAACGGCTCATCGGACGGGGTATGCCGCCGGAGGCCTTGGAAATTGCGTTGGCCGGGGGCCTACATTCGAAAGAAGATCTGGGTGATCGAGAAATCGTCGAACGAGTGGCGAGCAAATTGGCAACAGTCGAGCGTTTCACGGACATTGAGATCGACCAGGACGAAGAGCACAGCATCGCGGTGATCAATTTTTCCAGCCGGCAGGACGGTGTGGTCAGGAAGGTCAGCTTCGATTGGAATTTGCTCGCTTCCGCGGAATATCGCTCCTTGGCCAAGAACCAACCGGGTCTCGAGGCGATGGTGTGCGAGAAGTTCGTGCTCGCTCAGGGCGAGGAAGAAGCGACCGAGCACGAGAACCTCGAGGAGGTGCTCGATAAATTGTTCGGTGGTGCCAAAAAAGGAATCACCACCCAGCGATATAAGGGTCTCGGTGAGATGAACGCCGAGCAGCTTTGGGAAACCACTATGGATCCGGAAGTTCGTAACCTGCTTCAGGTACGGATTGAAGATGCGGTGGCCGCCGATGAGATCTTTTCCATCCTGATGGGCGACAACGTGGAGCCGCGGCGCGATTTCATTGTTGAAAACGCCCTCGAGGTGAAGAATCTGGACGTTTGAGATCTAGAGCAAGTTGGACCTGGATAGCCTACGGACCCGCTTTGTTGCAGTGGGATCGAATCCCATTGATGACTGAATAAGCCTGAAGGAAGCACGACCCAATGACTGACGACAGCGAAATCTTCGACCGCGGCATCGCGCCCGTGGACATCGAAGAGGAAATGAAGAAGAGCTATCTCGATTACGCCATGAGCGTGATCATTGGACGTGCTCTTCCGGATGTTCGAGATGGGCTCAAACCCGTTCATCGTCGTGTGCTTTACGGCATGTGGGAAAGCGGTAATCGAGCAGGCCGTGCTTATAAGAAATCTGCCCGTATCGTCGGCGAGGTCATGGGTAAATATCACCCTCACGGTGATAACGCGATCTACGACACGGTCGTCCGTTTGGCCCAGCCTTTCTCCATGCGTTATACGCTGGTGGACGGCCAAGGAAACTTTGGATCGATCGACGGCGATAACGCTGCGGCCATGCGTTATACCGAGGTCCGTCTTACCCGCTTAGCCGAAGAACTTTTGCGCGAGGATATCGACAAAGAAACCGTCGATTGGATTCCGAATTACGACAACTCGGAAACTGAACCCACGGTGTTGCCGGCTCGGCTTCCCAACCTTTTGGTCAATGGCTCCGCCGGAATCGCGGTAGGCATGGCGACCAACATACCACCCCATAATTTGGTGGAAGTGATCAACGCTTGCATTCTGAAGATCGACGATCCTGATGTAACCCTGGGCGAGCTGATTCAAGTGATGCCGGGCCCCGATTTTCCGACCGCCGGATTCATTCACGGAGTGAGCGGCATTCACCAGGCCTATGCCACCGGTCGAGGGTCGATACAAATCCGAGCACGGGCTGTATTCGAGGACATTAGCCGTGATCGTCAAGCGATCATCGTCAATGAGATTCCGTATCAGGTCAACAAATCCAGATTGCTCGAACGGATCGGAGAGCTGGTCCGCGAGAAAAAAATCGAGGGTATTTCCGATCTCCGAGACGAATCCGATCGTCGCGGCATCCGGGTGGTCATCGAGCTGAAACGGGGCGAAGTCCCCGAGGTCATTCTCAACACCCTCTACAAGATGACCCAGCTACAGACGAGCTTCGGCATCAATATGTTGGCGATCGTCGACAACCAGCCACAGGTTCTAAATCTGCCTCAGATCCTGGGTTATTTCATCGATCATCGACGGACGATCGTTATTCGCCGGGTGCGATTCGATCTGCGCAAGGCCGAAGCCAGAGCCCACATCCTGGAAGGCTTGTTGAAAGCCTTGGATTTGATCGACGAGATCATCACCACGATTCGGGCTAGCCAAACCGTCGACGAAGCACGGGCCGGTTTGACCGAAGGATTCGGATTCAGCCAAGTCCAAGCCCAAGCCATTCTCGACATGCGTCTGCAACGGTTGACCGGCCTAGAGCGCGAAAAGCTGCTCGAAGAGTTTAAAGAGGTCATGGCGACGATCGAGAGGCTGCGCTCCATCCTCGGCTCGGATCAGCTGCTGCTCGATGTGATCAAAGAAGAACTCCTGCAGATCAAGGAGACCTACGGAGAGAATCGTCGCACCGAGATCATCGGCCAAACAGCGGATATCACCCTCGAAGACATGATCGCCGACGACGACATGGTGATCACGGTTACCAAATCGGGCTATATCAAGCGCACTCCCCTATCGGTCTACCGCGAACAGAGTCGCGGAGGTAAGGGGCGCAAGGGTTTGGAGACCAAAGAAGGCGATTTTGTCGAGCACCTCTACATCGCCTCGGCCCATAGCTATGTCCTGGTCTTTACCACCAGCGGTAAGGTGCATTGGCAGAAAGTCTACGGTATTCCAGAAGCTGGACCGGCTTCCCTCGGACGATCGATCGTCAACTTGCTCGAGCTGGGACGCGACGAGCAAATTGCCACGACCGCGGCAGTCAAGGAATTTGGTGAGGGTCATTTGATCTTCGCCACCGCCAACGGCACGGTCAAGAAAACCGAGCTGTCCGCGTATTCCCGGCCCCGGGTGGGTGGCATTATTGCTCTGACCATCGACGAAGATGATCAGCTGCTCGATGTCCGGGTCACCGACGGCGAGCAAGACGTGCTGCTCGCCACCGCCGACGGTTATTCGATTCGTTTTCCAGAAGGCGATGAAATACAGGAAGACGGCAACACCTTGACAGGTATTCGATCCATGGGTCGGGTTGCCCGAGGCGTGCGCGGCATCCGCCTTCGCCCCGGTGATCGAGTCGTGGGCATGGCCATTCTCGATAGCGACGGCGATCTACTCTCGGTGAGCGCCAACGGTTACGGCAAACGCACGGATGTGGCGGAATACCGTCGTCAAAGCCGTGGTGGACTGGGCATCATCAACCTGAAGGTCAGCGAAAAGACCGGTCCGGTGGTGGGTGTCAAACACGTGCGCGCCGACGACGGGGTCATGCTGATCGCCCAGAGCGGCAAGCTGATCCGGACCACCGTTGATGGAGTCAGCCGAATCGGCAGATCCACCCAGGGTGTGCGTTTGATGCACCTCGGGGGCAAAGATAGGGTCGTCGCGGTAGCCAAAATCGTCGAGCGGGATGACGAAGCCGAGTTCGAAGAGGTGGCCGGCGAGCCGGGTAGCGATGACTCGGCAAACGAAGAGCCCACATCCAATGCCGGGATGACAACGACCGGGGCGGAAGCCGAAGAGGCTACCGCCGATGGATACGGCGACGAAGCTTCACCAGAAGACGCGGCCGATCCTTCCGATGGCGATGTAAATTGATCGAAATAGCCGCGAGTCACTAAACGAATCTGATCGTTTATTCGGCAGCAGGCTTTAAAATCTCAAGAGATCGAAAGGGAAGCACATGCAGTTTTTCTTGGACACGGCCGATATTTCGCAGATCGAAAAAGGCCTCGAGTGGGGCATGGTGGACGGAGTGACCACCAATCCGAGCTTGATCGCCAAACAGGGCAAACCCTACTTGCCCACGGTGAAAGCGATCGCCGAGCTGGTACCGGGCCCGGTGAGTGGCGAGGTGCTCGCCACGGATTACGACGGCATGATGGATCAAGCCGGTCGTCTCTCGGATTTGGCCGACAATGTGGTGATCAAATTACCGTTGCTGCCCGACGGGTTGCGTGCTGCTCGGACCCTCGCGGATCAAGGCATCAAGACCAACGTCACCCTGTGTTTTTCCGCCAACCAGGCACTTTTGGCCGCGAAGGCGGGTGCGACTTATATCTCTCCGTTCATCGGCCGGCTCGATGATCTGGGACAGGATGGAATGAGCCTGATCGAGGAAATTGTCGACATCTACGACAACTTTGATTTCGAGACCGAGGTATTGGTGGCGTCCGTGCGCAGCCCGCTGCACGTCACCATGGCCGCCAGATTGGGAGCTGGAGTTGCCACGATTCCCTTCAAGGTTCTCGAGCAGCTCTACCGTCACCCCATGACCGACAAAGGACTGGCGCAATTCCTCGCTGATTGGGAAGCCACGGGAAAGTCATTTGACGACTGATTCGCCGGTCGATTCGCCGAATCCATTCTATCGATCGGCTTGGATCGTCTATCTGGTGTTGGCAATCCTAGGAGTTCTGGGAATCGGCAACCACTACGGTGAAATAGAGTTGGGTTTGTTCATAGATCTCAACGGTTGGTGGGTTGATGGTTTCCTCGGCATTGGTCTTGGCGTTGCGCTGGTAGGGGCTTGGCACCTGGGCCGAATGTGGATCCCCGCCATGCGGGATTTGGAAACCTGGATGCGGCAAGCGGTCGGGCCTTTGAGCCCCTCGGAAATTTTTGCCCTAGCCTTGATTTCCGGATTTTCGGAAGAACTTCTGTTCAGGGGAGCCATACAGTCCGCGTGGGGTTGGACCTGGTCGCTGGTTATCTTCACCGTGCTGCATACCGGCCCAGGAAGATCTTTTCTTTTTTGGACCCTATTCGCCCTGGTAGCGGGCGGATCCTTCTCCTTTCTGACGGAATGGAGGGGAAATTTGTTGCCGGCGATCATCGCCCATGTGACGGTAAACGGATTGAATCTGAGTCTTTTGATGAGGAAATCCGTCACAGATGGGCTTTCAGGTCGCTGAAAGGTCAGTGATCCGGACCTGCTATGCTGCGTCCGTTCCGTAAGAAGTTGCCGGCGAAGGCCGAGGAGATATACATATGTCGCGCGATAGCAAGGATGTTTTTTCCCGCATTGATCGAGAGAAGGAAAGCTACCTTGAGGAACTCAAGGACTATTTGCGAATCCCTTCTATTTCCACCGACCCGGCTTACGACCCCGATGTGCGGCGATGTGCCGAATTCGTGCTGGAAAAGATGCGCCAGGCAGGTTTGGATGCGCGGCTGATTCAGACCGCAGGCAAACCGTTGGTTTATGGAGAATGGATCGGTGCCGAGGGCAAACCGACGATTCTCTTCTATGGTCATTACGACGTACAGCCGGCTGATCCGTTGGAAGAATGGCGGAATCCACCCTTTGAGCCGACCCTGGAAAATGACGGCAAGCACCTCGTCGCCCGCGGGGCTACGGACGATAAAGGGCAAAGCTACGCCCATCTCAAAGCGGTGGCGGCCGTGTTGGAAGAACGGGGCGAGCTACCGGTCAACGTGAAGTTCATCATTGAAGGTGAGGAAGAGTCCGGCGGCGAAGCCATTGAAACGTTCGTCCGCACCGATGCCGGTCAGCTACTCGCATGCGACGGTGTATTCGTTTCAGATTCCTCGATGTATTCGCCCGGCCAACCGTCCTTGATTTATGGCCTCAAAGGAATGGCGTACATGGAGATTCGGGTCGACGGCCCCAATCGTGATCTCCATTCCGGCAGTTTCGGTGGTGGCGTCGCCAATCCCGGAAATGCATTGGCCTACATCGTGTCGCAATTGCTGGATCCCGAGACCGGCAGAATCAAGATCCCGGGTTTTTATGATTCCGTGCGGCCGATCGAGGATTGGGAGCGAAAGGAGTTCGCGAGCCTACCGTTTGACGAACAGGCTTATAAACAAGAGCTGGGCATCGAAGAAGTTTTCGGCGAGCAGGGTTTCTCCACCCTTGAAAGGGTTTGGGCTCGACCTACTTGTGACGTCAATGGCATCTTTGGTGGTTATGGCGGCGAAGGCGCGAAGACCATTCTTCCGGCCTGGGCGGGTGCCAAGGTATCCATGCGATTGGTCCCGGATCAAGATCCCGAGGATATCGCCCAAAAATTTTCCGACTACGTGAAATCCTTGGCGCCAAAAGGAGTCAAGGTCACGGTCAAATCCCACCACGGAGGCGCTCCGGTCTTGGTGTCCACCGAGGGGCCCATCGTTGAAGCAGCTCTAGGTGCACTGGAAGATGTGTGGCAAAAACCCGTTCGGGTTCGTGAAGGCGGTTCGATCCCAATCGTTTCTACCTTCTCCGAGGTCCTAAAGGTGCCCATCATGTTGGCGGGATTTGGTCTTTCCGATGATCGTCTCCACTCTCCCAACGAAAAATTTGATGTTGATAACTTTTACGGAGGAATCCGGGCTGTTGTGCGATTGCTCGACAGGCTCGGCTCGGCCCATAAGTGATTCACCCGGAGGGTGAGCACGAGGTTCGAATCATCATGAGTCAGTCATCTAGGATAGAACGCGAACTCAAATTCGCGGATGTGGATCATCATGCATTGAGGGAGCGTTTGAAAAGCCTCGAAGCGGAACCCCAAGGCCCCCGACGATTAGAAGACAATTGGGTCTTTGATAGGGATACCGAACTCGTCGACCACGGAAGCCTGTTGCGGCTGCGGGTCGACCGAAGCGGAACTTGGATCACCTTCAAAGGTCCCGCCAGCTACGAAGGATCGGTCAAGGTCCGGAGTGAGATCGAGACCTTAGTCGACGACGCGGACTCCATGCGCGGCATTCTCGATTCCCTGGGTTACCGTCAGATCTATCGCTATCAGAAGTATCGGGAAGAATGGTTATTGGGTTCGATCGTCATTTCGTTGGACCACACGCCGATCGGTGACTTCGTTGAACTCGAAGGTGACGGCTGCGAGACCGTAGCCCGCCGGTTCGGATTGAAGCCGGGAGATGCGGAGCGGCGTAACTACCTGCGCCTCTACGCCGACTACCGCCAAGAAAATCCTGATGTACCAGAGGATATGATCTTCAAGACCTGAGCTGCTTGAGAGGAACTCGGCTCAAGATTAGGTCAGCTAGGCAAGATATTCAGTGCGGGAGATCCAGTGAGCAGACACCGCATACGGGCCTTGGTATTAACCGCGGGATTCGGTACTCGATTGCGTCCTTTGACGTACTTCATGCCGAAACCTCTGCTACCGGTCTGCGGCGAACCGGTCACCGGTCGAACCTTGCGCTCTTTGGGCTCGGTTGGATGTGAGGTGGCGGTGCTCAACACCCATCACTTAGCATCGACAATTCCCGGATATTTCGGCAAGAGTTACTACGGCCTGCCCCTGCGTTACAGCCACGAAGAAGAGATTCAAGGGACGTCCGGCGCTCTCTTCGGCCCTCGCTCACTGCTCTCCGAGGCCGAAGCCGTGATCATGATCAACGGCGACAGCCTCTGCGATTGGCCTCTGAAATCCCTGGTCCGCAGGCATTTCAAAACCGGCGCGGCGGCAACCCTATTGCTTCATCGCCAAACCCCGGACGACCTCTTGGGTGGCGGGGTAGGTATCGACAGGTCCGGTAGGGTGACCCAGATTCGAGACTTGAAAGCTCAGGGCGAGACCCGCAACCGCCATGTATTTGCGGGTGCGCACGTCCTTTCTCCGCATTTGCTGGACCGGATAGAAAATCGTCCAGGGGATATCATCACCGACCTCTACCAGCCGCTATTGGAAGAAGGCTCCCTCATTTCGAGCCTTGTCACGGGTCGGCGATGGCACGATCTAGGCACTGCCTCTAGGTATTTGCAAGCTTCGCTCGATTGGTCCCGGGGGCTGATTCCGAGCAGAATGTGGCGCGGCAAGAAGGTTTCTGCCTTGGCGGATTTGGATCCGAGCGCCAACTTAAGCCGAGCCCTGATCGAGCAACACGTCAAAGTGGAAGCAGAAGCTACCATCCAAGGTTCCTTGTTATTGGATGGAGCACGAATCGGCAAGGGCTGCCAAATCAAAGACAGCATCGTTGGACCGGGAGTCGTGCTGGCTCCGGCGTCCAACATCGAGAAGCGCATGATCAATAGGTTCGACAAACAACACGAACTCGGGCCCGGCGAATCGATCATGGGTGATCTGGTCTACACGCCCTTGGGTGTCTGATCCCGAAGTTTCACGGGAAACAACGCTGGTCGCCCAATTGCTCAAGGGTCAATAGTCGACGTAGCCCTTCTGTGCTCGGATCGAAAAATTCGCGCCACCGGCCTCCACCTTGACGTCGTGCCAGCTGCCGTCGTTTCTCGAGCGCGACGGATAGTAGCCGATCACATATTGCTCCCGAAGCTCATTCAGAATTCCTTCAAAGGCCTCTTCTGCTGCTTGAAGATTCTCCAGATCTACAATCCGGCCACCGCTGGATTCCACGGTGCGGGTCAAGAGTTTGTATTCTTCTTTGTAGGTCTCCGGATTTTTCCAAGCCGAGAGTCTTTGGGTTGGGTCTGCGCCGCCGGGATTGATTCGAATCCAATAGATAAGGGCTCTGCTGCGTCGAGCCAACCAAAATACGTCGGCCATGCGCAGGCTGCTGTGGCTGTCGATGCCGTCAGACAGCACGATCACGACCCGTCGGCCTTGGCGACTTTCCAGTCTCTTAAGTGCCAGGTACAAATGATCGTTTAACGACGTGCCCCCGGAGGCGTTAGCTTTGCTCAAACCCTCGGTCAAGATCTCGACGTCGTTTGAAAACGGGGTCGAATGAATCAGCCGATCGGCGAAAAGTAGCAAGCTGGCGTCGTCGATCTGCCGAAGACCACTCAAGAATGCTGTGGCTCCCCGCAGAGCATAGCGAAGCCTACGACCCTTCATGCTGGTGCTCGAGTCGATGAGCAAAGCAGCTGTCAGGCGGACATCACCTCGGGCAAAGGTCACGATCTGCTGCCGGAATTGATCGTCGTAGATCCGAAAATCTTCTTGCTCGAGGTTCAGAATTCGTTGACCTTGGCGGGTGACGGTCACATAGAGCTGCTGGAGCTTGGCTTCGATCTCGTCGTCGATCCGGATCGCCGGGGTCACCATCAAAGCCGTGCCCACCTCGCCGTCGGCAGAGATGGCTTGGACTTCAAATCTGTGGGGGCGATTCTCTTGACCGGTATCGATGCTGATCTGAAAGGGCGGCACCTGAAGCTCCCCCACCACCTGGCCATCGAAAAGGAATCGGACGATCGCCGCCTCCCCTTCAAGAATCTCCGCGCTGAGTTCGACACTACCGAAAGCCGGTTGGCCCGCGGGCGGTGAGGTGATGGTGACCGAGGGTGGTTCGGCCCGTGCTGTCGGGCAGAGCCACGTCGAGACGACCAGGGCAAGAGTCATCCATAGGGCCCAGGACTTCATGACTTTGCCCCGGAATCTTTCGGCACGAGTTCTTGCAGTCTGCTCAGGCGAATGCGGGCAGCTTCCAGAAGGCTTGCCCGTGTTTCGACGAGTTCTTGCTCCGGCCAACTGTCGTATTTTTTGCGCGGTGAGGGACCTTGGCCCGGCCGGGCTTGGACCTGATCGAGCAGCTCTAAGGATCTATCGGGCCGGCCTAGACGATCGTAGAGGTAGGCGATCAACACGAGGGTCCCTTCATCGGGTTCAGAAATCTGTTCCAACAGCTCGAGGGCTTCTGGAACTTGATCCAAAAAGAGATGAATACGCGCGAGTTCTTCATAGGCTAGTGAGCGAACCCAATCGGGACCGTCCAAGGTTATGACCCGCTTCAAGAAATCTCTGGATTGCAGCCGATTGCCTAGGCGTGCCGTATTCACGGCTAATCTTAGCCAAGCCACCGACATGTCCGGATAGCGGATAGTGAGTTGTTGGAGAGTCTGTTTTGATCGGCCATAGGCACCCAATCGCTCATAACCGCAGCCTAAGGCCAGCATTGCTGTTTTAGACGAGGGGTCCAGCTCGAGGGCACGGCGGTAGAGTCTTTGGCTGGTGGATGCCAAACCACCCGCTTGGAGATATCCAGCCAGGCTGGTCAAGGCCCGTGCAGCGACGATTTTCGAGCCTTGCCCGGATCCCTTTTCCGCATAGAGCTCGGCTAGCCGTTCCATCAAGACTCGACTGTGGGTGCCGAGGGAGAACAATCTTCGCCCACGGTAGGCCAAATAGAGGTCTTGATGAAGTTGGATCAGGGGCACGAGGCTCTCGGGATCGGTTTCAGCCAACGACTCGGCAAATTTAAATTCCGCGGTCTGAAGCAAAGCTGCTGCCTTTGACGAGCCTTCGTTGATCACGCGAGTCTCTAAATCCAACAGTCCGCTCATGGTCGTTGTGGTGCCGAGCTCGGTGACATCCGCTAATATTTCTCGATACTCGCGGGCTAACTTGTCGACCTTCCGGCCGCCCCGTTCTCGGATCGGGGCGTTTTCCATTCGATCTGGAGAAGAAGGCCGTTCCGTCGGTGTTTCTCCCGTTCCTCGCCAACGAAGGTCCGACCACAGAAGGTTCTGCTCTCGGACACTGGAATCCATCAGGTGGACGGCAGTCGCCGGCGAAACGATCGACGCGGGGACAGGTGGGCCTCCATCATTTCGGCTCTCACTTCGGCTCCCGGCATCGACCCTTAGGCCCGCTAGATATTGCACCCGCAATTCCATGGGACCCGGAGATAGGTCGGAGGGCGGTACGAACCGGGCTTCCACCAAAGCGCTGCCATCTCGCTCGACCCGATCGATGAGGGTCAAGGGCAGGGTGGCGAGAAGCCTTTTGGGCTCCACGGATGAATCAAAAAGCAGCAGCTTGAAGCCGTCGGCGGCAGTGGGAATTCGTCCATGGAGATAGAGGGTAGACGGGTGATCAGGCACCAAGACCGGTCTCGCCGCGGGGCGAATAGCCGACTCCCCTATGCTGAACGGATACGGTTTTCGGCCCTGGGTCTTCAAACCTTCCAGGGGCTCGTTGATCAATCCGGCGAGCAGATCCTTGCTCCAAGGGCGGATCGGTATCCACGGCTCACGAAATTCAGGATCGGGAAGCAAGGGTGTCAACAACAGAGGATCATCAGGTTCCGGAACCGTCAAATCAATCTCACGCAAGCCGGCGGCTTTGCTTTGGAAATTGCGGGTCAAAACCCTGAGGCGGTACGTGCCCGGAGCCAGAGCAAGCTCACCATAGTATTTGAGGCCGCTCTGCCAAACGATCTCTCCCAGACTCCCAACGTCGACCGCCACCATCTCCGCGCGATAGTCCGCGATTTCGAAACCCTGCTCGCGCAAAGCGTAGACATAGATTTCCAGCCGGGTGGTGTCGGATTGGTTGAGTTCCAGGAAGCTGGTGCCGTCGATTTCGACGAACACCGCCACTCTCTGCTTCGCGGAATCAGATTCGCCTTCTTCGGCGGCAACCGTGAGCAGGGGCACAGCGAGGGCTTCCATGGCCAATTCCCCACCGGGATCGGCACGTAGGATCAAGGTCGCAATTTCGCCGGTCAGGCCCCGAAGCGCACGGGCTTGCAACGTTGAGGGGCCAAATGGATCCGGAACCTCTTGGGCACCGGTAGCGAAGCTGATTAGCAGGAGTAGCGGGAAAAAAACAACTGAGCCGACAAATCGATTCATGGGCTACTAGTTTCGGTCGCATCGGCAAGTTTGCCAATCGTGAGATCAAGGTGGGTAGTGGAATCGAGCTGGGCGAGCCTGTCCCGAATTCCAATGGCGATACGCTTGGGTCCCGGCTCCATGTTCAGCTCCAGAGGATATCCGGCGCTTTGGGCCATCACTTGGAGAATCTGGTCGTTCGGAATTTGCAAAGGTATCTCCACCTGACGGAACGGAGAGATATTCTGGTTGGTTTCGTCTCTGACGACGACAAAGAGAGTTAGGCGGCCCGAATGATGGGTCTCTTCCGGCAGCAACAGGATCTTTTCAAACGGAATCTGAACCATGATCGAAACTTGGAAATTGCCACCGGCCGTCGGCTCCTGTTTCATCGAGGTCATGGCGATGTGCATGGGGTTGTCACCGAGATCGTAGAAGAGGGAGGACAAGATGCGATCTTGGAGTGTATCCAATGGATCTTTCTCCCTGACGCTCTTACCGTAGCGCACGGTCCAATCTTTGTTTTTGACCTTGATCACGAGATCCCGTCGGTCATTGGTGATCACCGTCGGTTGGTAGCCGAGGGAATAGAAGGTCGAAAAATCGCTCCGAACTTGCTCCAGAAGCCCCTCGATATTGGTGCTTCGCGTGTAGGCCGTGCCACCGGTTTCGTCGGCCATGCGCAGCAGGGATTCCTCGAGCGAGAATTGCTCCAGAGTGCCCACCAACTTTGACGATCCGCCGCTTCCACTGGTGGTAAAGCTGCCTTGGGATTCCGCAGAGCCTGAGGCACGGGAGAGCAAGCTTCCAGGGGAAATGGGATAAATAGCCACCTTGGTAGCCGCCGCGTGTTGAACGAATTGATCCAGCTCTTTGGTCAGAGAGTAGTTCCCGGCACTGACGGACTGCAGATTCAGTTGATCGTCGCTGAAGCCGTTGCGGAAGAACCAATCGAGGAATTTGTCCTGCCAGGCTTGGGTGAGAGCATCAGCGGGATTCATCGACATGCCGTCACTGATATAGATCAGAGCCTTTCTTCCCTTCATGCCCGCCAATGAGCTGACGAATCCAGCCATAGCTTCTAGGGCCCCTTTGGAGCGGGTCATCCTCTCTTCCGCAAATCCCCGAATTTGGGTCGCGTAGTCCACGGCCTCGAGGCGGGTACGTTCCAGTTCGGCGCTGTTGTCACGAAATCCCTGCGACCTCGCCACCAACTTTGCGGATTGAATGCTGCGCAATAACTGCTGAAGCGTGGCATGGGTCCTCAAGCTGGGTCCGGTGGTCTTCTCCAATCGGTCGAGAACCTTGCCCACGGTTTCGGGGTCGCGGGTGAATCCCGTTTCCAGCTTCAACGAGTCGCCGATACTGACGATCAGGATCTGGTCGTCCGGCTTTAGGCTGCGGTCGAGGAATTGGCGGAGATTGGTAAAAATCCGATTGCGGTTTTGGGGGGCGACGTGGGCATTGTCCACCACCACCACCAAATTGAGATTCTGGGTCTCTGGTTGTGAGGGAACCGTGGTGGCGGAATCTAAAGCCATACCGGTTTGATGAGTTGCCGTCGAGCCTTCAACCGCGAAAAAATTGGATATCTCAACGAGTTCGCCGTTTTCAAACAGGTCGAAGTCGTCTGGTCCTAGACCGAGGACCGGCTGACCCTCTGAATCGACCACCACCGCCTCGATATTGACGACCTGAACATCTACGGTGTCAAAGAAGAGGTTGGTGTCCGATGAATCGGCAACCAAGCTTGAGCCGTATGAAAGAAGGGCGAGCGAGATCAGCGCGAGCTTCTGCATGGATATCTCCTTCAAACAGGTCTCGAAGCAAAAAGTCCCGAAGCGAGAAAATAAAGTCGGCATGTTGATGCTAAAACATCGTTAGTCTCAAAGGTATGCTTCTTGGCCCTAACTTACTGCAGTCCGTCACCTGCAGGAGCTGAACCCTGAAGCCGTCCGTGGGATAATAGTCCCCGGCGGGGCATTTTCTAGGGATCCAGGTAAATCGGCTCCTGACGAGTGGCTCTCCCACTCGATCAAGTTCCCGTTCTCCAGCCCTGTTTCAGGAGGAAATAATGAAAAAACGATTCCATATCGGCCTAATGTCGACAGCGATGGCTCTGCTTCTCAGTTTCGTCGCCACAACAGTTCAGGCCCAATCAGTCTCTCGGGTCGGTTTTACCGTCAACGACGAGGCCGGCAATCCGCTCCAAGATGTCACCATCACCGCCAGTCACCCGCCCACGGGTTTGGTGATCGAAAGAACCACCAATAAAAAGGGCAAGGCGACCTTCGCGTTCCGGGACGGCAGCCTCACCTATGAGGTCAGCCTGTCGTTGGAGGGTTACGATCCCGCCACGACCTCGCTGAAACCGAGAACCGGCGCCGTTAGCTACCAGACCTATACCCTCTACAAGACAAACTCTCGCAAGGCGGTTCCGAGTGATGAAGGCGGAACCCGAGAGATTCCGTTGACCCCGGCCCAAGTGACATTCAACGAAGGCGTGACCGCGCTCAAATCCAGCGACTTGGCCACCGCCAAGGCGAGCTTTCTCAAAGCCTACGAAATGGACCCCGAGCTCTACCAGGCTCACTCGGCTTTGGCCGCTATTTACTTGGAAGAGAAAGACTTCCAAAGCGCCAAAGCAAGCGCGGAGATCATGATTGCGAAAGAGCCCGGTAGCGGTCGGGGCTATCGGATGCTTTACGAAGCCCTCTCGGGTCTCGGCGACCAAGAAGCCGCGGACGAGCTGCTGGCGAAAATTTCCGAACTCGAATCGAGCGCGGATGCCGTGCCTCTGATCTATAACGAAGGTGCGGAAGCCATGAGGATGGGTGATTTGAACCGGGCGCGGGAGCGGCTGGAGAAAGCCTATTCTTTGAGTCCGGAGCTGAACCAAACTGTACGGCTGCTGGCCTTGGTTTACCTCGACGACAAAGACTTCCAAAAGGCCGCTGAATTTGCCGAGAAGGCGATTGCAGCAGATCCTGAAGATTTGACGATGAAGAAGGTTCGGCTCGATGCTTACCGTGGACTCGGCGACACTGCCAAAGCCGAAGAGGCCTTCGAGGACGTCGCCGCCGCGGATCCCACAGCGCTGATTTCGGGCCTGTTCAAAGGCGGCCAGGAGCAATTCAACGGCGGTGATATGGATTCTGCAGTCGGATCTTTCAAGCAGATTTTGGAAATTGATCCCGACCATGGAATGACCCACTATTTGCTCGGCCTTTGTTACGTCAACATGGGGAAGAATGCCGACGCCAAGTCGCATTTCCAGCGCTTCATCACGTTGATGCCCGATCATGAGAATGCGGCAACCGCCAAGGAAATGTTGAGCTTCCTGTGACCGAGCCCCCAGCTTCCCGAAACCCGAACGCTGGGGATTCGATCAAGACCAGTAGGACCCAGAAGGTCCTACTGGTCTTCTTCGGTTTAGTGCTCTTTTCGTTAGGGTTGGTTCTAATTGAAGGGGTGCTCACCCTCCTTGGAGTCGGTGATCCTTACGCCATTGAGGATCCTTATGTGGGATTTATCGAAGGCCACGACCTCTTCGAGCTGATCCAAGTAGAGGGACAAGGGGTTTTTCGTACCCGTGAGCAGAAGCTGGGATTTTTCAACGACCAGAGCTTTGTCGCCGATAAAGATCCGACCACGCTGAGGATATTTGCTCTCGGCGGATCGACCACGGCCGGCCGACCCTATGATTGGCGCGTCGCTTTTCCGAAATGGCTGGAAATCTTCGGCAATGCAGCGAGTGATCGCACCCTGGAGGTGATCAACGCGGGGGGTATCTCGTACGCCAGCTATCGGATCGCCGTGTTGATGAAGGAGATAGTCCGCTATCAGCCCGACGTCTTTGTCATCTACACCGGGCACAACGAATTTCTCGAAGAGCGAACCTACTCCGACATCATCCACGAGCCGGCTTGGCGTCGCAGAGCTCGGGTTTGGGCCAACGGCCTGCGATCGTTGACCTTGATACGACGTCTGTTAGGGGGGTCACGGGGGACGGGCCAGATCACGGAAAGCGATAGCCGCTCGACAGGTAGCATGTCTGGGCAGCCCGGACAAGACCTGCTGGCAAGCGAAGTCGAGGCCAAGCTCGACGTCTGGAATGGTCTAGATCTCTTCGAGCGAGATGAAGAACTTCAAACCTCGGTGCTCAACCATTTTGAGCATAATCTGCGGCAGATGATCGCGTTTGCGAATGCCCACGACATTCCGGTCGTTCTGATCAGACCCATTTCCAACCTCAAAGATTTTTCACCCTTTAAATCACAGCGTTCCGACGGATTGCCGGATTCATCGATCGAAAACCACGATCGTCACTTACAGCGCGGGGTCGAGATGCTCGGGCGCCTCGATCTAAAAAACCCTGAGAAAGTAGTCGTCCAGGCGGCCGTCCAGGAGCTGGAAGCAGCAACCTCTGAAGATCCTCTCTTTGCCGAATCGGCGTTTAGGCTCGGCCAAGCCCTGCTCGCGGCCGGTGAACTGGAACGAGCGGCTCAAGCCTTCGTTCGTGCCAAAGACCTAGATGTTTGTCCCTTGCGGGCTCTCGAGGCGACCAACCAGATCATCCAGAAAGTCGTCCTGGAAACGTCGACACCTTGGATCGATCTTCCAGCGGTCCTCGAGCGATCGTTGCGGCCGCGTTTTGGACACGGTATTCCCGGCAACGAGATGCTGTTGGATCACGTCCACCCCACCATCGAAGTGCATCAGTGGATCGCCTGGGAGATCTTGGAATCGCTCTCAAATATGGGGCTGCTCGAGCTACGGCCGATCAACGACTCCGTACGTCAAGCCTTGGTGGCCGGGCATATGTCCACTCTTGACGAAAGTTACTATGCGCAACGTGATTTAAACCTCGCCAAGGTATTGGGTTGGGCGGGCAAATTCGAGGAGGCGGTTGAGCCTTTAGAGCGGGCTGTGCAAAAGCTCCCTGACGAGCCGGAGGCCTTTCGAAATCTGGGTATCGTCTACCAGAAGATCGGCCGGAGCGGGGACGCCTTGCAAGCTCATCAACGGGCGGTTGAGCTGGATCCCGCGGTGGCGGAATCTCAATTCAATTTGGGTGTTTCATTGGCCGAGGTGGGTCAATGGCAACGCTCTGCGGACTCGTTGCAGAAGGCGCTCGATCTGCGATCTGATTATCCGGAAGCAACCTTCAACCTGGCGATCGCTTTGCGCGAAACAGGGAATCTAGAGAGCGCGGAACGGCTGCTGGAATCGCTGTCGGCCATAGGATGGTCCCACCCTACCCTAGCCCGCCAGCGCGTGTTGATTACGGTTCGCAAGGCCCAAGCCAGGAGTCGTGAAGGTCGAATGGCCGAAGCGCGAACACTTTACGCACAGGCGCTGGGCGAATTGAAAAGCGGCTTGGAAAACAGCACGATGGCGAGCCACAACGATCCGGCTCAGAGAATCACTGCTCGCATTCACAACGACCTCGGCGTTCTTTTCGGCCGACAGAATCGGCTTGAGGAAGCCGAGCGGGAGCTGGTGGCGGCAATTGAGATCTCTCCGGCCTTTGCCGAGGCCCACTTTAATCTCGCGTTGATTCATGGCAATGCCGGCCGTTTCGACGAGTCTCTCGCAAGTCTCCGGACCGCCCTCGAAATAGAACCCGAGAACCCTCGATTCAAAGCCGCTCTGCACAGATTGCATGGCTCTATCGGACGGCAGCAGTAGAAAAAAGACTCGGCTGGTTCTCACGCGGATCCCGACTACCCCGCTTCACAACGCATCAAAGGGTAAACGGATCGGGCGAAGGGGCCGGCGAAGGGATAGAGGAACAAAAAAACCCCGGCCGAAGCCGGGGTTTTCCACCTTCTTACGAAGGTATCTCTCTGACGGGTATCAGAAGCGGAAACCAATCGAGACGCGGTAGGTCCGCGGCAAGGTGATGTCTTCCGGGGTCAGAGGATCGCCGAAGCCATCGTCCAGATCGTAGTTTACACCCTCCGTCGGGGTGGTGGTGAACGGATCGAACGGAGCTAGGTTGTTGACGGTGTTATCGACCCGGGTGAACGATTGCTCGTCAAACACGTTCAGCATCTCCGGCTGGATGAAGACTTCGAAGTCTCGGTTCCAGAGGTTCCACTTGAACGAGTAGTTGAGGGAAACATCCACTCGGGTGATGTCGTCGGTTGTGAACGCGCCACGGTCGGATACGAAGTAGCTGACCGAGCTGGTGGGCGTCAAATAACCGGGGTTGTTGACGTACGGACGCGGATCGATGCTGGCAATAGCGCTGTAGGGCGTGCCCGAGGCGTAGTTGAGCAACACACTCGTGTTGAGTGAGTGGTGATCCGTGTTGAAGATGTCGTAGATAGCCCACAACCGCAGGTTGTGGCGCTGGTCGGTGGAAAGGTCACCATCGGGAGTGTTCCACCGGGCCTCGCGGTATTCCGGATAACCCAACGGATTACCGTTGATCGAACCCGAACCCGAAGTTTCGCCGTCGAAGTTACCTTCGGACATCGAGAACGTGTAGTTACCGTTGATCCGCAGGCGATCGGTGGCGCGATAGCGGAAGTTGGTCAAGAGGCCCTTGTAATCGCGATTCAGCAGATCGTTCTCGTTATAAACGACCGTGCGATCGAAAGTACCGGAAGGAATCGTGACCTGACCGGTGCGCAGGGAAGTCTCCTGGGCGTAGAAGTCACCGAACTCGCGCAGAACGACGTCCGCACGCACGATGCCTTTGTTACCCAATCGCTTGCTGACACCGAAGGTGAGCTCGTCCACGTAAGGCGAAGCCAACGTATTCTCGATCACCGCGGTGGCGCCCGGGATATTGGCGTAGAAGAGACCCGGCAGGTTGCTCAGGTCGCCGTTCGGATCGGCGGTGCCACCGTTGGCGAACCACCAATCGAAGATGGTCTGAAGAGCCTGGTCCTGGTTCTGGGTCACACCGTTGGTGTTGATCTCAGGACCTTCGTAGAAAGAAACGAAGGTCGCAGGCGTACCTGCAGCCGAGGTTTGGTCGGCGGCACCGTTGTTGATCGCGGCAACATAACGACCGGCGGTGGCGTTGATGATCCACTCACCGTCGCCCTTGAGGTCGTAGGTCAGGCCCAAACGCGGGCTGATGGCATTGTCGTCGGCGACCAATTTGCCTTCGGCGTCACGACCGTCATTCTCGTCATAACGAAGTCCGAGGCTGACGCTCATCTTCTCGTTGATCTGCCAGCTGTCGTTGACATAGGCCGAGTTGGTCACGAGATCCGTGCCCTTCGAGCCTTCGAGAATCGGGAACCAAACCACCCAATCGAACGAGCCGTTGCCCACGACTGGGAAAATGTCGTTGCCTTGGATGATCGGATCCGCACCGTGCCAGATCTGGAAGTCCGAGCCGGATTGGTGATTGTCGGAACGACGAATGTCGGTGAACGAATCGTAGCCGAACACGATGTCGTGCGAGCCGCTGTCCGTGGTCAAGAAGTAAGACGCCTTGGCCAAGGTGTTGTCGTTGTTACGAAGCTCCGCCGGGCAAACACCGCAGAAGGTACCGGTGTGGTACCGGGTGTTGACCAGGGAGTGGCGGATCAAGGTGCCACCGATCAGATCGGTGGATTGAGAGCCACTGCCGTCACCGAGCAAGAACTCACGCTCGGAGTATTGAGCTTCAACGAAGAAGTTGGAGCCGAAGATACCGGTGTAGTGAGCCGCGCTCAGCTCCTGCGGATCGTTACGATCCGACAGGCTGGCGAGGTCGAGCACGTTACCGAACGAGCTGTTGGTCGTGGTTTGCTCGATCTCGAGGTAGTTGGCAACCACCGAGTGGCTCGGGTGCGGCGTGAGGGTGAGTTTGCCCTCTTGACGCTCCTGAGTGGAAACCCGGTTGTAGGAAATGCTCGTCGGGGCCGACGTGGTCCGGCTGGTGGAACTCTCACCGATGTCGCGGAAGGCGGCGAAGAACCAGATGTGGTCCTTCCAGAACGGGCCACCAATGGTCAGCTCGTCGGTCGCGTTCAAGGTGTCGTCGAGATCTTCGTCGAAGAAATCGGTCGAATTCGACCAGTCGTCCTGGGTGTAGGAACGGCGGATCGAGCCGCTGAATTCGTTACCACCGGACTTGGTCAACACGTTGATCACACCACCGGTGAAACGACCGTATTCGGCCGAAGCGCCATTGGTGATGGTGGTGAACTCTTGGATGGCGTCCTCGATGAACAGATCCAGGGATTGCCCGCGGATGTTCTCGTTGACCACCACGCCGTTGACCAGGTAGAGGCTCTCGAACGACATGGCACCGGCGATAGCCAGCGCAGGCGAACGGCTGCTCGACTGCTTCGGACCGGAGGCGGCGACGCCGGGGGTCAAAAGGGTTGCCGAGCGGATGTTACGAGCCACCGGTAGGTCTTCGATTTCGTCGATGCCGTAGGTGGTTTTGGTGCCCGTACCCTCGGAGATAACTTCGAGGGCGGAGGTGACGACGATTTCTTCAACGACCTCAGCCACCTTCATGGTGACGGTGACGTTCTGGGTCTGCGAGCCGGAAACCACCACTTCTTGAACAGCGGTAGCGAAACCTTCGAGCTCATAGGTGAGCTTGTAGGTACCGGGCGGCAGGAAAGCGAGTTTAAAGTCGCCATTGGTGCCGGTGACGGAAACACGGCTGCCCTGAAGGGCAGACGAGCTGGCCGTTACGGTGACGCCGGGTAGGCCTCCACCGTCGGCATCGATTACGCGACCGGTAGCCGTACCGGTCGGTAGCTGGGCAAAGAGAGTGGGCGCCAGCAGCAGCACTGCCGCTAGCCCAATCCCCAAGACCCGAGCGATTTGGTTGGTCCTCATTCTGAAGACTCCTCTGTGATGTGCTTCCTCTTCTCCTCAAGGAAGCGGTTTCTGCTGAACACCGTTTCTGTCCGATCTCCTGTGGAGCTGTCGGCGAACGGTGATAAGAACCCGTCAGTCTATGTCTGAGCAAGAATCAGACCAGTGTGTCGGGCGATGGCCGCAAGCGCCATAAACTTAATGAAATCAACACTTATGGAAGCCGTCTAAAAACCTCAACGACTTCGACAAGACCGCAAATCTATAATTTTGAATCAAACCGTTGAGTTCTCAACAGGTGGCTGGATTGAACGGGGCCGTTGGAGGACCCTTAGAGCAATCTGTGCCGTGTATCTGAACCGACGATAATATCGAGTTTTGGGGCCTTTAGGCTGTCCTTCGTCCCGTCTTTTTGTCTTGTGAGCCCAGGAGGTGCGTCTCGGGTCGACGACCTATCCCCTTCGATATACTCTCGGCCGCCTGCTGCGGCTCTTTGCCCGCGAGCACCGAATTCAGGAGACTCTCAAATGATTGATCGATCCAGCTCGTTGCGGCCTGCTGCCATGTTCGCCCTACGTTTGCTCATTTTTACGGCTATTTTGCTCCCATGGATGTCTTGGTTGGTGGTTTTGCCGGTGATCGCCCAAGAACCGTCCGATGAAGGCGCTTCCCAGTCGGCCGGTTTCTTCGTGGAAACCCAAGACGTGAATCTGGTCAATGTCGATGTTTATGTCAGCGACAAGAAAGGAAACAGAATTCACGGTCTAGCGGTCGACGATTTCGAGCTTTTCGAAGATGGCCGTCCGGTTCAGATCACCAATTTCTATTCCGTGGCCGACGGCCGACCAGCTCGTGAGCAGCTGAGCACGTTGGAGCGCCCACAGGAAGAAATATCTTCAGGCCGGCCCGAGCCCGAGGTTGAGGTGCCCGAAGACCAACGGCTCCACCTGATTGTCTACATCGACAATTTGCATATCAGGCCGTTCAATCGCAATAAAGTGATGGCCAAAGTCCGCACGTTCTTGAATACCAAGATGCCTAAAGACAGCCAGGTCATGTTGGTGACCTTCGAAAGGTCTCTCAAGGTTAGGCATCCGTTCACCCGTGACCTCAACGAGATTGTGGAAGCAACCTACGAACTCGAAGAGCTGTCGGCCTTTACGGTCCAGCGGGAAACCGAGCGCGACAACATCATCAAGAGAATCCTGCGTACGGAGAATGCATTCGAGGCGGAGTCCCATGCAGACTTTTACGCCAAATCGGTCTACAACGATGTCGAGATGTCGATCCGGGGCATGCGTGAGATGGTGAGCACCTTGGCGGGCTTGTCTGGACGTAAGGCGTTGCTCTACGTCAGCGATGGTTTGGAGATGCGAGCGGGTGAGGACCTCTTTCAATTGGCGGCTCAGGAGCATGCTGAGCTTCAAAATCGCGGCAGTATCTCTCTCCAAGCCAATCGATACGACGCTGGTCGACGCTACCAAGTGCTGACCGCCCACGCCAACGCCAATCGGGTGACCTTCTATACCTTAGAAGCAGCGGGATTGCGCAGCCACTCCTCCCTCTCCGCCGAGCGATCCGGGGGAGTGTCGACCATCGAAGTTGATTTCACCTACCAGCTGAACCGCCAGGAGACGCTACTCATGCTGGCGGACGATACCGGCGGCCTAGCAACCATCAACACCAACAACTTCGCGGGCGCCTTGGATGCCATGGCCAAGGACTTTAACTCTTACTACTCCTTAGGCTACCTACCCTCCCACAGCGGGGACGGGCGCTTTCATCGCATCGAGGTCAAAGTGCGCAAGAAGGGGCTAGAGGTTCGTCATCGAGACGGCTATCGCGACAAGAGCCTCGAGACGCGGATCACCGAAGGAACCTTAGCGGCGTTGGTTTTCGATCAAGGATCCAATCCATTGAACGCGAATATCCAGTTTCTGGATCCGGTGGTCGACGGAAAGCGCGACACCTTCCTACCGATTGAGGTCCGAATTCCAATCGGCAGAGTGACCCTATTACCCGGAGAACAAATGCATTCGGGCAAAATCCGAATCTCCCTAGCGGTGATGGACGAAGAGAATCAGATTTCTCCGGTAGAAATGTCAACGGTTCCGATCCAAATTCCAGAGCAAGATCTCGAAATAGCTAGGACTAAATATTATGTTTATAGCGCGACCCTTCAAGTTCGCCCCGGCAAGCAAAAAATTGCCGTAGGTCTGCGCGACGAGGTCACTGGACAACAGAGCTTTGTTTCACGCATCGCTTGGGTGGGCAGCCGCAAATGATCGGAGCTCGGAGAGCGGTGTTGAGTTTGGCTCTTTTGGCGGCGTTCATGCCCGGCTGTGCCCCGGATGACGGGAGCCCGAAGGGTACCGATTCAGCGCCTTCGGCCCCTTCTGCGCAGCAAGAGGCTCCCGCGAAGGGCTCGGCAGAAGCGCTGGAGGGTCCGGTTTTTCGCGAATTGGGCGCCGATGCCGGGCTGAGCTTCCATCACTTCAACGGAGCGACGGGGCGTTTCTACATGGCTGAGGTAACCGGTTCCGGCGTGGCCCTGTTCGATTTTGATCGCGACGGTGATTTAGACGTCTATTTGGTTCAAGGAACGGTTTTGGAGCCGGGAAAGGAGCTGAGTGACGCCAAATTTCCTTTGCTCCACGAGCAGGCGATCGATCGGCTCTTCCGCAATGAACTCGACTCCGGCGAGCTGCGCTTCACCGACGTCACGGAGTTGAGCGGCATTCGAGCCGGAGGTTACGGCATGGGAGCGACCGTGGGTGACATCGATTCCGATGGTTTCCCGGATCTCTACGTCACCAATGTTGGCCCTAACCAAATGTGGCGTAATCGGGGTGACGGCACCTTTGAAGAGGTGACGAAGAAAGCGGGATTGCAAGAGGACAGATGGAGCGTTCCAGCGGTCTTCTTCGACTACGACCGCGATGGTCATGAGGATCTATTCATCGGTAACTACATCGCGGTCGAAATCGACAATCCCAAGCTATGTCGCGGCATTACCGGTGCCCAAGATTATTGTGGGCCCTCCGCCTATCCGCCGATACCCGATCGCCTATTTCACAATCGTGGCGACGGGACCTTTGAGGACGTCACCTGGGCGGCCGGTCTGCGGTCGGGTTTTGGGCCGGCCTTGGGAGCTGTGGCTGCGGATCTGAACGGCGACGGCTTGCTCGATCTCTACGTGGCCAACGACCAGTCGAACAACCAAATGTGGATCCAAAAGGGTGATGGCACTTTTGAGGACGAGGCATTGCTGGCAGGCTCGGCGGTCAACGCGCGCGGTCGAGCCGAAGCCTCGATGGGTGTGGACGCAGGCGACTTCGACGGTGACGGCGACGACGATCTTTTTATGACCCATCTGATCGGTGAGACCAACACCCTCTATGAAAACGAGGGGTCGGGCACCTTTATCGACCGCACTTTGGATGTGGGCTTGGCCTCACCAAGTCGGCTCTACACCGCATTTGGAACCGCGTGGGTAGATTTCGACAACGACGGCCGGCTCGATCTCTTCGTCGCCAACGGCGCTGTCAAAGCGATCGAGCAGCTGATGCTCGAGCGCGACCCATTTCCCTATCACCACCCGAACCAGCTCTTTCGCAATGTGCTTCGGGGTCCGAAGACCGAATTTGAAGAAGTTTCCCCAGAGCTGGCCGGCGATGCCGTCACCCGCTCGGAGGTCAGCCGGGGAATGGCGGTCGGAGATATAGACAACGATGGTGATCCTGATTTGGTGGTCGTCAACAACAACGGACCGGCCCGGGTATTGATGAACCAAATCGGTCAAGACAAGGATTGGATTGGGTTTCAGCTGGAAGGCACCAGCGGTAGCCGCAGACGCGAGCTGGTCGGTGCCCGCCTCAGGGTCGAGCTGAGCGATGGTCGCAACTTGTGGCGTCGGGCGCGCAGGGACGGCAGCTTCGCGGGTTCGAACGACCCGCGGATTTTGATCGGTTTAGGCTCGGCGAAGAACGTCAGGGTGGTGGCCGTCGAGGTGTTCTGGCCGGACGGCACCACCGTCGTCGTATCGGGCGAGACACTCCAACGAAATGCATACAACACGGTGGCCCAATGAGATCTCCCCTGCTCACGAGTTTCTTGTTGGTGAGCCCGCTGTGGGCCGCGTTTTGGGCAGCGGGTTGTCAAGCCTCGCCCAGTCAAGCTCCCCCGGCAGGAGAAAACGAGGCGAAGCCCTCGTCCCAAGACAGCGTCACCTCGACCCTGCTCAACCTGCCGAATCGCGACCTCGATCAATTCGACGAGCGTTGGCACGCCAGGGTGAGAGAACTCGAAGCGGACATCGAGAAGAGCATGGACGCGAAACCCATGGATCCCAAAGTGGTGGGCCATGCGTTCGGCGCTTTGGGCCAGCACTACATGGCCCATCATCTCGTGGATATGGCCACGGTCTGTTTCGATTACGCCCAGACGATCGATCCGGACGAAGTCAGATGGCCCTACCTAAATGGATTCCTGCATCAAATTCAGGATCAGTTTGACGCCGCAGCCGAGGATTTCGAAACTGCTTTGAAGATCGACCCCAAGAATACGGGCGCGCGCCTCCGGCTCGGCGCAGTGTGGATCGAACTCGGTCGTCGGGAGGAAGCGGAGCAGCACTTGCGGACGATGCTCGCCGAACACCCGGACCAAACCATGGCCCGTTACGAACTCGGGCGTTTGCGCCTCGATCAAGGGCAATTGGAGGAAGCGGTGAAGCTGCTTTCGTCGGTGGTTGCCGAGCAACCCGATGCCGGGGTCGCCCATTACGCCCTTGGCCAAGCCCTGCGCCGTCGAGGAGACCTGGAGGCCGCCAAGGCGGCCCTTGAAAAAGCCGACGAGCAACCCGTGGTATTTGCCGATCCGTTGTTGGGCGAACTCGCCGAGCTGGGTGTGACGGCGGAGTTCTATCGCATGCGCGCGGAGCGAGCGCTGGCCGAAGGTCGGCTCAAAGACGCCGCCGGCCATTTCAGCAAAGCTATAGAGCTGGGGGATGAAGGTTTCCAGATGCGTATGGCCTACGCCTTCGTTCTTCATCAGAGCGGTGATAGGCAGGGCGCGATCGCCCAATTAGAGGCCGCTACGGAGCTTTCGGAGTCGAATATCGACGGCACTCAAAAAGCCGAGGCTTTTCACCGTTTGGGACTGCTCTTCGCCGAGGAAGGGGATCTCGGGAGATCGGAAGCGAGTCAGCGCCGGGCCTTGGAACAAGATTCTTCACATGTCGCGGCCACGTTGGCCTTGGGGGATATGGCCGCGCGAAAGAAGCGCATCGATGAGGCTATCGAGCTTTACGATTCGGTGCTTGAACGGCCTGAGCACAAGGATCATCGGCGGGCGCTGATCAAACGTGGAACGGCGCATCTGAACACCGAAAAAAAAGACGCCGGTTTAGGGGACCTGCGCCGAGCCCTAGAGCTGCAACCCGAAGACTTCGAGCATCAACTGCGTTGGATCGAGGCTCTTGAGCACGCGGACAAGGAGGAGCAAGCTCGACAAGCAGCGATAGATGCAGGCCGGCAATTGCTGGCTACTCCGCCCGAGGCTTCCCGGGTCCGAACGGTCTTGCTCACACGTCTCGCTCACAAGCTGCGGCGGTATGGTCAACTCGAAGCAGCCGAGCGGGGTTATCGCCTGGCCCTGGAGCCGGTGCCGGAGACCGCAGATCTGAGAATGAACCTGGCCGATCTCTTGGTGGCCAGACAGGTTTTTGACGAAGCGCGATCGTTGTATCAAGCGGTGATCGCCGCCGATCCGGAGAATAGCGACGCCCAATTTGGTGAGATTCGCTGTTTAATGGCCTCCGGCGAGTGGCTCGCTGCCAAGGCGAGCTTGGAAGGGCAGATTCGGATCACCCAAAGCGGTCGTCTGCTGCATCTGTTGGCCCGGTTGTTGGCGGTGGCCCCGGCACCGGTAGCAGAGCCCGAGCGCGCGCTACAGCTAGCCAACGAAGTCTTCAACGCCCGTCGAACTCCGGACCACGCGGCGACTTTGGGCCTCGCTCTGGCAGCCGCGGGCCAGGTCGAGCAGGCCGCCGAATGGCATGCCGGATTGCTGGCCGACACCGCTAGCCTGGGAGAGCCGTGGACGGATTGGTTGCAAGGGCAGCTCGCTGCTTTTCGCAGGGGTGAGGTATGGCATCCAAAGGTCCCGGCTGAAATCTTTGCGCCTGGGCGTGGATAGAGTCCTCGAAGAACGTCTCGCCAGGCAGCTTTGTCGACGCCTAACCGTGACGGCGGGCGTCGAAAGCAAGCAGTCGAGATTCTTCTGTTTTCAATGGCCAACCGTTGCATTTCTGAGCCCATCGGCATCCAAATAGCATACAATCGAGAGACCCTGGGTGGAATCAGGCCTTGATCGAGGATTAGATCTGGTTCCATCTTGTGAGATAGGTTTCCCGCCCTCTGACGAAGCTTCGATCGGAAGCCAATCGTAACCACCTGCTCGGTCCCCCCCGGTCTTAGGCCACTCGGAAGCAGATTCAGGAAACCGCCAATATTCAGTATTCGGCCAGTGGGGCCGGATTGGTCGACCTCAGTCTAAGCATGACCGAGGAGCCGTGTTGCGTCACATGACCCATTAACCTTCCGAATATGAAAAGCT
Organism: uncultured bacterium; assembly: GCA_965366625.1. GTDB lineage: Bacteria > Acidobacteriota > Thermoanaerobaculia > Multivoradales > J023 > JAUIJL01. The sequence goes on from CBDUGP010000002.1 coordinate 185,423, forward strand.
AGAAGCTAGACCCGTCAGTTTTAGAGGTCGATGATTGACAACAGATCTAAAACAGATGCAAGGAAACGGCTTTTTGAGCCGTCTTGACCTCTAGAGTGACGACGAGTTCTAGAGTGACGTCGAGCTTCTGAGCACAGTGATCATGAAGACAGCGAAAGGTCTCGAGCGTGTCCTTTGAGAAGAGATGTTCCCACGAGATAGCAACGAATGACCGGGAGCGGGGGAAGCTCTATTTTGAGCAACGCCGTATCAGAATCGACGCCAGCGACGACTACGGCCTCAACGCCACGGTTCGAGGCGCGGGTAGAACCTACGAGGTTCAAATAGATTGGTTCGATTCGGAACACTCTGGAATTCTGACGGCATCCTGCCAATGCCCGAGATATATGGCTGGGCGCCTGTGCAAGCACATTTGGGCCACCTTATTGACCGCCGACCAGCGGGGAATGGGGAAAAAGGTCGCCGGCAACGGTCAGCTCCAGGTGTTCTTGGAGTCCAGTGACGCCGAGGCCTTGATCGACGACGAGGACGTTCGGATCGGCCAGCCGGCCGTGGCGCAAAAAGAGAAGCTTTCCTGGCGCCAAAAATTCAGAAGCCTGCGCGAGCAAATCGAAGAAGAACTCCCCCTGGCAGGCAAAGACGCTTCCGATCCTCGGCGTTTCGCTCACTATCGGATCAATGTGCTGAAGAGCATGAATTCCAACCAGCTGGTGGTCGACGTCTTCCAACGCATGGGCAAGGAAGAGGGGGCCACCCTGCGTCGCATGGGCATTAGCGATTGGGAGAACGGTTCGCTGTTCTCAGAAGATCGAGAATTTCTCCGAGTCTTGCTCGCCATGCCTCGCACCGGAGGAGCTTCTGCTGCCGATCGATCCGAGGCTTACCTCAGCGGCGTCGTGCCGCCGGTTCTTTACGAGAGCATCATCCCCCGCCTGTCCGCCACCGGACGATTCGGCTGGATCCACGGCGTGGACGAAGCCCACGTGGAGCACCATGAGCTGGAATGGGATATCGGTTCCCCGTGGGAATTTGTGCTCGAGGTGGAGCGCGAGGAAACCGGCGACCAAGTCCTCACTCGGATATCGGGTCGTTTAGAGCGCGACAGCGAGGTTAGTGAGCTGTCCCAACCCCTCTTGTTGCTCGAGGGCATCGTGGTTTTTCGCGAGCGCGTGGCACGGCTCGAAACGGATCGACACTATTCCTGGATTTCCATGATCCGCCGGGACGGCGAGGTCAAAATTCCCGAATCGGAAATCGATGCCATGCTCGAGGATCTGTGGAGCATGCCGGTGCTGCCGCCCCTCGACATCCCGGTGCAATGGTTGTTGGATGAGATTTTCGTCGACCCGACTCCCGGGATCACGTTCCGAACCATGGGCAGCGACCAACTGCCCCCAATGCTCGAAGGCAATATTTGGTTCGATTACGACGGTTTCTTGGTGGACGACAAATACGAGAAGCGAGCGGGATCCAAAGACCGGATCGTCGATCGCCCCCACGGCCGCTTGATTTTCAGGGATATCGAGAGAGAAAAAGATCTGCGGGAAGACCTGAAAGAGCACGGGTTGCTGATTTTTCAACCCGAAGAAGGCTCCAAGGCCAAACGTGCAAGGTATCGGGCGAGACTGCGGGATTTTCCCGAGATTGCTACTCGGCTGATCGACCACGGATGGTTGGTAGATGCCGAAGGTCAACGCTTGCGCAGGATCAGCAAACCCCAGCTGAGTCTCAGCGTATCTGCGAGTGTCGATTGGTTCGAACTCGAAGGCGAGGTGGAATACGGTAATACCACGGCGAGCTTGCCGGCCATTCTCTCCGCCATCCGACGTGGCGAATTCTTTGTCCGTCTCGACGACGGTACTCATGGGTTGCTGCCCGAAGAGTGGATCGAGAGATATGCCGCGTTGGCGGCGAGCATTGTCGAGCCGAGCGACGCCGAAGAACCCGTCCGGTTCCTGCCTTCCCAAACGCTGCTGTTGGACAATCTGCTCAAAGGTGAGGACGTTGAGCTGGGTCGGGACTTTGAGAAGGTCCGTTCCCAGCTTCAGGCGTTTGAATCCATAGAAGCCGCCAAGGAGCCCAGGGGTTTCAAGGGAACCCTTCGGACCTACCAACAAGAAGGATTGGGTTGGCTCAAATTTCTCAAGGACAACGGCTTCGGTGGCTGCTTGGCGGACGATATGGGTCTCGGCAAGACCGTCCAAGTCTTGGCTCTGCTGCAGCTGCGGCGAGCCCGTCCGGTGCCGGCCTGGGAACGTTTGCCATCGGTGATCGTCGTGCCGCGCAGCTTGGTCCACAATTGGATCGAAGAGGCCGCTCGCTTCACCCCAAAGCTGCGGTTGCTGAATTACACCGGTCCCGGTCGCGAGGAGTTCATGGACTTCTTCGACGAATACGACGTCATCGTGACGACCTACGGCACCATGCGTCGGGATATTGAAGAACTCCAGAAGATCGAATTCGATTACGCCATTCTCGATGAAGCTCAAGCGATCAAGAATTCTTCGTCGCAAGCGGCCAAGGCCTGTCGACAAATCCGATCCCAACATCGATTGGCGCTCACGGGAACACCGGTGGAGAATCACCTCGGCGAGCTGTGGTCCATTTTCGAATTCTTGAATCCGGGAATGCTCAGCCAATCGGTGCTCAAGGACTTGGTGGGCACCGATACCGATGCCGAGCAGCTGGCCGCCATCTCGGCGGCCCTCAAGCCGTTTATCTTCCGCCGCACTAAAGAGCAAGTACTCAAGGATCTGCCGGCCAAGACCGAGCTGACCCTCTACTGTGAACTCGACGGTGAACAACTCAAGCTCTACGACGAGCTGAGGGATCATTACCGCGCCTCCCTCAACGAGCGAATTGAGCAGGTTGGATTGAAAAAATCCAAAATTCAGGTGCTCGAAGCGCTGCTGCGTCTTCGCCAAGCCGCGTGCCATCCCGGTTTGATCGACAGCGAGCGGTCAGCAGAGCCGAGCGCCAAGATAGACACATTGTTGGAGCACTTGGAAGAGGTTTTGGACGAGGGTCACAAGGCTTTGGTGTTCTCCCAATTCACATCTCTGCTGTCGATCTTGCGCCAGCGCTTGGATCCGCGAGGGGTGACCTACGAATATCTCGATGGCCGAACCCGTCGGCGGCAGGAAAAAGTGCAGCGCTTCCAAACGGATCCGGATTGCCGGCTCTTCCTGATCAGCTTGAAAGCCGGTGGTGTGGGCTTGAATCTCACCGCTGCGGACTACGTCTTCATTCTGGATCCGTGGTGGAATCCCGCGGTCGAAGCCCAGGCCGTGGATCGCGCCCATCGGATCGGCCAAACTCGTCCGGTCTTTGCCTATCGATTGATCAGCCGGGGTACGGTCGAAGAGAAAATCATGGAGCTACAGGGCTCGAAGAAACAGCTGGCCGACGCGATCCTCTCCGCCGACAAGAGCTTGATCGGGGACCTCTCGGCCGACGATTTGAAGATTCTTCTCAGCTAACTAGACATTTCGGAATTTCCACAAGTCATTGATTATAAATGACTTGATGTAGGGGGCTTGTTCCCTCCCGCTCTTCCTTAAGGAGCGGCTCGGCTTCGCCTCGCCCGGGCGGGGGCAAGCCCGGGGCAAGCTACGCCCCTACATCCGGAGGTTTGCGGGCGTAGCCCGCTACTAAGTTCGGCCCATCCAGGGATGGACCTGGCTGGTCAGGAGAGTCCGAGCACGCTTTTTAAGCAGAGCACGAGTTCGACTTGGCGATAGGGTTTTTGTAGGAAACCCGCCAAGGATTCGTCATCGAAGCGCTCAGCGGCGATTTGCTCGCTATAACCACTGGAAAGCACGACCTTGACGGAGGGGTCGATGAGCCTCAGGCGGCGGAAGGTCTCCTGCCCATCCATCTTCGGCATGGTCATGTCTAGGATGACCACCGAGATTTGGCCTGCGTGCAAACCGTAGATTTCCAGGGCCTGCTCTCCCCCCTCCGCGTCCAACACCACCAAACCCAGCCGCTCGAGCATTCTGCGGGCCATGTGCCGAACGCTGTGATCGTCATCAACCAGCAGGATGGTGCCCGGCATCGTAAGGCTGTCAGCGTCTGTTTGCTGAGCATCTTCTTCTTGCTCAACCTCGTCTACGCACGGCAGTAAAACCGTGAAGGTCGAGCCCTCGCCGGGCTCGCTCTGCACCTTGATGCCCCCGCGGTGTCCGCGGACAATGCCGAGCACTGCGGCCAAGCCCAAACCGCGGCCGGTGAATTTGGTGGTGAAGAAAGGATCGAAAATCTTCGACTGGATTTCTTCGGCCATGCCGATGCCGTTGTCGGAAATTTCGATGAAGGCGTAGTGACCCTTCGGCAGATCGTCCGCTAGGAAGGTGTCCTTCAAATCGTCTTGCTCGTAGAAGCCGGTTCCGGTGCGAACCAAAATGACTCCACCGTCTTCGTCCAGAGCCTCCGAAGCGTTGTTCACCAAGCTCATAATGACTTGGCGGAGCTGGGAAATATCCCCTTCGACCTTGCGCAGATCTTTCGGCAGATGGAAGTTGAGAATCGCGTTCTTGCCGATGGAGCTATCCAGCAGGTGATCGATCTCTTCGATCATCACCGAGAGATCGGTGGGCTCTACCAGGAACTGGCCACGCCCGGAATATGCGAGCATTTGTTTGGTGAGATCCGAGGCGCGCACCGCAGCGGTTTCGATCTGCTCGAGATCCTTGAACGAAGACGAAGCAGGGTCCAGATCCTGGAGCACCAGACTCGCGTTGCCCAGGATCACCATCAGCAGGTTGTTGAAATCGTGGGCGATACCACCTGCCAAAACGCCCAGACTCTCCAGCTTCTGAGCTTGTCGAACTCGGGCGTCGAGGCGCTCTCGGTCTTCTTCCGCCAGCCGCTTCTCGTTGATGTCCTCGATCACCGAAACCCAATGTACAGCGCCTTCAATGTCGAGGCTTTGTATGCGGGCAATGGTGTGAAATGCGGAGCCGTCTTTTCGGCGATGGGTGAAGTCGCCGACATAGGTTCCGTGATCTTTGAGCTGGTGGGTGAGTTCACTGAGAGAGAAATCTTTGGGTGTGCCGTGGAGTTCGCTCAAATGCTGGCCGATCATTTCTCCCGGCCCAAAGCCGAACATTTCGTCCAACGCTCGATTGGTGTAGAGCACGAACCCGCCTTGGTTGGCGAGGGTCACTCCCTCGATCATGCTTTCCAAGACTTGGGATTGGATCTTGTGGATTCGCTCCGAGCGTTTTCGTTCGGTGATGTCCTGACCGATGCAACTGAGGGAAACCGTGCTGCCGTCTTGTAGGTGGGCGTTGACGGTCCATAGGAGGTCATGGATTTCACCGGTGCGGCTGACCAACCTATTCTCGAAGTGAACATCGGTAGGCGTTCCCATGCGCCAGATCTCGAGCTGTTGTTGGGTCCGTTCTCGATCCTCCGTATGCACGAAATGGAGGAAGGGAAAGTCGACACATTCTTCGGGCTCCGAGCCGAGAATCTCTCGGCAAATGGGGTTGGCGAATTCCAGTCGGCCGTCGGGGTCAATTTGCAACACCAGATTATTGGTGCCCTCGATCAGCTCCCGGTGCCATTGCTCGCTGGAGGTGAGCCGTAGCTCGGTGTTGCGCCGTTCCGTGATGTCCGTGCACGTGGCCACGAAGCCGAGTAACTCACCATCGGACCTAAATCGCGGCACGCCCTCGTCCAGCATCCAGTGGAAGGTTCCGTCTTGGGCCGCCATTCGATATTCGATTTTGAATCCGTGCCGGGCATGCAAGGCATCCCGGAAAGCTTCCAAATAGTCGTCGAGATCGTCCTTGTGAACATGGGCGGTCCAACCGAGCCCCAAGTCCTCTTCAGCCGGTCTGCCGGTGAACGAAATCCATGAGCTATTGAAATAGTCACGCTCACCATTGGAGCAGGAGGTCCAGATCAGGGCGGGTAGGCTGTCGACGATGTGGTGGAAGTGGGAGGCGCGAAGTTCTTTTTCGGCCTCCGGCGGGATGGGAAAGCTCTCGGCAGGACGCTCGATTCGAACGCTGCAGCGGTGTTTGCAGGATTCGCTGTCCACGGCCTCGTCGACGGCGGGCATTGGGGAGACGGCAAAGCCCAATCGCCGTGCGGGTTGGGTGTTGGTGTCTAGGTATTGGAAGCGGGTGGTTCCGTGATTGCGCCAGGCGTCTAGACAACTTTCTTGCCAAAGGCCGAGCAACTCTTTGCCCAGGTTGGAAATGGCTAGGTCGCAGCCATGGTAGGCGGATTGTGGGCCCTCGAGATTGAGCAGCTCGGCAAAGGCGGGAGTGCAGGTCAACAAACGTAGGTGGTCGGGGGGCTCCAGCTCTACCACGCCCAGTTGAATATCCGATGCCTCGAGCGCCGAAGCCAGCAGCGATCGGTTGCTCGAGCCGGCCGTAGATCTTCGGCCGGCTGGCTCGGATTCATGCTCTGACTGGCTGGGTTTGAGCATTAAGGTCTCGCCGGAAAAGGAGCCCGATGCGCGGTCCCTCTCGACCTACCAGGTTCGCCGCCGTAACCGCCGGTTGGGCGAACTTGGGGCGAACCCTACATCTGAGTCCGGTGAAGAGCTGCAGAGCTACCCGGAAGTCTCAGGTTTTCGCTTCGGAGCCGATCGCGCGGCCCACACAGGCCACAGAGATTCTTCATCTAAAAGGCAAATACGTGAGCACACATCGAAAAGCAAAGGAGATCCATCGACACAAATCGACCGACGAACACCTTCAGCATATAAGCCCGGCGCAAAGTAGAGAACAAAGAATTTATCTTGACTATAAATCTGTTTCAACGGTCAGGGCTGAATGTACCCACGGCGCTCTATTGGGTATTTGGTGGCAGTCGCCTGAGTGCCTCTTGAGCTGGTTGGAACTCGGGGTCCAACTCCATGGCCAAACGCAGCCGACCCTTGGCGCTGTCCAGATCTCCTCGCTGCAGATCCAGACCCGCTAGGCTCATGAGGGCACGGGCTTTCAGCGGATCCGAAACGGAATCATCTTCGACCAACGCCGAAAGGTGAATGGCGGCCCGTTGCGAATCGCCGAGTTGTACCAAGGCGCCTGCGATCCGAAGCCGTTCGGCTGGATCCGTCGGAGGGTTTTCGTCCAGCAGGCGCGCCATTTCCGCCGCTGCTTCGTTGCGACGGCCTAGGCTCACCAATATTTGGGCTCGCTTGCCCCGCGCTTGCGGATGGTCCGGCTCTAAGGCGAGAACTCGATCGAGGCTCGCCAGGGCCTCGGCCAATAAGCCCTGGGATTGTTGGGCGTTGGCGAGAGCCAACCAAGAAGGGGAAAAGTCCGGGTGGGCGGCCAAAACCCTGCGCAGGGTCGTCACTGCCTCAGCGGCCTGCCCTGTTTGAAGCAGCAGAATCGCCAAGTCGTTGGCGAGGGTCGGCGAGCTGGGATCGAGTTCCGCGGCTCGACGGTAAAAACGGATGGCCGTCGGCAGATCTCCTTTTTCTGCCCAGCCTCTCCCGAGGGCCTGGTGGGCGATCGGATCCTGTGGCGCGAGTTCCACGGCTCGGCGGAACTCCGCGATAGCGGTGTCTATGTCGCCGGCGAAGCGGGCGTGTTGGCCGCGGGTGATAAAAGCCGCCGCGCCGGTGGTCAGCTCACCCAGACGGGCGTCCAGGGGATCGATGCAGCGTGCTCGTCCACCGATGCTCTTTTCTCGCTCTGCGCTACGCTGTAAGTAGACCTGGGCTTCTTTTTCTCGCCCGGCCCGTTTTAGAGCCTGTCCCAAAGGAAACAACACCTGCAACGCATCGCTTTGGATATGCAGGGTACGCTCGAAATGCTCCACAGCCTCCGACGGTCGATCTTCGGTCAAAGCCAGCTGTCCCAGCTCGAAGTAGGCCGCCGGGCATCGTCGATCGTCCGAAGCGGCCCGTTCGAGCCAGGATCTCGCTTTGTCGCCTTGGTTGGCCTGCCGCAGCACCCGGCCCAAACGCCAAGCCGTGGCTGTGTGGATGTGGTCGGTCTGCTCGGAAGCCGGGGCGGCATCGATTCTCTTCCAGGCGAGCTCGAAAAGCTCGATCGCTTCCGGCAAGCGCCCCAGCCGTTGGGCCACGGAGCCGGCGTAATAGCTCCACTCGGCAGAAAGGGGGTCAAGGCGGCGGGCTAGATCGTAGCTCTGCTGGGCTGCCGGCAAGAGATCGTAGGCGTGGTAGAGCATGGCCAGCGAGCCGATTTTCGCGCCCAGCTCGCTCCCTCTTAGCCCCGAGCCGAGATGTTGCAATGCGACCTCGCGAGCGTTCGACAGCTGAAGGCGAACGGACGGATCCATGTGGGAGAGATCGGGATCGGGGAGTTCGGACGCCGATAGCTCAGAGCTGCCGGCAGGTCTGTCGACTTCAACCGTCTCGAAATCATTCTCGGCAGCAACCGTCTCGGCAGCGTTGCCCTCGGCGACCTGGTCTGTACCCATGGGGTCCCCAGCCGCCTTGTCGTTCTTGTTTCCATCGCAGCCGATTATGAGGCTGATCACGAGCCCGAACGCGGGAATGAGGTGGCGGTGGGTCATGGTTCACTTACCAGGGGCCCTGGCCCTTGAAGCCCCCGGCCTTGGATAAGGGCCGTATATTGGTTTGTGGTGAGTATTTCAAAGACCTCCAGGGTACCGTCGACCCACCGAATTTCGACCTGTTGTGCTGAGGCTTGTTGTGCTGAGGCCTGTTGGGCTGAGGCTGAGTCGGCTTCCAAGACGACGAGCCTGCGTGGATCCCGGGCGCTGGCATAGCTGCCGTCAGTGCCGATTCGCACTCTGCGCGGAGAAATAATAGTAGCCCCTAGAGCGTCTCGTCCGTGGATGTCCAGCAGACGCAGCCCGAGCCATCGACGGGAGCCGGAATGGTGATCCCCGGAACGATTGATCAGCAGTTCGAGCGGCCCGGCATTGTTGGAAATCACCAAATCGGAATCGCCGTCATTGTCCACATCGCCGACGGCCAGGCCTCTGCCCACCGATTTTTTCGCGAAGGCCAGACCTGCCTTTTCAGGATCCATAAGCTCGAAGCCCGTGCCGGTATTCCGGTAGAGCTGTTTGTGCATTTTGAGCGGATGAGGCTCGCCCGCCTCGAGCTGCTCGGGAATTACCTTGACCGCTCCGGCCACCGCCGCGACGTCTAATCGGCCGTCCAGATCGACGTCTAGAAAGGCGACTCCAAAACCGGTCGAGTCCCAACTTGGGCCACCCAACCCGCTGGATCGGCTGCGGTCGATGAACCCACCACGACCGTCGTTGGCGTAATAGGTGTTGGTTTCCAGCTCCAAATGGGTGAGCAAAAGGTCGTCGTCGCCGTCGCCATCTGGGTCGCCGGCGACGATGCCCATGCCCGCCTCGGCTTGACCTTCTTGATTCACGGAAATTCCGGCGGGCACGGCTATCTCCACGAAACCGCCCGAGCTTCCCGACACTCGGTTGTGCCACAAATGATTGGGCATGCCGTCGTTGGCCACCGCTAGATCCAGTCGGCCGTCGTCATCGAAGTCGAAGACCACGACTCCCAGGCCGGCGGCCGGCTCGGCGACGATGCCGAGCTTGCGGGTCACGTCTTCGAAGGTGCCGTCGCCTCGATTCCTGTACAGGCGGTCGGCCACGGCGGGATGGGTCAAGGGACCGCAATAGTCGAGCATTCCAGTGAGTGATTTACACGGTTTAGCCCGGGCAATGCTGAAGTCCACGTAGTGAACGACGAAGAGATCGAGATCGCCGTCCCGATCGAAGTCGAAGAAGGCCGCAGAAACCGACCACTTCTCCGAGCCCAGGGACGCACGAGTTGTGAAATCCTCGAAGGTGCCGTCGCCTCGATTGCGCCACAGTTGGTCGGGACCGTCGTTCATCACATAGAGATCCGGAAAGCCGTCGTTGTCCACGTCGCCCACTGCCACGCCCATGCCGTAGCCATCGGCAACGATGCCCGACTCGGCGGTGACGTCGGTGAAGATCAGTTCTCCGCTGGGCTCGACCTCATTGCGGTATAAGCGATCGATCCAAGGTGGCTCAGGGGGCGTGAACACGGCCGCCTCGGCGGATTGGCCGGGATTTACCATCCGCCCCTGGACCACATAGAGATCGAGATCCCCGTCGCGATCGAAATCGATCCAGGCCAATCCGGAGCCCATCATTTCCGAATAGAGCCGTTGTCCGGTCATGCCGTTGAAATGTCGAAAGCCACCGAGGCCGGCGGCGGCGGTGTGATCTTCAAAAATAGGTAGGGTCGAGTCCGGTGTTGGAGCCGGCACGCCGCCTTGAGAGCCCAGGGCAGTGGATTCCGTACGCTCAGCGGAGTCGGCAGATTTCTCGGCCGGTGCGGCGCATCCGACGACCATTCCGACCACGGCCAGTGCAAGAGCCGCCATTCCAAGCCCCGCCAGAAAGCCGGTCGGTTTCGTCGATCCGAGCGAGTCAGTGCCCATCATGAGCCGCCCATCCAGCCGGCCAGGGTGTTGCGGGCGAGCTGTTGTTGTTGCGGATTTAGATCCCCGGATTCAAGAGCCCGGCTCAGGGCGGCGATCGCGTCTTGTCGTTTGCCGTTGCGATCGAGTACGAGGGCGTAGCTGAGTTCGAAGAATCCGTTTCGCTCCTGGCTTAGGCCTAGGGCAAATAGATGCTCGGCTTGTCCGGTATCGCCCTTCTGCATGTACAACATGGCGGCTTTGAATAGACCCTCGGGCCGGTCGTCGTAGAGGCCGCGGTCGACGAGATCCTGGAGGACGATCAAGGAGTTTTCGAGGTCCCGGCGATGGGCGAAGAAGTCGACCATCCGTTCGGCCAAGGCCAGATTGTCGGGCTCTAATCGACGCGCGCGGCCATAGGCCTGGGCCGCCCCATCCGGATCGGATGCTTCGAGGCTTCTGGCGAGCAGAATCCAGGCTTGAGACAGCTCGGGATATTGCTCCGTGAGCTGTCGGCTCACCGCCGCCGCCCGATCCATCTTCTTCTTGTCGATGAGATATTTCGCCAGCTCGTAGCGTAGGGGATAAACGCCCGGCAGGGCCTCTCCCCCTCGGACCAAGGCAGAAATCGCTTGGTCGGTCCGATTTCGCTCGACCGCAATTCGGTGCTCAAAGAGAAAGAAGGTCGGCAGAATTTGGTCCGCGTATTTCTGGCGCAGGGTGATCAACTCCCGTTCGGCGTCGTCGGTTCGGCCTTGGGTGATCAAAGCTTCGATTTCTCGTAGCCGGGCGTCGAGCACCAGGCCGTCTTTGGGATCCAAGGGAGCCCCCTTGCCGCGCCCGCCGCTCGACAAGTACCCCAGGCTCTCCAACTTTTGGGCGTCCTCGTCGGTCAGCTGCCGGCGATCCCCGGAATCGGCCGGACCCGAAGATCCGAGCAGGAGATCGCGCAGCTCTTGGTCTAGACGGTGGTACGTGCGGCGCTCGGCAGAGACCAGATTACGTTGTTCTCGGGGATCACGCTCGATGTCGTAAAGCTCGGGATTGGGAACCGAGATCAATTTTCGATCCCCGGAGTAGAGCCCTGTGAGCGGAGCCCAATTTCGGTCTTCTTGACCCAATAACGTTTCGAAGTAGATTTGGCGCGGTGCTGGTTCGGCAACCCCGTCCAGCAAAGGGGCGAAACTCGTACCGTCCATGGGCTCCAAACCGTCCACGGACTGTTCCACGCCCAGAAGCTCCAGCAACGTGGGTTTCAAATCCACCAAACCGATCCGCGAACTCACTACCCGACCCGGCTCGATGCCCGGACCGCTCAGGATCAGCGGCACGTGAAGGGCATGGTGGTAAGCGGTCAAACCGTGGCCATGTTCGCCATGCTCACCGAAGGCCTCGCCGTGATCGGAGGTCAGCACCACCAAAGTAGAGTCCAAAAGGCCGAGAGAATCCAGATCGGAGATCATCTCGCCGATTTGGGCATCCACAAAGGCGACCTCTCCGTCATAGGGCTCGGCGTGTTGAGATCGATAGGGCTCCGGGGGCGAATACGGAAGATGGGGATCGTAGAAATGCGCCCAATAAAAAAAGGGCTTTGACCCGGAAGGCTGCTCCTTCAACCAGCGACGCCACTTTGCCAACACCTGATCCGCAGGAATCTCGGTGTTGAAAGCCCGTAGGATCTCGTCCTGGGCGAGGGTGTCGTCGTAGGTGTCGAATCCTTGGGCCAAGCCGAATTTTTCCAGCAGCACGAACGCGCCGAGGGCCGCGCCGGTGGCGAAACCTTGTCGACTCAAACACTCTGCCAGGGTCGTCTCATCGTCGGAAAGCACATAGGTGCCGTTGTTTCGCACTCCGGTGCGGATCGGCAGACGCCCGGTCATCATGGAGGCGTGGGACGGCAGGGTCATGGGCACATGGCTCAGGGCTCGGTCCATTCGGGTGCCTTGCTGGGCCAGCCTGTCCATGGCAGGGGTCGCAGCGGGTGCATAGCCGTAGGCTCCGATCCGATCCGCCCTCAGGGTATCGACGGTTATCAAGAGCAAGTGGATCGGGTCGTTGCCGCCGCGCACCCTCGGTGATTCGCCATCATCCGTGCCTACGTCTGTGCCGATATGGGGGCCGTCCGAGGTTGGAGCCGGGTCCTGTGGGGTGCAACCGGCACCCAGAACGGCAAGGCACACGACTGCGAGCAGAAACCGTCGCGTTTTCCCGTTGCCCCGTTCGGTGATCATCGGCCTTCTCCGCCAATGGGTGAGGTGACGATCAAATCGTCTGGCCCACCGGCGCGAAAGGCCTGCCGGTGTTCGTAGAGAGCCAGAAAGCTCTCCAAGCGACTCGCGAGGTCTTCTCGGCCGGCTCTTTTGGCCTCCTGGATCAAATTCCGTTGAATGATGGATGCTTGCTCGAAATCACCGTTCTCAGCGTGGGCCATGGCTAGGGTCTCGCCCCTTTTCATCGACGGTTGGGCATCGAAAGCTTGGTTCGCCCATCGTACGGCCTCGTCCCCGTTTCGAACACCACCGTCTGGACAGGCGGCGAGCAAACGGGCCAAGGCGTGGCTCCATTCCTGATGACTCTTGCTGTTGCTGTCACTCGTTGAAGCGAGGGCAGCCTTCAAGCTGCGGGCGGCCTCCCGATACCGACCGGCCAGCAACAAAGCGGTGACCTCACCGCGGCGTCCGGCCGTGGAGGTGGGATTCTGGGCTAGGACGTCACCGTATACCCGGATCGCGTCATCGAGTCGGCCGAGATGGCCCAAAACCGCTGCCATTCCCAAGCTTGCAGCGGTCAAATCCGGCTGTAGCTCGAGCGCCCGCGTGTAGTGACCTAGGGCAGAATCGAAGCTTCCTTGAACGCTGAGCCGATCGGCGGTCGCTTTGTGTAAGGCGGCTTGGTCCCCGGGCTCGGAGGCGCTTTCCAAGGCCTGGCTCAGCAACGAGCCGGCTTCGGAGCCACGACCCATCCGATCGAGCAAGGCTGCCAAGGGCGGTGCCGCCCGGGCGCGACCGGATGGGTGATCGTAGGCGCGTTTGAGATTCACGAGCGCTTCCTCTTGTCGGCCCAACCGCTCCAAGACGGCTGCCCGTCTTACCCGAACGTCGTGGCTCTCGGGGCTGAGATCCAAAGCCGCGGAATATTCTTTGAGGGCCTCGGCAAAGAGGCCTTGTCGTGCCAGCAGGTTGCCGAGCTTGGTGCGGGCCGCGGTAAAGGAGGTGTCGAGTTCGCGGGCGCGTCGAAAGTGGGTTTCTGCCTTGGAGTCTTGGTCCCTGGCGACCCATAGGCCGCCGAGCAAATACCGAAAGCGGGCTTCATGGGCTGGATTGGAGCGCCAATAGTCGTCTTCGACCAGCAGCTGCTCCATGCGTTCAGGGGCGCCGCCGATGTCGGCCAGTTTGGCGAGGGCGAAACCGAGGTCGGCGACGGGATCGAAGTCGTCCCGGGTCACCCGTGAGCGCACCACCTCCAACGAGGTCAGGCTCATCAAGCTTCCCAGCTCCGCAACCAACGGATCGTCGAATGACGGCCGTTGATCGCCCCGTAAACGCAAGTGTCGCTCGGCTTGATCGCGTTTGCCCAAACGCAACAAGGTCTGAGAGAGGGGGTAGTGCACGGCGGTGGCAGCGGGGTCGAGATCCAAAGTCTGCTGGAAGAGCTGTGCTGCCCGCTCGTTTTCACCACGGGCGGCCGCCACCCGAGCCCTTGCGAAAGCCACTGCGGCTCGGCTGGAAGGTTGCGGGTCCAAACCCTCGACTTGCGACAGATCAGAGGCCGCCTCATCGACTCGGTCCAGCTCGATCAAAGCATCGATGCGATGCAATCGGGCGGCAAGGTTGCCCGGCTGCAATCGGATCGCTTCAGTGTAGGCGTCGGCGGCCTCGGCCAATTTGGAATCGTCCTGTCGAGCGACGCCCAAAAAATAAGGCCAGCGAAAACTTGTCGGGTCTGCTCGCTTAGCGGTTTCGAAGCAATCGGCAGCGGATTCGTAGAGGCCGATGGCCGCCAGATGGGCTCCCAGCTCGCCGAAAGCCTTAGCCACGGCTGCCGGCTCCAGAGGTTGTCGCTCGAGGGTCGAAGTCGCATGGGCGTGTAGCCGAGCAATGCGGTCGCGGGTCGCGGGCTCCTGTCGTTCGAGTTCCGGCAGGGCTACCGGCACTGCCGCGTCGGCGGTGAATGGAGGCGCAGGGCTGTCTTTCTGGCCGCAACCGACCCAAAGGAGAAGAAAAAGGAGAAAAAGAATCACGGCCGAGGAGGCGGCTCTGAAACCACCCGGTCTGAAACTACCCGGTCTGAAGCCCCGTGGTCCCCGGGTCGGTCGGGACGAGCGTGAAACGAAATCAGTCATGGTTGGATCTCGGTGAATGTGGCCGGAACGTATGGCTGGATCTGGGATAGGACTGGATTTCGGATAGGACTGAATCTCGAATAGGTGTTGAGAAAGAGGTGTGCGGCGTTAGCGTTAGGAGAGAGCAGGGCTCCGCGACAGGAACCAACCGCTGCGGTCATTATCCCCACGGGGTCAAAGAGATGCAAAAGTCTGGGACGGAACCCGTGAATAGCGGGCTCTTTGGGCGAAGTGGGCTGAGGGATCGTGCTAATATATGCAGTCCGGTTTGTCCGGCCGCGGCCATTAATTGTGCCGCTCGCGGGTTTGTCCTCTGAATACTGCAACCGTTGAATACTGAAACCGTCGACTAGAAGTCGAACCGTCGTCGATTATGCGTTTACGTCTATTGATCGCGTTATTTATGCTGTCGGTCGCGCCTCTAGCGACGACCGCGCAAAACGTGGAAAAAGATTTACCCAGGCTGTCTTCCGAGGAGCAAATTGCACGGTTGCCCTTGCCCAAGGTGGATCTGTTCCGGGAGCTTTTGGCGGACGAAAAACGGGCATCGCGCGGCAGGGTGGCCCACTATGCCGCGGTGATCGAGGTCGACGCCGATCCCTGGCGTTTCGGTAATTGGGAAGCCGCCGACAACGGTCGCGCACGGTGGCAGCTACGGATCCATTCCCCAGGGGCGCTGTCCCTGAGCCTGGCCTTCACCGACTTTAATTTGCCTCAAGGGGCTTGGCTGAATATCACGTCGCTCGAGGGTGAGGTGCTCGCCGGTCCCTTCACCGACGCCGACAACGAAGAACACGGGCAATTGTGGACTCCTCCCCTGACCACCGACGAAGTGCTGCTCTCCGTGGAGCTGCCCATGGGTGTCTTGGACCACTTACGGCTTCTGCTCACTCGGGTGCACCACGGCTATGCGGGCTTCGGCCAGCCGTCGGCAGCGAAATCGGGATCCTGCCAGCGAGATCTAGTTTGTGCCGACAACGAATCTTGGAATCGGCTGGGTCGCTCAGTGGGTCTGATCTCGGTTGAGGGTGTCCGCTATTGCACCGGATTTTTGATCAACAACACTGCCCAAGATCAAAAACCCCTCTTCGTCACCGCCGGTCATTGTGGAATCGACCAAAAAACGGCCCCTTCGGTAGTGGTCATGTGGGAGCACGCGGTCGACCAATGTGATGCCAGCGCTGAAGCGCCGATGCCGAGTCGCAGCTTCCAGACAGGCGCCATCCTGAGGGCGTCCCACCGGGCCTCAGACCTGGTTTTGATCGAGCTCGACGACGCTCCGAATACCGAAAGCGGCGCCTATTTCGCCGGCTGGGATCGCTCTTTCGACGACCCTCTCAGGGCGCTGACGATTCATCATCCCAATACCGATCGCCGACGGATCGCGGTGACCGAATCACCGGTGCAGAGCACGGAGCATTTGGGCACGAAAGGCATCGATCGCGGCAATCACATCCGGGTACGGTCCTGGGATTCGGGCACCACCGAGGGCGGGTCGTCGGGCGCTCCCTTATTCAACGAAGATTTAAGGGTAGTCGGCGCCTTGCACGGTGGCCACGCAGCGTGTGGCAACCAGAAGTCCGATTGGTTCGGACGATTATCCGCGGCCTGGGACGACGGCAATGCACCCGCTCGCCGATTCAGGGATTGGCTCGATCCTGAAGGCACCGGCGCGGTCGTGTTCGACGGTCTTTCTCCCTGAGCCTGTTAAACCCCCCTAGGGCCTGTGACTCCCCCTCCACAGGTTTTCATCGATCTGACCCCTGGCCGCGTTGACGGCTCGTATCGAAAGACCACAGATGTTTCGTTCGGTTTTGTGCTCTATCAGGTGTCGAGGGTTGACGCTGTTTTCGCTCGCGCTTTGGGTTTTGACCCCGCCGGTCTCGGCCCAGCCGCCATCGGCCGAATGGCGGACCTTGGAGATTCCCGGTTTTCGTTTTCATACCCCCGCAGAATCTGAGCCGTGGACCCGCCACCTGGCGGCGCGCATGGAGAGCATTCAAAGCCGGGTTGCAGCGGAAGTGGGTTTCTCGCCCACGCAGACTGTGGATGTTCTGGTTGTCGACCCCACGGGTTGGGCCAATGGGGTCGCTTGGCCTATTCTCAATCGGCCACGGATGGTGCTCTACACCACGCCCCCAGCCACCGACAGCGTGTTGGGTTTTTTCAACGATTGGTCCGAGCTGCTGGCCTTACACGAAACCGTGCATTTGGCACATCTGCTGCGTCCTTCGCGCAATCCCCGTCTGGAAATTTTGGAAAGACTGGTGCCGGTTGGGCCGTTGCCGAGAAAGGCGCCCAATTGGGTCATCGAAGGTTATGCGACCATGCTCGAAGGCCGCCTTACCGGTTGGGGTCGCCCCCACGGAGACTACCGAGCCGCCCTGCTCCGCCGCTGGGCGCAGATGGGAAGGCTGCCCGCCTATGGTGAGTTGTCAGGAGATTCACGGCGTTGGCTGGGCCGCTCCTTTCCCTATTTGGTGGGCTCCGCGTATTTGGAGTGGTTGGAGAAACGCACAGGGGAAGGCAGCCTAAGAGCTCTGTGGGCTCGTTTGTCGGCCCGCCGAGAGCGTTCTTTTGAGGACGCGTTTCGAGGTGTATTCGGCGAGACTCCGAGCAAGCTCTACCATCGCTTCGTCGCCGAACTCACGTATCGCGCCATGACCCTCGAAGAGAATATTCAAGGTTCTCTCGAAGAGGGTCGGTTGTGGATGGATCTCAGTTGGAGGACGGGGGCTCCGGATGTGTCGCCGGACGGAAAGCGATTGGTTGCCGTGGTGCGCCAACGTGGCCGGCCGCCCCGTCTAGTGATTTGGTCCACCGAAGACGATGCTGAGTTCGCCGAGCAAACGCGTCAAACCCAGAAAAGAATCTTGGAGCAAGATCCGGAAGATGTGGCCGAAGTGGCGGCTCTGGTCCTGCCGCGCGAGCCGCTCTATGAACTGGCGGCCTTTCATGGCGCCGGCCCGTTCGAACCGCGATTCTCTGCCGACGGCACAAGCGTGTTGTTCGTTCGTTTCGGTCCGGGCTCCTCCTCGGCGGTCTTCCCCGGGGCTCAAATCGCCGACCTTTACCAGTGGTGGCCCGAATCTGGACGGGTGGAACGGATCACCCGAGACGCCGGCGTGCGGCGGCCGGATCCGTCCGCCGACGGTTCATGGGCAGTGGCAGTGCGCTATCCCCACGGCCTCTCCGAATTGGTGCGTATAGAACTCGCAACCGGTCGTGTGGATCCGTTGATCGATCGACGGCCATCGGTCGACGAGGTGATCGATAGTCCCCGAATGTCGCCGGATGACGAACGGCTGCTCTACTTGAGCCGTCGCCCGAGCGGTTGGAAAATTGTCGTTCGGCATCTGGCATCCGGCACCGAGATCACCTTGCCGGCTCCCCCGCGATCGACGGTGATGCTGCCGGCTTGGACTCCGGATGGCCGTGTGGTGGCGACCTTGGGCATCGACGGCTTTTTGGACATCCACCGGTTCGAGATCACCTCAGGCGCTCGGCGCCGGATCACACGTAGCAGCGGGGGCGCGTTGGCACCGGCCCCAAGCCCGGACGGTTCAATATTTTTCTTGGCCCTTGAAGAAGACGGGTTCGATATTCGTCGGATTCATTTGAAAGGTCCGGAAGCGGCTTCTCCACCACCGCCCTGGCCCCGCGCCGACTTCGATCTGGCTCGGCTGGCCCCGGCGGTGCGACCAGCGATGCGGGCGAAACCACAGCCCACAGGCTCCGTCGATCCGCTGGAAACCCCATCTTCTGCCTACGGAATCGGACCGCGCGAGCTATTGCCCTTGGTGGGCGGTGGCTGGGGTCCCGGCGGCGGCAGGTTTGAATTCGGGTTACGACAAGGTGACCCTGTCGGCCGATTGGAGCTATGGCTATTGGGAGCCATTGCGGATCCTGGAGCCGGAGCCGAAGGATTCGGCTTGGCGACCCGCTGGCGCGGCCGCCCAGTAGATCTTGCGGCGCGGGTTTTCTCTACCCAGGAGCGCTTTGCCGACCCGGCGGGTCCGAGGGTCGACCACATGGGTCTGGAGATTTCACTTCGCCACAGCCGCAGGGGACACCTATTCTCCTGGTCGACGGAAGGTGGGTTGTTGTGGGACCAATCTGAGCTGAGAACGGACGTTTTGTCCGAAGAGATCTCCCGGTCCGTGCTCTTTGCCCGCGCCGCCGGCCGGTGGCGCCAGTCTTGGGGTGCGTGGAATGTAGAGGAAACGATCGCAGCTGCGAGTTATTGGGGCAAAACCGCCGGCGACGAGTGGGCTCGCTATCTACATGAAACGAGCCTAAGGTTTGGCCGAGAGCCAGTGGACGGCCGTCGCTGGCGATTGGGTATGATCTACCGGCGAGGCGGATCCAGCGATCTAACCCACGATGTCGACCGATTCGAGCTGGGCGGGATGTCGGGCTCCCTGCTGCCTTTGAGCGTCAGGGCTCGGATCGAGGTTCCGGCTTTACCTTCGGGTTTCGCTCTTGGCGACGAAGTAGAAACCAAAGGTTGGAAATCGAGATAGGTGACCGACCGCTGAGACTTTTCGGGGAACGCCACCGGGTCTGGAATATGGACGACGACAAGCAGTGGTTACGTCTGACGGGCATCGAATGGACCTTCCGTCGAGGACCCCAGCCCCTGCTGCGGTTACCCGGCGTGGAACTCAGCCTCGGCTTGGCCCAAGTGCTCGACGAGCCTTTCGAGGATCACACTGAAGGCTGGATTAATCTTCGTTGGCGGCCCTGATCCGCTCTCAAGCGCCGAGCGAAAAACCCGATTGTCCGCTCAAAACGACGTTGCTCTCGGTTTCGTACTCTGGCCGTAGATAGACTATGCACGAATACATCATCAATTTTTCCGGCGAGTTGAGCCTCAAGAGCAAAGGAACCCGCAATCGGTTCCTGGATCGCTTGATGCACAACTTGGCCGACGCTCTCAAGACCCACGGGATTGAATACAAGCTGCACAGAAGATGGTCGCGGATTCGGATCGAGTCGAGTTCCGAGCGGGTGCCCGAAGTGGCCCGCCGGGTCTTTGGTGTGCGCTCGGTGGCGCGGGCTGAGAAGTATCCCTGGGAAACCCTCGACGACTTGGTGTCCACAGGAGCGGAGCACTTTCGCCCACTCGTGCAGGGACGGACCTTCGCGGTGCGCGCCAAACGTGGCGAGCAAGCCTCCCGCATTCCGTTCAAATCGCCTGAGCTGGAGAGACGATTGGGCGCGGAGCTTGCGCCTTATTCGGCAGGGGTAAGCTTGAAAGAACCGGAGGTCGAGGCCCGGATTGAGCTTCATGGAGATGAGGCATACTTTTTCGTCCATCCAACCGTCGCGGAGGGCGGGCTTCCCCTGGGTGCCGAGGGCCGTGCGCTGACCCTCTTTTCCGGTGGCTTCGATTCACCCGTGGCTTCGTGGTCCTTGTTGCGCCGAGGGGTTCGTCAGGATTTTCTCTTTTGTAATCTCGGCGGCGAGAAACACACCCGCGAAGTCTTGGAGGTGCTGAAGTCGTTGGTCGACGGCTGGTGCTTCGGATATAGGCCACGGCTGATTATCGTCGATTTTCGTCCGGTGGTGGAAGATTTGAAGGCCAAGTCCCCGGGACCCCTGTGGCAAGTTCTGCTCAAACGGTGCATGTTGCGAGTCGCCGACGGTTTGGCGGAATTCCTCAAGGCCTCGGCGTTGATCACCGGTGAGGCTGTTGGTCAGGTTTCCTCCCAGACCCTGCAGAATTTGGACGTCATCACCCGGGCTGCAGTCCGCCCGGTCTTGCGCCCGATGGTGGCTTGGAACAAGGAAGAGATCATCGCTTTGGCGCGCAAGATAGGCACCCACGACAGCTCGTCCAAGGTGCCGGAATATTGCGGTCTTCAATCGTCGACCGGGCCGGCGATTCATGCCCGCCTGTCGGAGGTGGAAGAGGCGGAGGCCCAACTCGATTCCGAGCTTCTGTGGCGAATGGTCAAGGAGCGGGCGATTATTGATCTGCGGGCGTTGGAGCTTGCCGCTGAAGCGGTCGAGTTGGAAATTGATCACCTGCCCGAGGGGGCCCAGCTTTTGGATCTTCGATCCACCGCGGCTTTCGCAGCTTGGCACCCGGAAGGGGCGGCCCGTCATCCATATCCAGAGATCCTTCGCCACCTGGACAACTTCGACAGGGGGCAGTCGTATGTGGTGTTTTGTGAGGTGGGCATCAAAAGCGCTCACCTCGCGGAAGCCATGACCCGCGCAGGATTTAGGGCCTTTCACCTGAAGAAAGGCGTCCAAACCCTGCGAAAACAAGAAATTGAACGAGACCCGGCCCTCGCGGCATTGCTCTCCCCGGCCTTCAGGGACAACCGGACCTAGGGACAACCGGACCTAGGGCGGCTTTGAGCCGTCGCCCGTTTGAGCCACCTAGATGTAATAAAACGAGGTCGTCCTTACCGACGCCCGTCCCAATCCAACTCCGAGGAAGATGTAGATGCGTGAAGCCAGACTGTTGATTTTCGGAATTCTCATGGCTATGACATTAGTTTCATGTAACGACTCACCCCAAACCGACACCCCCGACCCGGGCACCAGCGACCAGAGCGACGGAAACGTTTTGCTGGCGGAATGGACCGGCCCATATGGCGGTCTGCCGCCGTTCGACAAAATGAACATCGCGGATCTCAAACCCGCCATGTCCACGGCAATTGAGAAGAATTTGCAGGGCATTGAGGCCATCGCCGAGCAGTCGGAGCCCGCGACCTTCGACAATACGATCCTGGCCCTGGAGCGCAACGGATCCGAACTCGGCCGCGTGTCCGCGGTTTTCGGAGTTTGGATTGCAAATCTCTCGACCCCAGAGGTGCGCGAGGCCCAGGGCGAGATCATGGCCATGTTGGCGGACATGCAGAGCAAGATCACTCAGAACAAGAAACTCTTTCAACGGATCCAAACCGTCTATGAGAGCGACGAGCTGAAGGCGCGGAGCGCCGATGAGCAACGGTTGGTGAAGCTGGTCTACGAAGGATTTGCCCACAACGGTGCGACCCTCGAAGGAGAGGCGAAAGAGCGTTACGCCGAGATCAACAAAGAGCTGGCGGACCTGCACACTCAATTTTCCAACAACGTGTTGGCGGACGAAGAGGGCTATGTTCTCTATTTGGACGAGTCCCAGCTCGGCGGTCTGCCCGAGTCTTTGGTCTCAGCGGCTGCGTCGGCGGCAAAAGACCGGGGCGAGGAGGGCAAATACGCGATTCTCAATACCCGTTCGTCGATGGATCCGTTCCTGACCTATTCGACTCAGCGAGATCTGAGAGAAAAAGTCTGGCGCACCTACTACAGCCGGGGCGACAACGGCGACGAGCACGACAACAATGCTCTGATCGCCCAAATTCTCCAGCTGCGCAATGAGCGAGTGGGTCTTTTGGGTTATGAGAATTATGCCCAGTGGAGGCTGACGGACCGCATGGCGAAAACCCCGGAAAAGGCCCTCGGGCTGATGGAAGCGGTTTGGCCGGCCGCGGTTGCACGCGTTCGCGAGGAAGTGGCGGACATGCAGGCAATCGCCGATCAGGAAGGCGCCGGCATCACCATCGAGCCCTGGGACTACCGCTACTACGCGGAGAAAGTTCGCAAAGCCAAGTACGATTTGGATTCCAACGAGGTCAAGCAATATTTGCAGCTCGACAAGTTGCGCGAGGCCATGTTCTTTGTCGCGGGTGAACTCTTCGACTTTAAATTCACGGCCGTGCCCGACGGCACCGTGCCGGTCTTCCACGAGGACGTGAAAGTCTGGGAGGTGACGGACAAAAACTCAGGTGAGCATATCGGTCTTTGGTATTTGGATCCGTTCGCGCGGACGGGCAAGCGGTCCGGTGCTTGGGCCACGAGCTATCGAGGACACGAGACCTTTGACGGCAAGAAGACCGTGCTTTCCGCCAATAACTCGAATTTCATCAAAGGCGCCCCCGGCGAGCCGGTGCTGGTGTCCTGGGACGACGCGACGACGTTCTTCCACGAATTTGGTCACGGCCTCCATGCCCTCTCCTCCAACGTTGCTTACCCCACCCTCAACGGTGGTGTTCGGGATTACACGGAATTCCAAAGCCAGCTGCTCGAGCGCTGGTTGCTTACCGACGAGGTGATCAATCAATTCTTAGTGCATCACGAGACGGGAGAGCCGATTCCTGCCGGGCTGGTGCAGAAAATCAAGAACGCGTCGACCTTCAACCAAGGCTTCTCCACCACCGAATATTTGGCGTCGGCCTTGATGGACATGCGCTATCACACCGTCGATCCCACCGGATTGGATGCCGATAAATTTGAGCGTGAGACCTTGGCCGAACTCGGAATGCCCGACGAGCTGGTGATGCGCCATCGCTCGCCGCACTTTGGGCATATCTTTTCCGGCGAGGGGTATTCCACCGGTTATTACGGCTACCTTTGGGCGGACGTGCTGACCAGTGACGCGGCCGAGGCCTTTGTCGAGGCTCCGGGCGGTTTCTACGATAAAGAGATGGCCAAGAAGTTGGTGACCCACCTCTTCGCCCCACGCAACGCCGTGGATCCGGCAGACGCTTACCGCGCCTTCCGAGGTCGGGATGCAAAGATCGAAGCGTTGATGCGTGATCGAGGATTCCCGGTCAACCCGTAACTGGGCTGGACCAAAGTAGGCAGCAAAAAAGGCGTCACACCTCGGTGCGACGCCTTTTGTGTGGGCTCGTTCTTTCTAGAAACAACCAAGCGGCTCCGGCGCGTCGGTCTGGGCCTTCCCCCGCCGGGACTCAGAGGCGCGCGACGGGTCGACCTCCCGCCCCGGCTCTGGAAGGCCCGTCCCTCCTTTTCCTCCGGCTTCTTGGCACGAAGGAGCGCCGTCAGGCGTGAGAGCTGGAAGGAAGTTAGCCCAGCTAGTCGACTTTGGGCGCCGCGTTTTTGATTGCGTCGCTGACGCCGTCGGCGAATTGCTCGAAGTTGTCGACGAACATGCGCGCCAGCTTGTGGGCTTGTTGCTCGAAAGCCTGGGTGTCGGACCAAGTGTTCTTGGGCACCAAGAGTTCGTCCGGCACGCCGTCGATGGCCGTCGGGATCTCAACGCCGAAAATGGGATCGGTCACCGTTTTGACGCCGTCCAGCTCTCCGGCCAAGGCTGCTTTTACCATTCGACGGGTGTAGGGCAGCTTCATGCGCGAGCCGACCCCGTGGGGGCCGCCGGCCCAGCCGGTATTGACCAACCACACCTTGGCGCCATGCTCGGAGATTTTCTTGCCCAATAGCTCGGCGTACACACCGGGGTGCAGAGGCATGAACGGTGCACCAAAGCAGGTCGAAAAAGTCGCCGTGGGCTCTTTGACGCCCCTCTCCGTTCCGGCGACCTTGGCGGTATAACCGGATAGGAAGTGGTACATGGCCTGGGCTTCGGTGAGGCGTGAAATCGGCGGCAACACTCCAAAGGCGTCGCAGGTCAGGAAAACGACGTTTTTGGGATGACCCGCGGTACCCGAAAGATCCACGTTCTCCAGGTGGGTCAAGGGGTAGCTGGCGCGAGTATTCTCAGTCTTTCCAGCATCGTCGAAGTCGATCTGGCGGCTTTCCGCATCGAAGACGATGTTTTCTAGAATCGTGCCGAACCGCTTGGTGGTGGCGTAGATCTCAGGCTCGGTCTCGGGGTTGAGGCGGATCACCTTGGCGTAACAGCCGCCCTCGAAGTTGAACACGCCCTGGTCGCTCCAACCGTGTTCGTCGTCGCCGATCAGCGACCGCTCGGCGTCGGCGGAAAGGGTCGTTTTCCCCGTGCCCGAGAGGCCGAAGAAGAGAGCTACGTTTTGGTCGTCGCCGGTCACGTAGTTGGCGCTGCAATGCATCGCCATGACACCTTTCTTCGGCAACAAATAATTCATCACGGTGAAGATGCTTTTCTTGATCTCACCGGCGTATTGGGTGCCGCCGATCAAAGCAATGCGACGGCCGAAGTCGAGAAGAATGAAAGTCGAGCTGCGAGTGCCGTCGACCTCGGGAATCGCTTGGAGGCCGGGCACGTTGAGCACCGTAAAGTCGGGTTTGAAGTCCTGGAGGGCCTCGCCGTCGGCCTCGCGGATGAACATATTGCGGGCGAAAAGATTCTGCCAGGCATTCTCGTTGATCACCCGCACCTTGATTCGGTGTTGCTCATCTGCGCCGGCATAACCGTCGAAAACAAAGAGGTCTCGATTCTGGCAGTAGGCTTGAGCCTTGCTCAGAAGGGCGTCGAAAACCGACTGATCCACCGGTCGGTTGACCGGGCCCCACCAAATGTCGTCCTTGGAAGACGGCTCTTCCACGACAAATTTGTCATTTGGAGAGCGGCCGGTGTGGGCGCCGGTTTCGGCGATCAGTGGCCCTTCCGGGGCGAGCAATGCCTCGCCTCGCAGAATGGCTTGCTCATAAAGGCGGGCCACGGGCAGGTTCCAATAGACCGTTCCGGTGTTTTGGATGCCGTGGATATCTAGACCATGCCGGCTGATGTATGGGCCATTGTCAGTCATGGAAAGATCCTCAAAGTGGTCCTAATGCAAAAAATCTCAGGATGTTCGATTCTTGTCGGAATGGGAAATTCGAGCGAGGTTCCACGGTTGGGGAAGATCTCTGAAGAGTGTGGATGGGCTGCCCGGGAAGCGATCTTACACCAGGGTGCCTTGCTCCACCAGCCGTAGGGTCGTCTGGACTACAGCACGCAGGGATGAAGCATCGGCTTGGTCCTTCCCCGCAATGTCGTAAGCGGTTCCGTGATCGACTGAAGTGCGTATGTAGGGCAACCCGAGGGTCCAATTGGTGGCGTTGCCGAAGGCTGCTGTTTTGACGCCGATCAGGCCCTGATCGTGGTAGAGCGCCAGGACCCAATCGCAGGAGCCGCGGATCGCACGGGAAAAGAGGGAGTCGGCGCTTTCCGGTCCATGGACATCGAGGCCTTCGGCCCGCGCTTTCTCCACTGCCGGTCGCACTTCCCGATCGTCGACGGTGCCGATCAGTCCCCCTTCTCCGGCGTGGGGATCGAGCCCGGCGACGACGATCCGGCCGTGACAATGTCGTCCCATACATCGAAGAGCAGCGAGGACAGATTCTTGGGTCACGTGCTCGATGGCCTGTCGAAGAGAGATGTGGGTCGAGAGCAAGGCGACTTGCAGGTCGGGGGCCAGGAAGGCCATCAAATAGTCCTCGCCGTAGGTGGAGAGGCCCGCCTTTTGTGCCAGATAGTCGGTGTGTCCTCGGAAATCCGGATCTACGTGCTGAGCAATTTCAGCCTTATTCAAGGGGGCGGTGATCAACGCCGCGCCGGAGCCCTCGGTCACCAGCCCGACTGCCAAGTCTAGGGCCGCTAGGGCGCCTCCGGCGTCCGCCTGTCCGGGCCGACCCGGAGATACCAGGCGACCCGAATCTGGCAAAGGATCCAGGATACCGATGCCCTCGCCGATGCCCTTGAGACCGGAAATGGAATCCGAGCCGGCACCGTTGTCGAGGAAATGAAACGTGTCCCATGCCACGTCCATCGCTGAGTCCAGAAGACTGTGAAAGGCCGCCCGCTCCAAGACCAGCAGGGGTCTGCAAACCTCCCTGAGCCAGGGCTCGGAGGCTACTTTCAGCAGAATTTCCGGTCCGATGCCGGCCGGATCGCCTTGGGTGAACACCAAAACTGGTCGTGGGTCGGTGGAGGGACGATCGGTCATGGTCGGTGATTCCCGGTTTGAGTAAGTGGGGACCCATACGGCTGAGGGCCGGCGCTTCCGTAGAAGCACCGGCCCTCAGCTGTTCGGATCTACGAAAACGAATCAGAAGCGCATGTTGAGCGACGCTCCGGCGAGTTGCACGAAGGTCTCGTAGGTACCTGCAATCACACCCTCTTCACCGGGGATAGCGGTGATGTCGTCAAACCAAAGCGGCATGTAGTAGAGGTCGAGGCTGAAGCGATTTCCCGTATGGCCATAACCGATGGATAGACCCTTGCGGTTGGCGTCCGGAATCGAGGGGCGAAGGAATTCCTCGGGAACCGGGCTTTCGTCGTAAACAGCGCCGAATCGCCACTCCGACTTCGGAGAGGATTTCCAGATGGCACCGATGCGATAAGAGAAGGTGTCGTCCCAATTTTCTTCGACGATGAAATCGCGGGACAACAAGGTCTCAGTTTCCAAATCGACAACGATCGCCTCGAAAGCCGACCATTCCGACCAGGCGACGTCAACCTCGATCGAGAACTGATTGGTCAGCTGCACGCCCCAGCCGATCGCGGCTTGGGCCGGCAGCTCGATGGAAGCGGTGCCGGCGGAGGCCGGGAAGAACGGCGACAGAGGGCCAAAGTCGGAGTATTCAATGGCGCCGTCGAGTTCCAGCTCGAAACCGGTGCGGTAGGTGAAACCGAATGAGGTGCTGTTGCCCTGATACGACAGCGCCACGTTCCAGCCGATCTCGGTGGTATCACCGGTCAAATTGGAAAAGCCGATCACCTCAAAACCGTTGAGGGGGTTGCCGTCCAGGTCGATGGGCACCTCACGGGAAAAAGAGCCGACGTCAGCAAACATATAGTCCACACCAACCGCCACGCTGAAGGTCTCGGTCAGCCGGAAGGCGATGTTGGGGTTGAGCACAAACGTCGTGAGTTCCGACTTATTGGCTGTGAAGGTGATCGGACGTTGGTCCCATTCCGTCACCAAACCGAACGGAGTGGTGATGCCGATACCCCAAGCGATATTGGAGCTGACTTTCTTGGTGTAATAGAGGTGAATCGGGGTTTCGATCGAGTCTTCGGGATTGAAGGTCGTGGATTGGAAGACGCCGAAATTGGGATCGAGCACCGTCAGATCGGTATCCCCACCGGCGGTGATCAAATTGCCGCCGAATTGAAATTGGGTGCCGTCCATCCAAACCAAATTGGCCGGGTTGTACCAATTGGCGGAGGCATCGTCGGCAGAGGCGACAAATGCCCCGGCCACGCCCGAGGCCTTGGCCCCCTGCTCGAAAATACTGAAACCGGAAGCAAAAACGCTGGAAGCGATTAGGGTCGAGGCTAAGAGGCCTAGGCCAGCCACCTTCAAGGGGCTTATGGGTTGATCGGTCATTGGAGTCTCCTTGTCCACACCGCTCGAAAATAAGCTTCAATGCCGCAGTGTGGCATTTGCAGTTTAAACCATCACGTCTTTAAGCCATCACGTCGTTGAATCATCACGTTGAACGGTCACGTCTCGGCCTGCCCGGGCCGTCGACGATCAGTGGGTCTTCAATAGGAAAAAGCGGGAACGAAACTGCGAATCCAGTGCTCAGGAAATAAGTGCTCAGGAATTCAGCGCTCAGGAAGCGGATGTAGAGCGGTCACGTTTACGAAACCGCTTGAGTTCTTCTTCTTTGAACATGTAGCGGATGTTTCGTTTCAAAACCAAAAGATTGGGCCCATTGGTGCGATTCAGCTTAATCGCCCCTTTGTCGTACCACTCGATCCAGCCCTGCAGCTCTTCATCGTTGTTCAGGACCACGACCATCGGGGTCTTGGCCGCCATCTGTTTCAGATAGTAGAACTCTTCGGCATTGGTCTGTTCCGGAGGTACATGCTTGCGTCGTACTCCGCGCCCTGCGCGTTGGTCTGCGGCGTCCGGGCGGATCAACTTTCGATTGCTCATCGGGCACCACCCGCAATGCGGTTCTTGCTGCGTTCACTGTCCTGGCGGGGACCTGGGTCCTGGCGGGGACCTGGGTCGTCTCCGTCCTTTCGCGGCGCGGTGGACTTGACGCCCGCTCCCTTGGGCCCCGGTGGCCGGCGCCGCGTGCTCTTTTGGTAGAGGGGGTCCTCATAGGCGAGGCAGCATAGGAGCCGTCCACACTGTCCGGAAATTTTAGACGGGTTGAGGCTGAGGTTCTGTCGTTTCGCCATCTGGATGGAGATGGGCTTGAAGTCTGTGAGCCAGGACGAGCAGCAAAGGGTTCGGCCACAGATGCCGATACCGCCGAGCAGGGCTGCTTCATCCCGTGCGCCGACTTGGACCATTTTGACCCGAGTGGAAAAGCGTCGCGCGAGGTCGCGCACCAGCTGCCGGAAGTCCACCCTACCGTTGGCGGTAAAATAGAAAGTCGCGTGCCGCCCGTTGAGTGAGATCTCGACCTTAGACACTTTCATTTCCAGCTTCAGCTCTTGGGCCCGCTGGCGACAAAATTGTTTGGCGGTGATCTCGGTTTTGATCTTCCGTGCTTGGGCCTGGCGGTCCTCGTCGGAAGCTGGGCGCACGATCTTGCGCGCGCTGGACTTCTGACAAGGCTTGAAAATAGGCATCGGGGATTTTTCAACCCGGCCGTACGCCGGGCCGTCGTCGAGTTCGACGATGACCTTGGCGTCTTTGCCGAAGAGTCTGCCATCCGTTCGGCAGAGGGTGAGGTTGGTCTCCTCACCAAAGCGGACGCCGACGTACGTGTCTTCCACGGCCGTAGACATCCCTTTAAAGCTGCAACCGCCACAACCACCCATAATTTCATCCGGTGGATAATTAACAGAATATTCGCGCAGGTGGCGCGATCGAGCTTCCATCCGAGGTCGTACCGGCTTCGAAGCCGGTTTAAAGCCTGCTGTCTAAACGTCGTAGCTAAAGGAACCTCGGAGGAAGACGTTGCCGCCATTATGGCAGTCAATTGGAAAGACTGTCAACGATTCTTGCCGCAGTGCGACGTCGCCCGTTCTGGGTTGAGCCGCCGTTTGGCCGCGGGACCGAAAATGCTACCCTGGGGATTGGGAACCGTGAAGCCATGCGTTCCCACACCCTTTACTGCACACCACACCACATCGACCGAGATAAATGATGATCCAAACCTCACCTCGACCCTCAGCCGCCGGGCTTTCTGCCCTGCTCGTGATCGGCTTCACCTTGCTCGTGACCGGCCCCAGTGCTTTCGGTTGTGGCCATTCGATGGCGGCGCCGCAGACGGGAGCGACGCCGTCGTCGGTGTCGACGTCAAGCTCGGCATCTTCGGAGGGCCAAGCTACCGCCGCGGATTGTCCTCCGGCCGCGGAGAATCCGCAGCGAGCCCACGCCGACGTGCTCGACCCGTTCTGGATGCCCCTGCGCGAGCGGGTGCAGCAAGCCTTGGCCCAAAAATACGACGTCTTCTACGGGTTCAAATTCGAGGATTCCGTGGAAGCCACCGGCATCACCTTCAAACACCAAATCGTCGACGATGCGGGTCGCGACTACAAAGCGGTGCACTACGACCACGGCAACGGCGTCGCCGCCGCGGACGTGGACGGCGATGGGCGCTTGGACCTCTATTTCACCAGCCAGATGGGCCCCAACGAGCTGTGGCGAAATAAGGGCGGTGGAAAGTTTGAGAATTGGACCGAGCGCGCCGGTGTTGCGGTAGCGGATCGGATCAGTGTGGCGGGATCGTTCGGCGATATCGATAATGACGGCGATCCGGACCTCTTCGTGACCACCGTCCGCCATGGCAACTTGCTCTTCCGCAACGACGGAGGCGGCAAATTCACCGACATTTCCAAGGCGGCTGGGATCGACCACGTGGGCCACTCGTCCGGCGCGGTCTTCTTTGATTTCAACCACGACGGCCTGCTCGACTTGTTCGTGACCAACGTCGGCAAATATACCGGCGAGACCCAAGGACGAGGAGGATATTGGATCGGTTATGCCGACGCATTTTCCGGCCACGTCTTCCCGGATCGCACTGAGAACAGCATCCTCTACCGGAATGTGGGCGGCAAACGATTCGAGGATGTCAGCGCTGAGATGGGTTTGGTGGATGGCAGCTGGTCCGGCGACGCCGGCCTGATCGACGCCAACGATGATGGTTG
This sequence comes from uncultured bacterium, assembly GCA_965366625.1. Lineage (GTDB taxonomy): Bacteria > Acidobacteriota > Thermoanaerobaculia > Multivoradales > J023 > JAUIJL01. The sequence goes on from CBDUGP010000002.1 coordinate 215,925, forward strand.
GATGGACCTCTATCTGTTGAATATGCAAGGCCATGACGAGCTGTGGATCAACGAAAAAGGGAACCGCTTCGTCAAACAGAGCCGAAAGTACTTCCCGGCGACCCCATGGGGAGCCATGGGCATCCAGATCTTCGATTTCAATAATGACGGACGCCAAGACATCTTCGTCACCGACATGCACACCGACATGATCGAGGTGCTGCCGCCGCAAAAAGAGAAGTCGAAGATGACCAAGAACCGTCCGGTTGAAGCATTGGCCACGGATGGCAACCACGTGTTGGGCAATGCCCTCTTCCGCAACGACGGCGGCGGTAAGTTCACCGAGGTCTCTGAGTCCATGGGTGCTGAGAACTTCTGGCCTTGGGGTCTCTCCTCCGGCGATCTCAACGCCGACGGCTGGGACGACGTCTACATCACCTCGAGCATGAACTATCCGTGGCGATACGGTGTCAGCTCCCTATTGCTCAATGAAAAGGGCAAGCGCTTCGTCGACAGTGAGTTCCTGGTGGGTGTGGAGCCGAGAAAAGGCGGCGCGACCGCCAAACCGTGGTTCGTGCTCAATTGCTCGGGTGCCGACTCCGAGCACAGCGATTGCAAAGGCAAAACCGGCTGCATCACGGTGATGGGTGCGCTCGGTACCCGTTCCTCCGTGGTCTTCGATCTCGAAGGTGACGGCGATCTCGACATCGTCACCAACGAATTCAATGCCGAGCCTATGGTCTTGGTCAGCAATCTGTCCGAAAAACAGCCGGTCAACTTCATCGAGGTCGACCTTGAGGGCACCACCACCAATCGCCAGGGATTGGGTGCCACGGTCAAGGTCACGGCGGGTGACCAAACCTACGTCAAGGTCAATGACGGAGAGTCGGGATATCTCTCCCACAGCGATATTCCGCTCTATTTCGGCCTGGGAGACGCGAAAAAAGTCGATCGGATCGAGGTGCTCTGGCCGTCGGGCATGAGTCAAACCGTCGACGGGCCGAAGATCAATGCTCGGGCAGTGGTGAAAGAGCCTGCGGCGAAGAAGGCGGTGGCCGATCAGGAATGACGTGCTGAGAAAGTAGCGGAGCGCGATTCGGGCGTCAGGTCCCTTGCAGGATCCGGCGCCCGATGTCCGTGCGCAAGATCTTGTTGGGCCACTGAATGTGGGTGGATGCCGAGTAGGCTTTCTTGAGGGCATCTCGCAGCTGGGGGCCGGTGGCGCAGACGTTCAGCACCCGTCCGCCGGCCGCCACGATCTTGTCGCCCTTGGTGGCCGTGCCCGCATGGAAGACTTCGAGCCCCTCTTGGCCCACTAGACGGTCCAGGCCTTCGATCGGATCTCCCTTGGCGGGCTTTTCTGGATAGCCCTTGCTGGCGAGCACCACGCAGGCGGCGTGTTCTTTGAGGAAACCCATTCGTAGGGTTTCGAATCGCCCGGCCGCAGCCTGCTCCAGAATTGGCATGAGGTCCGTGTTCATGCGCATCATCAAGGGTTGGGTTTCTGGATCCCCGAAGCGCACGTTGTATTCGAGCACTTTCGGACCCGCGTCGGTGATCATCAGGCCGGTGTAGAGCACACCCATGAAGTCGCGATTCTCCATCGCCATGCCGGCCAGGGTCGGACGGACGATCTCCTCTAAGACCTGGGCGCCGAACTTTCTGTCGAAACTGCCGGCGGGGCTGTGGGCCCCCATGCCGCCGGTGTTCGGTCCTTCATCGTTGTCGAGCAGGCGCTTATAGTCCTTGCAGGTGGCCAAGGGCAGTGGATGCCGACCGTCGCACAAGGAGGTGAACGAGACCTCTTCGCCGACCAAACACTCTTCCACCACTACCCGATTTCCCGCGGCGCCAAAGCGTCGCTGATCAAAGAAGAGCCCAATGGCGGCTTCCAGCTCCTCCTGATTCTTCGGCAGGATGACGCCCTTGCCGGCGGCGAGACCGTCGGCTTTCAGCACCACCGGGAAGCCGAATTTGGCGGCTTGGGTTCGAGCCTCCTCGGCGTCGTGGGCAATGCCGAAATCGGCGGTGGGAATGCCGTGCCGTTTCATGAATTCTTTGGAAAAGACTTTGCTGCCTTCGAGTTCGGCGGCCTTTCGCTGCGGGCCGAAGATGTGCAAACCCCGGTTGTGAAACTCGTCGACGATGCCGAGCGTGAGCGGGAGTTCAGGGCCGACGACGGTCAGGCCGATTTTTAGATCGACGGCGAAGTCTGCCAGCTGATGGATTTCGTCGGCCGGAATGGGCACCAAATCTGCAACTTGAGCGATTCCGGGGTTGCCGGGAGCGCAATAGAGTTCTGTCACTCTGGGGCTCTGGCGCAATTTCCAGCACAATGCGTGCTCTCTGCCACCGGATCCGATCACCAGGACTTTCATACCTACCTCCGCGCATCCAAGGCCGTGATGGCCAGGGTGTCCAGAATATCGCTTACTGAGCAACCGCGTGAGAGATCGTGGATGGGAAAAGCCAAACCTTGCAGCAGCGGGCCGATCGCCCGGGCACCCGCCAGTCTCTCCGTGAGCTTGTAGGCGATATTACCTGAATTGAGGTCCGGGAAAATCATCACATTAGCTGTTCCTGCCACGGCGCTTCCCGGCGCCTTGCGGGCGGCGATCTCCGGTACCAGGGCTGCGTCCCCCTGAAGCTCGCCATCAAAGGGGAAATCCACCTTCCTTTCGGCGAGAATCCGCACCGCTTCCCGGACCACATCTAGGCTTTCGTGCTGGGCGCTGCCCAGGGTGGAAAAGGCCAGCAAAGCTACCCGAGGCTCGTCGCCCACCAAGGAGCGCCGGGTTTCGGCAGCCTGCATGGCGATATCCGCCAATTGGAGAGCCGTCGGTTTCGGGACCACCCCACAATCGGCGTATACCAAGACTCGATCGTCGGGCCACGCCATGAGGAAGCAGGAGGTTACGACTTTATAGCGGGGATCCATGCCGAGCACCCGTAAGCCCGCTCGCAAGGTTTCCCCGGTGGTGGCGACCGCGCCCATCACGCCGCCGTCGGCATCGCCGATTTTGACCAGTAGGTTGGCGTAGTAGAGAGGGTCTAGAAAACGCTGTTCAATGGAGTTCTTTGGAATCGAGCGGGAGGTGCCGAGCATGTCGAGCAGCTCCTGGCGTCGCTCGTCCTCGCGTGGGTCGCGCACTTGCTCGGGATCAATTTTGATTCTCTCCCGCCGGGCGGTGTCGACGATCGCATCCCGCTCCCCCACCAACAAGGGGCGGCAAATCCCCAACTCCCGGGCTTGGGCGGCAGCCGCCAAAACCCGTGGATCTGTGGCTTCCGGCAGGACGACGGTTTTATCCAAGGCGCGGGCACGTTGCCGGAAACGATTGAGAATGGGCGGCTCCATATGCCCGATCTTACCGCCAACTCCAGTGAGGCGTGCTTCAGTTTCCGACCCGGGAGCCATAAAATCAACCTATGAGCACCCCAGAATTCCAAGCCATCGCCCCGATTTCCTGGTCTGACGAGCACGACTGTTTGTTGTTGCTAGACCAGACCCTGCTGCCCGATGAAGAAACCTGGTTGCATTGCCGAAAGGTCGAAGATGTGGCCGCGGCAATCAAACGCCTTTCCGTCCGAGGGGCGCCGGCGATCGGCGTTTCCGCTGCCTACGGATTGGTCGTCGGCCTTCAAGGCGCGACCGACCAAGAGTTTCGACAGCGCTTTGAGGAAGTCTTCGAGATCCTCGGCGCAACCCGCCCGACGGCGGTGAATCTGCGTTGGGCATTGGAGAAAGGCAGAGAAATCTTTGAATCCCATGCCGGAAAAGGAGCGGAGGTCTGTCGCGCCGAGTTATTGGAATGGGCGAAGGACCTTCAGCGCCGAGACGTGCAAACCAACCGCGCCATGGGCGACAACGGCGTGCCCCTCTTCCAAGAAGGGGATCGAGTCCTGACCCATTGCAACGCCGGCGCCCTGGCCACAGCGGGTTACGGAACCGCCGTCGGCGTGATCGCCTCGGCCTTCCGGGAAGGTCGGCTGGGGCAGGTGTGGGTCGACGAAACCCGCCCGTTACTTCAGGGCGCCCGGCTGACCGCCTGGGAAATGGAGAAGCTCGGCATTCCCTATCGTTTGGTGACCGACTCGAGCGTCGGGGCGTTGATGTCTCGGGGTTTGGTCGACCGGGTCGTGGTCGGGGCCGACCGGGTGGCCGCCAACGGGGACGCGGCCAACAAGATCGGAACCTACACCGTGGCCGTGTTGGCCAATCGTCACAAGGTGCCGTTTTATGTCGCCGCGCCGCGATCCACCATCGACCCGAGAACGCCCACCGGCAACGAAATTCCGATCGAGATTCGCGATTCCGAGGAGGTAACGGCTTTCGGCGGTCGTCGGGTTTCCCCTCGGGATACGGAGGCCATGAACTTCGCTTTCGACGTCACACCGAACGAGTTGATCGCGGGCATCATCACCGAGGTCGGGGTGCTCGAAGCTCCCTATGTCGAGAGCATTCGTCGAGCCTTGGCTTTGGATTGAGCGCACTTTCAAAAGGCCGGAAGAAAGCCGATCCACGAGGTATGATCCGCCTCGACGAACAATACGGAAAGGATTCAGCATGGCTTTCGACCGGCGATCTGTCGTCAGATGTGTTTTACCCAACGCCATCCGGCGAGTCTGCGGGCCGAACCTGTGGGGGGCGCTCGGCTTTGGGCTGATATTTGCGCTCGGGTGCGGCGGCCCGACCCCAGAATCGCCGACAGATTCGCAGGCAGTGAAGGCCCCTGCCGAGTCGGTGTCGGAGGTGACGAAGCCCGTAAGCGATGACTTGGTGATCACCAATGGTCGTGTGTACACCCTTTCGTGGTCAGAGCCGTCCTTGGAGGGCAAGCCGGCTGCGGACGCACCCCGAGATGCCGGCGGCTGGCACCCCGACGCCGAGGCGGTGGCTATTCGCGATGGACGGATCGTCTTCGTCGGCAGCAACGACGGTGTCCAGAAATATGTCGATGAAGGCATGGAAGTCCTGGATGCGGCCGGAGCCACGGTGCTTCCCGGCTTGGTGGATTCCCACACCCACGTGTCCGGGCTTGGAGAGCTGGCAGCCCAAGTCAATCTGATCGGAGTCGAAACCGAGGAGCAAGCCGTCGCCAAGGTCGTCGAACGGGCCCGCTCCACGGAGCCTGGGGAGTGGATCCTCGGTCGCGGGTGGGACGAAGGGGCTTGGGCTAATCGCTATCCGACATTGGATCTGTTGACGGAGAAGGTCCCCTACAATCCGGTGATCCTGACTTCATTGCACGGTTTCGCGGTTTGGGGAAATCTCCTGGCCTTCGAACGGGCGGGCATCACCCGTGACACGGTCACGCCCGAAGGTGGAGACATCTTGCGCGACGCGGACGGCAATCCATCGGGGGTGTTGCTGAATCGAGCGGCATCCTTGCTGACCTCCGCCCTTCCCGAGCCGACCCAAGAGCAGCGCCAAGCGTTCATGCTCGCGGGGCTGGAGCAGATGGCTCGTGACGGTTTCGTGGCGGTGCATGAAGCCGGGGCTGACCCTTTCCACATGGCGGCCCTCGAGGTGATGCTCAAGGACGGCCAATTGCCGATTCGGGTCTATGCCATGCTTTCGGCCCGCCATGAGGCCCTCTGCCGCCGATGGCTCAAGCGAGGACCCTTATCGGGCACGGGCGGCAAGGACAAATTGGCGGTGCGGTCGGTCAAGGCCTATTACGACGCCGCCCTAGGATCCCGTGGCGCCCGCTTGCTCGAAGATTATTCCGACCGACCCGGCCACCGAGGCACCAGCGGTGATGAATACGGATTCGACCAGGATCTGGTGGCCGAGATGATGAAGGGCGGCTTTCAAGTGGGGATCCACGCGATCGGCGACGCCGGAAACCGGGAAACCCTGGATTTCATCGCCAAGGTTCAACAAGAGGATCCAAGCTCGAAGGACCAGCGCCATCGCATCGAGCACGCCCAGGTCGTCCACGCCGACGATTTCAACCGATTTGCGTCATTAGGCGTGATCGCGTCCATGGAGCCGCCCCATGCGGTGGAGGATAAGACCTGGGCCGAAGAGCGTATCGGCCCCCGGCGGGTGCGCGGGGCCTACGCTTGGCGGACCCTGCGGCGGGCCGGCGCCGCCATCACCTTCAATTCCGACCTCAGCGGCTCCGACCACAGCATCTTCTACGGCCTACACGCGGCCATCACCCGCAGGGACAAGAATAAGGAACCGGCCGGCGGGTGGTATCCCGAGCAAGGTTTGACCCCGGAGGAGGCTGTGCGGGCCTACACGGTTTGGTCTGCCTACGCTGCCCATTGGGAAGAGCACACAGGAATTCTGGCCGAAGGTCGCTGGGGCGACGTGACCTTGATGAGCATTGATCCGTTGGTGCTCGGAGAAAGCGATCCCGGGGCGATCCTAGACGGTGAGATCGTCGCCACGGTCGTGGGCGGGCAAGTGGTCTATCGCGCCGACTAGTCAGGGAGTCGAATGGGCTAGTGCCGGTTTGAGGCCGGCGGGGCGGACTGCGGGCGTCGGTGGCGCGAGTTCGGAGCGACGCGCGCAGGGCGCCGCGCCGACCCACCGGAATCCATTTCTGGATGGGCCCTAATTAATTGGCGTCCGGGTCGTTGCCCGACTCATGATCGGCGACCACGGATTCGAAGAATTCTTCGGGTCCGCTATTGCGCAAACGGGCGATCACCACCAGATAACCGCCGAAAGCGAGCAGGATGCCCACGGGAACGAGGGGCAGAAGTAGGGGAAAGAACATCGCGACCACGGTAACCAGGCAGCCGAAAGCCGAAGCCACCAGGATCATCACCGACCCGCGGTCGATTCGATATTCGTCGTGATCGGGTTCGAAGATCATTCGGCAGCGCTCCGTGCCGAGAGGCTCGGTGCGCACCGTTGCTTCGACCCAGCCTCGGCGAAGGCCGGCTGAAACCTGCAAACCGAGCTTGCCCGAGGTGCGGTCGATGCCTTGCCAGTCGGCGTCCCAAAGCTCCGTTTGGCGAGCAATCAAGTTGAGCGCCGCGGGCGCAGACGCTTCGATTTCTACCGACAGGGAATTCAAATCAAGCCGCCTCGCTAATGGAATCGTTCTGAACCGTTTCGAAGTGACTCTGGACCATCACCAAGAGACTCTCGGGATCTTCCTGCCTCTGGATCTGTCGGCGCATGTGTTGGCCCTTGGGCAGGCCGTGGCTGTACCAATGGGTGAAGGTCCGCATCTTGTGCAGGGCGGTCCGCGGCTCTTCTCGGTCCATCAGCGTACGGAAGTGCTGGGTGATCAGCTGCCGACGATCCGCCAGGCTCGGCTCCGGTAGGCGACCTTCCGACAAACGTGCCTTGATTTGGGCAAAGATCCAAGGATTGCGTGTCGCACCCCGCCCGACCATCACCGCATCGCAATCGGTCTGTTGGATCATTCGTACCGCATCGTCGGCATCGCGGATGTCACCGTTGCCGATCACCGGAATCTCGAGCGCGGCCTTGAGCTCCCCGATCTTGGACCAATCGGCCTCGCCCCGATACATCTGTTTGGCGGTGCGGGGATGCAGAGCGACGGCATCGGCACCCTCTTCCTGGCAAATCCGGCCCAACTCGATGAAATTCATGCGCCGATCGTCAATCCCCAAGCGGAATTTGACCGTCAACGGAAGAGAGATCGCCCGTCGGACCTCGCGCACGATGTGTTGGGCGAGCTTGAGGTCCCCCATCAACGCCGCCCCGGCACAGCCCTTTAGAACCTTGTTGGCGGGGCAGCCCATGTTGATGTCGCAAAGGTCTGCCCCGCGCTGCTCCACCACGCGGGCGGCGTCGGCCATGGTGGCGGCGTCGGAGCCGTAGATCTGGATGGAGAGCGGGCGTTCTTCTTCCTCGTAATGGAGCAGACTCGTGACCCGTTTGTCCCCTTGCATCAACATCTTTGACGAAATGAACTCCATCGTCACCACACCAACGCCGCCAATCCGGCGAATAATCAGCCGGAAATCGCGGTCGGTCACGCCGGCCATGGGGGCCAAAAGGGTGGGAGGTGCAAAGGCTACGGAGCCGATCTTCATCATGTTCCGGATTGTACTGCTTGCGGGGTCGTAGCGGCAAAAACAGCTGTTCAATGCTGGTCAATAGGGGGGCGAGCGAGCGACGCCGGCGTGAATGTGTCCGGGAATGGAATGTTTGTGCTGCCCCGCACGTTGGGGAAGGAAACGATCCGAACGACGGCCCCCGCCCGTAAGTTAGTGGTCACCGAAGCCCTCCGTCCACGACCCCGAAAGCTGAAAACATGGCTTGGTACAAAGAATGGTTCGGCCAGGAATACCTGGAGCTCTATGCCCATCGCGACGAAGAGGAAGCCGGTCGACACGTCGACTTCGTCGTCAAACACCTCGAAGGATCGCGTCCCAAGAGGGTGCTCGACCTGGCTTGCGGTGCCGGTCGCCATTCCGCCGCTTTGCGCAAACGGGGATACAACGTCGTGGGTGTGGATCTGTCCGTCGACCTGTTGGCGACCCCGCCCCGGCAGCCCCAAATCGCCGCTGGGGATATGCGTGAGCTGCCGTTCGGGGCTCAGAGCTTCGATTGGGTGCTCAATTTCTTCACGTCTTTCGGGTACTTCGAGCGCGAGCGGGAAAATTTCCGGGTGCTCGAGG